>NZ_CP072014.1:2503736-3129670 GCF_017603825.1 Arthrobacter crystallopoietes
GCCCAGCGTGGCGCCGCGGACCCGTCCGGACGAATCGACCACGAGTACCAGTTCGGGTTCCGGGTTGTTCCAGGACGAGAACGTGGGCAGTCCGATGTCCGTGCCGAAGCCGACTGCCGAGAGGACGGGCGCCTTGGTGAAGACCTCGGGGTCCGGGCCGATGCCCACCTCCAGGTACTGGGACCACATCCCCTCCCGGATCAGCACCTCCTTGGCCTGCTTCGCGGCGTCCGAACCGGGGCGCAGCGAGGAGATGCTGCCGCCCAGGGCTTTGCCCACCAGCTCCCGGACCTCGGCGGCCTTGTTGAAGTCGCCGCTGCAGCGTTCCTCGATGACCCGCTCGACCATGCTTTCCACGAATGTAACGCCGCAGGCCTTGATGACCTGCAGGTCCACCGGCGCGAGAAGGTGCGGCCGGCCCGTCGCCTTGGCCCACGAGGCATCGACCAGTTCGGCCAGGGTCCAGCGCGGGCGGTCGAGGGCGGTGGCCACGAGTTCGGCGGGGTCCTCATGTTCCATCAGATCCGCGACGGTGCGGGCGCTGTCCGTGATGTCGTAGACGTCGTGGCCCTTGACCGCGACGACGCGGGGGCCGCCGGTTTCCGGGTCCCAGACCCGGCCGACCAGCTGGGCGCTGCCCGCATCCGAGGGCAGGATGTCCTGCAGAGGGAAAGTCTCCATGTCAGTTGCCTCCTTCGGCGGGGTGCTCCCAGCGGCCGTCCACGCGGCGGCCGATGCCCCATGGGTTCTCGTCCCGCAGTGCAGGGGGCAATTGAGCGGACGGGAAGGAGTCGTAGGCTACCGGACGCATGAACCGGCGGATCGCCGCCGTTCCCACCGAAGTGGTGTTCGGTGCGGTGGTTGCCGGATAGGGGCCTCCGTGCTGCTGCGCGTAGGTCACGGTCACGCCAGTGGGCCAAGCGTTCCAGAGGACGCGGCCGCTCTTCTCCCGCAGGACCGTCAGCAGGTCGTTGAGGTCTTCCTCCGGCTGCGCCTGAACCGTGGCGGTGAGCTGGCCTTGAACCAGCGAGGCCAACTCGGCCAGATCCGTCCCGGGCTTGTAAGTGATCACCAGGGTGGCCGGTCCGAACATCTCCTGCTCGAGGAGCTCCGGCCGCTGGCGGACCGCATCCGCCGTGGTGGCAAGCACCGTGGGTGCCGGGGCGTCGTCGTCGTTTCCGGCGATGAGCACTTCCACGCCCTCGGTGTCCCGGACGCCGGCCAGGGCCTCGTCGAAGCCTTCCCGGAGCCGCGGGCTGAGCAGGGGAGCGGTGGGCTTGCCCGCCAGTTCGCGGCCGAGGATCTGCGCGATGTCCTCCTCATGTTCCGCGGGCGCGAACAACAGACCGGGTTTAGTGCAGAACTGTCCCATGCCCATGGTGAACGAGCCGGCGTAAGCCGCGAGGATCTCATCCCGGCGCAGGTTCCACGCGTCTTCGGTCACGAAGACGGGGTTGATGCTGCCTAGTTCGCCGTAGAAGGGGATGGGCACGGGCCTGCTTGCCGCGCGGTTGAACAGCGCGCGGCCGCCGGCGGTGGAGCCGGTGAAGCCGATGGCCATCACCAATGGGTGGTCCACGAGGGCCTCGGCGGCCTCCCGGCCGGTGACGGTGGAGAAGAGGCCGGCGGGTGCGCCCGCTGCGGCCAGCGCCGCGGTGGCGATTTCCCCCGTGCGCAGGCCCAGTTCCGTGTGCCCGCCGTGGATTTTATGCACGACGGCGCAGCCGGCCGCCAGTGCCGAGGCGCTGTCGCCGCCCATCACGCTGAAGGCAAACGGGAAGTTGGACGCCCCGAAGACGCCGACGACGCCGAGGGGTACATTGACCTTTCGGATGTCAGGGCGGGGGCCCATGCCCCACTCGGGATCCGCGTGGTCGATGGTGGCGTCCAGGTTTTCGCCGCGGCGGACCTCGTCACCGAAGAGGCGCAACTGGAAGACGGAGCGCTTGAGCTCGAACCGGAGCCGGCCCTCGGCCAGGTGTGTCTCGCGGCCGGCGATCTCCACGAGCTCGTCGGCGTGCTGCTCCAGCCCGGCCGCAAGGGCTTCGAGCCAGGCGGCGCGGGTCTGCGGGGTTTCATCCCGGGACTGCTGGTAGGCGGCGTGGGCCGCCTCGATCTGTGCGGCGGCCTGATCTGCTGAGGTGGTTGTCATCGGTTGCTGCTCCCGGTTACGGCTGCCCGGTCGCCGACCTGCTGCCAGCCCTGGCCCGCGGGGAAGGTCCACTTGTCCCGGGAGTCCTGCAGCATCTCAGCGCCGGTGCCCGGCTTCTGCGGAGCCAGGTAGCGGCCGCCTTCCACACGCACCGGCTCGATGAAGTGTTCGTGCAGATGGTCGACGAATTCGATCATTCGGTTCTCCATGGTGCCGCTGATGGCCGCGTAATCGAAGAAGGAGAAGTGCTGTACCAGTTCGCAAAGGCCCACGCCCCCGGCATGGGGGCATACGGGAGTCTCAAAGCGGGCGGCCAGCAGCAGGTTGGCGATGTTCTCGTTGACGCCGGCCACTCGGGTCGAATCGATCTGCATGACGTCGATGGCGCCGGCCTGGAGCAGCTGCTTGAAGATGATGCGGCTGGCAACGGCCTCGCCGGTGGCGACCTTGACGGGGGAGACGCCCTTGCGGATCGCGGCGTGGCCCAGGATCTCGTCCGTGCTGGTGGGCTCTTCAATCCACCACGGGTTGAACTCGGCGAGCTCGTTGACCCAGTCGATAGCCTCCTGGACTTCCCAGCGCTGGTTGGCGTCGATGGAGATCTTCACGTTCTCGCCCACGGCCTCACGGGCTAACTTCATGCGGCGGCGGTCCTCGTTCAGGTCCCCGCCGACCTTGAGCTTGATCATGCCGAAGCCGTCCGCGACGGCTTCCTTGCTCAGGCGCACCAGCTTCTCGTCGCTGTAACCGAGCCAGCCCGGCGTCGTGGTGTAGGCGGGGTAGCCGGAACGCTGCAGCTCGGCGATCCGCTCTGCCTTGCCGGCTTCTCCCCGTCGCAGGATCTCGAGTGCGTCGCTCGGGGTCAGGGCATTGCGGATGTGCGTGAAGTCGACGGCGTTGACGATCTCCTCTGCGGGCATTTCGCTCAGGAGCAGCCACAGCGGCTTCTGCTCGCGCTTGGCGTGGATGTCCCAGAGCGCGTTGACCAGGGCGCCGGCGGCCATGTGGGACACGCCCTTCTCCGGGCCGAGCCAGCGGAGCTGGGAGTCGTGGATGAGCCGGCGCGACGCCTCGCCCAGATCGCCTACGAGTTCGTCCAGGTCCCGGCCGACCAGCAATTGGCCGTAGGACTCAATGGCGGCGGTGACGATCTCGTTGCCGCGTCCGCAGGTGAACACGAAGCCGTGGCCGGATTCGTCGTCGGTGTTGATGCTGACGTAGGCGGCGGAGTAGTCCGGATCGACGTTGACGGCGTCCGAGCCGTCGAGGTCCAGCGAGGTGGGGAACCGGATGTCTTCGGTGCGGACGGAGGTGATTCTTGACATTGATGGAGCCTTTCAGGCGTTTAGACGAAACCGAGCAGTGACGGAAGCCAGAGGCTCAGCGCGGGAACAAAGGTGATGACAAAGAGGGTGATCAGCATGGGCACGAAGAACGGCAGCACGCCCTTGATGACCTTGGGGACCGGGATATTTGTGACGCTCGACAGGACAAACAGCACCAGTCCGACGGGCGGCGTCAGCAGACCGATCAGCAGGTTGAAGATCACGACGACGCCGAAATGGATGGGGCTAAGGCCGAAGGTCTCGGCGACCGGTCCAAGCACCGGTACCAGGATCAGGATGGCGGCCGTTGGCTCCAAGACACAGCCGATAACCAGCAGCAGTAGGTTGACGAGGATGAGGAAGACAATCGGATGGTTGGTGAAGTTCAGGATGAAGTCCGCTGCGAGCTGGGGAGCCTGTTCACGGGCGAGTACCCAGCCGAACAGCGCCGCCGCTGCGACGATCAGGAGGACCGAACCCGACGTTTCGACGGAGCCCAGGAGGATCCGATAAGTCTTGCGCCACGTCAGCGATCCGTAGATGAGGGCAAGGATGAAGATGTAGAGGACGCCGATTCCGGAGGCCTCCGTAGGCGTGAAGATTCCGCTGAGGATGCCGCCGAGGATGACCACGCCGGCGCCGAAGGCCGGAAGGGCTGCCAGCAGGGAACGCCCGCGTTCGCCCCAGGAAGCCTTGGGCAGGGTGAGGTGGTGCTCGGTGCGGGTCAGCCACCAGACCATGAACGTCAGGCAGAGGATCAGTACCAGGGCCGGAATGATGCCGGCCATGAACAGGGCTCCGACGGATACCCCGGCCGTTACCGCGTAGATGATGGCCGGAATGCTTGGGGGGATCATCGGCGCGATCAAAGAGGACGCACCGGTGATGCCAAGGCTGAATTCCTCCTTGTACCCGCGCTGCTTCATAGCGGGGACCTGGATCTTGCCCATGGCAGCGGCATCAGCAATTGCGGCACCGCTCATCCACGAGAAGCCAAAGCTAGTGGCGATGTTTACATAGCCGAGGCTGCCGCGGATGTGGCCCAAGTAGGCCACGGCAGTTGTATATAGCCGGTCCGAGACGCCGGAAACATTCGCGACATTACCGAGGAGGATGAACAGGGGCACGGCAAGGATGGCGAAACTGTTGACGCCGGACGTAGTCTGCTGCACTGCTATGCCCAGGGACGCGGTCGGGTCCATCGTGACGTAGATCAACGAGGGCACCAGCAGTGCAATCGCAACGGGAACTCGGAGGGCCAGGAGAACCAGCAGGCCTACGAGCATGAGGGTCAATGTCATATGGGTTTCCTCAGAAGGATTCTTTTTCGAGATTGTCCATGGCTTCCGGCACTTCCTCCGGATGCCGCAGGTTGACCAAGGTATTCAGCAGGCCATGCACGAAGATGAGCGCGAATCCCAGGACGGCGGCCGTGTACACGACGCTCATCGGAATGTCCGTTGCGGGGGCGTTCAGCTTTGCGGCGGAGATCGCGAACTGGGTCCCGGCGATGGTCATTGCCGCCGAGACGACCAGGACCACCAGCATGGCGAAGGAATCCATCAGCACTGCCGCCCGCTTGTTGAGCTTGGCCGCGAGAAGGTCGACGGTGACGTGCAGGCGCCTCGCCATGACGAATCCGGCGGAGATGAACGTCAGCCACACCAGTGCAAAGCGGGCCAGCTCCTCGGTCCAGGACAACGGACTTGAGAAGACATACCGGCTGACAACCTGCACCAGTACCAGGACGAGTGTGAGGCTCAAGAGGCCAGCAGCTGCCAGCCGCTCGACGTTCACAAGGCTTCGCAGGACGGGACTTCTGGACTCAAGGAAGTCAGGCTCGTCGGGGTGTTCGGGAATCATTTAGCATCCTGGATCTGCTTGTAGAGGTCGCCCCAGGAAACTTCGCCCGGCAGCATCTGGCGGGCGCGCTCTGCGAAGACTTCGCGGTCGACATCCTCGTTGACCTTGATGCCGTCGCCCTTCTTCCACTCTTCGAGGGTTTCCTTCTCCTCGGTCTCGACGCATTCACGGACCTTGTCCGAGGCAGCGTCCATGGCCGAAGCGAGTGCTGTCTTCTGGTCCTCGGGCAGCGAGTCGTAGAGGGCAGACCCCGTAACGATATTGATGCCCTGGATCATGTGGCCCGTGAGGTTGATGTAGTCCTGGACCTCGTTGAGCTTGGCCGAGGCGATCGTGGGGATCGGGTTTTCCTGTGCGTCGATGACGCCCTGCTGCAGGGCAAGGTAGACCTCGTCGAGGGCCATCGGGGTGGCCGTGCCGCCCATGATCTTGGTGTTGGTCAGGTAGAGCGGCGCATCCGGGGTGCGGATCTTGATGCCCTGCATATCCTCGGGGCCGTGGATTTCCTTGTTCGAGGTGACGTGACGCGTTCCGTAGTACCAGCCCGAGAGGACCTTGATGCCGGTCTCCGCGTTCATTTCGTCGTAGACCTTCTGCATCTCGGGTCCTTCGATGGTTTCCACGAAGTGGTCGACGTCCTCGAAGAGGTAGGCGCCGTCCAGGACGGCCGCCGGTTCGTGCCAGACGCCGAGGAAGGAGGGGCCGGCGATGGCCATGTCCAGGCCTCCGGTGGCTACCTGCTCGAGAGATTCGGCCTCGCTGCCCAGCTGGGCTGCCGGGTAGCTCTCCACCGTGATGCCGCTGCCTTCCAGCTCTTTCTTAAGCGTTGCGACGCCGCATTTCTCGACCGGGTGCCCCGCCTCGTAGACGTGCGCCAGACGCAGGACCTGGTCTCCGTTGGCGCCGGCGGCATTGGTGCCGCTCGCTTCCACCGGACCGCCCACGCCGCAACCAGCGAGCATCACGGCTGCGGCCGCAGTGACGGAAAGGGTCAGGGCCTTGGCAACACGGTGGCCACGGACTGCGCTGCGGGAATCGGTGTGCTGTGAATCCAACATTGTTGGTTCTCCTTCGGACTGTTAGTGAATTCTGACTTTGTCTGAGGTCTGGCTAGTGGGCGGGTTCTTCGGCTGCTTGCGCGGCCTGGGCAATGTTGAGTTTTTCGGCAAGCTCATTGAGCAGGCGGGTGGTGGAGGCGGCAAGTGCCACCGTCTCGCTGTTCCGGTTTCCCTTGGCGTACTCGATGTCGCCCGGTGCATGGACTGTTGCACCGCTAACACCTGACTCGCGTATCCGCTCTTGGAGCCGGGACACCCGGTCCTCGGTGTGCTGCCGGCCTGCGAACGCCTCTGTGTCCAAGGCGATCAACAGGTGGCCCGTGTTCATCCGTGATCCGGGGTTGGACCAGATGTCCTCGGTTTCATGGGCGAAGGTTCCAGAGCCGAGGGAGGCCGCGATCGCTTCCAGCAGGGCGGACACAGCCGAGCCCTTGTGGCCGCCGAACGGTATCAATGCTCCCGCCATCGCCTCGACCGGATCGGTGGTCGGGATGCCCTGGGCGTCTACAGCCCAGCCTTCGGGAATGCTGGTTCCCTCGTTCTTTGCGGCAATGACTTTTCCGTAGGCACCGGTGCTGGTCGCCATGTCTGCAGTCAAGGGGTGGTCGCTGGCGCTGGGAGCGGTGATGGTCAAGGGATTGGTTCCGAACACCTTGGCGACACCCCCATAAGGCGCCACGGTGGGTCCGGTGGTGGACGTCAAAATGGCTACCAGGCCACGGGCAGCCATGCGGTCAGTCCAGAAAATGCCGGCGCCGTAGTGGCTGCTGTTCTGGACCGCCACCGCAGCAATGCCGCGGTCGGAGGCGTGGGCCATCGCGTAGTCCGTGGCGGCCTGCATCGCGACTTGTCCCAGGGCGCCGTCGGCGTCGAGCAGGGCGGCGGAGCCGGTATCCCTTAGCCACCGCGGCTGCGGACGCGGGTTGATGCCGCCCTCCTCGATGGCTGCCACGTACAGCGGCAGGCGCAGCAGGCCGTGCGAGTTGATGCCGCGTTGGTCTGCCTCGACCAGCGACTCGGCGGTAAGGTCCGCGTCCGCGACAGGCACTCCGACGGCTTGGAGCGCCTGGGAGGCGAAGCGGATGAGGTCATGAGTTGAGTAGCTCTGAAGTTCCAAAGTGTGTTCCCCGTTACTCTTCATATAGGATTGGTCAAAACCCTATGTGATTTATCGCACAATGCAAGTGGTCCTTCGCGAAGGATCGAAATGAGCCGCTCCAGCAAACGGGGCGGGCAGGGATAACCTGCTAGGGGACGAAAGGGATGCACGTGGCAGAGTCGCCGGAGCAGAGCAGGATGAAGTTGTCGACCGGGGAGGTCTATGAGGAGCTGCGCGCACAGATCCTGGAAAACCGGATTCCACCCGGGACCCGAGTGAACATCGACGCGGTATCCCGGCAGCTGGGTGTCTCGCCTACACCTGTCCGCGAGGCGCTGCATCGACTTCAGGGCGACAACCTGGTGGTGGCTACGTCCGGCCGCGGCTACAGCACCACGCCGCTGCTGGACCTGGAGGCGTTGCGGGACTTGTTTGAATTCCGCCTGCTGGTTGAACCGTGGGCGGCCCGCTCAGCAGCCGTGGACCGGCTCGAAAACCCCGCCCGCCGCCTCGAACGGGAGCTGGAAGGGTTCCGCGAGCAGACCGAATCGAAGGCCGATATCCGGCAGGAACTGGTCAGCCACGACACGAGGTTCCATGACCTCATCCTCTCCGCCACGCACAATAAGGTGGTGGGAAATGCCTACAGCCAGACGCACTGCCACCTGCACATTTTCCGCCTTTATCCGGCCGACATCGGCGGGGCTATCACCTTGGAAGAACATCGCCAGGTCTGGCAGGCCATCCGCGACTGCGATCCGGGCCGAGCGGAGGAAGCGATGCAGCAGCATCTCACGAGCGCCTACATGCGTTTTGCCAAGGCCTTCGAAGACGGTGCCGGGCCACAGGAACTCAGACCGGCCGGTTCTGCATTAACGCACGTCCCTCCCAGCGGCGAGCGATAAGCAAGCCGTTCCGACGCAGGACTCCATTCAACCAACCACGGGAGGACCCCCATGAGCCCGACAGCGAGCGATATCAAAACGATCAGTTTCCCTGACCAGGACCTGCTGGATTCTGTCCAGCCGCTGCCCAGCGGCATGCGCGGCGTGGTCTGGGACTTCGAAGGTGACCCAGAGGGGGCGGGACTGGCAGACCTCGATGCCGTGGTCCTCCCGTACCTGAACGCGGGGGCGGTGCTGGGGGAGCTGGGCAAGGCCAGCAACCTGAAGCTCGTGCAGGCGCAGACCACCGGGATCGACGGCGTTCGGGAGGCTGTCGCCGAAGACGTAGCGGTTGCCAGCGCCGCCGGCGTTCACGCGGCGGCGACGGCTGAGCTGGCCATCGGCCTTACGCTTGCCTCGCTGCGAGGTATCGACAAGGCAGCGCAGGACCAGCTCGAGGGCCGGTGGCGGCACGAGCGTCGGCTCTCCTTGGCGGACCGGCGAGTCCTCCTCGTCGGAGTAGGCGGCATCGGGGCCGAGATCTCAAGGAGGCTGGAGCCTTTTGAAGTGGAATTGACCCGTGTTGGCTCGAAGGCCCGCGAGGACAGTGAAGGACATGTCCATGGCACGGAGGAGCTGGTCGAGCTCGCACGCAATGCCGACGTGCTTATCGTGATTACGCCGCTGACTGAGGCGACGCGGGGCTTGATTGGCCGGGAGGTATTGGCGGCACTGCCCGACGATGCGCTGGTGGTGAATGTCGCCCGTGGCGCCGTGGTTGATTCCGAAGCACTGACTGCGGAGGTGGTATCCGGACGGATCAGCTGCGCCATCGACGTCTTCGATCCCGAACCGATTCCGGCTGACCATCCTCTATGGCGGGCAGACAACGCCCTCATCACCCCGCACATCGGTGGCAACACCTCCGCGTTCTTTCCGCGCATAGTGCGGCTGCTCAAGCGCCAGCTCGCCGCGCTCAGTACCGGCACCGAACCGGAAAACCTGGTCCAGCGGGGCACAGCCTGGTCTTGACGCCGTGGTCTTGGGGTACCAGAACGACTCGGCGGGTGGCTGGAACGAAACCACCCGCCGTCGTACTCAGTTTGTGGCGAGGTCCAGGGTCACTTCATTCCGGCCATGAGCCCGTCGCTGGCGGCGCGGTAGGCGACGCGTCCTCCAATTACGGTGAGGCGGGCGTGGTTGGTCAGAAGCTCCGCGGGCTCAGCGGCGATCGGGTTGGTGTCGAGGACCGTGAAATCTGCGAAATGACCGACGGCGATGCGCCCCTCCGTGTTTTCGGCCCGGCATGAGTAGGCCGCGTCGCGGGTGGCATGGCGCAGGGCGTCGGCCAGGTCCAGAGCATAGCCGGGCAGATTGGCCGACAAGGCAGGGTCCAAAGCGGAGCGTCGCGTCGCGGCCACATACATGTTGGGCAGCGGGTGGTGCGGGGCAGTGGGAGCGTCGCTGCTCAAGGCCAGTGTGGCGCCTGCGGCCGTAAACTCGGTCCACGGATAGGCCCGCTCCGTCCGGTGGTCGCCCAGCATGGTCTGCCAGTTCTCCTGGATCGACGGGTCGGCATGGACCGGTTGCATGGAGGCGACCACGCCCAGGCGGGCCAGCCGGCGGACGTTGGACTCGGTCACTGTTTCAAGGTGCTCGATCCGGTGCCGGCGGTCGCGGGGACCGTTAATTCGGTAGGCCTCCTCGAGGGCGTCCAGAGCGATATCGGAGGCCTCGTCGCCGATGGCATGCAAGGCAATTTGCAGGCCGGCGGCGTCGGCGGCAACCACGACGGGAGTCAGGGACGCCCGGTCCCAGATGGGCTCGCAGGTGCTGCCGTCGCTGTAAGGCTCCTTCATGGCCGCAGTGCAGCTGTCGATGACGCCGTCCACGACGACTTTGATTCCGCACATGCGGAGCCAGTCGCCGGAGACCTCCTCAGCCAGGCGCATAGCCTCGGAGACCTGGGCAAGATTCTGCTCCGTGGACTCCCGGCGTGAGATCAGCCAGTGTCCCTTGACGCGCAGCGGCAGGCTTCCGCCGTGTCGCTGCAGGGCGCGTTGAAATGCCGTCAGATCGTCCTCCTGCACGGCCATGTCCACCGCGCTGGTGACACCGGCGGCAAGGTAGTTCGTGAAAGCTTCCTCCAACTGCGAGTCCCGCTCCGCGTCCGTGGCCGTCCGGGCCAGCGCCGGCCAGGCGATCTGCTGGGCAGCTGTTTCGTACAGCATGCCGTCCGCCGCACCGGTGACGGGATCCCGCCCGATCCGGCCGCCGATCGGATCCGGCGTCGAGTCGTCGATGCCCAGTTCCTGTAAGGCCGCGCTGTTGAGCCACATGGAGTGCAGATCATTCGCATCCAGATAGACCGGCCGGTCCGGAACGGCGGCATCAAGCAGTTCCCGGGTGGGGGCTTGGTCGGCAAGCGTGCTGTAGAGCCAGCCGGCGCCAAGGATGCGCGGCGCTTCCGGAGCATCCAGAACGGCCTCGCGCAGGCGATCCTGCAGTTCGGCCAGGTTTGCCGCGTCGCGCAGGGCGACTTTTTGCAGAGCCTGTCCCGTCATCAGCAGGTGGGTGTGGGCGTCGATGAAACCCGGGAGAGCAAAGCCGCCCTCCAAATCAGCCTCCTCAGCTTCTACGCCGGCAAACTCGCGGGCGCCGGCCTCATCGCCGACGTAGGCGAAACGGGATCCTTCGACGACGTAAGCTTCGGCGTTGCCTCCGTCCGCGGTAAAGACGGTGGCGTTGGTGTAGAGCGTGCGGGCAGGCATGGGGAAACTTCCTAAGTGGTGTGGGTTAGACATCAGGCAATCGCTGCCTGATTGAGGTTTGTTTCGGGGGCAGTTGCACCCTGGGCAGCTTCAGCGCGCACGGAGAATCTGGAAATGATGAGGAACGGAACCAGCAGGACGAAGGTCATGCCTGACAACACCATTCCCAAGGTGGTGTAGCCGGCGGCCGTTGAGATGGAGGTGCCGAAGACGGGAGCGAACGAGGAGCCGATGAGGTAAACCCCGAGAACCGGTGCGGACCAGCGGCCCGTTGCGTCGAGCGCTGCCGCAGTAGCGACGACGTAGATGAAGGAGAGCATGTAGATGGTGTTCCAAGCGATGATGACCACCATGTACCAGCCGGGATCGGTAACCATGCCGGAAACGAATTTCAGGGCGCCGCCGGCTATCAGTGCGGCGGCGAGGGGCACAGTGCGACCCAAACGTCCACCTGCCACACCAATCAGGGCCGAAGCGATTAGCCCGCCTAGGGTAGACAGGCTCAACACCAAGCCCATTCCTGTTTCGTCGAGCCGGGCCTGTTCGGCACCCATCGTGGCCGCCACGGCCCAAAGCGAATCTTCGCTCAGTGCCCAGAGGGCGAAGCAGGCCAGCAGGCCAAGGCCCGCGATGGTTGTCTTGCGCTGCGATACCGCGGGAGAGGTGGCCGCTGCTGCTGCAACAGCGGGGGATTCGACGGCGGGGCGATCCGGAAGCCATCCTGTGGTGAACAGCGCGGCCAGGGCCAGGCCCGCAAGCAGGCCGAAGGCGCTGCCCATTCCCGCGCCCAATGCCGGTATGGCGAAGAGGACCACGGAGACCAACGCCCGGTTGGCAAATCCGCTGATGCCCGATGCCCGGTCAGGATTGCGTAAAGCACCCAAAGCGGCTCCGCTTGCAGAAACGGCGCCGCCGCTTCCCAGGCCACCGAGGAGTACGCCTGCAATGACCGCCGGAACGGAGGGAATAAAAGCCGCGGCACCGAAGCCTAAAGCCGACAATGCGAGTCCGCTCCGTGCGATGACATAACGTCCGTCGAGGGAAGCCCAGCGCGACGTCAGCAGGCAGGTAGCTGCGCAGGCCAGCAGAGAACCTGTCAAGAGAGCACCCGCGGCTGTTGCTGGGAATGCGAGCTCCTCGATGAGGGCTACGAGCATGATCGGAACCAGGTTTGCGGTCATGAATCCGACCACGCTGATGCCGAAAATAGAAACTGCGCGGGTGGCAGTCAGCGGTACACGCGTCGAATGCGTAGTTGAGGAGTCGTTGGACATAGCTGTCCTCCATCGGTCAGAGAAGATGTGCGGGGCGTCACTAAATGAAAGGCTTTCATTATTATGTGGGCGCGGTTCTCAAATTTCAAGAGGTTAGTGAAAGCCTTTCAGGAAATCTTTTTCAACGCCTTTTCGCGCACGCCGGCGATGAGGAGATCCAGCCCGAAGGCGAACGCTGCCTCCGAACGTTCCGCGGGGGTGCCCAGGTTGGAGACCGCCTGGGCGAAGGCGGGGAAGCGTCCCGGAGGAAGACTCCACACGACTTCCGGGGCGGTGAGTTCTAAGGCTGAGCCCAAAGCCAAATAGTCGATCGTGTTGATCGCGGGAACGATCTCCTCGTTGGGCACACCCGCCCGTCCCAACACCGTAGCCATGTCCTCGTAGAACGCGATCACGCCCGGATCCTGCACCGTCTGGGTGATCAGCATCGGGACTAGACGGGGGTGGGGGAGGAGACAGTCGCGATAGTTGCGCACTAGCGCTCGCAGCGCGTCCTCCCACGGCATATTGTCAAGATCCACTCCTATTACGCGGGAGAATGCCTTTCCACGCATCAACTCAATGATGTGCTCCCGGTTGTCGATGTGGTTGTACAGCGCAGACTGGCTCACGCCCAACCGCCGTGCGACCTTGGGAAAGCTGAAGTCGCCTTCCTCGTCCACTAATTCCAGTGCCGTAGCAACGATGGCGTCGACCGACAAGAGCGGGGAACGGGGACGGGCCATGAAGAACTCCTTGCGCAGCGATGATCCTATCAATCTAACTTGAATGTCAGAATGCCTGCGACCCTGCGGTTCCACCGCTGAGCGGCGAGTGGCTGCGCAAGGGAGCAGGCAGAATCGGCCTAACTTTCAGGTGTGGCTACACGTCGGTGTGGATCAGAACTGCGGGGTTCCTGAATGGCGCAGTGAGTTTCGCCGTTCCGGTGTCAGTTGATCAGCGGCAGAGGTCGTGTGGAGCCTGGTGTTCCCCAACACGCCAAACTCCACACGGATTCCCCTAACCTTCATCGACAATTCCGCGGCCTCCCCAACGAAGCCGCGGTTGTTGATGCGTCACGTTCAGGGTAACGATTCAGCAGGCCGGAGCGCTAGGGACTTTAGGCCCTACCGGGATGCTGGCAGGCCGGGAGCGAGGTCCAGCGGAAGACCTATCGTCATGGTGCAGGAGCAGGGCCACCATTGGTTATTCCAACAGTCGAAGGAGGCACTCATGGAAACGTCGGCCTACGCAATCGTGCATTTCTTTCCCGGCGGCACCAAGGACCAGTACGAGGCATCGGTGGCCGCGGCCCACCCCGGCGAGGGCCAGCGCCCGCCGGGGCAGATCTTCCACGCGGCCGGACCGTCCGACGGCGGCTGGAGGGTCATCGCCGTCCACGAGTCGAAGGAGAGCTGGGAATCTTTCCGTGACAGCACTCTCATGCCCTTGCTGCAGAAGGGCGTGGAGGGCGGGTTCACCACCATGCCGGAAGCCACGGAGATCCCGCTGCACAACCTGCTGATGTAGTCGGGCCGAGAAGGAGACGGTGCCCGGTGGGAAGCCGGGCGCCGCCGTCGTGATTTCGTTGGTGCAGTTACCCGATAACTGGAGTCTGTGCAGTGACGTGCTCACCGCCACCTGTCGCCCTTCGCGGTGACATAGTGCTGCCATACATAGCGCCATGGAATCACGGCCAGGATGATGACGACCATGGAGCAGTTGAATATCAGTTCGGACATGGCCGGGTCAACGGCGTCGTCCATGATGGCGGGCAAGGCTACGGCAGCTAGCCAGATGAGCTTCCAGATTGACTCGAACAGCAGCAGCGGCAGCATCCGGACCGGGTACCGCAATCCGACGAAGGCGAGGATGCACATGGCGGTCAGGATGCAGGTGACAACGCCTTCCATCAGGGTTCTCGAGGCATCCTGGCTGAAAAGGTCTGGCACTTTGAAGATGGCGAGGCCAACCGCCATGTAAAAGTAGCCTGCCCGCATCAGATGGAGTCGGTAAAGGGGTAACTCGCCTGCTGAGGCAGCAGCGGGCTGGGACGGGCTTGAAGCTTGTCGAACGGTCATGGCGGGCTCCAGTGTGGCTGTACGCTGCTCTGGCATAGATGCAAACCCGGAAGGGCTAAGGAGCAGGCTGCGTCGTCGCCTGGCCGGCTGCCATTCCTACGATTGTGGCCGAAGGCCGTTACAGGCGTGTCATACGATTTTCCCGCCGGCGACCGCAGATCTCCTGAGGTTGGCCTGAGGAAGCGAAAGACCAGGTTTATGTCACCCTGGAGTTGGCTTGGGGAGGTCTTACTTCGGGCCATTTCGCATGTCAGGGCATCCATGGAGCCCGGGCTGGATAAAGCAGGGAAAACGAGGAACAGGTGCCGGGGCCGGCAGTCTCCCCAAAGTCCTGCCGGTGCCCCGCACCCGATGAGCTGAGACGAGCCGGCCGCTGACAGTCCAGACACTCCCCAGTAGCCCGGACTCCGGCTGCAACTCCCGCCATCTGCTGGCTCCAGCGTGAACGATCAACCTCAGGGTTTCCGCATGTCCGGCTCAAGATTGGCTCAAGACGCGTGGCCCGCCCAGCCGTGCGGGCTGCAGTAACTATGTTGGGGATTTCGGCGCCGTCCTGCTGTTCCCCGTGGCGGGGCGGCGCCGAATCCACGCCTGTCCTTGGCTAAAGTCGGACCTTGACAGATGCGCGCCGGCAGCGTTTCCTCAAACTTTCTGACGTGCAGGAAATCCGCTAGGTCAGTTCCGCCCAGGCCTACGCACTGGTCCGCTCCGGGACCTGCCCGCGATCAGGATTGGCGGCCGGAACCAGTGGCGGGTGGAACTGTGAAATTGGAAGAGTAGATCCAGGACGGCTACCGGCGTACCGCCGAAGCAATAGCCGCCGGACGGCTGGACCGCAGTCGGGATCCCGAGGGGGAGAGCGATGAGCCCGACCAACGGGGAGGAGGTTACCGACGGAGCCCGTACGGGCAACTAGGCCGAAGTGCCGGAAAAGATTGGGCCATCAAACAATGCCGATGGCCTGAAACCACTCAATAATCTGGGTCAACAGCTGCAGGCCGAAGGAGGAAAAAGTGGTAACGATGGCGGCGAGGAACAACGCCGTCACCGCGAAGGCAAAGATTATCAAGGGCCAGTGGCGGGGCTTATAGGCTTCCTTCTCGTCCACATTTCCACGGTATGGGCTCGGCCATGAACCCGCCTGTGACGAAACTGTGAAGTTGCTGTGGAGTCCCGCTAGTCATTCTCCCGGTCCTCCCAATCGTCCCTGCTGCCATGGTCATCGTCGTCGTTGCAGCTGATGCCATTCGCTATCTGAAAGCCGGCAGCGTCAAAGTTACGTGATATTTGTAGGTATCGTCGCGTACATAGCGTTCACTCTCTGGCTGGCGTCTCGCCTTCGGGGAAGCCCGGATCTGCGGCGCCGACGTCGTTCGCTTTTTCTTCAGGCCGTTTCATCGGCGGCGGCGGTGGTTTGTATGGCCGACTGACGGCCTAGATGACATTTCCAACACGAATCGCCGGGTGGCGGCGCAACGCAACCACCCGGCGTCGTACTTTGCCCGCAGTTGAGACCTTAGGTGAGGACGAAGACGCGGATCAGCACGGCATCCCTGGAGGGGCGCAGTGAGTTGAGCGTTCCGACCAGGATGCGCCGGTTCAGCCAGTCGTGCGGGCCGGTCGGGGCGGTCACGGTCAGGAACGATCTGGCGTACCGCTGTTCCGGCGTGGGCTGGTCGATGAGCACGTTGTTGACCACTGACAGAACGGCGCCGTCATCCGTGCGCAGCTCATAGATCGCCTCCAGCATGCGGACGCCGTCGCCCCGGATGAGCTGCCGGTCGGCGCCGCCGCTCTCAACAGTGCCGCTGATCCGCGGACCTTTGAACCTGCCGCCGATGATGGGCACAATCCGACGTCCGCCAAGAGGGCCGTCGCCCAAATCCTCGGCAGGAGCGATATCCACTACTGCTTCGAAGGCGAGCTCGGCGCCCACCCGGTCCATGGGGACACCGGCGAGGAGTTCCTCGAATTTCTTATCAGGCAACGGGGGAGCTGGCTTCGCCTTGTCGGCGGCTGCGGCTGACCCGGCTGTAGCGAGACCGGCAACAGATGCCAGTCCTGCACCGAGCATGACGCGACGCTGGATGTTTTGGGTCATGACATTCCTCCTTCCAAAATGAAGCTCGGTTTAGAAATTGGCGTTCCAGTCGCGGTCGTTGATGAACTCGCCGGGCCGGAAGTCGACGAAGGCGGCGCCGTCGAGGCCGATGGACTCGGCGTTCGTTTGCAGCACGGAGGTCTTGGCCACGTTGCCCCAGTTGCCGGTCTCCAGCCGCTGGTCCATGGCTTCGATCGAGGCGACGTTCTCGGCGACCGTGAAACTACAGTGTCCCTCGCGGTCCACGAAAGCCTGGCGGAACAAGGAGCGCTCGCCCGCCTGGCGCACGGTTTCGGCGTACTCCTCCTGGTACTCCACGGGCGCCAGCAGGTCCACAAGGGTGTGCGTTGCGAGCAGCGGCACCTGCAGTTCGCCGGTCGGAGTAGATGTGCGCAGCATCCACTCCAGGGCGTTTCCATCCGGTGTGATGTCGGCGTTGGCGGTGATGGTGGCAAGGTCCGTCGACAGGTCGAGGCCTGCCAGACCGTACATGTGTTCCACCTGCTGACGCTGGTCAGAGGAGTGCAGGAGCTTGGCGTAGTCCACGCCTGCGGTCCAGCCGCTGTCCCCGCCGGCTGCGTTGACGATGGTGTGACGGCGCCCGATGACGGTCGGCAGGGTGTCCAGCACAAGGTCTGCCTGGGCGGCGGCCAGGGACTCCGGATCCATCAGTTCGACGCCGTCGAGCTGGGTGGGCGTGTTCAGCAGTGCCGCCACCAGTGCAATCCGGGCCCTTCCCTCGGCCGATTCCGTGGCTTCCTGCAGCGCAGCCTTCAGGCTGGCGATGGTCGCGTCCGACTGCTCCGGCGTGGTGAAGCCGGTCAGCCGGATGTCCTGCCCGGGAAGGAGAAGCTCGGCCGCCGCGTGGGCTGCATCCAGCTGGTAGTTGTTCAGGGCGACTCCGCCGCCGACCAGTCCGCAGGTACTCACGGCGCCGTCGATGCCAGCATTCCGAATCTCGGCCATCATGCTGGTTACGAGGCCGCCCATAGACCGGCCCACGGCGATGACGCGGTCCGCTTCGCCGAACTGCTTCTCGAACGCGGCCATGGTGTCGAGCTGGTCCTGCGCGGCCGTCTCCAGCGCCCAGCCTGTTTCGGCGTACGACGACGACGCGACGGCGTACCCGCGGTTGATCAGTTCTGCGGCAGTGGGGGCGAAGCCTTTGTCCCACGCCGGGTTGTCGGTACCGCCACGGAAGCCGTGCGCGAACAGCACCAGCTTGCCGTTCCAGTTCGCGGGCACCTCGGCACGCCAGGTGGCTCCGTTGTCGAGGGTCCCGGTGGCAACGGTGGGAGGTACTTGTTCTGCGGCAGCGGTCGTCGCAGTCGTGGCGCCGGACGACGCCGGTGCAGCTACGGCGGCGGGGGAGACAGCCGCGGCGACGAGGAGGGCAGAAAGGGCGGATGTTGAAACAATCGTGCGGCAGCGTTGACGCATGGTGCGGGTCATTGGGGAAACCTCACTGTGGATCGTTTAATCGGACAACTAATGCTTATCCGAATGATTGATCGTGTCAACGATTAATATGAAGTGCGTCACAATGTCGGTGTCCGCAGAGGTTTTGGCGTCGTGAATCTTGCCCGATAGATGGACAGGGCGCGGGTAATGGCATCGCCGCCGCCGTTCCTTGGCGTTTAGTTCCCGTGTTGTTCGAAACTGGGGTTTAACTGGGGTATGAAAGCTTTAAGTGAAACGTTACGCTTCTCCCGTGGGGAATGGTCACGGCTTGCCGGGTACCTACCTTAGCTCGGAGCCGGTATCACGGTTCCGCCGATCGTTTTTTGAGGGGCGAAACTGTGAAAGAACGTTTTGTTGCGCTGGCGGCTGCCGGAATACTGGCAGCGGGATTCATCATCCCGGCCGCCACGCCGGCCTACGCTGGTGACGAGACCGGACTGTCGACAACCGACGCAACCTCGGTGGTCACGGGCGATGCGACCGGCAGCTCTGCTCCCGCATCTGTCGTTGCCACACCTGATCCCGCTCCGTCCGGCACTGCCGACGTTGCTGCCGAACCGGTTGTGAAGCTGGAAATCCTGAAGCGTGAGGCCGGCGACCCGGAGCTCAAGTTCGAGGGCCAGGTTACCAACGCAACCGGCAAGACCATCGAGCTCCAGGTTTACTGGGACGGCGAGTGGGCCAAGCTGTGGACGTCGGACGCTCTGGAATCCGGCGATGAGGCGTTCCAGCGCATGTTCAAGTTCACCGAGGCCGCCAAACTCCGGTTCCGCGCTGCTGTCGAAGGCAGCAAGACAGTGTCCGAGATTGTGGAGGCGGAGTGGACCGACGAGGCGTCGTCGACGAAGCCCGCCCCTGAGGCAACCGGGTCCGCCACGGACCAGCCGGCCAAGGAAGCACCGCTGACTGAGGTTCCGGAAGCGGACGAATCAGCCCCGGCCACAGATGCCGCGACGCCTGCCCCGAGCACTGACGTTCCGGACACGGAAACGCCTTCGCCAGCTCCGACAACGGAAGCTCCCGCCACGGAAACGCCGGATCCCACACCGTCCAGCGATGCTCCTGCTCCGGCCCCTTCGCCGACCACTACTACCGAGGCCCCGGTCACCGTCAAGGCGACTCCGCAGCCCGTCGTGAACAGCGTCCTCCCCACCATTTCCGGCAGCGCTGTCCTGGGCCAGACCCTGACCGCCAAGGCCGGAACCTGGACTACCGGCGCCACCCTGACCTATCAGTGGCTGCGCGAGGGCCAGCCGATCACGGGCGCCACCGCTGCCACCTATAAGGTGACCACGGCCGACGCCGGCCAGCGGATCAGCGTCCGCGTGACCGGAACAAAGTCCGGTATGACTGCCACCTCCGCCACCTCGGCGCTGACGGCCAAAGTCATCCTGGGCACAGTGGCCAACAGCGTGGCCGCGACCATCAGCGGCAGCGCGCTGGTGGGCAGCACCCTGACCGCCAAGGGCACCTGGACCACCGGGGCCACCCTGACCTACCAGTGGCTGCGTGACGGCAGGAACATCACCGGCGCCACCGCCGCAACCTACAAGGTGACCACCACTGACGCCGGCACGAAGCTGTCGGTGCGGATCACGGGCTCTAAAACCAACTACCGGTCCCGGACGGTCACCACGGCCCAGACCGCGATCGTGGCCTACGCACCCGCTCCCGGCACCCTGACGTACCGGAACTACACCGCGCCCAACGGCCTGACAAGCCAGTACCATGTGCTCGGCAACAACGTGGATACCTCGCAGCCAGTGGGCATCGTCTTCGTCTTCCACGGCGACTACAGCTACCCGGCGCAGTCCTACGTCCACCAGCCCACCGGCTCCATCATGAAGGGCATGGCGGCCGAGGCGGCCAAGAAGAACATGCTCATGGTCCCGGTCATCACCCCGGACAAGGTCGGCGGCATCACCTGGTGGGAAGACATCGACCGCAACGGCGACTATTTCCGTTCACTCGCGGCCATGCTAATTGCAAAGTACGACGTCGACCCGAGCCGGGTCTGGTTCCACGGCTACTCCGGCGGTGCAGAGTTCACCAGCATGGAGGTCCTGGCCGATAAGCAGAACTGGATCAAGGGCGGCGGCGCCACCATCGTCGGCGGCGGCGGATACCGCAGCATGCCGACGGCCCCGTCCACCGCAGTTAAGAACATGAACGTCAACTGGATCGCCGGCAGCCTGGACGGCATGGGCGGCACCACACTGGCCACTTGGTCCGCGCTCGGCACTGCCCAGCGTGCCGAACAGATCTATGCGGACAAGGGCTTCACCAAGACCACCATGACGGTCCTGCCCGGCGTCAACCACTGGTCCTACGACATGCCGGCCCTGCTGGCCCGTGACCTGCGGGTGCTTCCGGACCGGCTCCCCGAGGCGAACAAGACCGCGAAAATCCTGCCCGGGGACATTGCCGCGGTGGCGGGCGACGGTTCCCTGTACTCGTACCCCTCGGCGAAGGGCGGCGACCTGGCTACCAGAACCTTCGTTTCCGCAGGCTGGCAGAACGCTCTCAAAGTGGATGTGGCCGACTGGAACAACGACGGCGTCCAGGATCTCGTGGCGAACTGGAAGAACGGCCAGCTGACAGTCGACTACGGCCGGGCGACCGGTGGCTTCCAGCGCGCAGTCATCGGTAGCGGCGGTTGGCAGGGCTACGACGTGCTGGTGACCGAGTGGCGCAGCGGCGACAAGTTCCCCGGCGTCATCGCCAAGAACCTGCGGGACGGCAAGCTCTACGCCTACACCAACCCGACAGGCGAGAACCATGGCCCCCGCACGCTGATCGGCTCCTCCGGCTGGCGGAACCTCGACCTGATGGCCATGGACTACGACCAGGACGCCAGGATGGATCTGGTGGTAAAGATGACCACCGGCCAGCTGAAGCTGTACCGCTCCAACGGATCCGGCCGGTTCGTATCCGAAGAACGTAGGGTAGTCGGCCGGTCCGGCTGGAACGCCATGGGGCACCTCTCGGCCATTCCCGACCATGTGTCTGACGGCGGAATGGGTATCCTCGCACGGGATATGAACGGCACGCTGTACCACTACGCCGTAACCAAGAACCGGATCAACCAGCGGATCATCATCGGCCAAGGCGGCTGGGAGACCCTGCGGCTCGGTTCCTGAGCCTAACCAGGGTGACCGTCCAGGCGGGTGGCTGCGTAACGCAGCCACCCGCCGTCGTCGTTTTCAAGGAGGGGTCCGGCCGTGATCAGTGACGTCTTTCCACACTGCGCATTCCCTGTCATTCTGTAATTGCGGGGCGGATTCCTAAACGAAGGAGAACGGCGATGGGGTCGGCAAGCGGCAAAATTGTTGTCGGTGTGGATGGTTCCGAGGGTTCGGTCGAGGCGCTGCGCATGGCCGGGCGGCTGGCGCCTGCCCTTGACGCATCCATCCATGCGATTTCCTGCTGGCATTTTCCCCCGATCTACGAGGGGTATGTTCCGCCGGATTTCGACGCGTTCGAAGCCTCAACGAAGAAGAAACTTGAGGCCGCAGTGGAGCAGGCTTTCGGCGAAAATCCGCCGGCCGACCTGAGCACCGAACTGCTGCGCGGACCCGCGCCCGAGCTACTGGTGGAGGCCGGAAAGGAAGCCGTCATGCTGGTGGTAGGGCGGCGGGGCCACGGCGGCTTCCGCGGCATGCACCTCGGCTCCGTGAGCTCGGCCTGCGTATCCCATGCCGCGTGCCCGGTCCTGGTGCTGCACGAGGATGGGAAGGTGCACGGCCGCTCCCATCACTGGGGACGTCGGGAGCACGACTGACTCGATCATGGTCCGGCTTCGGGCTTCACAATGTACGCCATCGCGTTCCCATCGAGGTCAGGAAAGGCTCCGATCCCATCGCCGGAGACGGCGGCGGGCAGCACAGTCTTATTGCCCTCGTGCCAGGTGCGAGGTTCCGTCCCCAGCGCAGGGTCGTAGCTGGCGGCCTGCCCTTCGCTGGTCTCTGGCGCTGAGTACTTGCCGTAGACGATGCGGTCCGCGCCGACAAAGTAAGGGCGGAAGTCCTCCGACTCGGTGTCGCGCGGATCGGCGTTTTCGACCCACTGCCGCTGGGTCTCCGGGTCAAACATGGCGACGAGGACGGTGCCTTCCTCAAAGGAGGCGAAGCCGTTTCCCCGATGCCCCACGAACAGGAGCCCGTTGAAGCCATGGATGTGGTTGGAGCCGGTTCGCAGACACCCGTTGTTCAGCCGTTCCGAGGCGCCGATGCTTTCGCCGCTATGCACGTTGACGACGAGGCACTTGTCCGTCGCGACGCCACCGTTGCCGATGGCCAGGTTGATGTACGGTCCTACCGCGTTCGGGATGGCGATGAACCCCTCATGGCGCCATTGTCCGGTGAACGCCTCGTAGCCCTGCTGGCGGCGGTCATCAAGCTCCATGTCCACGAGGTCATCGACCCGGTTGAAGACGTCCACGCCGTCCACTCGTAGGACCCATTCGTCGCCGTCGGGAACCTCAACGGTTTCGAACTCACCGCTGACCGGATCGAAAACCAACGGAGCCTCGGCGACGGGCAGATACAGGGAGCCGCTGTGGCCGAGCAGCCCGGTGTGCTCGTCTCCGTCAGAGGAGAGGGTGTGGAGCGTGCGGTGCAGCAGCTCGCCATTGGCCCCATCGAACACGGTGATCACGACAGTTAGGGCGCCGGGGGACGGGCTTGCACCTTCTGCCTCGGGTGGCGTTCCTTGGGTGAATACAGCGAGGTACTTCTTCCCGCCCTCGTAGAGTTGTGCGACTTCGGTGCCCCTGGTCCGGTCGGGCGCCAGCTCCCTCGGTTCCTCGGACTGTGAGACCACGCCACCGCGCCGGTCGTAGACCGTCATGATGCCGTCCTCGGACAGGGCTGCAATTCCGGTGTCCAAGCCGTACGTGCCGACCACCGCGTCCTCAATCACCCATGAGGCTCCGTCCGTCCACGGGGTGGGCAGCTGCGCGTCAAAGGAGTTTGTGGAGCGGTAGGACTGGTGGGGCTCTCGCGGGGATTCAGCGGCCCCCGGAGGGCTGGTAGAAGTAGAGGGGGCGGCGTCGGGTGGTTCCGGCCCGCCGGGAGTGCAGGAGGACAGGGCCATCACAGCGGCTGTCGCAAGTACGACGGCTGTGGACGCACGCATAGTCCTCATGACGCGTCCTTCCCCAAAGCGGCGCCCGTCGCGCCCGCGTGCGTTCAGACTCACCCAGCATCGCCCAGGCGTCAATCCACCAAACAGGGGGTAAGACGACGGCGCCCTAAAGTTGCGCTGGGGCCCGACGGCGGGGACTGGTTCACCCTCACGAAGTCGGACGGCGACACGTTCTCATTCCTGCCGACCGCGGAGAACGCCGCGCAGTGCTCCCTGTCCTCGGCTGTCTTCACCGTCGAGGGCGACAAGACGATGTCTTTGAAAAACAGGAGGTTCCGGAGGTCAGGAATCCGCGAGGACTACTCCGACCACTTGTCCTCCACATTGCCGCTTTTCCCGTGCTATTCGAAGGCGTGTTCTATAGCGTGGGGGTATGGAATTGCACCGTTTGAAGCGCATCAGGAGCCGGCAGGCTTCCTCGCTTCAGTGCGTGCTGCCATGCAGGATTTCGCCGCTTCATTCCAGCAGGCGGCGCTCCTGCAGACCCCCAAGGACTTAGCGGGTTCGGTGGCGGCCATCGAAGAGATCTCCAAAACGGTAGAGCAGTTGCAGCTCATCGGCGCCCACGCCGTGGAGCAGCAGAACATCGCGGCGGTGGGCGAAACCGATCAGCGCCTCACCTTGGCTGATCCGGTGCAGGGACCAGGTGAGGACGGCAAGGCGAAGAAGCCGGAGTTCAAGGACACCGCGGAATATCTCCGCTCGAAACTGCACATCAGCCGCAGTGAAGCCCAGCGCAGGCTGCGGGTGGGGTCCAGCACCATGCCCTCGACGCTGATGACCGGAGAACAGGCACCGCCGAAATTCGCACGGCTCGGGGCGGTCCTGGCCACCTCCAAGATCAGCGGCCAGGCGGCCACCCTCATCCGCGACGCGCTTGAGCGGGTCCGGCCGACGGCCTCCGACGAGGACCTGGCCGCCATGGAACAACAGCTCACCCTGCAGGCGGCCGAATCGGATCTGGACGTCCTGCGGGAGATCATCAAGCGCTGGGAAGCCGGCCTGGACCCCGACGGCCGGGAGCCAGGCGATGAGCTTCTGCGGGCGAAGCAGGGCGTGTTCATCCGCGGCAAGCGGCAGGGTCTGCACCGGATAGAGATCGCGGCAACCGACGAGCAGTACGAATACCTCATCACCGTCATGAACGCCGCCACCAACCCGCGCCTGCGCACCACCTTTGCTGCGGAGAATGACGATCCTCCTGCGACCGGCCCCTGCGTGAGCGCCGACAACCCGGGGCTCTCCCACGAGCAGCAGGATCCGGCGTGGCAAGGACCGACACGGCCGCAGAAACTGCTGCAAGGACTCGTTGGCGCCTGCCAAATCGCCCTCTGCGCGGATAAGCTTCCGAGCAGCGGCGGCCACCGGCCCCAGATCATGATCACCATGGGTTACCAGGACCTGATCGACCGGATCGGCACCTCGGGACACGCGGTCTTCGGCGGACTCATCACACCGAAGACCGTCCGCAAGATCGCCTGCGACGCCGACCTGATCCCGATAGTCCTCGGCGGCAAGGGCGAAATCCTCGACGTCGGACGCGCGCAACGGCTCTTCACCCCCGCACAGCGCCGGGCACTCGTGGCCCGGGACAAAGGATGCGCTTTTCCGGACTGCACCATGCCGGCACCATGGACCGAAGCCCACCACATCGAGTTCTGGAAAAAGCATGAAGGCCGCACGTCAGTAGACAAAGGTATTCTTCTCTGCAGCTGGCACCACCACCTGATACACGATGAAAATTGGAAGATCGAAGCCCGGGACGGAATCCCGTGGTTCATCCCGCCCCGCTACATCGACCCCGACCAGAAACCCCGGCGGAACCGCTACAGATACGCAGGAGTTGCACTGCCCACCGCTCCGTCACGGACGGGGATCCTTCAGGATCCACCTGCCCTCGAGCCTGCACCTGCACCAGCACCTGCACCGGCACCTGCACCGGCAGAACACTTGGGTCGACCATCCGTGCCACCGAAGAAACCGGCCCTGACCGCCCTGCCGGATAGCGTAGACGCAACCCAAATAGGCACATCGCCCAAGAGACGGCCACGGCAGGAGGAAACGAACGGCTGGAATAGGCCGTTCGATGACTGGCCGCTCCAGCCAGCCAAACCACCCTGGTGACAATCGCCAAGAGCGTTGAACGCAGAAACGGCAGGTGGCTGCGAAGTGTGAAGCTGCCACCCGCCGTCGTGCGCTGTGCTGGTGCAGGACTATTTAGCGACCTGGAAGGTCAGCGTTTCGGTGAACTCGCGGCCGTGGACATCGGTCGCGGTGACCTCCGCGGTGTGCTCTCCGACTGCGAGGTCGGAGGGCAGCTCCAGCCGCCAGAGGTGCATTGACCGGTCGGCGAGTCCGCCGCCGTGGACGAACTGCTCCTGGATGGCCACCGGGTCGGACCATTCGGCGCCGACGCGGACGGTCTCGCCCTGCAGCTGCTGGGTGCGGGTTGCCGGAACGGTTTCACCGCCGTCGATCTTCGCTTCAACGGTGGAGCCGGTGCTGCCCATCCAGAAGTTGGTGGTGAGCCAGGTTTGGTTGGCCAGGTCTTCCTGCGAGACGGTCAACGGGTTCCCGAACTCCGGTGCCGAGCCGCGGGGCTTGCTGACGTTCTCGGCGTACCAGGTCCGGTAACGCGGGCTGTTCAGGCCGACCGCCAGCTGCTGCGACTCGTCGCCGCCCCGGACGGTGAATCGCTCGGTGACGTCCGTGTTCATGATGTCCAGCGTTACGACGCCGGGCGGGGTTCCGTCACGCTGGATGGACGTGGGGTAGCCCTCCTCGACCACGCGTCCGCCGTACCAATGGCCGGAAACCGCGGGGACGGTCAGGTGCGTGAACGGCAGGCCCTGCTCGCCAACCTCATCCATCCAACCGGCCATCAGGTCGCCCTTGCGCAGGTTCTCCGACATATGGGTATGGCCGCCCAGCGTGATGACCTCGCGGCCCTCGAGGATCTGGTAAATCTCTTTGAGCTGCTTGGTGGTGTGCGAGTTGCTGTAGAAGAACTCGAGCAACGGGCTATGCGAGGCCAGCACGATCACCTTGTTCTTGGGCACCTGTGCGATGTCGTTGCGCAGCCATTCGAGCTGCCGCTCGCCGAGGCCGTATGTGTAGTTGCTTTTCTTTGCCGGCACATTCGTGGGGTACTCGATGGTGCTCAGCGCGACGACGTGGGCCTTGCCGGCGTCGTAGGAGTAGTACTCCGGGCCCAGCTTGGCGCGGAAGGTGTCGAACTCGTGCTCTCCGTCCAGGGCATCGAAGTCGAGGTCGTGGTTGCCGGGCAGGAAGCGGGCTGGGCCGTTCAGCATTCCCGAAAGTTCACGGGTCTGGCTGAACAGGGACAGATCATCGCCCACCACGTCGCCAATGAAGAGGGCGCCGCAGCCGGCGTAGTCATCGCGGGCGGCCAGGTCGGCGAAGACGCCCGCCTTGGCGAACGCCACCTCTTCCTGGTCATACGTCTGGACGTCGGCGCCGATCACGCAGTGCTGCTCGGGGGACTGCGTGAGTTTGCTCTGGGCCAGCGGGAAGTTCACGGCGTCGGGCAACGCACCGGTCGGGGCGATGCCGCCGTACTTGAGGTCGGGCGAGCCCTCGGGCAGGTGGTTGTAGGAGAACTGGGCAACGTTGTCGGCGTCCACCGGAACCTGGTAACCGCGGGGCTGGGTGACGAAGACGGTCATGTTGTCGAACGCCGGCAGTTCGTAGCGGCCCTGCTCGTCGGTGGTCACGACGTCACGGCCGTTGGACACGGTGGCGCCGGCGACGCCGGGCTCGTTGGTGTCCTGTTTGGAGTTGCGGTTCTTGTCGTTGAACACGGTGCCATCGAGAACATTCTGGTTCTCGTCAGCTCCAGTAACGACGTCGACGGCGCCCTGGTAGGCGGCGGTTCCGCCGGCATCTACGGGAGCGCTGTCAGGTGTGGCGATGGCGGCGGGGGAGAGCAGGACGCCACCGACCACGAGTGCCAGCGTGCTGGCGGTCAGGCGGGCAGGCCGGCTGGAGAGCGGTTTTCTGAGATGGTCATTCGGATGCAATGGATTCTCCGGTCGAATGAAGTGGGCTTGGGGCAGCAGCTGTCCGCCCAGCGGATGGGCTGGGCGGACAGCTGTAGTGCGGGGCAGGACTATTGAGTGACCTGGAAGGTCAGCGTTTCGGTGAACTCGCGGCCGTGGACATCGGTCGCGGTGACCTCGGCGGTGTGCTCGCCGACGGCGAGGTCGGTGGGCAGTTCCAGCCGCCAGAGGTGCATCATGCGGTCGGCCAGGCTACCGCCGTGGACCAGCTGCTCCTGGACGGCGGTCGGGTCGGACCACTCGGCGCCGACCAGCTGGCCTTCGCCCTGCATCTGCTGGGTGCGGACAGCCTCGGCAGTGTCGCCGCCGTCGATCTTCACGTCCACCGTCGATCCGGTGCTGCCCATCCAGAAGTTGGTGGTCAGCCAGGTCTGGTTGGCCAGCTCTTCCTGCGAGACGGTCAGCGCGTCCGTGAACTCAGGAGCGGAGCCCTTGTTGTCCACGTTCTCGGCGTACCAGCCGCGGTAGCGCGGAGTGTTCAGGCCCAGCGCCATCTGCAGGGAATCGTCTTCGCCGCGGACGGTGAAGCGCTCCTTGACCTCGGTGTTCTTGATGTCCAGGGTGAGCACGCCCGGCAGGCCGCCGTCGCGCTGGACGGCGAGCGGGTAGCCCTCGGGCAGCATGCGGCCGGAGTACCAGTCGCCGGAGATGGCGCCCGCGGTAATGTGGGTGAACGGCAGCCCGTCGACGCCGAAGACGTCGGACCAGCCGGCCAGCGAGTCGCCTTCGCGGAGGTTCTCGATGCTGTGGGTGTGGCCGCCCAGGGCTACAACTTCGCGGCCTTCGAGGATCTTGTAGATCTCCTTGACCTGGTCGACCTGGTGCTTGGAGCTGCCCTGGTCGGCGTAGTCCAGCAGCGGGATGTGCGCGGCGAGGACGATCAGCTTGTTTTCCGGTACCTGGGCAATGTCGTTGCGCAGCCATTCGAGCTGCCTCTCGTCCAGCGCGCCGTTGTAGGGCGTGCCCGACTGGTACTCGACGGTGTTCAGCGCGACGACGTGGGTTTTGCCTGCGTCGTACGAGTAGTACTCCGGCCCGAGGTTGGCGCGGAACGAATCGAACGAGTGCTCGCTGCTGGCGGCGTCGAAGTCCAGGTCATGGTTACCGGGCAGGAAGCGCGCCGGACCGTTGATCATGCTGGTCAGCTCGCGCGTCTGCGGGTACAGCCCGGGGTCGTCGCCGACCACGTCGCCAATGAACAGGGCGCCGCAGCCGGCGTAGTCGTTGCGGTCGGCCAGATCGGCGAAGACGCCGGCGCGGGCGAACGGCACCTGTTCCTCCGTGTACGTCTGGATGTCGCCGCCAATCAGGCAGTGCTGCTCGGGCGACTGGGTCAGCGAGCTCTTGGCCAGCGGGAAGTTGACCGCATCCGGCAGCGGGCCGGTGGGGGCAATACCGCCGTGCTCCAGGTCGGGCGAGCCCTCGGGCAGGTGGTGGTAGTAGAACTGCGCCACGTTGTTCTCGTCCACCGGCACCTGGTAGCCGCGCGGCTGGGTGGCGAAGACGGTCATGTTCTCGAACGCCGGCAGTTCGTAGCGGCCCTGGCTGTCGGTGGTGACAACGTCGCGGCCGTTGGAGACGGTCACGCCGCCGAGGCCTCTCTCGCCGTTGTCCTGTACGGAGTTCTTGTTCTGATCGTCGAAGACGCTGCCGTCGATGGTTTCCTGGTCGGCGTCCGGCCCTTCGACCACCTCGACGCTGCCGCGGTAGGCGCCCGCGGCCCAGCCCGTGTCGGCGGGGGCGTTTTCGGGGGCTGCGGTGGCCGCGGGGGAGAGCGCGACACCGCCGAAAATCAGCGCCAGCGTGCCGGCGGTCAGGGCAAGGGGTTTGGCAGAAGATGACTTGGAGGGGGTGGTAATGGGGTTCACCATGATCCTTCGGTCGAGTGATGTTGGCAGCGGTTCTCGCCGCCAAAGGCACTGTTCCAAGGTTTGGTGAACGTTTCACTACCGGCAGACCACGCGAACAGGAAGCAGACGTAGCGACTCGCCCAACCCACGGTGAAGTCTCCAAGCACTGCGTCAAACAACGACGGCGGGTGGGCGCCCGCCGTCGTAATTCTCTGGTTCCTGTTCCGGAAGCCGGGCCGTCGGTTCCCGGAACCCCGGGCCTGTGGAAAGCTGATGGCATGAAGTCGCAGAAGAAGTCGAGGCGTAAGGTCCTTGCCGCCCTCCAGAGCGCCATGGATAAGAAGGCCTACGTTGATATTCGCCGGAAAATCAACGACGCGGACGTCATCCGCGGCTACGTTGTGCAGCTTTCCGACGACTGGATCCTCATCGCGGACACCCGTGACGGAGGCTACCTGGACGGGTTCACTGCCCTGCGCACCAAGGACATCACGAAGGTCAAAAAGGTAGATGGGTTCGAACCGGAGCTGCTGAAGAAGCTCAAGCAATGGCCGCCGGCCGCACCGGAGCAACCCATCAGCCTTTCCAGCGCAGAGGCCATCATCCGCACTGTGGGCGAGGGAAGGGATGCCCTCACAATCCATCAGGAGAAAGACAAGCCCGATGCCTGCTTTATCGGCGCCCCGGTCGACTGGGGCAGGAAAAGCGTCTGGCTGCTCGAAATCGACAGGCACGCCCGCTGGGATACCGAGATGACCAAGTACCGGCTCAAGGACATCACCCGCATTGGCCTCGGCGGCGGGTACGAGGACGCCCTGCTGACCGTTTCTGGAGCCAAGCCCGATCGTAGGTCCGGTGGAAACGAAGGAAAGTGAGCCTGGCAAGCAGGCGTGTAAAACCCGGTAACTCGGCTCGTTCCTCAGCCCGGCGGCCGGCGTCTTGAATTCCTTCCCTGTTAATGGGTAGCCGTGGTGCGAATCCGAGGATAAAACGTACAATCAATAGCGGAAGCGTGCGCGGCGCTTCCCAATTGAAGTGCTTTTCCTGCGCCGGCTCCCCAACGGCGCACCGTTGACAGGATGCGTATGTCTCAGCTCCGCCCCCGCCGCTTCCCATTAAGTGTCGCCCCGTTCTGTGCAGCGGCGCTGCTGGGCGGCCTGCTGTTTCCCACCGCGGCGTCCGCCGCCGATGACCCTCTTCCCGCAACCGCCGAAGAGCCGCACGCCGCTGCCGAAAAACCGGGCCCGGGAAACACCGAACCACTCCCGGTAGCTCCCGATGCCGGACTCGACCGGGACGATGTACCGGCGTCGGGCAGGTATGTGGTCAAGTTCAAGGAGAAGGCGGGGCGCAGTTCCGCCGGCCGCAGCCGCGCCTACGGGAAGACGGCCAGAGATTTGGGCATCTCCGTCAAGGAAGTGCGGACCACCGCGACTGGGGCGCAGGTGATCGAGACGGCCGCGACGTTGGATTCAACCGCAAGTCAGGATCTTGTGGCCGGACTGGAAGCCAACCCGGATGTTGCCTACGTCGAGCCGGACCCGCTGCTGCAACCGGCAGCGGCGGCACCGAACGACCCGCTGTACAAACTGCAGTGGAACTTCTGGGAAGAGCGGGCCGGCCTGCGCTTGCCCGGCGCCTGGGATGCCGGCCGGGGCGAAGGCGCGGTTGTCGCCGTCGTCGATACCGGCATTACCAACCACAGCGACCTGAATGCCAATGTACTGCCGGGCTACGACATGATCTCCGATCCCACCATGTCCCGCGACGGCAACGGCCGCGACCCCGACGCACGTGACGCGGGGGATTGGTACGGCGCCTACGAATGCGGGTCCTATACCGGCGGCACAGGGTCGTCCTGGCACGGCACCCACGTGGCCGGGATCGTGGCCGCGGTGACCGGCAACGGCAAGGGCGTAGCCGGCGTGGCTCCCGGCGCAAAGGTCCTGCCGGTCCGGGCGCTGGGCGCCTGCGGTGGCTACATGTCCGACATTGCCGACGGCATCATCTGGGCAGCCGGTGGCACCGTGCCGGGTGTGCCGGCGAACCCGAACCCGGCGGATGTGGTCAACATGTCCCTGGGCGGCAGCGGAACCTGCTCCTCTACGTCCCAGGCCGCAATCGACTACGCCTACAACGCGGGGACGGCCGTCGTGGTCGCCGCCGGCAACGAGAACCGGGACGCCCTGAACGCCACCCCGGCGAACTGCGAGCATGTCATCACCGTGGCTGCCAGCGGACGCGAGGGGAACCGCGCCGAGTACTCGAACTTTGGTTCGGTGGTGGACGTGACGGCGCCGGGCGGGGACATGAGCACCGCCACCAGCAGCGGCATCGCCTCCACGCTCAACGACGGCGCCACGACGCCGGGCGCGGAATCGTACTACTACTCGCAGGGCACCTCGATGGCGGCGCCGCATGTGGCCGGGGTGGCTGCGCTGATGATCGCCGGTTCCGGTGGCACCATGACGCCCGACGCGGTGGAGCAGCGGCTCAAGGACAGCGCACGGCCGATGCCCGGTACCTGTACGCAGGGCTGCGGCGCTGGACTGGTCGACGCTGCCGCGGCAGTGGGCTCCGCCCCCTCGTCGACTCCGGAGCCTCCCGTGGTCGAGGTGGTCCCGAAGGAAGCGGTGTTCACCGACAAGGACGGAACCGCGGCCGATACCTACACGGTTCCGTCGGTCGAGGGGGTCAGCTACCGGGCCAACGGCGAGCCGGTAGCCGCCGGCACCCACCCGGGGTCGGGCACGGTGGTGGTTACCGCGACTGCGCAGCCGGGGTACACGCTGAAGGAAGGCTCGACCACGGAATGGTCCCATTCCTTCAGCGCGTCCGCCATCAAGGTAGACGCAGCCGCACCCGCACTGGCCGGCTCAACCGTGACGCCGGAATCGCTGAACCTCGCGGACGGTACAAACACGGTTACCGTGAAAGCGCAGGTGACCGACGCAACCGGCGCGGTGCCGCCGTCGGTCCAACTGGAGCACCCGGTGACGGCTGAAACCGTAGGTTTCGGCGAGATGAAATTCGTCTCCGGCGACGTCAAAAACGGGACCTGGGAACGGGTCATGACCCTTCCCGAAAGTGCCCCGACCGGTACCTGGAACGTGACGCTGTTCCCGCTCAGGGACACGCTGGGCAACTCGTCCGGGGACTTCCGGAACCTGGGCAGCGTAGAGGTCGCGGCGGACGCCACGCCGGAGGCCAGCCCCTCGATTACTTCCCAGGGCGACATCGTGGCCTTCGATTCGCACGGGCAGCTCTGGAACTACGGGCACAGCGGCACCGGATCCACCCGGGTCATGATCGGCGCGTCCGGCTGGACAACCATGGACGAGATCCACACCGTGGACTGGAACGCCGACGGCTACATCGACATCATCGCGCAGTCCAAGTCCGGCAGGCTCTACTACTACCAGGCCAAGCGCGACGGCGGCTTCACCCGCCACACCATCGGCAGCAGCGGCTGGGCATCCTACGACTTGACCGTCACCAAGTGGCGGACCGGTGACAAGTACCCGGTGGTGATCGCCAAGAACAGCTCCACCGGAAAGCTCTACGTGTACCCCAACGACTCCGGCACCTGGCTTTCCCCGCGGTACGTGCTGGGCAGCAGCGGCTGGAGCGACTACACACTGACGGCGATGGACTGGGACCGGGACGGGCACAAGGACGTCGTCGCCAAAACCCCCGCAGGGCAGCTCAAGCTCTACCGTGGCAACGGCTCCGGGACGTTCATCAGCGAGACCCGCCGGATCGTGGGCAGCTCCGGCTGGAACAAGATGAGCAACATCGTCACCTCCAACGGCTACGCGGGGGAGGGAACCTCCGGGCTGATTGCCAGAGGCAGCGACGGCAAGCTCTGGTACTACCAAGCGAACAAGAGCAGTTGGGCCGAACGGGAGCTCATCGGCACCGGCTGGTCGAGCTATACCGTGGCGGGCCAATAGAACGACGGCGGCGCTCCACGACACGGAACGCTAACGTTTAATCCCGCATCTTTGGCGCCGGTATGAGGATGCTGTAGTTTTATTGTCAGCAGTGAAGGAAAAATGTTGGTGCAGTTTCCTTCATCTGCCAGCGCAGTTGGGGCGTTGGGGAACGATACTTCCTTGTTGGGGATAGGTATTCCCTTGCCGTGCCCTTGTGCGTTTAAGTACTGGGAGGCTCTCAGTTCTGTTACTGCCGGGCACGTGCTTCACTTGATCCCCCGAAATCGGGTCAGCGCGTGCCCGGCTCAGCAGAATGTTGTGCTCCCCTTGGGAAGATGCAATAGACAGTTGGGGAACTGCATGAATATACGACGTTTGCGGCGCAAGTGGCGCCGGATGAAACCCGAAGCTCAGCGCGGCATTGCGAACGCAACCGTAGCGGTCCTGGGCGTGATGGTCCTCGCCGCCGGGGTTTACTCCATAACCTTGTAGCTGGAGGCCCGCGTCCTGTTCTTCAGCACGCGGTTGGGTCCCCAAGGGGCAAGGACGAGCCGGCTATCCGCCACGACAAGCCGTCCCACTGCATGGTGTACTGGATTTTCCAATCCGAGCAAGTCTGTCCGTGGGGACCGTCGGCCGCATCCTGAATGGTCCGCAAGTCGACGTCAGCCAGCAAAGTGTCCTCTTCGCCGCTGACCGCCAAGACTGTCAGGTCAGTCCAGTAAGAGGAACTGAGACCGCTGCTCCACGCCTCCACACCGCCGAACTCTGCCTGCATTTCCGGAGTGAAAACCTCATAGGCGGCATCATAGGCACCGCGGTTGATGCCCTGTCCGTGGACGAGGAGACTCTGCGCGATATTGGTCGCCTGGTCATGGTCTGAGAGAACCGTGGACGCGATGTCCCCGAAGCCCGGAGCCGGAGCTGCGCCGCAGTCGGCCGGAGGAACTGGAGTTGCCCGGGCCTGCCATTCTTCTGCTGCCGCTGCGGCCCGTGGTGCAGTGACCGCAAAGGCCGTACCTTCGGCCCGTGTGCCAGCAGAATCCGAGAACTGCCTGATTGCGCTAACCACACCGGCGACGCGGCCGTCGACAGTCAGCAGGGGACCTCCGCTGTTGCCGGGATTGATGGCAGCATCGGTTTGGATCATATTCGAAATGGGACCAGCGCCGAGATCTATCTCGCGATCAAGGCCGCTGACGGATCCCTTAGTAAGGGTCAGCGCCGCGTTGAGCGGGAACCCAAGGGCAGCCACATCTGTACCCAGGGCCGGTTCGGTCTCGTTGAAACTGAAGTGGTAGCCCTGCACATCGCTGTTGGTGCGGACCAGGGCCAGCTCCGCGGCTTCGTTGATACCGAGAACCTGTGCCCCGACCAGTTGCTCGTCGAGAGCGACGTTGATTGCTGTTGCTCCTTCGACAACATGGGCAGCCGTGACCACCAGATCCTCGTCAATGAGGAAGCCTGAACCGGTAAAGTCGCCCTCGCATGTGGTGGTGCTGATTCGAGCCACACCGGAACTTACTTTTTTCACTATTTCCGGCCAGCTCTGCGTTTGCTCGGGAGTCGAAGCGGCTGTAGAGGCAGGAGCCGCGGCCGTGGAAGGAGGAGCAGCTGTTGTTGGTAGAGAAGCAGGCGGTGCCTGCGGAGCCTCCACCGTCTGGGTCACCGTGACGGGAGCAGGTGCCGGTTCACTTTGCTGTGCCGGTGCACACGCGGCAGACAGCGTGACAAGCAGGACGCCCACTGTAGTCCCGCCTGCGCATGCACAAACTTTTTTGAAGGTCATCGCGCACTCCTTCATTGTTGGACACCAACGTCCACACCCGGGATAGGTACTTGTACTTGCGCAATTTCACCGCTCGGGAAACGTAGCTCATACGGCGTTATTTCGCCGTTAGGGAAGCGTTATTCGCTTCAGGGAGTATTGCTCGAACCGGCGGCAATAAGCCCGCCGCCCGCCGTCGTACTCTGACTGTTTTTCCTGCTCAAGGGCAAGGTCCAGTGTGGGATAGGTTCTGGCGGGAGGTCGGGGACCGTGCCTAGGATGTGAGGACAAACAGCCCAACGCCGGGCAGGTGAGGTGGTTCCTATGGCACTGAATCGTGGGTATGGGGTGGTGGCGGGGGTCAAAGAGGACTACTTCCGGGATCCGCCGAACGACTACGGGCAGTACTTCCACGGGAACCTGCGGCTGCGCACGCCCGCGGGTGTCTACCACTGTGCGATCGACGTCGACAGCAAGGCCGTTCCGAACGGCGTGCAGTGGCGGATCATCGAGCTGCGGCCCTCGATGCTCAAGGGCGTGGACAAACTCGGCGACGGTTGGCATCCGCTAGAGTCCACGGCGGATTCCGGTGCGCTGGACTTCATCCGCAACCGGGACCTGAGCTGGCGGCACCACCTGGGTTGTGTTCCGGGACTGCTGGCCGCGGTGTTCCGGGTGCATTTCCCCGTGCCGTGGAAGTCGGGCGTGAGCACCGAGGCGCTCGCCGACCTTGAGCCGCTCCTTGAGGTCGCGCAGCGGATCTGGGTCTTCGGCGAACCGTTCGAAGACGGACTTGGCGTGCACAACATCCACCAGAACCAGGGCGACCCGCTCGATTCGCAATGGTCGGCGGAAAACGGCATCTGGCAGGACGGTGCCACCCTGGTGCAGCGGCAGGACGGCTCGTTTGTGCTGTTCTGCAACAAGTTCGTCACCCAGTCGGTCCGGACGGACGAGAACGGCAAGCCGCGGAAATAGCGAACCCCATTGAGTGGTCCTTGCAGCGGGGTTAGTGTCGGAAGCAGGATCCATTACATCCGAGACCGCAATCAAGATCGGGCAGGGCACAGTTGCGCGCCTGCCCGAGGCAAGGAGGCTGGCGTGGCTGAACGCCGGATTGAAAGGAGCCTGCGATGGGCTCCATAGTGATATTTGCTCCGTCGCCGGTGCTGACCGTGACCGTGGAGGATCTGGAAGGGACCGCGGACATCCACCTCCATGCCGGAGGCCAGGGCGTGTGGCAGGCTCGGATGCTCACCGCACTGGGCGCTTCGGTCACGATGTGTGGTGTGTTTTCCGGGGAGACCGGGCGCATAGTGCGCCATCTGATCGCCGACGAAGGCGTCCATGTGCTCTCGGTGGAGGGTCAGGGCAACGGCGGCGCGTACATCCACGACCGGCGGGACGGTGGAAGGAAAGTAGTCGCCGAATCCCCGGGCGACAAGCTCTCCCGGCACGAGCTCGACGAGTTGTACGGCCTAACGATCAAGGCAGGAATGGACGCCGGAACGGTGATCCTCAGCGGCGCTGCCCGGGAAGACGCGGTGCCGGCCGACGTGTACCGGCGGTTGGCCGCGGACCTCCGTACCGCGGGCTGCAGGGTCATTACCGACCTGGCGGGGGAACGGCTGACTGCTTCGCTGGCCGGAGGGCTGGCCGTGGTCAAGATCGCCGACGACGAACTCGTGGAGTCCGGCCGCGCGGCCAGTTCCAGCCCCGCCGACATCGTCGAGGCGATGCGCAAGCTAAACGAAGAGGGAGCGGAAACAGTGATTGTCACCCGCGCCCATCTGCCGTCCCTGCTGCTGGACGAGGGCGAGGTCAGCGAGATACACATGCCGGAGATGCAGAGCGTGGACACCAGCGGGGCCGGCGATTCGCTGACCGCCGGCGTCGCCGCGACCCTGTCCGACGGCGGCTCCATGCATGAAGCCGTGGTGCTGGGAACCGCAGCAGGTGCGCTGAACGTGACCAGGCACGGCCTGGGCACCGGCGAGGCGGCCGCGATCCATAAGCTGAGCAGCCTGGTAAAGGTGGTTCCCTTCGAGGGCGAGGCTGAAGCAGACCAGTCGCAGCAAATTAGTCCGGACGAGCTCGCGCAGAAGATACGGAAACAATGAACAAGCCGAAAATGGTCCTGATTACGAACGACGACGGCATCGACTCTCCGGGTCTGCATGCCTTGGCTGCCGGTGCCGTGGAGGCCGGGCTCAACGTCACGGTTGCCGCACCGGTGGTGGAAGCCAGCGGCAGCAGCGCCTCCATCACCGCCCGGGAGGACGAGGGCCGCATCCGCATCGAGGAGCGGAAGTTGGAAGGCCTCGACGGTGTTCCGGCGTTCGCGGTCCACGGCGCGCCGGGCTTCATCGCCATGATTGCTACCCATGGCGCCTTTGGCGACCCGCCCGACGTCGTACTTTCCGGGGTGAACCGCGGTGCGAACGTCGGACGTGTGATCCTGCACTCCGGCACGGTAGGCGCAGCGCTGACCGCGGGCATCAACGGCGGCCACGGGATGGCGGTGTCGCTGGACACCGGTATGCATCCTGCGCATCTGTACTGGGACAACGCCGCTCGGCTGGCGACGGGACTGCTGCCGTTCCTGCTGGAGCAGGAGGCCGGCACCGTGCTGAACCTCAATGTGCCCAACACGGACTCGCCTGAACTGCCCGAATATCGGACGGCGACACTGGCCGAATTCGGTGTTGTCCAAACCACCATGGCCGAACGCGGACAGCAACATCTTCGTCTGGCCATTGCGGACAGCAAGGAGGAAGCGCCGCCGGAGAGCGACTTCGCGCTGCTGGCCGCCGGCTTCGCCACCGTGACCAGCATCCAGCCGGTGACCGAAAGCAAGCTGCCCGATCTGGAGCGGAGTCTGCCGCGCACGTAACCCGAAGGAGAAAGCCTAGCCGAACAACGCGTTGGGGAATCCGCTTTGCAGACGGGACGGGATTCCTATGTGACTGTTCGCGGACGGGGCGTGAGCCGGGCTGCGAGGCCAGAGAGCAGGATGTTGAGTCCTTCATCGAGTTCGGCGGCACCGTCGTAGTCGGCCAGGGCAGATGCCAGGGCGCGCAGGTGCGGGAATTGCTTTGCGGGTAAGCGGTGCAGGCCGAGACGGAGCAGGGCTTCGTTTTCTTCGGGGTCCACGATGAATTCCTGCAGTTCGTTGAGAATGTGGCCGTACAGGAAGCCGTAGTAGGCCCGGTAGACGTGCAGGGAGTCCTCGGCACCGAATCCGGCCTCGGCCAGCAGTGACAGGATCTGCTCCAGCGGGCGGAGTGTGCCCAGGGGGCGTAATCCCAGCGGAGTGGAAAGGGGACGCGTTACCAGCAGGGGCACGACGTTGGGGTGCCGGAGCGCTAGTAACCGCAGGTCATGGGCGATCCGACGCAGCTGCCCCTGCCAGTCCTGGTCGTCCGGGACGATGGCGAGTTCGTTCAGGACCAGTTCCGTTACGCCATCCAGCAGTGCTGCACGGTTGTCGGCGTAGCGGTACAGGCTCATCGGGTCCCTGCCCAGTTCCTGCCCTAGCCGGCGCATCGTCAGGGCTTCCAGGCCTTCGGCATCCACGAGTTCGAGTGCGGCCGAAAGCACCGCCTCGCGGGTCAGCTTCGACCTGCCGCGGGGGACGTGGTCCTGCCGGGAGTCGTTCGAGGGGGGCATGGTTTCCATCCTGATCGGAGCGCAGCGGAAGGTAGGTGCTTGTCAGTCCACCGCACTTGCATTACCCGTAGTCTACGCCTAAAGTCTACGGTGTAGGGCGTCGCTTCGGCTTCGTCCCATCGGCGGCCACCCCAGTCAGGGACGGCGGCTGCTTCGGTGCTTGGTGCACGGCTCCGAAGTCATTTGCTGCTGTAGCGAAACGGCGGCACCAAGGCACCCTGAGGAAAAGAGCCACCATGGCACATTCCCACTTCGACCGATTCCTGCAGGAAGCGACCGCCCCTGACCTTGAATCGGACCGCACACTTGCCCCCGGTCCTCTGTACGGTCTGTACGTCAGCTGGTGCGAAGTCACACGGACTCCGCGCCGGACGGAGAAAACCTTTCGGGCTGCCATGAGGAGCCGCGTCGGTGCCGGGCCCAACGGCCTGTGCATGAAAGGTCCGGCCGCGGCTGATTACTTCCTGGCCAGCTATCCACGACTGACCTGAACCCGGTTCACGGCACCGGCCCGCCGGGATCCCGGCGCGGCAAATCCGGCACTGGTAGTAAATGACGTGGTTCTGCCGACTTGGCGTTCATCCCACACCGGGACTGCGGTCAGCGTCCAAGGCCACTGACTTGAGGGAAATCTGATATTGGGCATGATTGAAAGAGGGCACCTGCTCAGCGGGCGTTACCGGATCGAGGAGCTCGTCGGCCGCGGGGGTCAATCCAGCGTATACCGCGCGGTCGATCAACTGCTGGAGCGGGACGTGGCGGTCAAGGTATTCCATAGAAGCCGGCACGGCGACGCCGAGCAGGCCCGCCGGCAGGAATCCGAAGTGCGGATCCTGGCCGGGATGAGCCACCATGCGCTCGTCACATTGTTCGATACGGGTGTAGACCCCACGAACGCATCCGTCTCCTATCTGGTCATGGAGCTTGTGCGCGGCCCCGATCTTCGCCGGCGCCGCGCACAGGCACCGGTCTCTGCTGCGCATGTGGCGCTGATTGGCCATGATCTTGCTGACGGCCTTGCCTATATCCACCATCACGGAATTGTCCACCGGGACGTCAAACCGGCCAACGTTCTCCTGGTTGACTACAACCACCAAGATCCGAGGCCGCGTGCCAAGCTAAGTGATTTCGGCGTCGCCATGATCCTGGGAGACGACGGGTTCGACGATGGGGATACTTCCGGAACGCCGCACTACCTGAGTCCTGAGCAGGCTGTGGGGGAACCTGTGGGCCCGTCCTGCGACGTGTACTCACTCGGACTGGTCCTGCTCGAAGCGCTGACCGGCGAGGTGGCCTTTCCGGGTGCCCCGATCCAGTCGGCACTGGCCCGGCTGCTGCATCCTCCGCAGGTCCCGGCCGGCCTCGCGCCCCGATGGGCCGAACTGCTGACCTCAATGCTCTCTCGCGACCCCTCCTCCAGGCCGTCCGCCCTGGAGGTCTCCCTGGCGCTACGGCAGGAAATTTCCCGGGGCGCCGGGAGGCGCAGGGTTGAGTCCTCTCCGTGGGATGATGAGGAGTCCAGGATGCAGGCGGTGCACCGGTACCGGATCCTGGACACGCTTCCCGACGGCATGTTCGACCGGGTGGCAATGATCGCGGCACGGGTATTCTCCGTGCCTGTCGCGATTGTGAGCATAGTGGACCATGACCGCATCTGGTTCAAAACGCATCACGGCACGGAGGTCGAACAAATCGGCAGGGATCCGGGCCTGTGTGCCTCAGCTATTCTTCAAGATGGCCCGTGGATCATCCCAGACGCAACCGCTGATCCAAGGACCCTAACCAATCCCCTGGTAGCAGGGGAATTCGGGCTGCAATTCTATGCCGGTGTCCCGTTGCGCACACCCGACGGCTACAACCTCGGAACCCTCTGCGTGATCGACCGTGAACCGCGGGAATTCAGCGACGAGGACGCCCGGACACTGGCCGACCTGGCCGCAATTGTGATGAATGATCTGGAGTTGCGGCTGCAGACAAGGCAGAGCATTGCCGCGCGCCAACCGGTACCAGTCATGGCCTAGCCGTGCCCAGCGGGCATACAGTTTTTTCGATAGAGGGGTCCGGCATGGCTCCCGACTCAAGTACTTGGAGGCGGTCATGGATTTGGCGCGGACTTTTGAATCGATCGTCATCATTTTCAATCCCAACAGCACCGGTGACGCGCCCAAACTGGCGGAGCAGCTTCGCGACCGGTTGGGTGAACTGCTGACCTACACACCGGAAATCGAGCTGCAGCCCACCGGGCATGCCGGGCACGCCGTCACGTTGGCACACGACGCCGCCGCCGGAGGAGGGAATGTCCTGATCGTGTCCGTCAGCGGCGACGGCGGGTACAACGAAGTCGTCAACGGTGTCATGCGGGCCGGCAACCCCAACGCGGTGTGTGCTGTCATGGCCGCCGGAAACGCCAACGACCACCGCAGGACCACGGGCACCATGCCGCTGGCAGAAGCCATCGCCCAAGGTCGGGTACGCCGTATCGACCTGCTGCGGATCCACACTGGCCGGGGACCGGATACCCCTGCCGAATACGCGCACTCCTACATCGGGTTCGGCCTGACTCCGGTGATGGCAATCGATCTGGAGAAGGGCAGCAAAGGGGCCCTCAAGGAAATGGTCTCCGTGGTGCGCACGTTCTCAAAGTTCCAGCCCTTCGAAATACGCCAAACGGACCGCAAGCGCCGGAAGTTCGACAGCATCGTCTTCGCCAACATTGCCGAAATGGCGAAGTATGCCACGCTCAGCGAGGCCGACGACAAGCTCTCGGACGGAAAATTCGAGGTAGTCATCTTCCCGCACATGCCCAAGTGGCGGGTCCTGCTGACGGCACTGCGCGCCACCACCCAAGGCCTCGGAAACCAGCCCAGCGTGAGCAGTTACGAGTTCACCACGCTGAAGCCCCTGCCGTACCAGATCGACGGTGAAGTGAAGTCCGTTGACGCCGGAACTTTCGTCAAGGTCGAGTGCGTACCGTCCGCCCTGCCCATTCTCGGGTGAGCGCATTGCAGGAACGGAAAGATCAAGGCGCCGACCGCTGGCCACGGACTGAACCCGACGCGGCGGCACCTTCGCAGGGCTCACGAAAGGTAGACCCAATGCAGCGCACTACCCAGAAAGGCAGGGCGGCCTTGGCCGGAGTTGCGCGGACCCACGGAACCCGCGTGGGCGCGCACGATGAGCTCAGGGCAAGGATCGTGACCACAGGTTCCTTGGATGCCCACGTGTACTCCCTGGCCGGGCCGCAGACGACGTCGGTTGCCACGGTCTTTGTGCTGCTGCATGGTATCGGTATGTCCCACCGCTACTACCGCAGACTGCAGCAGGTCCTGGCGGGATACGGAGATGTCCATTCCTTCGACCTGCCGGGATTCGGCGCAGCCGCCAAACCGGACCGGCAGATTTCCGTGGCCGAGTATGCCGCGGTCATCGCCGGCACGCTCGACGAGCTGGGCACCGGACCCGTCGTGGTGGTTGGGCATTCCATGGGCACGCAGTTCGCCACCGAACTTGCCCTTTTGCGCCCTGACTTAGTCTCGCACGCGGTGCTGATCGGCCCCGTTGTCGATTCAGCACGCCGGAATGTCCTGATCCAGGCCCTTCTGCTGGGAGCTGACTCGCTCACGGAGAGCCTGGCGGGCAACGCCATAGTGTTTACCGACTACGTGCGCTCCGGCATACGCTGGTATCTGACCGAACTGCCGGTAATGATGTCTTACGATCTGGAAAAGAGAGTGAGCCATATCGCCCAGCCCGTACTGGTAGTCCGGGGCTCACGCGACCCGGTAGCGTCCCGGTCCTGGTGCCAAAACCTGACCGCCATCGCCGCGCGCGGACGCTTCCTGGAAATACCGGGCAAACCGCACATCGTCCACTACGGTGCGGCCGCCAGGACAGCAGCCGCCATACTGGCCTTCACCCTAGCGTAGATCCGGACCGAAGCCTTAGAGCGAAGCCTCAACTTGGTCCGAACGGGTGAGCGCACGCTGCAGCAGCCGGATCTTCACGCCTTGACTACCCGACGGAACCCCAGACTGAGCCGGGTACAACAGCGTCCCGGTGGCGATTGAGGACGAGTCCGCGCTTGCAGCGATGCCCCTGGTCGTCGCGCAGGGCGGCGTTCGGCTCAATCCTCGAAGGAGGTTTGCACCGGTCCTTGGCCGATGGCGGACACGATTCCTGCTGCAACCTGGCGGAGCTTGACGTTCCGGCTGCTGGAGGCGTTCTTCAGGATACTGAACGCCTCGTCCTGGCTGCAGCGGTTCTGGCCCATGATGATCCCGACGGCGAGATCGATAGTGGTCCGCGAGTCCATGGCCCGCTTCAGATGGTCAGCAGTTTCCGACCTGTGGGCAAGACGCAGAGCCAGCTGCAGCGCCCGCGACGCCTGGGCGGCATAGCCTTCGGCGATCCGCACGGCGTCCGCCCCGAAGGTGTCCGGTTCCCGCGCATAGAAGTTCAACGCGGCACCGCCGCTTTCACCCAGGATCAGCGGCACTCCCATCATGGAGTAGAAGCCGAATTCGGCAACGGCAGCGAAGTAGTCCGGCCACCGGTTATCCGTGCGCACATCGGATATGACCGTTGTGTGTTCGGTGGCAATGGCGTGCAGGCAAGGCCCGCTGCCAAAACCGTATTGAACTTCGTCCAGCAGCTTGGCCTGGGCACTGCTGCTGGCTACCGTGAGGGCTCGCTTGTTACGCTTCAAAGTCACTCCGCAGTGCACCTCGACGGCCCCGCCAAGAATGTCGGAGGAAAAGACGGCCAGGTCCTCAAGGAAGTCGTCAACATCCTCGTTGCTGAGGATCAGATCCTGGAGTTGTTCCGCCACAGGAGTCTCCGCGTAATTCTCTTGCATCCGACAAGTCTAAAGTGCCCTGGGCATAAAAGACCGCCCGTGTTCCACGCGCTGTCCGCAGGAGTGCGCCCCATGGATGTCCACCGGCGCTCGTGTGGTAGCCGTGGACGGGTGGTTTGGGATGCGCGTAGCGTTGTATCCATGAGCGAGATCCGTGTTAACGGGGTGTCCCTCTACTACGAGGAACATGGCGACGGCGTTCCGATCCTGTGCATCCACGGCACCGGCAGCTCGGCGAAGGTCTGGGGCGCGGCGGTGGACGAACTTGCCAAACGTGGACGGACGATCATCTACGACCGGCGCGGCTGCACCCGCAGCGAGCGGCCGGAACCGTACACGATGACCTCGGTGGGCGAACATACAGAGGACGCCGCGGCGCTGCTGCAGGCACTCAAGGCGACCCCCGCCGTCGTTATTGGACGCAGTTACGGCGGTGAGATCGCCGTTGATCTTGTGCAACGCTACCCGGGCCTGGTCAGGGCCCTTGTCCTGCTGGAGCCGGCCATCGTGACCATGACGGCGGAGGCCCATGCGTGGGAAGGCGCCTTGGAGGCGAACGTCGCCGCGGCCGCGGCAACCGGGGGACCGGAGGCCGGGGCGGACTGCTTCTACCGCGAGATCCTCGGCGACGACGGCTGGGCGCAGCTACCGGGGACCTGGCGGCGCATGGTGCTCGATAACGCTCCTGCCATCCTGGCCGAGCTGAAGGGCGGGTCTTCAAGGCCGGACCAGGAGCAGTTGGCCCACGTGCGAAAGCCGGTGTTGCTTGTTTCCGGTGCCGCGTCGCCGCCGGTCTTCCGTGCCGTCGACAGTGTGCTGGCGGACCTGATCCCCGGGTCGCGGCACGAAGTCGTGGAGGGCGGCCACCTCATCGATCCGGCATCGACCGAGGTGCTGGCGTTTCTCGACGGGCAGCTGGCGGGAGGCAGCGGGCGTTAGCCTAGGGTTGCGTGAGCTCAGGCTGCGGTAGTTTGTCTCAGGGGCTCAACGCCAGGAGAAACGGGCGATATCGGCGGCTCCGATCAGTCCCGCCTTCGGTCCCAGCGCGGCCAGCTCGATGGGCGCTGCTGGGCGGAAACCACGGCCGGTGAGGTTGCGTCCGAACGCGCGGCGGGTCGGTTCCAGCAGCAGCTCGCCGGCTTCGGAAAGTCCGCCACCGATTACAAACATCCCGGGGTCCAAGGCAGCCGCAAGGTTTGCCAAGCCCAGGCCGAGCCACTCGCCGATGTCCTCGATCAACTGGATGCTGGCCGGATCCCCGTCCCGGGCCAGGGAAGTGACGACGGCGCCCGTGATGTCCTCTGCCCGGCCATCCACCGCGCGGAGCCACTCCTGGGCGACCGGGGAATTGGCGCGGGCAAGTTCGCGTGCTTCGCGCCCGAGGGCGTTGCCGGAGGCATATTGTTCCCAGCAGCCTCGGTTCCCGCACTCACAGCGGTGGCCGTGGGGGACGATGACCTGGTGGCCGAATTCGCCGGCCACACCCCAGTTTCCCCGCTCGAGCCGGCCATCGATGACGATGGAACCGCCGATGCCGGTTCCCAGCGTGATGCAGACCAGCCGGCTCTGCCCGCTGCCCGCGCCGAAGCGGCATTCCGCCCACGCCGCGGCATCGGCGTCGTTGGCCAGCGAGACCCTGCGGTGGAGGAGCTTTTCAAGATTGGTTCGCACCGGCTCGTTGCGCCAGGCCAGGTGCGGGCTGAACAGGACAGTGCTGCCGCTGCGGTCCATCCACCCGGCCGCGCCGATGCCGACCGACAGGATGCGGTGCTCGGCGGACAGGGAGCGGACGAGGGAGACGATGACCTGCTCCACCTCGCGGGGATCGTGCCCAGGGGTGGCGCGCACTTCTTCGGCGAGGATCCGCCCGTCCGCGTCGACCACGCCGGCGGCGACTTTGGTGCCCCCGATGTCGATCCCGATGGACAGGCCCCGGCGGGTCAGTCTGCTGGGCAGCCGGAGCTGGGGGCGTGCACGCGGAACGCGGCCACTGCGCAGGGCCGCGGGGGGAACTCTTGGAGTGCGCGGGCGGCCAGGGTCGTCAACTCTCATCTGTTTCATACTAGAGGCACTTCTGCTGCTGACGGTGATACTAGCTCCGATGGCGGACCTCGCAGACCGGGCTGGGGAGCGGCGTTTCCTGCCTTCCGCCGCAGCCGGCTCCCACATCTACTGAGGCAAGTTTTACGGCTCATGTAAGTATGTCAGTACAAATGTTTGACAGGACATTTGCCGTCGTGCAAAGTAGTTGGTGTGGTTCGGCTCACAGCCGGCCGCCAGGCGGCCGTGAAGGGCCCCCCGAAACAGAAAGGCCGAGGATCTAAGTGGCTCACGATTTGCTTACTATGGGACGGATCAGCGTCGACATTTATCCGAATGAGATCGGGGTCGGGCTGGCAGACGTCAGTTCGTTCGGCAAGTACCTGGGCGGATCCCCGTCCAATGTTGCCGTGGCCGCCGCGCGGCACGGCCGCCGCAGCGCCATCATCACCCGTACCGGCGAGGACCCGTTCGGCGAGTACCTGCACCGCGAACTGCGCAAGTTCGGTGTGGATGACAGCTTCATCACCGCAGTTCCGGGTCTGCAAACCCCGGCAACGTTCTGCGCCATCATGCCGCCGGAAGACTTCCCCCTCTACTTCTACGGCCGTTTCCCCACCGCCCCGGACCTGCAGATAGCAGCCGACGAACTGAACCTCGATGCCATCCGTGCAGCCGGCATCTTCTGGTCCACCGTTACCGGCCTGTGCCAGGAACCCAGCCGCTCCGCCCATCTGGCCGCCCATGAGGCGAGGCAACGCGAGAACCTGCAGGCCGGTCAATACACGGTCCTGGACCTGGACTACCGTCCGATGTTCTGGGCCTCCGAGGAGGAGGCCCGCGAGCAGGTATCCAAGATCCTGCCGCATGTTACCGTGGCCATCGGCAACGACAAGGAATGCGCCGTCGCCGTGGGTGAAGGCACCCCCGACGAGCAGGCGGACCGGCTGCTTGAGGCCGGCGTCGAGATCGCCGTGGTCAAGCTTGGACCCGAGGGCGTGATGGCCAAGACCCGCACCGAACGCGTGGTCTCGGCCCCAGTGCCCGTGGAAACGGTCAACGGCCTCGGCGCGGGCGATGCCTTCGGCGGCGCCTTCTGCCACGGCCTGCTGTCGGGCTGGCCGCTCGGGCTGGTCCTGGACTACGCCAACGCCTCCGGCGCGCTGGTGGCCTCGCGCCTATCCTGCGCCGATGCCATGCCTACTCCTCATGAGGTCAATTCCCTGCTGGCGGAGCGCGGACGCAACGTCCCGGCACCTGTGGAGGCAGTCCGATGAGCGGGTTTGACGACAACCCTCGCCGCTACGAACATCTCTCGCGTATCCGGCTCGAAGATCCCGACGCCGTGGCCCGTGCGGCCGCCGCGCGCCGGCCGCATCCGGGGCTCAAGCTGGGCGAACAGAACTTCATCGTGGCTGCGGACCATCCCGCCCGCGGCGCCCTCGCCGTCGGTGATAATCCCACAGCGATGGCGGACCGGCGCGACCTGCTGGACCGGATGCAGGAAGCACTGGCTAACCCGGCCGTGGACGGCGTGTTGGCCAGTCCGGACATCATGGACGACCTGCTGCTGCTCGGTGCACTGGACGGCAAGCTGCTGTTCGGGTCGATGAACCGCGGCGGCCTGGCCGGCTATGTCAACGAGATGGACGACCGCTTCACCGGTCACACCGCCGCTGCGCTGGAGGCCCTCGGCGCCAATGGCGGCAAGATGCTCACCCGCATCTGCCTGGGCGACCCGGCCACCGTCGCCACGCTTGAATCAACGGCCAAGGTGATCGACAGCCTGGCCGAGCGCCGGCTGGTCGCCATGGTGGAGCCGTTCATCTCCGTCTGGGACAACGGGCGGATCCGCAACGACCTGAGCACGGATGCCGTAATCAAGTCCATCGCGATTGCCTCCGGCTTGGGGTCCACGAGCGCCTACACCTGGATGAAGCTGCCCGTGGTCCAGGACATGGAACGCGTGATGGCAGCCACTACTATGCCCACCGTCCTGCTGGGCGGGGACCCGACCGGCACGCCGGAGGAAATCTATTCAAGCTGGGGAGCTGCACTGCGGTTGCCCGGCGTCCAGGGCCTGACCGTTGGCCGGACCTTGTTGTATCCGAAGGAGGGCAGCGTGAAGGAAGCAGTCGCTACCGCCGCGACCCTGCTGAACACCCGTACCGGACAGGAGATCGCCAGCTGATGGCTACCCGCAGAATGACCGTGGCCCAGGCGGTTGTAGAGTTCCTGGGCAAGCAGTACACCGTGGATAACGTCGGGGGAGCGGAGCACCGCGAACGGCTGATCCCGGGCATGTTCGGCATCTTCGGCCACGGCAACGTTGCCGGCGTGGGCCAGGCGCTGAAGCAGTGGCAGGTCCAGGACCCGTCACTCATGCCGTACTACCAGGGCCGCAACGAGCAGGCCCAGGTGCACCAGTCCGTGGGCTACGCCCGGCACATGCGCCGCCGCGCCACCTTCGCGATCTCCAGCTCCATCGGCCCCGGTTCGTCGAACCTGCTGACCGGCGCCGCGCTGGCCACCACCAACCGGCTGCCCGTGCTGCTGCTGCCCTCGGACACGTTCGCCACCCGTGCGGCGGATCCGGTGCTGCAGCAGTTGGAGCGCCCGGACGCCTATGACATCACGGTCAACGATGCCTTCCGCCCGCTGTCCAAGTATTTCGACCGCGTGACCCGCCCGGAACAGCTGTTTTCCGCCTTCCACCACGGGCTCCGCGTGCTGACGGACCCGGCCGAGACCGGTACCGTCACCATCTCCCTGCCGCAGGACGTGCAGGCCGAAGTGCTGGACGTGCCCGAGGAATTCCTCGCCGAGCGCGAGTGGCGGATCCGCCGCCCCGAGCCGGAAGAGGATGACATCCGCCGGGCGGCCCAGATGATCCGCGCGGCCAAGCGCCCGCTGATCATCGCCGGCGGTGGCGTGCTGTACTCCTTCGCCAACGAGCAGCTCGCCGAGCTGGCCGAGCTGACCGGCATCCCCGTCGCCTACACCCAAGCCGGTGTGGGCGTGCTGCCCTGGGACGCGCCGTACTGCCTCGGCGCAGTGGGTTCCACCGGTACGACGGCGGCCAACGCCGTCGCCCGCGAAGCGGATTTGATCATCGGGATCGGGACCCGCTACGAGGACTTCACCACCGCGTCGCGCACGGCGTTCCAGAACCCGGACGTGCAGTTCGTCAACATCAACGTGGCCCCGATCGACGCGTACAAGCAGGGCGCCAGCCTGCCGATCGTCGCCGATGCCCGCAAGAGCCTGGTCAAGCTGGTGGAAAGCCTCTCGGGCTACCGCGTGGCCGGGGACCTCGAGCAGCAGGTGGCGGCCGAGAAGGACCGGTGGAACAAGACCGTGGACGAGGCCTTCGACACCCGGCACACCCCGCTGCCGAGCCAGAACGAGATCATCGGCGCCGTCAACCGCACCATGGACGCCCGCGATGTGGTCATCTGCGCGGCCGGCTCGCTGCCCGGCGACCTGCACAAGATGTGGCGCGTGCGGGACCCGTTCGGCTACCACGTGGAATACGCGTACTCCTGCATGGGCTACGAGATTCCCGGCGGCCTCGGCGTGAAACGTGCCGCCATCGACGAGGCAGGCCGCGCCGCGGAGGGTTCTGCCGGCGCCCAGGCGCGCGACGTCGTCGTAATGGTCGGTGACGGTTCCTACCTGATGATGCACACCGAGCTGGTCACGGCAGTGGCCGAGGGGATCAAGCTCATCACGGTGCTCATCCAGAACCACGGGTACGCGTCCATCGGCGCGCTGTCCGAATCGCTCGGCTCCCAGCGCTTCGGCACCAAATACCGCACGCTGGACAAGAAGCACCACACGTTCGACGACGGCGAGAAGCTGCCGATCGACCTGGCCACCAACGCGGAATCGCTGGGTGTGCGGGTGATCCGGGTGGAGCCGGGCGAGAACGTCATTGCGGACCTGGAGGCGGCGGTGGCCAAGGCCAAGGCCGAGCCGGAAGGATCCGGTCCCGTGCTGATCCACGTCGAATCCGATCCGCTGATCGACGCGCCGGATTCCGAGTCCTGGTGGGATGTGCCGGTGGCCTCGGTCTCCGAGCTGGACTCTACGCAGAACGCCTACAAGACCTACGCGGACCACAAGGCCCGGCAGAAGCCGCTGATCGGCTGATCCCCAGACGACGCACGAAACTTTCCACCTGCAACACCAAGGAGAACAACATGAGCACCACGATCACGCACTTCATCAACGGAGCGGAGACCGCCGGCGAGGGCGACCGCACCCAGTCCGTCTACAACCCGGCCACCGGCGAGACCACGGGCGAACTTCGCCTGGCCAACCGTGCCGACATCGAGGCCGTGGTCGCCGCGGCGAAGGCAGCCTCCGAAATCTGGGCTGAAACCTCGCTGACCAAGCGCACTGCCGTGCTGTTCAAGTTCCGCGAACTGCTGGCCGCCAACGTGCAGGAACTGGCCAAGATTGTCACCAGCGAGCACGGCAAGGTTGTCTCCGACGCCGCCGGTGAAGTGGGCCGCGGCCTTGAGGTTGTCGAATATGCCTGCGGCGCTTCGCAGTCGCTGAAGGGCGAGTACTCGGACCAGGTCGCCGGCGGGATCGACGTCTTCTCCTTCCGCCAGCCGCTCGGCGTCGTCGCCGGCATTACCCCGTTCAACTTCCCCGTCATGGTGCCGCTGTGGATGGCTCCTGTCGCGATCGTTACCGGCAACGCGTTCATCCTCAAGCCCTCCGAGCGCGACCCCTCCGCCAGCCTGTTCATGGCGCGGCTGTGGAAGGAAGCCGGACTGCCCGACGGCGTCTTCAACGTGCTGCAGGGCGATAAGGAAGCCGTTGACGGCCTGCTGACCCACCCGGACGTGGACGGCATCTCCTTTGTCGGGTCCACCCCCATCGCCAAGTACGTTCACGAGACCGCCACCAAGCACGGCAAGCGCGTCCAGGCCCTGGGCGGCGCCAAGAACCACGCCGTGGTCATGCCGGATGCCGACATGGACCTCGCCGCGGACCACATCAACGCAGCGGCCTTCGGCTCCGCCGGACAGCGCTGCATGGCCATCTCCGTAGCCGTCGCCGTGGGCGACGCGGCCGAGTCCCTGGTGGCCAAGCTGAAGGAACGCGCCGAGGCCATCAAGGTTGCCAACGGCATGGAGCCGGACGCGGACATGGGCCCGGTCATCACCCCGCATTCCAAGGCCCGCCTGCAGAAGATCGTCGGCGAGGCCCAGGAAGACGGCGCCGCCTTGGTCGTGGACGGCCGCGACCTGATGGTCAAGGACCACGAGAACGGCTTCTTTGTCGGCCCGACCGTCATTGACCACGTCCGCCGCGAGATGACCGCCTACCGGGAGGAAATCTTCGGACCGGTCCTCGCAGTGGTGCGCGTGGCCAACATCGAGGAGGCCCTCGAGGTCATCAACTCCAACCCGTACGGCAACGGCACGGCCATTTTCACCGCTTCCGGCGCCTACGCCCGCGCCTTCACCCGCGGCGTCACGGTCGGCATGGTCGGCGTGAACGTTCCGCTTCCGGTGCCGGTTGCCTGGCACTCCTTCGGCGGCTGGAAGGACTCGCTGTTCGGCGACCACCACATCTACGGACCCGACGGCGTGCGCTTCTACACCCGCGGCAAGGTTGTCACCCAGCGCTGGCCCGAGCCGAAGCAGGCCTCCAACGCCTCCTTCGCGTTCCCGTCCCACTGACGCGCGCTCCGGCCCGCAGACTGACCCGCCAACTACAAGGCTGAAAGGACTGATCAATGTCCGAGGTTGAGAACAAGCTGATCATCGGCACGGCCCCCGACTCCTGGGGCGTCTGGTTTCCAAATGATCCCAAGCAGACCCCGTGGGAGCGCTTCCTGGACGAGGTAGCCGAGTCCGGCTACAAGTGGATCGAGCTGGGCCCCTACGGCTACCTGCCCACCGACCCGTCCCGCCTGGCGGACGAGCTGAAGGCGCGCGACCTCAAGGTCTCCGCCGGCACCGTTTTCACCGCTTTCCACCGCGGCGTGGACCAGTGGGATATCGCGTGGGAGCCGGCCCGCAAGGTCGCGGAACTGACCGCGGCCATGGGCGGCGAACACATTGTGGTCATCCCCGCCATGTGGCGCGACGACGTCACCGGCGAGGCGGTGGAGAACGGCGAGCTGACGGTGGAGCAATGGGACGACCTGTTCAACGGCCACAACCGTCTGGGCAAGGTGCTCTCCGAGGAGTACGGGCTGCAGCAGCAGTTCCACTCCCATGCCGACTCGCACGTCTGCGTGCAGCCGGACATCGAGCGCTTCCTGCAGAACACGGACCCGCAGTTGGTCACGCTCTGCCTGGACACCGGCCACGCCGAGTACGGCGGCGCCAGCAGCGTGGACCTGATCGAGAAGTACCCGGAGCGGATCGGCTACCTGCATCTGAAGCAGATTGATCCGGAGGTGCTGAAGACCGTCCGCGAGCAGAACATGACATGGGCCGCCGCGAACCTGGCCGGCGTCATGACGGAACCGCCGAACGGCCTGCCGGACCTGTCCAAGGTGATCGACGCCGTCGAAAAGCTGGACAAGCCCATTTTCGGCATCGTCGAACAGGATATGTACCCGGTGGCGGACTTCGGTGTGCCGATGCCCATCGCCAAGCGCACCTGCAGTTACCTGCTCTCCTGCGGCTCCCGGACCCGCGTCCAGTAACCAGTCCCGCAACGCACGCAACCACTCCAAGCCAGAAGGAAACACCATGAGCCAGAACCTCCGCGTTGCCGTCATCGGCGCCGGACGCATGGGCATTGACCACATCCAGCGCATCCACCGCCGCATCCACGGCGCCGAGGTGGCCGCCGTCGTCGATATCGATGTGGACCGTGCCAACGCCGCCATCGCCGGCATTCCCGGCGCCGTGGCGCTGACCGATGCCCAGGCCGCACTGGAGAACCCGGACATCAACGCCGTGCTGATCGCCACCCCGGGCTTCCTGCACGAGGAGATCCTGCATGTCGCGCTGGCCAAGGACATCCCCATCCTGTGCGAGAAGCCGCTGACCCCCGACGCCGAATCCGCCTGGAAGGTTGTCCAGGCGGAGGAGAAGCTGGGCCGCAAGCGGATCCAAGTGGGCTTCATGCGCCGTTACGACGCCGAATACGCGCAGCTGGGCGACCTCATCCGCAGCGGCGAACTCGGCGAACTGCTGGTGTTGCACCACCAGCACCGCAACGCGACCACCCCGCCCGGCTTCACCAATGAGATGCTGATCCACGACTCGGTGGTCCACGAGTTCGACGCCGTCCGCTTCTTCACGGGCGAGGAAATCACCTCGGTCCAGGTGCGGACGGGCAAGCGCACCCGCAACGCGCCGGAAGGCCAGCACGATCCGCAGCACGTACTGCTGGAGACCGAGTCCGGCGTCCTGGCCGACGTGGAGATCTACGTCAACGCCCAGTACGGCTACGAGGTTGCCACGCAGGCCTCCTTCGAAGAGGGCGTGGTCAGCATCGGCAGCGACTCCGGCCCCTACGTGCGGACGCAGGGCCGCTGGGGCGGCAAGGTTACGCCTGGCTTCGAGGAACGCTTCGGCGCAGCGTACGACGTCGAAATCCAGGCGTGGGTCGATGCCGCACTGAAGGATGGGATCGGCGGTCCGAGCGCCTGGGACGGCTACGCCACGGCTGCCTGCTGCGAAGCCGGTGTCGAGGCACAGAAGACCGGCGGCAAGGTCACCGTCGCACTGAACCCGAAGCCCGCGCTCTACAACTAAACACCCATGGCGGGAGGCGCCCGGCAAGGCTCCTCCCGCCGTTCCATGTCCGGCCCGCCCCGAAATCAACCCGAATCCACGAGGAGCGCTACCGATGAAGATCGCCCTGGATCCCACCCCGTTCCACCACAGCCACTCCGTGCTCGAGTTTCCCAAGGTCGCCGCGGAACTGGGCTACAAGTACATCCAGCTCACTCCGCACAAGGACGTTCTGCCGTTCTTCACCCATCCAAAGGCCGATGACGCCTTGGTAGCCGATTTGAAGAAGGCCTGCGCCGAGGCGGACGTCCAAATCGCGTCGGTGCTGCCGGTGCTGCGCTGGTCCTCTCCGGATGAGAACCTGCGCCAGGCCGCTGTCCGTTACTGGAAGCGCGCAGTGCAGATCGCCGTCGACCTCGGGGTGACCCAGATGAATACCGAATTCAGCGGCCGGCCCGAGCAGCCCGAGGAATCGGAGGCCGCGTTCTACCGGTCCATGGAGGAGCTCGTCCCCGTCTTCGAGCGCGAGGGCGTGCACGTGGCCATCGACCCGCACCCGGACGACTTCGTCGAAGAGGGCCTCGCCGCTTGGCGGGTCATCCGCGGCGTGAACTCCCCGAACCTCGGCTTTGTCTACGTCGCCGCCCACAGCTTCCACATGAAGGATGAGCCGGCCGACATCATGGACGCGGTGGGGGACCGGCTCCGGGTTGTCCACGTTGCGGACACCATGAACCACCATGCCTCGCACGGGCTGCGCTACATCACCAACCCGCCCGGCAATCCGGTGCGGGTGCACCAGCACCTTAAGATCGGCGACGGCGACGTGGACTGGCAGGAATTCTTCGGCGGACTGGCCGAGAACGGGTTTTTGGACCGGCCGGACTCGGTCATGGTCTCCAGCGTCTTCGCCGAAAACGAGAACGCCCTCGAAGTGTCCCGTTACCAGCTGCAGACGATGAAGGAATACGTCGGCGGTTTCCAGTAACCGCCGCAGCACCATGTACCCCGGCTGCCGTAAATTCTTCCCTGACCGAGGGGACTGTCCACCACGAGCGGTCGGAAGAAGAGGGATCCGGGCACGGCAGAACAGCCGGCCCGGGCCCTTCGTGCTGTCCGCGACCGGTACGGTGCCAACCCTTTACGGAGTGCCACCATATTGTTAGAATGTCAGGACAAACGATTCTTGAAGGAGGCGTACATGCCGTTGATCCGCATTGACGTCATCGAAGGCCGCGCCGAGCAGGAGCTCGAAGCCGTCAGCCAAGCCATCCACACCGCGGTCGTCGCGGAGTACGGGATTCCCGAGCGTGACTACTTCCACATCCTGACCGTGCACCCTCCGGGCCAGATTGTCGCCCAGGACGCGGGCCTTGGCTTTGAGCGCTCGTGCGGGGTCGTCATGATCCAGATCTTCACCCAGGAAGGCCGCAGCGCCGTCGCCAAGGCGAGCCTGTTCGAGGCCATCCACGACTCCCTGGCCGAGGTCGGCGTCGCCAGCGAAGACGTCTTTATCGGCTACATGGAGAACGGGCCGGGGGACTGGTCCTTCGGTTTCGGGCGAGCCCAGTATGTCACCGGCGAACTGGCTGTTCCCGAGCGCTGACCGGCTGGTTCTTTAGTCGTGCGCGCCCGGGACCATCTGGTCCCAGTCGATCACTGAGCCCGTGACTACTCCGGACCGCTCCGACAGTAGAAACACCACGAAGTCAGCGATCTCGTCCACCTGCCCGAGCTTGCCCATCGGCTGCGACCGGCCGGCCTTCTCCAGCCAGTCGTCGCCGGCGTTGTGGAAGCGGCGCTGGATTGCGTCCTCGCCCTCCGTCTCGGTCCAGCCGATGTTGATGCCGTTGATCCGGATCCGGTCCCACCGGTGCGCGTGCGCGGCGTTCTTGGTGAGGCCGGCCAGGCCGGCCTTGGTCGCAACATACGGCGCCAAGTAGGGCTGCCCGCCGTGCGAGCTCATGGTGATGATGTTGGCGATGCTGCCCGGCGCCCCGCGTTCCCTGAGATGCCGGATTACCTGCTGCATGAGGAAGAACGGCGCCTTCAGGTTCACCGCCACGTGCGCGTCGAACAGTTCCTCGGTGGTGTCCAGCATGGTGCCGCGCGTGGTCAACCCGGCAGCGTTAACCAGGGCGTCCACCCGGCCGAAACGCTCGACCGCCGTCTCCAGCACGCTGCCCAGCTGCGCCATGTCGGCCAGATCGGCCTTGACGAACGCCGCCGGCGTCCCGGCGGCTTCCAGCCGTTCCACCGTCTCCGCACCGTTTTCCGCATTGCGGCCGACGACGGCGACCGCCGCGGCGTCCTGCTCCGCGGCGGCGAGGGCAATGCCTGCCCCGAGCCCTTGGGTTCCGCCGCTGACCAGCAGGACTTTGTCCCGCATGAGGCCCTCAAATCCCACTGTGCTGTCCTTTCCTTTTGGTTGCTCCTGTCGTGCCGGCGTCGGCGCCCGTGCTGACGGCCACGGTCCTGCCGGTCGCCGCCGACTCCGCTGCCGCTTCCGCGAGTTCGAGGGCCGCCACGCCGTCGTCGATTCCCGGACTGGCGGCGGTGCCCTCCCGGATGCAGGCCAGGAAATGCTCCAGCTCCGCCCGATAGGCGGCGGCGTAGCGTTCGAGGAAGAACGGCTCATACGCGTCGGCCTGCTCGGTTCCCGACGACGAGTGGCTGCGCACCGACGTCGGCCGGAAGTTCTCCGCATTCAGCATGCCGTCCGAGCCGAATGCCTCCAGCCGCTGGTCGTAGCCGTACGCGCTGTGCCGGGAGTTCGTAATCGTCACCTGTTCGCCGCCGGCACCAGCCAGGACAACGACGGCGGAGTCATAGTCCCCGGCATCCCGAATGTACTGGCTGAACAGATTGGCGCCGTGCGCGGTGACCTTGACGATGTCGGGCAGGAAGAACCGGGCCATGTCGAAATCGTGGATCGTCATGTCCCGGAAGATGCCGCCCGAGGTCCGGATGTAGGCCTCAGGTGCAGGCGCCGGATCGCGGCTGGTGATGGCCAGCTGCTCCAGCCGGCCAACCTCGCCCGCGCCCACCCGCTGCCGGACCGCGGCGAAGGACGGGTCGAAGCGCCGGTTGAACCCGATCATCACCGGCCGCGCCGCGCCGCCCACCGCCCGTTGGCAGGCCCGGGCGCGTTCCAGGTCCAGGTCCACGGGTTTCTCGCAGAGCACGGCCACGTCCCGCTCCACCGCGGCGAGGATGAGGTCTACATGTGTCGGAGTAGGGGAACAGACGACGACGCCGTCCAGCCCGCCGTCGCCCAGGATCTGCTCTGCGGATTCCGTGGCGCTCGCCCCGTACAGGTCCTGCAGCCGCCGGGCATTCTCAATGACGGGATCGGTCACCCACGCGAAGTCCACCCCGGGGTGCGCGGCGAGGTTTGCGGCGTGGACCGCGCCGATCCGGCCGGACCCGATCAGGCCCAGCCGGAGCGGACGGCCGGAGCCGCCGGGATCGGGTGACACGTCAGCCCACCTGTGTCCGGCGGCGCTGCTGCTGGGCATCCAGCTCCGCCTCGAACGCAGCCAGGTCCATGCCGCTCGCCAGCGCGCGCAGCACCAGCTGGGCTTGGCTCTCCGGGGCGATGCCGCCGATCGGCTGGTCCCGGTCAAGGTTCGTGGGGAAGGCATAGCCCTCGGCCGAAGCCGCCACGACGTTGCGCACGGAGCGCTCCGGCGCACCGGCTGTGCGCTGTTGCTGCAGGATGGGATAGAGCGCTTTGCTCATGGCCGTGCGGTCCACCGTTTCCATGGCGCGGCCGAACGCGGACGAGACTTGCAGCAGGTTGGCCATGCGGCGGATGTCCGCGCTGCGGTTGTGCCCGGCCCCGTGGAACAGGGCAGGGTTGAAGAATGCGGCGTCGCCTTTCTCCAGCGGCAGCTGGACGTAGTTCTGCTCGAAATACTCAGTGAACTCTGATCGGTGGAATGCCACGTAGCCGGCCGGGTACTTGTGCGAATGCGGCAGGTAGAGCGTGGGCCCGGATTCCACCGGCATGTCGCAGTGGGCCACCGCGCCCTGCAACGTGAGCGCCGGGGAGAGCAGGTGGATGTGCGCCGGATACGTCTGTGCCTCCTCCAGTCCCATAAAACCCAGATGGTAGTCGCGGTGCGCGGTCTGGGCGGCACCGCCCGGGTTGACCACATTGACCTGGGAGGTCACCTGGTAGTTCGGGCCGAGCCAGGCCTCTGAGACCAAGGCCAGGATGTCGTTCGCGTAGTACTCCGTGAAGACCTCCGGGTCTGCCAGCGCGAGCTTGTCCAGCGCGCCCCAGACACGGTCGTTCGCGCCGGGCGGGGCGAAGTGGTCACCGGCAGCCGTCCCTGCGGCCTTCTGCGCTTCGATCAGCCGGTTGAAGGCAGCGGTGGCGCGGTCAACGACGGCAGAATCGGCGAAGGCCCCCTTGAACACCACAATGCCGGGTCCGTCCGTCAGGGCACGGACCAGCTCGGCCTGGATGTCGCGGCGGACAGCCGGGTCTTCCGCGCGCTGCTGTACGTCCGCGCCGTAGATCAGGACTTTGCGTTCCACCGCGGAGGCGAAGGGATAGTCCTCGCGCCTGGTCTCGGTGGAGACGGTCCGGATGAAGTCCTCGAGGCGGCAGTCCTCAGCGTGGAACCACTGGGCGCCTGCGATGAGGCCTGCGGTGCCGGACCGTGTTCCGGATACTGCGCTGCCGGACTGTGTTCCGGTTACTGCACTGCTGGACGGTGCACCGGTGCCGGTCTGGGCGGTAATGGCCATGGCAACTCCTTTGGTGATGGATGTGGATTGGATCGCGCCTGCGGGGACAGGCAATGGTGCTAAAGCCAGGAGACGGTTCAAGTGCCTTTCGATATGCTGCCGGGGCAGCTGCACTGAGACCAGTCTTGTTGTTCGGCGTCACACCGGCAAGGGGAAAGTACCTCAGGAATCCATCAGCCGACGTGCGTTCCTGAGTCCTTGGGTCGCCCGGGCATGCAGGCGGTCACACTGTTGCCGGACCGGGCGGGAGTCTGGCATGCTGGCCCAAGCCGCTGGCTGAATCCATCATGAATACCTCAAGGGGCAACAACCGGAGAGGGAGCACCCAGCCATCGCCGCTGAAGGAGCAAAGGAGACGTCGTGGCCCATCCGTTTACCGTGCGCGAGATCGCCCGGCAGGCCGGTGTCAGCGATGCCACCGTGGACAGGGTCCTGCATGGCCGCCCGGGCGTCCGCGCGGTGACGGCCGGGCAGGTGCGGCGGGCCATCCAGGAGCTGGAAAGCCAGCGCCACCAACTGGGGCTGACCGGGCGGCGCTTCCTGATCGATGTCGTCTCGGACGCTCCGGCTAGGTTCAACACGGCGGTGCGGAGGGCGTTGGAAAATGAGCTGCCGCTGCTGCGCCCCGCGGTGTTCCGCGCCCGCTTCCATCTGCACGAGGACTGGACCCTGGCCGGCTGTGTCGCTCAACTGGACCGCATTGCAACCCATGGCAGCCACGGCGTGGTCCTCAAGGCGCCCGACGTGCCGGAAGTGGCCGCCGCAGTCGAACGTTTGCACGCCCAGGCCATACCGGTGGTGACCTTGGCGACGGATGTCCCGGTCAGCCGTCGGCTCGCCTACGTCGGGATCGACAACCGGGCGGCGGGCGCGACGGCGGCCTATCTGGTCTCCCAATGGCTGGGCGGGCAGCCGGGCAGCGTGGCCGTGACCGTCAGCAGCGATGCCTTCCGCGGCGAGGAAGAACGGGAAATGGGGTTCCGCACCGCGATGCGCCAACTGGAACCGGACCGCCCCGTGAGCTACCTGGCCGGCTCGAACGGGCTGGACGCCAACGCCCGCGACATCATGGCGCGGGCACTTGCTGACGATGAAGGACTGGCCGCGGTCTATTCCATCGGAGGAGGCAATGCCGGATTGCTGGCCGCCTTCGCCGAGGCGGAACGGACACCGGCAGTCTTCATTGGTCACGACCTGAACCCGGACAACGTCCGGCTGCTGCGGGAGGGGCGGATCAGCGCGCTGCTGCACCACGACCTCCGGCAGGACCTCAACCGTTGCTGCCGGATCCTGATGCGCCACCACGGTGCACTGCCCGAGGACCAGGCGGGCGAGGCGTCGAAGATCGACGTGGTGACCCCGCACAATATTCCGGCCGGACTGTAGGAGCCCGGCCGGAGCGGCGTGGCGCGGGTCAGGCCGTGAAGGGCAGCCGTGGGTCCATTTCCTGGCCGTCCCAGGTCTGGCGGATCCAGCCATGGTGCGGGTCGTCGCTGATCAGCCACTCCCGCACGCGGCCGGGACCGGCCATCACGTTCAGGTAGTACAGGTCATAGCCGGGAGCAGCCATCGCAGGTCCATGCCAGCCGTAGGGGACCAGCACGACGTCGCCGGTGCGGACCTCGGCGTTGACGTCGATGGGCCGCTCGTCCGAGGCATAGACGCGGGCATAGCCGATGGGGTCCACTGCTGCGGGGGCCGGCGCGTCCTGGGCCAGCCGGGTCTCGAAGTAGTAGATTTCCTCGAGGCTGGTCTCGCCGTCCTTCTCCTTGTCATGCTTGTGCGGGGGATAGGAGGACCAGTTGCCGGCCGGGGTGATGACCTCGCAGACAATGAACCGGTCCGCCTCCAAGGCTGCGGGTGTGCCGAAGTTGTGCACTTGACGGGAGCAGATCCCGGAGCCGCGCAGTTCAACGGGAGTGTCTTCGGCCTTGATCAGGCGGACGGGGTAGCTGGCCTTGGCGGGTGCCAGTGCCACGGCTACGCGTCCGCCCTGGGGCGACGAAATGGCGACGGCGGTCTCGATCCCCGTGTAGAGCACGTCCGAGGGACCAGCGAAGACGGAGCCGCGGCCGCGGAGCTGGTAGTCCGTGCCGTCCACCGTTACGGTGAAAGCGCCTTGCAGCGGAATGACGATCCGTTCCTCCGCCTCGGCCGCGAGCTTTACGGCCTCGCCGGGCGCGAGCTCGGCGATCTTGATGCCGGTGTGCGCCCAGCCGTCCACCGGAGTGGGGCTGTCGGACGCTCCGAGCGAGACTTGCCAGGCGCCGTCGCCGGCGGTTCCTAGGGGATAGACCCATTGCGTTGACTCGGGCATAGCTGGAGGCCTTTCAGTTCGGGATCGGGATGGGGGAGCGACGGAAGCGCGGCGGTCAGCGCTGGACCAGGGTCATCTCAAAGCTGTAGGAATCGGCGCGGTAGACATGGTGGCCGGTCTCGACGTTGCGGCCGGTATCGTCCACGGCTGTGCGCTCCATCGTGACCAGCGCCGAGCCCGCATCGGTGTGGAGCAGGCGGGCCTGCCGCGAATCGGCCACCATGGCGCCAATCCGCTGGCTGGCGAGACGGAAGTTCACGCCGGCGTCGCGCAGAATCTGGTAGAGGCCCAGTTGCCGAAGGCCTTCCTCGGTGATGTCCGTGATGTCATCCCGGACCCAGTTCTCCATCAGGGCTAACGGTTTACCGCCCACGCTCCGGAGCCGGGTGAAGTGGTAGACGTTCACGCCGGAGGGCAAGGCGAGTGCCTGCGCAATGGCCGCATCTGCCTTGCCGTGGCGGAACTCGAGGACCTCGGTGGTGGGCTTCTGTCCGGTGCGCTGAAGATCGTCGAAGAGGCTGGAAAGCTCCAGGTGCCGGCGGACCTGATTCGAAACCACCTGCGTGCCAACGCCGCGCTTGCGGACCAGGAGGCCGGAACGAACCAGTTCGTCCATGGCCTTGCGCATGGTGGGCCGCGAGAGCTTCAGCTTACTGGCCAGTTCAATCTCGTTGTCCAGGCGGGAGCCGGACTCCAGCACGCCGCTGTGGATGGCCGCCTCAATGCCCTGTACTACCTGATGGTAGAGCGGCACCGGGGAGGACCGGTCTATGGGGATATTGAGGTCTGCGCTCATTGCTCCTCCTCCGCCTGCTTTCTGGTCTAGTGGCTGTTTGGTCGAAATGTAAGGACAAACGCCCTGCGGTGATGGTATCAGCGATTACGAACCACCGGAGGGCGATCGTTTACTGCCTCGGCGGTTCGTCTCCGTAACGGTTTCTTCGCAATGTGAATATGTCCTTACATACTATTGACTTCTGTGATCCCTGTCACCCATGCTTGGTGTCAAGGCACTGACCGAGCATCTGCTGACGGATGCCGGGAGGCAGTACCACCGGTCTTCGGGGAAGGCCGGTTCGCGAAAACAAAGGAGATTCTCGTGTCACACAAGCTTTCGCTGCGGAAACTGGCGGCTGCTGCGGTCCTGGTTCCCGCACTCACCCTCACGGCCTGTTCCGCTGGAGGTCGCGCCCCCGAATCGGGCGGGGAAGGCGGCGGCGGTGCCGTTGCCGAGACCGAGCGCATGAACATTGCCCTCATTACGCACGCTGCCCCGGGTGACACATTCTGGGACATCGTCCGCAAGGGCGCGGAGGAAGCTGCAGCCAAGGACAACGTCGAGCTGCAGTACCTTTCCGATCCCGAAGGCGGCCGCCAGGCCCAGCTGATCGAGCAGGCAGTGGACCAGGGTGTCGACGGCATCGCCGTTACCCTGGCGAAGCCGGACGCGCTCGCCTCGGCACTGAAGCAGGCCACGGATGCCGGCATCCCTGTGGTCAGCCTCAACGCCGGCGAGGACCGCTTCGCCGACCTCGGTGCGTTCACCCACTTCGGCTCGAACGAGAAGCTCGCCGGCGAGGCCGTTGGCGAACGGCTCGCTGCGGACGGCTACGAGCATCCGATCTGCGTGATCCAGGAACAGGGCCACGTGGGCCTGGAGAACCGCTGCGCCGGTGTCAAGGCCAAGGTTCCCGATACGGAGATCCTCTACGTCCAGGGCACTGACATGACCCAAGTGCAGTCCACCGTTACCGCGAAGCTGCAGGCAACGGATGCTGCCGACGTCGTTATTGGCCTTGGCGCACCGTTCACACTGACCATTCTGCAGTCCATCGAAACTGCCGGCAGCGAGGCAAAGGCTGCGTCCTTCGATATGAATGCCGAGCTGGCCCAGAAGATCGTGGACGGCGACGTCATCTTCACCGTCGACCAGCAGCCCTGGCTGCAGGGTTATGGGGCCATCGACGCGCTGTGGCAGAACCAGCGCGGCGGCTTCGAGATTGGCGGCGGCCAGCCGGTCCTGACCGGTCCGACCATCGTTGACCAGGAGAGCGCCGCCGAGGTTCTCGAATTCGCCGAGCAGGGCGTCCGCTAACCCCACCGTTGACCGCTGTGGCGGAGCCCGCAAACGGTTCCGCCACAGCATCCAAGGAGAAATGACATGACTCTCACAGCAACAGCTCCCGCGGCAGATGAACGGGTAGCCAAGAAAAGTACGCTCAGCAAGCTGCTGGGCCGCCCGGAGATCGGCGCCCTGGTCGGTGCCATCGCCCTCTTTATCTTCTTCGCCGCGGTGGCGCCCGTGTTCCTGCAGCCAGGCTCGATCGCGACCGTTCTTTACGGCGCCTCGACCATCGGCATCATGGCCGTGGGCGTGTCCCTGCTGATGATCGGCGGCGAGTTCGACCTCTCCACCGGTGTCGCCGTGATCAGTTCGGCGCTGACGGCGTCGCTGTTCAGCTGGTACTTCTCCATGAACATCTGGGTTGGCGTGGTGCTGGCGCTGGCCCTCTCGCTGGGCGTCGGCTTCATCAACGGCTGGATCCTGATCAAAACCAAGCTGCCCTCCTTCATCGTCACCCTGGCGACGTTCCTGATGCTGACCGGCCTGAACCTCGGCCTGACCCGCGCCATCGGTGGCAGCGTTTCCACCCCCTCCATCGCCAACATGGACGGCTTCGAATCGGCCCGCGCCATCTTCGCCTCCTCAGTGAACATCGCAGGCGTGGACGTGAAGATCACCGTCTTCATCTGGATTGCCATGGTCGCGGTGGCGTCGTGGATACTGCTGCGCACCAAGATCGGCAACTGGATCTTTGCCTCGGGCGGCGACGCCGATGCGGCGCGCGCCGTGGGCGTCCCGGTGGTGCGCACCAAGATCGGCCTGTTCATGGGCGTGGGCTTCTGCGCCTGGGTGCTCGGCATGCACAACCTATTCGCCTTCTCCACGGTGCAGTCCGGTGAAGGCATCGGCAACGAATTCCTCTACATCATCGCTGCCGTCATCGGCGGCTGCCTCCTCACCGGCGGCTACGGCTCGGCGATCGGCGGCGCGATCGGCGCATTCATCTTCGGCATGGCCAACAAGGGCATTGTTTATGCCGAGTGGAACCCGGACTGGTTCAAGTTCTTCCTGGGGCTGATGCTGCTCCTGGCCACCATCGTCAACCTCGTGGTGAAGCGCCGGGCCGAGCAGAAGTAAGCGAACCGGGACAGCCAAGACCTAAGCAGGAGCTAAAGGAAATGACCATCATGAAACACAAGGACATCAGCCAGGACGAGCTGCTTCGCGGCGAGAAGGACCCGCTGACCAGCACACCGGTCCATCTGCTGGAGCTGGACAAGGTCGGCAAGCACTACGGCAACATCATCGCCCTGAGCGACGTGACCATGGCCGTGGACGCAGGCCGCGTCACCTGCGTCCTCGGCGACAACGGCGCCGGAAAGTCCACGCTGATCAAGATCATCGCGGGCCTGCACAAGCACGATGCGGGAACCTTCTCCATCTTCGGCGAGCCGCGCCACCTCAATTCGCCCCGGGAGGCGCTGGACGCCGGCATCGCGGCCGTGTACCAGGACCTCGCCGTCGTCTCGCTGATGCCGATCTGGCGCAACTTCTTCCTCGGGTCCGAGCTGACAACGGGCGTCGGACCGTTCAAGCGGCTGGACGTGGAGAAGATGAAGCAGATCACCAAGAAGGAACTGCAGGAGATGGGCATCGACCTGCGCGACGTGGAGCAGCCCATCGGCCAGCTCTCCGGCGGTGAGCGCCAGTGTGTGGCGATCGCCCGCGCCGTCCACTTCGGTGCCAAGGTCCTGATCCTGGACGAGCCGACCGCCGCGCTGGGCGTGAAGCAGTCCGGCGTCGTGCTTCGCTACATCCTGCAGGCCCGCGACCGCGGCCTCGGCGTCATCTTCATCACCCACAACCCGCATCACGCCTTCCCCGTGGGCGACCGGTTCCTGCTGCTCAAGCGCGGCAAGTCGATCGGCTACTACAACAAGAAGGACATCACGCTCGAGGAGCTGACCGCGCAGATGGCCGGCGGTGCCGAACTGGCCGAGCTGGCGCACGAGCTGGAGTCGCTAGGCGGCCACAGCGACGTTGTGGCGGAGGTCGAGGCCGAGGTCGCGAGCACCGAACCGCGCCGCAGCTAAACCGGGCTGGAGCCGAACCGCAGACAACAGGAACCGACAGGAAAGAGGAGCATGACCATCCGCACGGGAGTGATCGGCGCGGGCATCATGGGCGCCGACCATGCACAGAACCTGGCCCGCAACATCGGCGGTGCCTCGCTGACCGTCATCGCGGACATCGACGTCGAAAGGGCGAAGGCGTCGGCGACGGTCCTCGGGGCCCGCGCGGTGTCGGATCCGCTGGAACTGATCAAAGCGAACGACGTCGATGCCGTGGTCATCGCCTCCCACGATTCCACGCACGCCGAGCTGGTCCAGGCCTGCCTGGACGCCGGCAAGCCGGTGCTGTGCGAGAAGCCGCTGGCCCCCACGGCGGCGGAAGCGCGGGAAGTTGTGGAGGCCGAGCGCAGGGTCCGCGGTGGGCACGGCCGGTCCTTGGTCAGCGTGGGCCTCATGCGCCGTTTCGACCCGGGGCATCTCGAGGTCCGTGAGGCCATCGGAGAGGGGCGGCTGGGCCGGACGCTGCTGCTGCACGGCATCAGCCGGAACGTCTCCGCCGCGCCGGGCGCCACGAGCGAGTCCGCCGTCACCAACTCCGCGATCCACGAACTGGACTCCTTCCCCTGGCTGCTGGATAGCCCGATCACGGAGGTGGCCTGGGTACCCGGAATCCTCCCGACGTCGAAGGCAGCGTTCGGGCTGCAGGATCCGGCGTTCATGATGATGCGCCTGGGCTCCGGCGTGTTGGCCACCCTGGAACTGTTCCTCAACGCCGGGCACGGCTACTCGACGCAGTGCGAGGTGGTCGGCGAGCACGGCACCGGCCGCTTCCTGGAACCGGCCTCCGTGGCCTACAACGCGGAGCTGAAGAGCTACACGCAGTACCCGCAGGACTGGCGGCCGCGTTTCGCCGAGGCCTACCGGCGCCAGTTGCAGGCTTGGATCCACTCGCTGCAGGAGGGGACGGATTCACCGCTGGCCAGCGCCGAGGACGGACTCCGCGCCACTCTTGCCGCTGAGGCCATGGTGGCTTCCATGCACAACGGCGGCGCCTTCACCCGGGTGGAACAGGTATGAGCGCGGTCTTCCCCGATGCCCTGCCCGTCAGCCGGGTGCCGGACTCCCGCGATGCCCCGCCGCTGCGCTGGGGCATAGCCGGGCCGGGCTGGATCGCCGAACGGTTCGCCGCCTCGCTGCAGCAGCACACCCGGCAGGTCCTGGCCGCCGTCGGCTCCCGCTCGGCGGAACGCTCCGCGGACTTTGCCGCGCGGTTCGGCATCGAAGCGGCCTTCGGCAGTTACGAGGAAATGGCGGCGGCCCCGGACGTGGACATCGTCTACGTGGCCACGCCGCACAACCACCACCACGCCGTCGCGCGCCTGGCGCTCGAGGCCGGCAAGCACGTCCTGATCGAGAAGCCGATCGGCATCAACGCGCGGCAGGCCGAGGACATTGCCGCCCTGGCCGAGGCGCGGGGCCTGCTGGCCGCCGAAGCACTTTGGACGTTCTTCCTGCCCAAGTACGACGCCGTGCGGCAGCTTCTCGACGCCGGTGCCCTGGGGCAGTTGGTCACCGTGCTGGCCGAATACGGCGAGCATTTCGAACCCGGCCACCGCATCTTCGACCCGAAGCTGGCCGGCGGACCGCTGCTGGATCTGGGCACGTACCCGCTGGCGTTCATCTCCTCGGTACTGGGCCTGCCCGAGACGGTGCACGCTGTCGGAACCCCGCACCCGGCCGGCGTCAACGGGCAGATCTCCGCCGTGATGGATTTCGCCGGCGGGGCGCACGCGGTGGTCAACACCAACCTCTACGGGTTCACTCCGACCACAGCCACTATCGTGGGCACCGAAGCCACGCTCACCCTGGACGGACCCTTCAACGCGCCGGGCGGCTTCACGGTCCGCACCGCGGACGGCCGGGAACTGCGCTACGAGGAGCCGGCCGGCGATCATCTGGGCGGGCTGCACTTCCAGGCCGCGGCGGTTGCCCGCGCGATCGCAGCCGGTGGGCTGGAGGTGGCGGAGCGTCCCTTGGCCGAATCGGTCAAGACGATGCGGCTGGCCGACGAACTGCGTGGCCAGCTGGGCCTCAGCTTTCCCGACGAACCGCACGCCGCGGCCAGCGAGCCACAGCGACTAGACAGCCTCACACTGCACGATACTGAGCAGCCGTAATTACTTAGCAAAGGAAACGATGAAGAACGTCACCCTCGGTCTCGCCGGCGCCGGCCGCATCGGCACCATGCACGCCGGAAACATTGCTGCCCTCAACGCCGGCCTGGCGGAGCAGGGCATCCGGATCCGGCTGCAGATCACCGACGTCGCGGCGGATTACGCGCGCACCGTGGCCGCGTCTGTAGGGGCGGATTTTGTCCCCAGTGTCCGGGAGATGCTCGACGGCGGGATCGACGGCCTGGTCATCGCCACCGGAACCGCAACCCACCCGGAACTCATCCGTGCCGGGGTGGACGCGGGCGTGCCCGTCTTCTGCGAAAAGCCGGTGGCCGGGAACGTCCCCGATTCGCTGCCCGTCCTGGACTACATCCGCGAGCACAACGGCGTCGTGCAGATCGGCCACCAGCGCCGCTTCGACGCCGGCTACCTGGAGGCCAAGCGCCGGCTCGACGCGGGGGAGCTGGGCTGGATCCACTCCCTGCGGGCCGTTACCGGCGACATGTTCCCGCCGTCGGTCGAGTTCCTTGCCACCTCCGGCGGGCTGTTCCGCGACTGCTCGGTGCACGACTTCGATATCCTGCGCTGGCTGACCGGCCGCGAAATCGTGGAGGTCTACGCGCGCGGCTCGAACAACGGCGATCCCGCCATCGGCGCCGTGGGGGATGTGGACACTGCGCTCGCCGTCGTCACTTTCGACGACGGAACCGTCGGAACCGTCTCGGCCACCCGCTACAACGGTGCCGGCCACGACGTGCGGCTCGAGATCCAGGGCTCCAAGTCCTCCGTCATGGTGGGCCTGGACGACAAGACGGCCCTGCGGTCGACCGAAGCCGGCGTCGAATTCCCGCAGGGGGAGACCCACAAGACGTTCGCCGAGCGTTTCGACGCCGCGTACCGGGCCGAGATGCTGGCGTTCCTCGAGCTGATCGAAGGCCAGCGGGAAAACCCCTGCACCCCGGAAGACGCAGTGGCGGCCTCCAGGGTTGCCGACGCCGCCCAGCTGTCGCTGGAAACCGGCAGCCCGGTGAAGGTGGAACTCTGACGCCAAACGCCCATAACGGGACGAGGACGATGGCCGGGGTTGCGCAGCAGATGCGCAGCCCCGGCCGTTTCCCTCTCTAGCGCGAGGCGTCCGCCGTCCGGAGGGTGAAGGCCTCACGGAAGCGCGTCAGGGCGAGCCCGCTGTCCGATGCGGCCCACGCCTCCATTCCGACTGTGCCCTGGTAGCCAATTTCGTCCAGGGTCCGCGCAATGGCCGGGTAGTTGATCTCCCCGGTCCCGGGTTCGCAGCGCCCCGGGACGTCCGCCACCTGGATCTCGCCGATGTGCGGCAGGGCGCGGCCGAGCAGGTCGATCAGGTTCCCCTCGCCGATCTGCGCATGGTAGAGGTCCAGCATCAGCTTGACGTTCGGATGCTCCACGGCCTCGACCAATGCCAGTGTGTCCGTGGCCCGGGCGAGCGGAATGCCCGGGTGGTCCACGATCGTGTTCAGGTTCTCCAGCGCGAACGTGATGCCGTGTTTGGCGCCCAGCTCGCCGAGCTTTTCCAGCGTGCGCAGTCCCGTGAGCCACATCCGGCCGGTTGCCCGGTAGGCAGGACGTGCGGCCTGACCGTCGATCAGCTCCGCCGGGTGGACCACCATGCGGCTGATGCCGAGGGCCAAGGCTGTCGGAATGAGCTCTGCGGCGGTCCGGACCACATCCCCGGCGGTATCCGGCTCGATAACGCTGCCGGCGGAGTAGCCCGTCATGGACGAGAACGTTGCGCCGGTCGCGGCGAGGCGTTCGATGTCGTGTTTCCGCGTGTCCCAAAGCTCGACGTCGAATCCTGCCTCGGAGATGCGCCGGACGCGTTCCTCGATCGGCAGCTCGAGGAAGAGCATCTCGGCGCACACGGCGAGGCGGATGCCGCCGGTGCCGACCTGCTTGGCGTCGGTTGCCGCGCTCATCGGGCGGCCGCCGGGGCAGTCTTGCCGGCGGAAGCCGGCTGATCGACGTCGGCCACATTCACCGGGGCGCCGGTCTCGACGGACCTGATGCAGGCCAGGACGAGGGCGAGGGCCGCCCGCGCATCGGCACCGCTTGGAGCGGCAAACTCCGGCGCGGGCGTACCGTCGCGCCGGCTGCGGATTATCTCGGCAAAGTGGGCGATCTCGCCGGTGTAGGCATCGTGGAACAGCTCCACGTTCAGCCGCGGGGTGGCGCCGCTGGAGCCGTGGGCCGTGTAGGTGGTCGCCGCGGTTTCCTGCAGCGAGCCGGCCTGGACCATGCCTGCGGAACCGAAAACCTCGCCCCGGACGTCGTAGCCGTAGAGCGCGCTGAAGTTGGCCTCGGCGACGGCGATGGCCCCGTTGCTGTAGCGGATGGTGACGACGGCGGTGTCGAGGTAGCCCTGGTCCTTGAGGGAAGGCTCCACCAGCGCGTCTGCCATGACGTGGACCTGCTCCGGAACCGCGCCCTGGTTGAACCAGTTCAGGGTGTCGAAGTCATGAATGAGGGTCTCGAGGAAGATGGTCCACTGCGGAGTGCGGTCCGCGTTCGGAATGGTGTCCGTCGTATTCGGGTCGCGGGTGAGGGAACGCAGCAGCCGCGGTTCGCCCACCGTTCCGGCATCGATACTGCGCTTGGCCTCCGCAAAGTCCGCCGCAAACCTCCGGTTGAACCCGATCTGCAGTTCGACGCCGGCTCCGGCCACGGCGGCAAGGGCGTCGTCCAGCTCTTCGAGCGTGCGCGCTGCAGGCTTTTCGCAGAAGACGTGTTTGCCGGCGGCAGCAGCGGCCGCGATCAGCGACGCGTGGAAGCGGACGGGAGCGGCAATGATGACGCCATCAATGTCAGGATCGGCGAACAGGTCGGCAGGGTCGGCCGTAACCTTTGCGACCCCGAGCCGGTCCGCGAGCTCAGTGGCCGGACCGAGGGCAGGATCGGCGATCGCTTCCAGCCGTGTTCCGGCGATCCGGGTGGCGGCGCTTTCGGCATGGAACGCGCCCATCCAGCCGGAACCGATCAGGGCCAGCCGGACCGGCCGTGCCGGATCCGCGGTCCGTTCAATGTATGCCATGGGTACTCCTTCAGGATGGGGGTCCGGCACAGAACGGCCGGACTAGAACGATCTAGTAGCAGGATGGATTAACTGTGGCACACGTGGACAGTGCTGTCTAGATCGATCTAGTATCAGTTTCGGGGTCGAGGATTCGAACCAACCGGAAGAGGAGCAATGGAGCGTGAGCGGTCCGCGGGGACAACCCCCCGCAGAACCACCTTGGCTGATGTGGCGGCGGCCGCGGGAGTCTCGCGCGCCCTGGCTTCGATTGTGATGCGTGGTGCCGAAGGGGCGGGACAGGCGACCAGGCAGCGCGTGCTCGAGGTGGCCCGCGAGCTGGGCTACCGGCCGGATTCGCGTGCCCGCCTGCTGCGCAGCAGCCGGACCCGTCTGCTCGGCGTCACCTTCACCGTGTCCGAGCCGTTCCATGGCGAGATTGTCGAATCCATCTACGCTGCGGCCGAGGCCGCCGGTTTCGAGGTGGCCCTCAGCGCCGTGGGCGAGCGACGGCCGGAGTCCCGGGCCGTGGAGTCGCTTTTGGATGCGGGCATCGAGGCCGCGTTGATGATCTCCCCGTCCTCCGCTTCCGTGGAGCTGGCAGCGTACGCGCACAGAGTGCCGGTGGTCAGTCTGCTCAGTCCCGTGGCGGCCGAGGGCGTGGACGTGGTCCGCAGCGACGACGGCGCCGGGGTCCGCGCAGCCGTGGAGCACCTGGTGTCCCTGGGCCACCGCGATATCGCGCATGTTGACGGGGCTGCTGCTGTTGCCGCTTCCGAACGCCGGACGGCCTACGAGGCAGCCATGCGGGAATTCGGGTTCGGTTCCTCGATCCGGGTGGTCAACGGGGGAGCACACGAAGAAGACGGCATCCGTGCCGCCGGCGAGCTGCTCGCAGGTCCGCCTCCGGATGCCATCGTCGCCTTCAACGACCGCTGCGCCCTCGGGGTACTCGAGGCCGTCCGGCGGGCCGGCCTAAAGGTGCCAGCGGATCTTTCCGTGGCGGGGTACGACGACAGCCAGCTTTCCCGCCTCAGCCACGTGCAGCTGACCACGGTCAGCCAGGAGGCCCCGCGGCTGGCAGAAGCCGCCGTGGCCTGTGCGGCGGCCCGGCTTGCTTCCGAGGAGCCTTCCGGCCTGGTGCATCAGCCGCTACTGGTGGTGCGCGCCACCACCGGACCGGCTCCCGCGCGCGTCTAGGGTGCCGTGACGGAACCTGGCGCCGTCGTCGTCGTTCGCCTGGTGAGGTCACGCGACACGGGCACTGCCAGGAGGAGGGCCGTGGCGCAGAGTCCGGCCAGGAGGAAGAATCCGGCGTCGAACGAGCCGAGCGTGTCCTTGGCGGAGCCGAGCAGGTACAGCGAGGCCAGTGCGCCGACGTTGGCCCAGAAGTTGGAGAAGCCGCTGATGGTGCCGGCGAATTCGCGGCCGAGCGCGCGGACCGGGATGTCGAACAGCGGACCGAAATAGATCTGCACCAGGAACTGGTTGACCGCCACCAGGACCAGCAGGGCGGCGGGGGACTGGGCCTGGACGATCAGCAGCAGCGTGCCGCTGATCAGCACCAGGGCAGCGGCGATGACCGCGACCGGGCGGTTGAAGCGGTCGGCGATGTAGCCGCCGAGGAAGTTCGCCGGAGCCGAGAGCAGCGCGCCGGCGGCGAGGACCAGCCCCGCGGCCTGCAGCGACATGCCCTTGTCCGCCACGAGGTAGGTGGGCAGCCACATCGCGGTGCCGCCCGTGACCGCCAGGCGGACAAACTGGATGCCTCCGCAGAGCCACAGGATCCGCTCCTTCATCAATGCGGCCAACTCGTGCAGGCGGACGGGCCGGGTGTCCTGTGCGGTGCCGGGCGCCTCGGGCGTTTTCCAGTAGACGACCAGGAAGAGCAGACCCAGCGCGGCGAAAATCAGGAACAGATTGCGCCAGCCCAGGGGCCCCACGAGGATCGGGCCCAGGGTATTGAGGAAAATGTTGGAGGTGAAGCCCAGTGCCACGAACAAGCCCATCGCGGTGGCGCGGCGCTCAGGCGGGAATTGCCGGGCCATCAGCACCATGCCCGGGGCGAACATCAGCGAGCGGAACACCCCGGAAACGGCCTGGTCCAGCAGCAGCCAACCGAAACTGGGCAGCAGCGCAAAGCCCAGGGCGGTCAGGTTCACGCCGAGCGTGCCGATCAGGAAGACCCGCTTGGCGCCGAAGCGGTCGGCCAGGTAACCGGCCGGCATCTGCATGGCCGCGTAGGTGGCGGTGGTCGCGATGGCGAAGAGGCCGGACTGAGTGAAGGTCAGCCCCAGCTCGGTCCGGATCAGGGGCAGGAACAGCGCGATGCCCGCATACGCCAAGGACTGGGAGCTTTGGCAGAGCACGATCAGGGCGGCGATGAAGCCGCGGGAACTCCTCATCCAATCAGTCTTCCAGATCGGTCTTGCGGCGAACCATCTTGCAGGTCAGGCGCAGTCATGGATTTGGCGTGGTAGTGCCTTGACCGTTCTGGAGCGGGAGCGTCATTTTGTAATTGGTCATCTCTACGCCGAGTGTGACGGGGTGCTGCTCGGCGACCACGGTGAACCCGTGCCGCTCGAAGAACGGCCGTGCCGTGATGCTCGCATTGGTGTACAGCTCCGACGTGCCGGCCATTAACGCAATGCCGTGGAGATGCGTCAGCAGGGCGCCGGCGACGCCGCGTCGACCGAACCTGGGGGCGACAAACATCATGTCGATGTATCCATCGTCTCCGAGGTCAGCGAAGCCGGCCACCTCGAACCCGATGGTGGCCACGTAGGTATTGAGCGACGTCCGCGCCAAGTTCCATTGGTTGACGTCCCGTTCGGCGGGTCGCGCCCATGCGGCGATCTGCTCCGCCGAGTAGTGGACCGCAGCAGTTTCCATCACCGCTGCCAGAAACACGCTCAGAGTAGCTGGCGCATCGGTTTCGGCGTAAGGCCGGATCTCCATTCCCTCATTCCATCACGCGGGGCGGCTGCCCGGCCTGCGCCGCAGGTGGAGCGAGTTCACCAACCGTTCACCCGGCGTTGTTAGAGTGCCGTGAATTCGCGAGCCGGAAGGGGTGGTGGGATGACTCAGGACGGCAAACATTGGTCGATTGAGAATCAAGGCTGGGTCAGGGAGAACCTGCGCGAGGCCATCGACCAACTGGTGGAGCTGGGCTACTCAGTGCGGGGCGGGCAGGGCGAGGACCCTGAGCTCATTGATCCCGGTGGTTCGGCAGTGGAGACGTGGCGGGATGACTACCCGTACGACGCACGGATGTCACGGGAAGAATACGAGCTGGAGAAATACCGCTTGCAGGTGGAGCTGCTGAAGTTCCAGTACTGGAGCCAGGACCATGACCTCAAGCATGTGATCGTTTTCGAAGGCCGCGACGCGGCAGGCAAGGGCGGGACGATCAAGCGCTTCGCCGAGCATCTGAATCCTCGCGCCGCCCGGACGGTGGCGCTGGGAAAACCGTCCGACCGCGAACAGGGCCAGTGGTACTTCCAGCGCTACATCCACCATCTGCCCACGGCCGGCGAGATCGTGATGTTCGACCGCTCCTGGTACAACCGGGCCAACGTGGAGCGTGTGATGGAGTTCTGCAGTGCCAAGGAGTACGAGACCTTTATGGGGCAGGCTCCGGTCTTCGAACGGATGCTGGTCGATTCCGGCATCCACCTCTAGTCGAACTGGTTGAGGAAAAAGCGCATCGCGTTGACCCGCGCCCGCTTCTTGTCATCGGACTTGATGGTGATCCACGGGGCGTGGTCCGTATCGGTGCGCAGGAATGTGTCTTCCTTCGCCAGGGTGTAGTCCTCCCACCGGTCCAGGGAGGCAAGGTCCATCGGCGAGAGCTTCCAGCGGCGCACCGGGTCGATCTGGCGGATCGCGAAACGGGTGCGTTGTTCGTGCCGCGTCACCGAGAACCAGAACTTGGTACGAGGACAAGGACAGCTCCGTAGTTTACGAGCCGGATCCGCTGATTGTGCGCCGCGGCCGCGAGGCAGTAGGCGACTGACCCGCAAACGTGAGCTCCGCCGTCGTCGGCCTACTACGCTGGAGGCAAAGACCGACGACGACGACGAAAGGCGGGGGCGACGTTGAACCCACAGCAGCAGGTACAGCAGACCCGGATGATCAGCGCGGATGACAAGGGGTTGCCCGGCGACGCGGCCGGCCGGACCGTTGAGGAGTACGTCGCGTCCGGTCCGGACCTGGCGGATTTCTGGACTCCCATGCTGGTGCTGGACGAGGAAGCCCTGGCGCACAATGTCGCGTTCATGGCCGGCTGGCTGGGCGAGCGGGACCTGGAACTGATGCCGCACGGCAAGACCACCATGGCGCCGGAGCTATGGCAGCAGCAGCTCGACGCGGGAGCCACGGGTATTACCGTGGCCAATCCGAGCCAGCTGCGGGTGGGGCGGGCCCGTTCCTTCAATGCGCTCCTGCTGGCCAACCAGCTCACGGACCCGAACGCCATCCGCTGGGTCGCCGGGGAACTTCAGGATCCGGAGTGCTTCATCTGGTCCTGGCTGGATAATCCCGCTGCCATCGCCGTTGCCGAAGAAGCCCTGGCCGGGGTCACGCTGGCCCGTCCGCTGTCCGTGCTGGTGGAGCTGGGTGCGCCGGGAGGGCGGACCGGTTGCCGCAGCGTGGACGAGGCAGTTGCGCTCGCCGAAGCGGTAAACGCCTCACCCGTCCTGCGGCTGGCAGGGGTGGCCGGCTACGAGGGAGCGCTCGGGCATGACCGGAACGAGGCGACGCTGGACTTCCTCCACCGTTACGTTTCTGATCTGTTGGAGCTGCACCAGAGGATCAGCCCTTTGTACGACGACGGCGACGTGCTGGTGACCTGCGGCGGCAGCAACTATCCCGACGTCGTGAGTGAGCTGTTCGCGCAAGCACGGAAGTCCGATACGGCCCGGTATGTCCTGCGGTCCGGCGCTTACATCATCCATGATCACGGGATCTACCATGCGCTGTCGCCCTTCGACCCGGACCGCGCGTCCGCTGGTGACGAAAGCCTGATGCCGGCGGCCCGCGCCGTCTGCCGGGTGCTGTCCCAGCCGGAGCCCGGGCTGGCCCTGCTCGACGGCGGCAAGCGGGACTTCCCCTATGACGAGGGTTTCCCGATCCCGCTGACCGCTGTGTCCCGGACAACGGGTCAGACTTCCGACCTGCGCGGAGCTACCGTGGGCGGGATGAATGACCAACACTCGTTCCTGCGAACGGCCGACGGCGCCGAGCCCGCCGTGGGGGACCTGGTGGTGCTGGGACTGTCGCACCCGTGCACCATGTTCGACAAATGGCGGCTGATCCCTGCCGTGGAGAGCTTCACGCCCGGAGCCAGCGCCAAGGTCACGCGGCTAATCGAGACCTTCTTCTAGGCAAGGCGGGGAGCGGCGGAACGGGGGATTTGCGGAACGGGGACCCGTGGGATTAAGCCGCGCCGCCGCCGTCGGACGTCAGCAGACCTTCATCTTCCTCGATGACTTTCAATGCCAGGTCCCGGTAGCCCACGGAGTCGAAGAGCACGGTGATACGGTCCGGCTGGGTGCCCATGACAATCCCGTGGCCCCACTCGCGGTGCGTGACCGGCCGCTGGATCTCGTAGCCCTCCGGCATCGCAGCCTCGTGCGCCTCGGCCTCAGCCTTAGAGCCCTCTTCGCAGTTGTCGCAGTTGCCGCAGTAGCCGTCAGTCTCCTCGCCGAAGTAATTGAGCAGCCAGTCCCGCCGGCAGGTGTTCGTCTCGGCATAGCCGCGCGCCATTTCGATGCGCGACTTGTCGATCAGCCGCCGGGACTCGGATTCGGCCAGCGCCTGCTCCACGGCTTCCTCGGTGCTGATGGAGCCGACGGCGCGGTAGCCCCTGCGGTTCACCGCGATACTGCCGCTGTGCTCAAGCAGATTCAGCACCCGCGTCTGTTTCCGCGGGGTCAGGCCGGTGTGTTCGCGCAGCCCGGCGGCGCGGATGGGGGAGTGGTCCCGGACGGCCTCGAACACCGCGGCCAGGTCCTCTTCCGCCGGAGTGCCGCCGACAAAGAACTGCTGCATCCCCAGGTCCTCGGAGCGGTAGTGCAGCACGGCGCGGGCGGGCTCGCCGTCCCGTCCTGCCCGACCGATCTCCTGGTAGTAGCTGTCCAGCGAGTCGGTGATGTCCGCGTGCACGACAAACCGCACGTCCGGCTTGTCGATACCCATGCCGAACGCGGTGGTGGCCACCACGACGTCCACCTCGTTGGCGTGGAAGCGCTCATGGATGGCCGCGCGCTCGGAGGCCTTGCGGCCTGCGTGGTAGGCATCCGCCCGCAGCCCGCGCCCGGCGAGCTCCGCCGCGTAGAACTCGGTGTCCTTGCGCGTGGCGGCGTAGAGCAGACCCGGCCCCTGGAGCTCCGCGAGTTGGTCCAGCACAGCGTCCCGCTTGCCGCGTTCCTCGTGGTGGCGCTGCACGCTAAGGTTCAGGTTGGGGCGGTCAAAACTGTGCACATAGATGTGCGGATCGCGCATGCCCAGCCGGTCCACGATCTCGTTGCGGGTCTGCGGGGAGGCAGTGGCGGTCAGTGCGATCACCGGCGGATGGCCCAGCCGCTTCACCACTGCGGTCAACGTGAGATAGTCCGGTCGGAAGTCGTGCCCCCACGATGAGATGCAGTGCGCCTCGTCCACTACAAACAGGCTGATGTCCTGCTTGGCGAGCCGCGCCATGGTCTCCTCGCGGGCCAGCTGCTCCGGCGCCAGGAAAATGAACTTCGCCTCCCCGTTCTCCATCGCCTCCCACGCGGAACGCTCTGCCTTGGCACGTACCTGCGAGTTGATGGCGAAGGCCCGTTCCGCCTGCAGGTCCGCGTTGATGGCCTCCACCTGGTCGCGCTGGAGTGCCAGAAGGGGCGAAACAACGACGGCGGTGCCCGCCATTGCCATGCCGGGCACCTGATACACGGCCGACTTTCCGTGCCCGGTGGGCATGACGGCGAGAACGTCCCTGCCGCCAACGGCTGCTTCCATGGCTTCGAGCTGGCCCTCGCGAAGGGTCTCCATGCCGAAGGAATGCTCCGCGATGTCCCGCAGCTGTTCCGTCGTCGGCCGTTCTGAAATGTCTTGTTCTACGTTTGCCACTTCTCGATCTTCTCCCGTGATCGACCGGGATGGGGAAATAGGGCAAAATTGGGCCGGACGTTGAATATTACACGTGTTGTAACAAACGATTCACCAAAGTGTGCGGTGAGTTGGCAGACTGTACACGGCACAGCTGGCCGCGATTATCTTCCCCCAAGATATTGGCCGCTTCCGGACCGGATGCTTTCCCCCATTCATCCGTCCGGGACGCCCCGAAGACCCCCGCTCCGAGACTGGCGGGGGTCTTCGCATTCTTAATTCACCCGCGGTTGATTTGCACCCTGCGCGGTGGAGTTCCAGCAGGCTTGGGCGGCATCGGCGTCCGGACTTCCAGCACGCCGTCGCGGTACGTGGCGTTGATGTCATCCGGGTTAACGCCATTGGGCAGCGTGACGTCGCGGGTGAATGAGCCGTACCTGAACTCCGAGCGGTAACCGTCCTTGTCCCGGTGCTCGGTCTGTTCCCGGCGCTCGGCTTTGATGTGCAGGACGCCGTCCGACACGGAAACGTCCACATCCTGGTCCGGGTCGATGCCCGGCAGCTCGGCCCGCACCACCATCGTCTGGCCGTCCACAAACTCCTCGACCCGGATGCCGGACGAGGACTCCATTTCCGTATCGAAGAGGCGACGGAGCGGTTCCAGCAGTTCGCCGGGGGACCTGCGGGCGTCGAAGGGATGCCTCTTGCTGAGCTCAGCCATGGCCATGTCCTTTCAATGGGTTTTTTACAGATTCCCACCGGAAGAATTCGATGACAAGGGACAAAGTCCCGGTTGTGAGGAGGGAGCCCGGAGTCAGTCCTGTTCGCGCGTCAGCAGCAGGACGGCGCCGGAGACCACCAGCACGGCCAAGCCCACGTAGAGCAGGAACTTCACGGCCTGGACGGCGATGCCCAGCACCAGCAGGACAATGGCCGCAATCACGAGGACGGTGAGCAATTGCTTCATGCTCCCAGTATGACGCAGCCACTCGCCCCGACCGGCTCAGGCAGCCAGCGCGGCGTAACGGCCGTTTTCTTCCACCAGGGTATGGTGCGTCCCGGTCTCAACGATCCGTCCGCCGTCGAGCACTGCAATCTGGTCAGCGTTGCGGACGGTGGAGAGCCGGTGCGCGATGGTGATGGTGGTCCGCCCCTGCGCCAGCCGGTCGAAGGCTTCCTGCACGGCTCGCTCGGTCCGGGTGTCCAGCGCGCTGGTGGCCTCGTCGAGGATGAGCACCTGGGGGTTGCGCAGCAGCGTCCGGGCGATCGCGATGCGCTGCTTTTCGCCGCCGGAGAAGCGGTGGCCGCGGGAGCCGACTATGGTGTCGTAGCCGTCCGGCAGCGCCATGATGTGCTCGTGGATCTGCGCGTCGCGGGCGGCCTGTTCGATCTGTTCGTCGGTGGCATCCGGCTTGGCATAGCGCAGGTTTTCGCGCACGGTGGTGTGCAGCAGGTAGGTGTCCTGGCTGACCATGCCGACCACCGAGGCCAGGTCCGCCAGCGCCATGGTGCGGATGTCCACGCCATCGATCGTGATGCGGCCGGCAGCGGGATCATGAAGCCGGGCGGCCATGGAAGCGAGCGTGCTCTTGCCCGAACCGGTCTGCCCCACCAGCGCCAGGGTAGTGCCGGCCGGGACGTCCAGGCTCACGCCGTCGATCGCGGGAAGTCCGCTGCCCGGGTAGCTGAAGCTGACGTCCTCGAACCGCACGTGACCCTTGAGATCGGCAGGAACAACGACGGCGGGGGAGGCGGGGTCCTTGATCTCCACCGGCAGGTCGAGGTACTCAAAGATGCGCGCGAACAGGGCCAGCGAGCTGGTCAGTGTGATGCCGACGTTCAGCAGTCCCATCAGGGGCCGGAACAGTCCGCTCTGCAGCGCGGTGAACGCCACCACGGTACCGATGGTCATGTTCGCGGCGGTGGCAGGCAGGCCCGCGGCCAGGTAGATGACGGCGGGGACGGCCGCGAAGATGATGCTCATGGTGGCCATGCGCCAGCGGCCGGCGAGTTCGGAGCGCAGTTCCAGATCGGTCAGCCGGCCTGAGGACTCGGTGAAGCGGGCGGCCAGCGCCGGTCCGGTGCCCAGAGTCTTGCTGAGCTGGATGCCGCTGACGGAGAGGGACTCTTCGATGGTGACGTTCATGTTCGCCAGCTCGCGCTGCTTGCGGGTGGTGATTTCGCGCCGCATGGTTGCGACCTTGCGGGTAAGGATCACGGCCGGTGGCATCACCAGCAGCGAGACCAGGCTCAGCTGCCAGGACAGGGCCACCATGGCGACGGCGGTGGCCACCACAGTGGTCAGGTTGGCCGCGATGCTCGTGGCAGTGGAGGTGACCACCGTCTGCATGCCGCCGATGTCGTTGGTGATGCGGGACTGCACTTCGCCGCCGCGGGTGCGGGTGAAGAAGCCGATGGACTGGCGCTGCAGGTGCGCGAACACGTCCGAGCGCAGCCGGTGCATCACCTCCTGCCCGATCCGGGTGCTGATCCAGGTCTGAACCACGCCGAAAGCGGCCGTGATGACGGCGACGGCCAGCATGCCGGCGGTTAGGAAAACCAGCAGCCGGACGTCCTGCTCGGGCAGCGCGGTGTCGATGACGGCGCGCAGCAGGAAGGGCGAGGCCATCGAGACCACGGAGGACGCGATGATAATGGCGGTGACCAGCGTGAGCTGCCAGCGGTAGGGGCGGAACAGCGCCGCGATACGCCGCAGCGAAACGTGCTGTGCCTGGTCGCGTTCGGCAGCGGAGGGCGCGCGGTCCGGTCCGCCGCCCCGGCCGCCGCCGGAGCCGAAGCTAATGGTATTGATGGATTCCGTGGGAACCACCCCGTTTCTCTGGAGGGGTGCCAGGCCGTTCTGGTGGACGGCCGGTTGATGACTAAGGGACCAGCAGAATTGCTGAGGTAACCTCACTATGAGGGTACAACTGCTACCGCTGATAGTCTATTCCCGTGGCTGATGAAAACCTGCTGGATTCTTTTTGGGCCGTAGCCCGGCGGCTGCGGCACCTCTCCCGGGACGCGCTAGCGCCGTGGGATGTTGCACCATCACAGTCGCGGGCACTGGGAATGCTCAGGCGCCACGGCCAGCTGCGGCTGGGGGAGCTCTCCGAACGCCTCCACATTGTTCCGCGCTCCGCCACCGAAGTCGTGGACGGACTGCAGGAGCGGGGCTGGTGCGTGCGCCAGCCGGATCCGGCCGACCGCCGTGCCACCGTTGTCACCCTGACCGACGCCGGCCGCGAGCTGTCCGAGGCCATTCGTGCCGCGCAGCTGGAGCAGGCCGAGAAGTTCTTCGCGGTCCTGGCCCACGAGGAGCGCGCCGAGCTAGCGGCCACCTTGGGCCGGCTCCTGCGGAGCGAAGAAGACGCCGCCCTGACCGCCGACCGGGCGTCCGAGAACAGCGCCCAGTAGGTCTCGCCAACACGGGCTGACCGTGCTGTGATGGAAAGAGCACCAGTTCGTCCAGTCTCGCAGCGGAGCGGATATGTCCAGCCAGGAACTCATCCCCGTAGAGCGTCCGGCACTCAGCCGCGGCGCCAGAAGAACCCTCGTGGTCATCGGAGTTTACGGCGTGGGCCTGTGTTGGTTCGGAGCCATCGCCCTGCTGGCCGCGGTGCCTGCCCTTGTCTATGCGATACCGCATATATTGTTCTTCCCCGTGCTGTTCAGCGCAGGACTATACGCAGCCTGGTGGCTCTGGCTGAGAGAGCCGGTTGCCGTCTCTGCAGAAGGCCGGCACCGGAAGGCGCCGACGGGCCAGCACCGCAAGGCCGCTGGGCGGCAGCAGCACCGGCGGCCCGGTCCCCGGACGGCATTCGGCCGGTACCTGGCCAGCGACTCCCGCTTCTTCAACGGCCTTGCGGTGGTCACGGCCTACGCGGCAGTGCTGTGCTGGATCGGCTTGATGGGGTTGCTGGCCGCCGCCAATGGACTGGCAGGAGTAGGTCCGCTTGTCCTCATCCCCATCCTGGCAACCCTGTCTGCCGTGGCGATCGCCCGCTTCGTGGGAAGGTGCAGACCCGGGCAGGCCCGGCCCTAGCAGCCAGCGGGTGCAGCCAGAAGCGTCAGAGCCAGAAGAGGAACGTCGCGGCGAGGAGCCCCACCACCACGGCGGCGCCGCCGGCGATCCAGAGCGGCTTACGGTGCGAGGCCGGGTCCGCCGTCGTTGATTCTGGTTTTGGCGCCGGAACGTAGCGCGTTTCCGAGGAGGGCTGGCCCTGTGCGGGTGGAACGATCTGAATCATCCCGGTCCGCAGTTCCTTGCGGGCGGGCAGGGCCGGCTGGGCCGGTACGGACAGCTTGGTCGGCAACGGAACCACGGGGATCATGCCGGTTGGGGGTACCGGATCCGCAGCACCGCTGCGGATGTCGCGCCGGCGGGGGTAAGGGGCGTTTTCAGCCGGGGGATTCATCAACTCGACTTTCAGCCGGGCAAGCCGGACGTCGGATGGGAGTGTTTTTTCCATCCTATGGGGCGGGCCTGCTCCGAATGTCCTAGCCAGATAGCGTTTCGATCACATTTCCCCAGGGACCTTCGCCACTTGGAGAATCGGGTGGATCCGGTAACAATGAACTAGGGGACCGGACCATATGACCGAGCACATGGGGGTGCCATCGTGATTGGGGAACAGGTGGACGAAGCAGCGCGCGCTCAGCCGGATTCGGCGGAGGGCACCATCAAGGTTTTTATTCTCGATGACCACGAGCTGGTCAGGCGCGGCCTCCAGGACCTGCTGGAGGGCGAGGGCTTCGAGGTCATTGGACAGTCAGGATCGGCGCGGGAGGCAACGGGTCTGATTCCGGTCCTGCGCCCTGACGTGTCCATTCTCGATGCGCGGTTGCCGGACGGCACCGGGATCGAGGTCTGCCGGGACGTGCTCTCGGTGGATCCGTCGCTGCGGTGCGTGATTCTGACAAGTTACGACGACGAACGTTCCCTGCGCAGCGCCGTCATCGCCGGGGCGCTGGGCTACGTGCTCAAGCAGATCGTCGGAACAGATCTTGTGGCGGAGCTGCGCAAGGCCGCCAACGGGGAGTCGCTTTTCGAACCGGACCTGAAGGCCCGGATCCTGCAGGGCCTGGCCCGGCCCGAGGCGGCGGATCCCCGGCTGGAGGCACTGAGCCCGCAGGAGCTGCGCATTTTGGCGCTGATCGGCGAGGGCTTGACCAACCGGCAGATCGGCGACCAGCTGTTCCTGGCCGAGAAGACGGTCAAGAACTACGTGTCCTCCATCCTGGCTAAGCTCGGGTTCGAACGCCGGACGCAGGCGGCGGTATTCGTGGCCAAGGCCGCCGGCGAAGCGCAGCCGGACGGGACCGGCTAAGCCAGCGGAGCTGTCCAGACCAAGCTCGTTCCCTTTCCCGGGGCGCTCTTGATTTCCAGCGTGCCGTGGAGTTCTTCCGCGCGCTGCTCGAGGTTGGCCAGCCCGCTGCGCCGCAGGGGGTCGGCGAAGCCGCGGCCGTTGTCCTCGATGGCCAGGCGGATGCGCTTGTCGATAGCTGCCACGGAGACCTCGATATGGTCCGCATCCGAGTGGCGCACCGCATTGCTGAGCCCTTCCCGGATGACGGCCAGCAGATGTTCGGCCACCTTGTCCGGCACGTCCGAATCGATGGGACCGGATATTTCAAGCCGGGGGGTGAAGGCCGACGCGCGGGTACCTTCCTGCACAGCCCGGACAATCCTGCTGCTGAGTACTTCCTCCTGGGCATCGGCACGCAGGGAGTAGATGGTGTCGCGCAGCTCGCGGATGGCTTCGTCGAGTTCCCGGGTGACGTCGGAGATTCGCTCTTGCGCACTGTCGTCCATGGTGTACCGGCGCAGGCTTTGCAGGTTCAGGCCGGCGGCAAACAAACGCTGGATCACGACGTCGTGCAAGTCCCTGGCAATGCGGTCCCGGTCGGCAAAGAGCACCAGCTGTTCACGCAGCCTCTGGCCCTGTGCCAGTTCCATGGTGAGTGAAGCATGTGTGCAGAAGATCTCGGCCATGTCCAGATCAACGGGATGGAAACCGTCGGCCCCGGCCTCCCGGCAGAGCACCAGCAGGCTGGGTTCGCCGCCGCGCGGGGACAGCCGGGCCACCAGCGCGGCCCCCAGCCCCTCCGCTTTTTCCGGGTCCACCAGATCTGCCGCTTCGCACAGCACGGGCTTTCCGGTCTCCAGCACGGAGTGGAGGGCGGTGAGCGAGACCGGGACGCTCTGTCGGACAACTTCCCCCGCACGCGCGCCTGCGGCAGCTTCGCACCGGGCGATCATCCCGTCCTGGGCAGGGGTGGCGAAGACCGCCAGCGCGGCCCCGGCCGGTGCCAGTGCATGGTCGACGATCAGATCGCGCGGGTCCTGGGACTTGGAGGGTAGCCGCATGCTCAGTTCCATCGACGCCTGCAGCCATTGCTCGCGGCGTCTCAAGGCCTCGAACAAGCGGGCATTTTGTATCGCCACGCCTGCGGCCGCGGCAAGGGTGGAGACGAATTCCTCGTCCCGGACGGTGAAGCTGCCGCCGCCCTTCTTCTCCGTCAGGTACAGGCTGCCGAAGACTGCGCCGCGGACGCGGATCGGTACCCCGAGGAATGACTGCATCGGCGGATGGTTGGGCGGAAAGCCATGGGCGTCCGCGTGTCCGCTCAGCGGGTTGAGCCGCAGTGCCACGGGTTCGCGCAGCAGCAGCCCGAGCACGCCGTGCCCGGTTGGCAGGTCCCCGATGCGGTGGTGTTCTTCCTCGTCGATGCCGACCGTGATGAAGTGGCTCAGCGAGGTGCCGTCTTCACCGGCAACCCCCAGCGCGCCGTACTGGGCATCCACCAATTGGCAGGCCGATTCCACTACCCGGTGCAGGACAGTTTCCAGACTCAGGTCTTCGGCGACTGCCATCACGGCCGCGAGCAGATGCTTCATCCGGTCCTACCTTCATCCGGTGAACCAGGAATCCCCATACGTCCCCCAACCGATGTTCGTACTCTGCAGCCCGGCTGTTGTGCTAAAGCTATGGACTGCTATCTAAGTTGCCGAGGGCAACACGCGTCAAGCTCCCGCAGGCCCCGGACCGGGCTGTCGGTGGGTCTTCAACGAGGCAACCGACCGCCGTGGCGCGGGTTGAATGGTTTGATCAGCGGATTCTTGCTCCTTTGTAACAATTGGGGGACGAAAGGCCCTCCTCTTTCCAAGATCGGTAGGGCAGACTCTTGCTCATGCGGCTTCTGACAGCTGCTGCGCCGGAACAATGACGTCCGGCACAAGTCTTGAGCAAGACCGGAGGCAACCCCTTATGGTTCTACCCGCCTGGCAAGATGATGAAGCGGCAACAGCGGTTCCCACGATCGGTACCGGGCCGGAACTGCCTTTCTGCGAGACCTGCCGCTCGGACCAGTATCTGATTATTGAGGAGTTCGTTCCGCCCCGGCTGCAGCCCGGGACCGGTCTTACCTCAGCCGAAGCCAGTTACAGCTGCCTCAAATGCGGGCAATTCAGCGGCCATGATGTTCCCTCGGACTGGGAGCCGCCGGGGTGGTTTTGGTACGCCTGACCCGATGGCGGGACTTTGGGCCCTATTGGCAATGGCCGGGGCACGGGAGTCTGTAGGAGGTGCATATCGGGAGCCAGCAGGGGGGGACTGGCCGCACCACGTAAGTGGCAATCCCGATTCCGTACTGGGACCCCGAGCAAAGGCGCCCGGGGTCCCAGTACGGAAATGCAGCCGTGGACCGCCTAGGCAATCGGCGGTCCACGGCAGCCATCAGCAGTTCCCCGGGAATCTCAGAAGGACGGGTATGACAACAACACAGCTACTACGCAATGCTGCGGACCAGAGCGGATTCGCCGGCACTGCGAGCCGGAAACTCAAGGTGCTGGTGCGTTTGGACACCACAATGCAGTCCGCACGGATCCAGGTGGGCGGAACGGTGACGATCCAAAACCTCAAGGCCCTCTACGCCATTGCCCGGCGTACCAACGCGCTAGTGCCCGGCATGGAAATAGTTGTCGATCTGTCCAAGGCTCACGCCGGTGCCGAAGCGCTGGCGGATCTGCAGACCGCGGTAGAGCGTGGCTGCCTGCCGGAGAAGTCAGACCCGCTGCATTCCGAATGCCGGTTGCAGGTGCTGGAGCCCCTGGCAGCTTAGATATTTGCCAGGCGCCAGGGCGACGGCGGCTAAGAGGCCGGGTCCGAGGCCGTCTCAGAGGCGCTGGGCGACGGAGCACCCGGCGGCAGGTACTGGCGGTAGGGTTCCAGTGTGCCGTCGAAGACCGGGACCAGCAGTTCAGTACTCTCGGACCCGACGGTGACGGTGACCGGTACGCGCGCGCCCGGTGGTTCGGTGACGGTCGGGAGCTGGTGGGGGTTTGTGTCGAAGCCATAGTCCGTGCCGCCATCGACCGATACCGTCACTTCACTATTTGCATCCGCGATGGTGACCTCTGTGGGCTCGTCGGCCGTGTTGGAGAGCGTGCCCAGCAGTCGGCCCGGCTGGCCTTCGGCCGCGGCGACGATCAGCAAGCTCCGCACCTGCATGTTTCCAATGTCCGCATCGACCCCGTTGGCCACCGGATCTGTTTCTTCCACGTCCGTTTCTGCGCAGCTTGAGAGCGTGAAGGCCATGGCGAGAGCCGCCAGCACGGCGATCAGATGCCGCAGGGGGATGCCTGATTTTCTCATGATGGGGGTCCTAACGCTGGTCGTCCAACAGGTACCTATATTCCCAACGTAAGCACACTGATCAATCCGGGCAACGGAATTGACCGGATCGTAACCGGCCGGGCGCGGACGCAGAACGGGTAGATAACGCCGCGTGTTCCCTCGTTCCGGTTCCGTCACGACGGTTGACCTCCCTTAAGGCGTGTTCCTACGGTGAAAACAGCTCAATGAACTGCACACCGAAGGAGCAGGACCATGTCTATTCATCAGTCCAAAAATGAGCAATCCAGGAGCTGGATGGTCCGTCTGGGGGTTCCGGGCGCCCTGGTTTTCGCGTCACTTGGCCTGGCCGGCTGCGGAACGTCGGGACCCGAGAGCGGGGTCGACGTTGAGGACGTTCAGGAGGCGGCCGACGATCCCTTGGGCGCCGAGGCACCGCGCTCGGCGTCGCCGTCGGTACCCGGCGGCCCTTATGAGGGGCTGTATGACCAGAAGTTCGTCGACGAACTGGACTCGCTCGAAGGGCAGACCGTCACGGTCTCGGCCGACGTGAACGAGGTGGTGGCGCCTGAGGCCTTCACCATCGCCGGCACCGAGGATACAGCGGTTGAGCCGCTGCTGGTGATTTACGACGGCGACCTGGCCGACCTCAAGCCAGGCGAACCTGTGCAGGTCAAAGGCATAGTCCACACCGTGCTGGACCTGCCGTACGTCGAGGACGACCTCGGCGCGGACCTCGACGACCCGCTCTATGCCGGCTGGGACCAGGAGCCCTACATCATGGCAGTGAATGTGGATATGAACCCGTCCCGGTGACAGGAGCCCGGGCTGGGGCAGAATGAGGGCATGAAGAGGCGCAGCGAACGCATCCGGGACGCCCTGCGGACCCAGTTATGGCCGGTGCCGGCGATCGCCGTCGTTGTCTCGGTGGGACTTGGCATCTTCCTGCCTCGCCTTGATGCCGCCGTTGACGACAGCCTGCCGCCGGCAGTGACAGCCTTGCTGTTCGGCGGCGGGCCGGAAGCGGCGCGTTCGGTGCTGGAGGCCATTTCCGGGTCGCTCATCACCGTCACCTCGCTGACCTTTTCCCTCACGGTGGTCACGCTGCAGTTGGCCAGCAGCCAGTTCTCCCCGCGGCTGCTGCGCACGTTCACGCGCGACCGGTTTGTGCACGTGACGCTCGCGTTGTTCCTGGCAACGTTCGTCTTCGCGCTGACCGTGCTGCGGAGCGTCCGGACCCAGCAGGACGAAGACGGGCCGTTTGTCCCGGAAATCTCCGTCACCGTTTCGTTTGTGCTGTCGCTGGCCAGCGTGATGGGGCTGGTCCTGTTCTTGGCGCACCTGACGCGCGAGATCCGGGTGGAGACCATGATGCGCAACGTGCACGAGGAAACCAAGGTCACCATGGACCGGATCTTTCCCGTTGGCGTCCCGCCCCAGCCGCAGGAACCGGAGCCGGCCCCGGGCAGCATTCCCATCATGTCCGCCCGCTCGGGCTTCCTGACCAGCATCGACGAAGAAGCGCTGCTGCAGGCGGCGCGGGAGACCGGAACGGTGGTGCGGATCGACCGGGAACCGGGCAGCTCGCTGATCGAAGGAGTGCCCTTTGCCCGCGCCTGGAAGACCGGTTCCGGCGGCGCACTTAGTGCAGAGGAAGCCGCTGAGCTGGGGGAACTGGTGAACGATGCTGTGGCCACTGGTTTCGAGCGCACCAACGTGCAGGATGTGGCGTTCGGCTTCCGCCAGCTGGTGGATGTGGCGGTCCGCGCGCTGTCCCCGGGGATCAACGACCCGACCACCGCGATCCATGTTCTGGGCCACCTGTCCAGCCTGCTCTGCGCCCTGGTGGACCGGAATCCGGGACCGCGCATGATGACCGACGACGACGGCGGCGTCCGCGTGGTGCTCGCGCTGCCGGGCATCGAGGAGCTGCTGGACCTGGCCGTCAGCCAGCCGCGCCTGTACGGCGCCAAGGATCCGATGGTGGCCGCCCGGTTGATCGAGCTGCTGCGGGAAGTAGCTTGGTGCGACAAGGACGGGCGCTACCGTGCCGCCCTCGCACTGCAGCTGGAACAGCTGCGCGATGCCATTGACGCGGCCTCGCTCGAGGGGAATGAGCGCAACCGCCTCATGCAGGCCGCGAACGAAGCGGCCGCCCTGCTCGCAAACTGAACGTCCCGACGTCGTTCTCGGATTGCAATCCACAGTGGTTGCTTTCTCGAAGCAATCTGTCAGGATTGCACCTTACAGTTAAAGGCATGCGCATTCACAAAACTCCTTTGCTGGACAGATCGACGAAGCTGGGCAAACTTGCCCTCTTCTTCGGCGTGAGCGTGCTGTGCGGCGTCCTGACGGCGGGTCTGCTCGTGCCATCGGTCGCCGTAGCCGCAGCGGGGGCTAACACTTCGGTGGACATTTTCGACCAGCTGCCGAGCGATCTTGAGACCAATCCCATGGACGAGCCGTCCACCATCTACTCCGCGGACGGCGAGGTCATTGCCACCTTCTATGCGGAGAACCGAGTGCCGGTGACCCTGGACAAGGTGTCGCAGCACATGCAGGATGCCATCGTCTCCATCGAGGACTCGCGCTACTACGAGCACAACGGCGTGGACCTGCAGGGCATCATGCGCGCCGCGGCCAGCAACCTCGCCGGCGGCAGCCTGCAGGGAGCATCCACGCTGACCATGCAGTACGTGAACAACGTGCTGATCGACAACGGCGTTGAAGAGGGCAAGAGTGCCGATGAGCTGACCATCAGCGGCACCAAGAACATCACGGACAAGCTGCGTGAAGCCAAGTTGGCCATCGCCGTCGAACGGGAGTACTCGAAAGAGGAAATCCTGCAGGGGTACCTGAACATTGTCCTGTTCAGCGGCCAGACCTACGGTGTGGAGGCCGCGGCGCAAACCTATTTCGGGATTCCGGCCGCCGAGCTGAACATAGCGCAGTCCGCCATGCTCGCCGGCATGGTGCAGTCGCCAAACTACTTCAACCCGGTCACCAACCCGGAGGCAACCAAGGAACGCCGGGATACTGTCCTGGGTGCAATGCTGCGCAATGGAAAGATCACCCAGAAAGAGTACGACGACGCCGTCGCATCGGATCTGGAGATTGACCTGCAGCCGGTGCAGTCGGGCTGCGTGGGGGCCGAGTTCGCCGCCTATTTCTGCAACTACGTGGAAAACCTTGTGATGCAGTCCGACTCTTTTGGAGCAGATGCCGCCGAGCGCGCCAAGCTGCTGGCCCGCGGCGGCCTCAAGATCCAGACCACCTTGGACTCGCGCCTGCAGGAGGAAGCGCAGGAACAGATCGAGGAGCAGGTTCCGGTGGGCGATGGGTCCGGCGCCGGCTCAGCCATGGTGTCGGTTGAACCGGGCACAGGGAAGATCCTCGCGATGGCGCAGAACACCAACTACACGCCCGAGGCAGGCGAGGGCAACACAGAGCTGAACTTCAACGTGGATCCGGACATGGGCGGAACGCCGTATGGCTTCCAGCCGGGCTCGACCGTCAAGCCGTTCACCACCATCGCATGGCTCGAGGCCGGGAACGCGCTTAGCGACGTGGTGGATGCCAGCCGGACCTACTATCCCGGCGGGTACAACTGGACGGCTAGCTGTCTGCCGGCCACCGCGTACTTCAGCGAGTGGGATTTCAAGAACGCGCTGCCAGGCTACGACCGCCCGATGACCGTGAGCGAGGGGTTGACCTCGTCGGTCAACTCAGCGACCGCGGCCCAGGCTGCAGCGCTGGACCTGTGCGAAATCCGCGACGTCTACAGCAAACTGGGCGTGCACCGCGCGGTGGACGGTGAACCGATGGTCGTGAACAACCCGTCCTTCGTGATCGGCGGGCAGGAAGTCTCTCCATTGACCATGGCCGCCGCGTTCGCCACCTTCGCCAGCGGGGGAGAGTACTGCGAGCCGATCGCCCTGACAGAGGTCACCGACTCCGAAGGCAAGAGCTACGAGATCCCGGAACCGGGGTGCGAGCAGGTCCTGGCACCCGGTGTGGCGGCAGCCATCAGCAAGCCGCTGCAGGACCTGGTACAGGAGATGCCGGGCAACATCTCGCCCATCGGCGTGCCGGCCGCAGCCAAGACCGGCACCACCGACCTCTCTGAACAGACTTGGACCGTTGGCTACACCAAGGGCATTTCCACCGCGTCCTGGGTGGGCAACTGGACGTCCTACTCGTCGCTGAACTATGTCCCGATCAACGGCGTGGTCCGCGACTATGTTGATGGCTCCACCATCGCCGGGGCGCAGTGGACCGAGTACATGCGCGAAGTGGCTCCGCTCTACGAGACCGGGGACTTCGGCGAGATTCCCTTCAGCATGCGCTAATCATCCACCAGCTCCAGTTCCGCGGTTGCAGTCACCTGCTCGCAGGCTCCCACAGTGCAGGTGGCCAGGAAGATCCGGGCGACGGCGGTCCCTTCCGTAAACGCGAAGAAGCCGCCGGACGCCAGCACGGATACTTCCACGCTTTGCTCGGCGCCGGTGCAGTCGACCGGAGCGGCGAACCCGTTGCCTGTGGCGACACGGTCATCGTCGACGGCCTGGGCGATTTCGGCGAAGACGTTCGCATTCTGCCCGGTGTCGCATTCGTAGGTGATGGACAAGGTGACAGCTGCGCCGTTACCGAGAAGTTCGCCTTCGTCGGGAGCGGTGATGGTGCCGGCTGCGCTCGCGGGTGCGGCGACGGAAAAGGCGGTCAGGAGTGCGGCGGCTCCGGCCGCAGCCAAAGCGCGTGACAGGGTTTTCATGATGGGAAAGTCCGATGCGACAAAGAGCGGGTATTCGGGGAGGTCGCCTAAGAAGGCTTGGTCGGCTGGGCCGGAGCGCACTGGGTCACTTGTTCCGCCATTTTATCCGTCCCTTCCGCACCGGGCGAGGGGGAGAAAAAGCCCTTGTCAGCGGCACATAGACTGCTATCGGTTCCTGTGCGCTTGCACACTGACGAGACCCCGTTGCCTCCCATAGTCTGTGACCAAGACCGCAATCCTCAACCGGAAGACCGGTCCGCACTCCGTCCGGGAGTGCAGGTCCAGGGCCTCGACCGACCTCTTGCCCTGAAGTCCTGGAACCGAACGGTGCCGTGGCAGCATACCCTGCCGCGGCACCGCATCTGGACCCTCCCGGCTGCAGGATGAGAAGCCGCACTAAGGACTGGCAATGACCCACACTGTTCTGGAAGACAAACCGACCGAGATCACCTTCGATTCCACCAGCGGCATCACCGCAGACGCGTTTCCGGACGCCTGTGGTTCCCGTTCCGACCGCTGCCCCTACTGCGACGGACCGGAAACGGACTGACCCGGGCGTCTGCTGCCGACGTTCCCCTGGCCACAGGTTGGTGCGTCAAAGCTCGGGGACGCACTCGCCCTGACCGAGGAGGGCAAGACCCGCACGGTCCCCGTCGGCGAGTTGTGTCTGCGAGTTCCCACCCGCGTACATCAGCTGGCCCGGATCGTCCACGTGGTCCAGCCCCAGAACATGGCCAAGTTCATGCACCACGACGGACCGCGCACCTTCCCAGCCGTCGGGGTACTGCAGCACCTCGCGCATCTGCGGGCCGTCCAGTTCCACCTGCCCGGTGACATAAACCATGGTTTCGCCCTCAAGGCCAACCGGGGAGCTGCCGCCCAAGCCGATGGTGTCGCCGCCCAGATCCGGGTTGTCCGCCGGCGTTGACCAGGCAATAAGCACCGGCGCCCAGCGCTCACCGTACCGGTCCGGTTGGTACTTCGGCCGTTGGGACCGAGGCGCTTCGGTGGTTTCGCCGTCGTTAATAAACTGCAGCCCGGAAGCCTCGGAGATGATGCCGACGGCCTCCTCGATCATTTCCGCTCCTCCGGCCGGGGCGCCCTCCGCGCGGACCGCGTAATGGATCGGCCGGCAGGGATCGAAGGCGACGAAAGGCTGGTCCAGCCCGTCGAATTCGAGGAATCGGTACTGGTCCGATCCGCTGGCGGCCGGCGGTGTACCCAGCGGCGCATCCGCAGCTTCAACGCCCGGCGGCGGCATATCGGCTGCCGCTAAAAACGCCGGCAGGGCGTTGAGCGCCCGGCTCCCCACGGCCGGAGCAAGCAGCAGGGCACCGACAACAGTGATGGACACCGCGATGGTCAGCCAAAGAGGATGCCGGCGGTTCCGGTGGAGGCCACCCTGGTTCCGGCGGTGTTGAGTGCGCGGGGAAACAGGGAAATCGGCGGGAACCGGGGGAGTCCGCCAGCCCGCCGGGAGCGGTTCCTCTCCGGTCCCCTCGTCCAGCGCCCATAGGGGGACGCGTCCGGACGCGGAGCGGCGCAGGCCCTCCGGCGTCCCGGTGACCCTGCGGCTGACGTCCCCGGCGGGCGGAGGGTGCGGCCTGCCCCCTCGGCTATGTGGCATTTGTTTTCCCCCAACTGCCTGATCCACCCGGCTCCAGTTCGCGGGCCGGACAATTCTGCGACCGGCAGTTACCGGCCCAGCAGTAACCAAAGGGCCGCGGCACAGGCGGCGAAGGCGAAGGCTGCGGTGATGCTCCGGACCTGCCGTAGACGCGGGCCTGTCCGCAGATCCCGGCGCATTGGCAGCGGTGCGCCCGAGGGTACTCGGACCAGCGGGACTGCGGCCATCATGCCGGTGGGCGGAACGGGATCGGCGGTGCCGAGGCGGATGTCGCGGCGGCGCGGATAGGCCAAGGTCTTCGTCGCGTAGCTCATGAACCTGTCTTTCAACCGGCGGTCCGGCGTAGGTTGCAGTGTTGGGTGAAAAGATACTTGGGTCACCTTGGAAATACCTTGCAGCCCCTGACAAGGCACAACACATCCGGACGCCAGCCAGACGCGCGAGCGTGATCAAACCGTAACCCAAGCAGGTGGTGAATCGGTTACTCTTAATCGGCGCCGCGTGTCTCGGATTGGGGCGGTGCACCAAAGTCTCGCTATCTGGAGTTACCTGTGACCACTGTTCATTCGCGCCCGCCTGCCTGCGGCCCTTTATATAAACGATTGATCTCGCGGAAGGCCTGGCAGCGCGTTGTCTCCGGCACCACCGTCCTGAGCATGAGCGTGGCCGGAGTGCTCATCATGCAGCCGGCGGCAGCGGCCGAATCCCTCCCCGCCCCGGCCGTCATGGTGACCGAACCAACCGAAACCCAGGCGCCGCCGTCGTCGGTTGATAAGACGGCCGGCAACGGGCTGGCAGAACCGCAAACGTTACCGGACGCACTCGAATCCGCGGATCCGGTGGAGGATGCCGCACCGGCGGAAACACCCGCCGTCGATCCTGCCGAGGAGCCGGCCGTTGAGACGCCGGCGGTCTCCGAGCCGGGCCGAACCGGCACCGAACCCGCCGAAGATGCCGGCGCCCCATCGGCCGACACCCCCGTCGAAGTGGACGTGGACAAGCTGACGCAGGCGCAGAAGCTGGCCCTGCTCGAGGAGTTGCAGGGCGAACACGGCGCCGAGATGGGCAAGGGCCTGGAGATGCGCCAGGAACGCGAAGCGGAGCTAAAGCAGGAAGACGCGCAGGAGGAGCTCGCCGAAACGCTCGACGTCCTCGAGATCGAGCGGACGGCTGCCGTCACCATCGCCGCGGCCACCAACCGCAGCCACTGGCGGGCCCCTGGCATCCAGGGCATGGACGTCTCCGGCTGGCAGCCGAGCGTGAACTGGCAGACCGAGTGGAACCTTGGCGCCCGCTTCGCCTACGTGAAGGCCACCGAAGCGACCAGCTACAAGAACCCGAGCTACGGGAGCCAGTACTCCGGCTCCTACAAAGTCGGCATGATCCGCGGCGCCTACCACTTCGCCATTCCGAACGTCACCAGCGGCAAGGTCCAGGCGGATTACTTCGTCAACAACGGCGGCGGCTGGTCCGCCGACGGCAAGACCCTGCCGCCGCTGCTCGACATCGAGTTCAACCCGTACCCGGAGCTGGGCAACACCTGCTACAACATGAGCCCTTCGCAGCTGGTCAACTGGGTACGCGACTTCTCCAACCAGATCAAGGCCCGGACCGGCCGCGTCCCGGCAATCTACACCAACGGCAGCTGGTGGAACCAGTGCCTGGGCTACAGCAGCGCCTTCAAGGACCACCCGCTGCACATCGCGCATTTCTCCACCGGCAACGTCACCTATCCGTGGCTGCCCGCCGGCTGGACCCGCTACGACATCTGGCAGTACAGCGAATCCGGCCCGTTCCTGGGCGACTCCAACGTTTGGCGTGGCACGCAGGCGCAGCTCGTCGCCTTCGCCAAGTATCCCAACGGTGTGAGCGCCCCGGCCCCGGCACCCGCACCTGAACCCGCCCCGGCCCCGGCGCCGGCGGTGGCGCCCAAGCCGGCCGGCGACTACACCGTTACAAGCGCGGTGCCCGGCGACCTGAACCGCGACGGAAAGACCGACATGGTCTCGCGCCGCACCGACGGCAGCCTCTGGTACTACCCGGGCAACGGCGCCGGCGGCTACGGCAACGCCGTGAAGATCGGCGGCGGCTGGTACCTCTACAACAAGCTGATCGGCGCCGGGAATTACGACGGCGATGCTTACCCTGATCTGTTGGCCCGCCACCGGGACGGTTCGCTCTGGCTCTACAAGGGCACCGGCGCCGGCGGCGCCCAGGCCTTCATGCCCAGGGTCAAGGTCGGTTCCAGCGGCTGGAACCAGTTCACTGAGGTCATCGCCGCCGGCGATCTGAACGGGGACCGCCGCGGGGACGTGCTGGCCACGGGCGCGGACGGGAAGGTGTGGTTGTACCCGGGCCTGGGCACAGGGAAGACCGGCTCCCGGGTCCAGGTAGCCTCGGGCTGGCAGTACACCAAGCTCGCTGCTCCGGGCGACTACTCAGGCGACGGCAAAGCCGACGTCCTCGCGGTCAAATCTGACGGCACACTGTGGCTGCACCGGGGGACCGGGCGCAAGGCAGCCATGAATGCCTCGTTCGGCGTGCCGGAGAAGGTCGGCACCAGCGGCTGGCAGAAGTTCAGCCAGGTCCTCGGGGCGGGCGACAACAACGGCGACAAGAAGCCGGACCTGCTGGGCATCTACCCGGACAAGTCGCTGCGTTTCTACGCCGGCACCCAGATGCAGGACAGCTCCGGCATGCTGCCGCGCGTGGCGGCCGGAACGGGTTGGAACGCCTACAACCTGGTGGCAACGCCGGGGGATTTCAACGGCGACGGCAAGACCGACCTGGTGGCCAGCAAGACCAACGGCACGCTGTGGTTCGCGGCCGGCAATGGCCGGGGCGGGCACGCCGCCGCGGTGCGAATCGGCACCGGCTGGCAGATCTACACCGCTATTGTCGGCGTGGGCGACTTCAACCGGGACGGCGCCAACGATCTGCTGGCCCGCGAGTCCGATGGCTCGCTCTGGCTCTACAAGGGCACCGGCCGCGTCAATTCCATCAGTGAAGGCTACATGCCCCGGATCCGCATCGGGGCCAGCGGCTGGAACCAGTTCAACACGCTGCTGGGCGCCGGCGACGTGAACCGGGACGGCAAGAAGGACCTGATCGGCGTGCGACCGGACGGCACGGCGTGGCTCTATCCGGGAACCGGCACAGGCAAGGTTTCCGCGCGCAGCCGGATCGCCACCGGCTGGAACAAGTACGACCACCTCACCGCAGTCGGCGATTACGACGACGGCGGCACCGGCGACCTGACGGCCCGCAAGCCCGATGGCACGCTGTGGCTGCTGGCCGGACGCACCGCCGCCTCCTCGGGCGGTTGGTTCGCCGCGGAACGTAAGATCGGCAGCAGCGGCTGGTCCCAGTACAACCGGATCCTCGGGCCCGGGGACGCCGGCGCGGACAATAACGCGGATCTGCTGGCTACCCGGTCGACTGGTGCCCTGTACTACTACGCCGGCACGCGCTTCACGAACAACGGCGTGAAGCCGGGGGTGCTCAAGGGCACGCTGTAAGAGCCCTCGTAGGATCCAGAGACATCCAGCGGCAACACCAGGCGGCGGTTCCGGGCATTGAGCCCGGGGCCGCCGCTTCGTGTTGCCGGGATCCTTGACGCACCGCCTGGGCAGGCGGATGCTGAACTTCATTAGCGCCCCGTGCGGGGTGCGGAAGATCGATGAAGGAGCTTTGCTGTGCAGACTCTGGACCGGGATGAGCTCACTACGCACATCAACGCCGCTCCCGAGGCCGTGTACGCCATCGTTGCGGACGTCACCAGGACACCTGAATACAGTCCAGAGGTTGCCGAATGCGTGTGGCTTGGCGGCGCTTCAGGACCCGAGGTCGGTACGAGGTTCAAAGCCCGCAACACGGTCGGCCGGGCCAGCTGGCACAATAAGCCGGTGATCACCACGGCCGAGCCGGGCCGGGAGTTCGCGTTCGCCCGGACCGAACCGTTCGCCGGGACCCTGGTCTGGCGCTACCGGTTCGAGCAGGAAGAATCAGGAACCCGGGTGACCGAATCCTACGAAGTGGTGCGCCCGATCACGCGGATCGGCTGGTGGATCATCGAGGCTGGCAGCAAGGAAAACAAGAACCGGCGGGCGGTCATGCACGCAGGCATCGCCCAAAGCCTCCAGCGGCTCAAGGCACTGGTCGAAGGCCAGCCGCGCTGAGCGGACGATGAATACGCGAGGTAGGGACAGGGAACCGAAGCTCAAGGTTTCAAACCGGCGCTGGTTGCAGCGGATAGAGGCAACTGCCCTGCTCTGGCTCCAACGGTTGTTCTTTTTGTTGTCCACTGCGCTGGCAGGCTGGATTGTTTACGAGCTGCTGCTTGACGAGATTGACGACGGCGGGCGCCGGTTTTGGCTGTTCCTGCCTATCTGGGTGCTGGCGGCTTACGTGCTGTTGCCACGGCTGAACCGGTTGCTGACGAGGATCTACGTGCCGAGCTATTTCATCGGCCGGACACGCACCGGGGACGGCCTGCTGGGTGATCCGTTGAACCTGGCGGTCATCGGCACTGCCGCCCAGCTGCGGATCGCCATGCTGTCCGCCGGGTGGGTGGAAGCGGATCCGCTGACCTGGCGAACCGGCTGGCACATTGTCCGGGCCTCCCTGTTACGGCGCAGCTATCCCGCTGCGCCCGTCAGCCCGTTGTTTGTTTTCGGGCACAAGCAAACGCTGGTGTTTGAAAGGGAGGTAGCAGGCAGCCCGGCGGAACGCCACCATGTCCGGTTCTGGAACTGTCCGCCGGGATGGTGGCTGCCCGGCGGCTTCAAGGTGGATCTGGTCGGCGCAGCAACATTCGATCGTCGGGTGGGGCTATCCCTGTTCACCTTCCAGATCACCCATAAGATTGCAGAGAATACGGACAACGAGCGGGACGTGGTTGCGTCCGCGTTGCATTCAGCCGGTGCTGCCGTCCACACGGTCAGGCACTTCTCCACCGGCTACCACAGCAGGAACGGTGGAGGAGATGCCATCGAAACCGACGGGGACCTCCCCATCATTACCCTGGCTGGCTAAGTTTCCTCGACCCGGTCGTCGACGAAAACCAGCTCCTCCTCGAATTCGACCACGCGTTCCGTGTACTGGTGGCAGTGCCTAAGACGGCATCTGCAGAAATCAGCGCAGGGAACGGGCCTGACAACATCTACGTCCAGACCTCGGATGTTCTCTACTGGCGCGTGGGACACAGCTGGGCGGCGCAGCCACCCCCTGTGGTTCTGGAGCCGGCCTTTCCCGGCTAAGCGGGCAAGGCCAGCGTCAGGGCTCGGGACAGCGGCGCACGCCGAGATCCCCGGGATCACGGCTTCCCGCGGTCCAGGTTTTTCGGACCTCTGATCAGACCGAGGGCGAACAGTACCGCCCCGAGCACCAGATGGAACCAGTTGTCCACTTCGCCTGCGGGCACCCACAAAGTAGACCCGTACCTGACATTGATAAGTCCGTAGGCTGCGCAAGCGACATTGAACAACCCCAGCCCGATCAGGGTGGCTTTTGTCGCGCCGACGCTGCGCTGGGCAGCAGCATAAATGCCGGCAGCGAACAGCAGCATCAGAACATTGTGCGTAATGGTGACCGGCAGCAGCCCGAAAAGGAGGGCATCGGCGCCGATACCTGTTACCTCCAGCTGGCCGTACTCGGCGGTAATGCCCGGGATAAAGCCAAGGATTCCCAGCAGGCCCAGGACTATGGCGGCGACCCGCGCGGTTTTCTGCACCGGCGTTGCATGGGCCCGGCGTTCGTCCGGACGCCGTTTATGCATGTTGACCATTTTCTTCTCCCTAGGATTGCGGCCGGCAAGGCCGTGCTTCTGACTTTGGGCCAGCCCCCGCTGTCTACTTGTTGGCCTGCCTTTATCTACTCAGTGCTGTCATGAGAGCCAGGAGGGCCGCATAGAAGTGAATTCCGATGATGGACCAGGCCAAACTGGGGTAGGACGGCAATGTACAAGACGTGCGTGCGGGCGGTCAGGAAGGGACGGCTTTCACCTCACCGAGGGATAGGGGTAGCCGGGGAAGATGTACCCGGGTGCCCAGTAGGGCGTGTAGCCGTAGTACCCGTAGAGATCCTCGTAGTAGCCGCGTTCCTCGACAATGTCAGGATCGTAGGTCGGCGCACCTGCTATCTTGTCTTTGGCCTGGTCGATACGGACCTCATCGGCAGTGATACCGGAGACGGCTTCAACGGGAATGAACGATTTTGTCTGGCCCAGCCCGAGGAATCCTCCTGAGGCGACCACCAGGAAGCGTACTTTGTTCTCCGCCGGGTCGACCAGAAGGTCGTCGACTTCACCGAGTTCCTCACCGTCTCTGGCCTTGACGTTCCTGCCCCGGATGTCCTCGTCATCCTGGGAGACGGTCCGGGCAATGTCGCTGAGCTTTTGGAGGCTGGCGGCTTTATCATCTGTCATGGTTTCTCCTCGTCGGCAATCAGTATCGAGCGGGTTCGGCGGTGTGTTGTGACGGACTCCTCCATCCCGGCCAGGTCTTCTTGTGGTGTCCTGTTTTTCACGTTACGGAGGGGGCGGAGGGGCTGCAACGCATGTTATCCACCTGTGACTCCATACGCCGCCCTGGGCGGCTGGTACATCGTTTGCGCGCCGCAATCGTGATCGTCCCCTGATTTTCGGCATGGCAATGCGCCGGAGCGGTGGGAGGACCACTCCAGCGCAAAGGCCGGATTATGAGCGCTGCGGTGCCAGAAGCCCTTACCGGGCAGACCCGCTACTTCTTGTGTGAGTAGGTCAGGCAGTCCGCGTTGTCCGCACCGGGGCCGACGTGGACTTCGGGTGCGTTGCAGAGCAGGTGGTCGTTGTGTACGCACTCCGCCCGCTGGCAGGCGCCCACCTGGGCGAGAACCTTGGGCAGGCCGCCATGCTTTCCGATATCAACAAACGTTGCGCAGGCGGCATGGTCTTCACCTCCGCCTACGGTGATGGCAACCGCGGTACAGCCTTCATGATCATTGAACCCGCAGCGGGTCACGCTGCAGTCGGCAACACTGGTGGTAACAGTCACGGCAGAACCTCCATGTCAGGTCGCCCGGGACGGACGGCGCCTCTTTCCACGGTAAGCCCGCATGGCGCTGAAAAATTAGTGCTGATTTAATGCGCTATTTCCCCGGCCCGGATGCGCTGCAGAATCAAGGAAGCATCTGTGGGGCAGTGGCAACTTACATCCGGCCAGGCACAGACTGAACCACCTGCGGACCCCATTTGATGTGGATTTCCGGGCGGAACGTCATGCGGCGCATGATTTTGCCCCAGCTATGGACGCTTCTTCCTTCGAGGTCCATACTGTGATTCCAAAGGGGTTTATAACGATATGGTGAAGCGCTTGGGGGCAGGTGGCCGCATATCGATTTTGGGGATATTGGGATCGAACCTGCTTCGGAGGAAATCATGGGGAGTCTGCATCCAGTAGCACGCCGTTTGCTGGCCATTGTGGCTGCATCAGCAACTGCTACGGCCGGAATGGCTTTTCTCGGATCGCCGGCACTGGCCGAGACCGAAGACGATTACATCGTTGTGCTAAAGGACTCCGCTGCCGATGTCGAGGACATCGCGGCGGACCATCAGGAGGAATTCGACGTCGAGGAGACCTCGACGTACCGCGAGGCCATCTCCGGTTACGCCGCGAGCATGACCGCTGCCAACGCCGAGCAGTTGGGCAACGACCCGGCGGTGGCGTACGTTGCCCTGGACCGGCAGTTCACCCTCGCGGCGCAGAAGACGCCGGTGAGCGTGACGCGCACCGGCGCTGATCAGTCCAGCGCCAAAGCCGGCGACGGCACGGGGTCCGTCGACGTCAACATTGCCGTCATCGACACCGGCGTCGATGCCACGCATCCGGACCTCAATGTCCGCGGCGGCGTCGACTGCAGCAGCGGCTCCGCGGTAAACGTGCCGGCGCCGGTGGACGTGATGGGCCACGGGACGTCGGTGGCCGGTGTGGCGGCGGCCCGCGACAATGATCTGGGCGTGGTGGGCATGGCCCCCGGCGCTCCGATTTGGTCCGTGCGGGTGCTGAGCGACGCCGGGACGATCTCGGAGTCCAGCCTGATCTGCGCCTATGACTGGGTGACCGGGACACGGACCGATAACAATGCGGACAACGACATTGCAGTCGCCAACGTGAGCATCGCCGGGCCCGGGACCGACGACGGCGCCTGCGGAAGCCAGAGCGGCGACCCCATGCATGCGGCGATCTGCCGTTCGGTGGAAGCCGGCGTGACGTACGTGGTGGCGGCCGGCAACGGCGCGACCGATGTGGCCGGAGTGGTTCCTGCAGCCTATGACGAGGTGTTGACTGCCACGGCGATCGGTGACTTCGACGGCAGGCCCGGCGGAGAGGCATCGCCGGTATGCCTGGGCCAGGACGTGAGTGCCTACGCCAGCGACGACCGGCCCGCGAGCTTCTCCAACTTCGCCACCCAGGGCGACGACCAGGAGCACACCGTTGCCGGACCAGGCGTCTGCGTTGAAACAACAGCCCGCGGCGGTGGAACAGCCTCCCCGCACGGCACCAGCTTCGCCTCGCCTGCAGTGGCCGGAACCGTGGCGCTCTGCCTGAACCAAGGCACCTGCGCCGGGTCCGTGGAGGACGTGGTGGACCGCTTCGTGGAGGCGACCGAGGAGTACAACAACGACAACCCTGACCATGGCTACGAGGGGGATCCACGGCAGTCGGGCTCGATCTACTACGGCTACCTCATCCGCGGTTCGCTGTTCTGACCCTAGTCCGGCTTTGACGGAGGGCACCGGCGCCGGGCAGGAAGGAGTGCCGGAGCGCCACGAAGGATTGCGGGAGCGCCACCGGAGGCTTTTCGGCTCCGGTGCCTCCCTCGAACGGCTGGTGTTTTTCAGCGACGCCGTCTTTGCCATCGCCATGACGTTGCTGGTCCTGGAAATCATCATTCCCGAAGGGCTGGACCAGGAGCATCTGGGCGCTGCCCTGCTGGCGGCGATGTTGGAGTTCTTCGCCTATGCCGTGAGCTTCGCCGTGATCAGCACTGCTTGGATGAACCACCACCGGAAATTCATTGTCATCCGCCGCTACGATGTCCGTCTGCAGTGGCTGAACCTGCTTCTGCTGTTCTTCATTGCGGTCCTGCCGATGCCTACCAGTTTCCTGAGCAACTATGGCGGCGAAATTTCGCCGTGGCCCGCGGTGCTCTACGCGAGCGTGACGGCAGCTGTCTTCGTGATGCTGAACCTGATCTGGGTGCATGCGTGGCGGGCAAAGCTAATGACCCAGGACGTGGACCGGGCTATGTACCGGTACGTGTTCTGGTCCATCCTGCCGGTGCCGCTGGTCTTCGTGCTGAGCATCCCGGTGGCGTTCTTCCACACGGATGCCGCCATGTATATGTGGCTGCTCATCATTCCCGCCATGGTGATCACCCGGAGAATTGGCCGGAAAGGTGCGGATGCCCCTTAGTCAGCCCCCTGCCAACGCAACCCGCTCCTTGGGAACGGCGAGAACGTCCCTGCCGGTTCCGACGCCCTCGTGGGAGGGACGATCTGGTGCGGCAGGGACGTTCTCGCGAAAAATCGCGGCCAGCATGAGGCTGGCTCCAGCGGGCTGGAGCTAGCCCGCCATCAGCCGGAAACCGATCACCAGCGTGGCGATCCCCAGGATCATAGACGTGGTGATCAGCATGAACCGCGTGGTGAGGTAGCTGGTCATATTGCCCTTGTTGTCCTTGGACCGCGGGTCCTTCCAGACTTGGAGCAGGAACGGCACCCAGGCGATGACGCTCCAGAAGCCGGCGAAGACCAGGATCCAGGCCAGGGCAGCAGGTACGTTCACGGTCGGTAAGCCCTTATGCCCGGCCGGCGATCCAGGCTTCGGCCTGCTCCGCCTGGATCCTCAGCGCCTTGCCCAGCATGGGCTCGGCTGCCGAAGCGATCTTGCCGCCGAGGAACGGGATGCCGGAGGAAACTTCGCCTTCGAGATCCACACGGGTGGAACCGCCCTCGGAAACCAGCTTCTGCACGGCGGCAACGTCAACCGGCGCTCCGGCAATCTTGACGCCGACGTTGACGGTGCGGGAGCCGTCGGCTTCCGGGGCCTGCCACTGCTCGGTCTGCGTCACGTTCAGGAACTCACCCAACATTTTCCGCGCAATGTCCGGGAGCCGGGTGGTGGGAATGTTCCGGACCACGGTGAGGGTGAAGGGACCATCGACGTCGCCCTCCTGCTCCACGGAGACAAGGCTGCCGCCGACCATCTCGCTGATGTGGCGGAGGAAGTCCGCGCTGACAAAGGTCTCGGTGACCCGTGCAACGGGGTGGGACAGGTTGGTGGAGGCGCTCAAGGCCATAGGTGGACTCCAAAGATCGGTCTCGGTTGGGATCAGAGTCCATCCTACTGTCTTGCACGGATGCGGCGCCTCCGGTGCTAACTCGACGGATCCGCCTCCACCGCTGCCTCCGCCAGGTAGGCCGCGACCGCCGTCTCGTTGATCCGGAACGAGTGGCCGATGTGGACGGCAGGCATCTCGCCGGAATGCACCAGGCGGTACACGGTCATCTTGCTGACATTGAGCCGGGCTGCGACGTCCGAAACTGTCAGGAAGCTGCCGATGTCCAGGTTCTGTTCACGTGACATTTTTCCTCCCCAGGAAAGGTAACGCCACTGTAGGCCTCGGCCGTGGCGTGGGTGGCGGAAACACGCTGGTGTTGTCGTTTCGATACCGCGGGTGGCGCGCCGTTACCTGATCGCGTCACAGGGCGCCGGGCTTCCCCGGAGTGAAGAGCCAAGTGTCGAACAGCTCTGTCAGATCCTGCCCCGAGTACTGCTCGGCGAACTGGATGAACTGCTTCGTCGAGACGACCTTGCCGGCTTTCTCCGTGCTCCAGCTCTTGAGCAGGCCGAAGAACGTGTCATCGCCGAGCTCCCCGCGCAGTGCGTGCAGCACCATCGCGCCGCGGGCCTGCACGGAGGCGTCGAAGACCCGCTCCGCTCCCGGATCCGAAATGCGCAGGTCCCAGAAGGGATCGTCGGCCGGAATGCCGCCGTAGAATTCGAACGCATCCTGCGCCTTGCCGAGGTCCTGTTCCTCGTTCCACAGCCACTGCGCGTAGGTGGCGAAACCATCCGCCAGCCAGGCATCCCGCCACGAGGCGAGCGAGAGGCTGCCGCCGAACCACTGGTGCGCCAGCTCGTGGACCATCATCGAGTCGGCGCTGGCCGGATCGTAGAACCAGTCTTCCGCATAGGTCGGGCGGCTCTGGCTCTCCAAGGCAAACCCCAGACCGTCTATTCCACTAACGACGCCGCCCGCGGCCTCCGCGGGATAGTCACCGAAATTGTCGGCCAGGAAACCGATGATTTCGGGCTGGCGGGCCAGTCCCTTTTCAACCCTTGCGCCGATGGAGACCGGCGTGGAAACCCCGGCTTCCCAGTCATTTTCGTTACCGGGGCTGCCCTCCGGCGCACCGGGAATGGTCCAGCCTTCCAGCCGGTCCCGGTTGCGGTCGTTCTCAAAGGACGTGCTGCCCTCGTCGGTGGAGACAATGATGTCCTCGATCAGCACGCCGTCACGCTGGCCGTTGATGTCGCTGGCGTAGGTGATGGACAGCTCCACGTCCGTGCCCTTGTAGGCGGACAGATCGAACTCCCACTTCTCCCAGCCATCGCTGGTGCCGCTGGCAGCCCACCAGTTGCCTGAGGTGCCTTCCGCCGTGCAGCTGCCCTCGCCGTCGTCGGTTTGATAATGCTTGAGGAACGGGTGCACCTCGTGCCAAGCAGGGCAGGCCAGCCCGGTGTCGTGAGTGGCGTGGCCGGTGGTGTCCTTGAGCGTGGTCCAGTCCTCGGCGCCGGCGGTACGGGCCTCCACGAACGCGAAGTCCCAGCCCGGTTCCGTGTCGCGTTCGAGCCAGAAGGACAGCTCGGCGCCGTCGTTAGGAATGCTGATGGTGCGGCTGAGCCGCTTGTAGGAGGAGTCCGAGGTGCGGGACCAGGCCAGACCGTTGCCGTTGCGCGGGGTTATGACCGACTTCAGTTCCGGATCCACCGCGTCCCAGTAATCGATACCGTCCTTGGCGTAGGAGTCGATCTCAAACTCGCCTACACTCATCGAGGCTAGGTACGCCGGCAGCTGTTCCTTGGCTTCCCACGTCCACGTGGTCCGGCCGCTCCTGGACTTCTTGTCCTTCAGCGCGCCGTTGGCGAGGGCTTCCCAGCCGTCCGGCACGGAGATGTTGTAGGTGTAGGTGGCCTTGTCCCGCGGGTGGTTGTTGGACGGAAACCAGGTGGGCGCGGTCAGCGGATGGCCGGTGACCGTGGCACCGGTTTCGGTATGGATGAAGCCGGCCAGGCCGGGCTCCTTGATGGTTTTGGGCACGCCCGAGTACTTGACGACCACGGTGAACTTGTCGCCCTCGCGGATGTTCTGCGGAGACCGGACCTTCAGCTCGCCGTCCTCCGGAACGGACCAGTAGGCAGAGAGGCCGTTGACCTCGACGGAATCCACCGAGAGTCCGCGCAGGTCCAGGTTGAAGGAGGACAGATCCTGGGCGGCACGGGCGCTGATGGTGGCAAGGCCGTCGAGCTTGTCCGTGGGCGGATGGTAGGACAGATCCAATTGGTAGTGCCTGACGTCGTAGCCGCCGTTGCCGGCCTGCGGGAAGTACTTATCGCCCACGCTGGCCGCGCCGGATTGGGATTCGAACAACCGCGGATCAGGCGCCGCAAGGGCGGCCGTTCCCGGTAGGACAGCCAGGCCCGCGGCCAGCGATGCCGCCACGGCTACCGCGATGCCGGTTCTGCGCCATACTGCCGGGCCAGTTGGTTCCGTGCCTGACCAGGATCTGTTGCTCATGCTGCCCCCTGAAACAGCGCAGTCGGTGTCTCTACCTTGCGCCGCTTCTGCAAGTGGTGTCAATGAATACGACCGGTGCAGTGTTACTGCGCCCCGGTGCCATTCTTGGTCCCGGTGCTTGGGAAAAAGTTATGTTGCAACGTTTACGTTGCGGTGCCACCCGCACCCCTGTATCTCCACGCCGGAGATGGGTAATCTGGCTATAAGAAACACTGTTCAGAGGCGACGTTGTCCGCGGCTCTATGGCAAGGTTGCTTCCGCGTCGAGGGAGATGCATTGCAATGAATGCAGAATGGTTCTTAGTCGGCGGAGCCTGGCTGTTCGGCCTGGTGCTGCTGATGGTCGTGGTACTGCTGGCAGTCATGGTGGTGCGGGCCTTTGTGATTGCTACCCGCAGTGGGCAGGAGCCGTTCCTGCTTACCCCGACAGCAACGCATCATGCACCGCCGCCCCGAAGCATGGCACGGCAGATCCTGGACCAGAGGCTGGCCCACGGCCAGATCACTTTGGACGAATATCAGGAGCGGCTGCGCGTCCTCGGCGAAACCAGCAACGTGTAGCCCGTCAGGTCATTCCTGGTCCCCGGTGCCCTTGATCTGCAGCAGCCGGGCGGCATCCCGCTGGGCCGCTTCTTCCTCGGGGCTCAGCACTGAGCCGGAAACGTGCGGCGGCGCCGCCATCAAGCGCCTCAATTCTGCGGGGGAGTAGGGGACGGGCGTGCGCTGGTGAGCCATCGCGTGGCAGTTGGCGCAGAGCGGCACCAAATCGGTCAACGGATCCAACTGGTAGTCCGGGCCCTGTTCGGCGGCCGGAACGATGTGGTGGACCTGGATGTAGTCTTTGCCGAGCCCGCCGTAGGCCGCTTCGAAGTTGAAACCGCAGGCCGCGCAGCTGGATCCATAGTGGCGGATGCAGGCCGTTCTCGCCTGCGGGCTGACCTCGTACCGGTTGGCGGAGACCTTCAGCAGGGCCTCATCCGGAAGCGCACCCGGCACGGCCAGCGTCGCCTCGAACTGGGATGGCCCGGCATAGTCGGCCCAGACGTCCCGCAGCGCGGGAAGTTCGGCGGGCGGGATAGGCTCGCCCCAGCCACGGACCGAGCCCCACGGCATGCCGGGAACACGGCTGGCCAACTCATCGTGGGGAACATGTTCGCCTTGGCGCAGGAGGGCGTCGAAATCGACGTCGACGGTAGGGCCTGGTTCCAGGCCCGCGGATCGGGACACGGAGACACCGTCGGGTCCCACCACGCCATGGCCGATCAGACCCCGGTGCTTCCCACCCGTGAGCAGCAGCCAGACCTCGGTGCCCGGGGCAGGCCCCGGCGCCGGGAAAATTTCTGCTTGTCCAGCGCGATCCTGAGGCAAGCCAAGGCTCCATCTGGTCCGGAACGCGCCGGTTTCAGTGACAAGCTCCACCACCTCGGGGAAAGCCGGTTGCCACACATTCCAATCGGCAGGATCCCAGCCGAGGACGATTGCGTTCATGGAATCCTCCTTGGTCCAGCTGGCCCGTTCTTCCGCCGTGGATGCGTCCGCGGTTTTCGCTGAAAAGCCTCGTCGGGCCGCTTCAAGCCAAGACTGCGGACGCGTCCATTAGCATCAAGGGCGCCCGATGCCCTTGTAAGTCCAGCCGGCTTCGCGCCAGGTTGCGGCGTCGAGGACGTTGCGGCCGTCGAGAATGCTCTTTTCGTCCACGAGATTTGCGACGGCGGCCGGGTCCAGTTCGCGGTATTCCTTCCATTCGGTCAGGAGTACCAGGGCGTGGGCCTTGGCCAGCGCGGTCTTTGTGTCCGGTTCGTAGGACAGTTCGGGGAAGCGGCCCTTCGCGTTGGGCAGCGCTTCCGGGTCGGTGACCGTGACGGTGGCGCCCTGCAACTGGAGCTGCTGGGCAACGCTGAGCGCGGGGGAGTCGCGCACGTCGTCGGACTCGGGTTTGAATGCGGCGCCGAGGACGGTGATGCGTTTGCCGATCAGGGAGCCGCCGACGAGTTCGCGGGTCAGCTCGACCACGCGGGAGCGGCGTCGCATGTTGATTGCGTCCACTTCGCGCAGGAAGGTCAGGGCCTGGTCGGCGCCGAGTTCGCCGGCGCGGGCCATGAAGGCGCGGATGTCCTTGGGCAGGCAGCCGCCGCCGAAGCCGACGCCGGCGTTGAGGAACTTGCGGCCGATCCGGTCATCCATGCCGATAGCATCGGCCAGGGCGGAGACGTCGGCGCCGGCGGCTTCGCAGACCTCGGCCATGGCGTTGATGAAGGAGATCTTCGTGGCCAGGAAGGAGTTCGCGGCGGTCTTGACGAGTTCGGCGGTGGCGTAATCGACCACGAGGCGCGGGGTCTCGTTGGACAGCGGGGTGGCGTAGACCTCGTCCAGGGCGGCGGTGGCGCGTGCGCCCCGTTCGCCGGCGGGGACGCCGTAGACGAAGCGGTCCGGGGTCAGGGTGTCCTTTACGGCGTGGCCTTCGCGCAGGAACTCCGGGTTCCAGGCGAGGACGGCCCCGGGTGCCTTGGCGGCGACCATGTCGGCCAGGCGCGCTGCGGTGCCCACGGGAACGGTGGATTTGCCGACGGCGATGTCGCCTTCGTGCAGGTAGGGGATGAGTTCGTAGAACGCGGAGTCGACGTAGGTCAGGTCCGCGGCGTATTCGCCCTTGCGCTGCGGGGTACCGACGCAGACGAAGTGGACCTGGGCGCCTTCGGCGTCGGCCATTGACGTGCTGAACTTCAGCCGCCCGGTCTCCTGGACCTCGGTCAGCAGTTCCGGCAGGCCGGGCTCGAAGAACGGTGCGCGGCCGGCCTGCAGCTCGGTGATCTTGCGCTGGTCCACATCGATGCCAACGACTTCATGGCCGAGCTTGGCCATGGAAGCCGCGTGGACGGCGCCTAAGTAACCACAGCCAATGACGGAGATACGCATACAGATCCTTTGAACGAGACTTCTTGGAAAAACCCTATTGACAGTATCCCGCAAACATGAAGAGAAGATTAAAACGCCACTGAACTTGAGGGGCGCCGCTGAACTTGAGGGGACCTTGAGGTTCATACCTTAGGGTGAGGCCAAGCCTAAACGCTTGAGCCACCTGGGGACGGCCATGCGATGGGCGATTATTGGGGAGTTGGGGAACTCATATGTCTGTACTTGTTCGCGTCCAAAGTGCCATCCGTCAACCTGGACAAAAATACCGAACAGCCAGCCGTAGCGAACAGTTGGTGCTGCCATGACCGGATTCATGAGCGAGCGCGTGCAAGCTGCTGCGGACAATGGAACGGTCCTGGTCGGCGTGCTGTGTCTGGCCCTGGTGTTCCTGTTTTTCGCGCTGCAGCGCAAACCGCCGCGGTTGCTGAAGACCGATCCCGCGATGCTGCCGTCCACGTTTTTCACCGGCGTCATGGCAGCGGCCCTGTTGGCAGGGCTTAACGGCGGCGGGACTTCAGAGCTGATCGGTGCAGGCCTGGCGGCGGGCGCTGCCTATGGCCTGTTCTGCAGCTTTGTCCGGCAGCGGCCCGCGCGGTCGGGCAGCCTGCACCTTGTCAGGTCTTTCATTGAGTTCATCATTGCCGCGGCGGCGGTGTTCTACGCGACCACCGCCTACTTTGAGCTGGCGGCCCAGTCGTCCGCAGCCGGGTTGCCGCGCCCATTCTGGACCGCAACCTACATTGCGCTACTGGCCGCTGCGTTCATCGCGGTGCTGCCGAATACGCTCCACAAGATGGGCAGCCATGGTTCGATCCTGGACGTGGGCATGTGCACGTATGCCGCCCTGGTGTTGCTGACCTTCTGCCTAGCGCCGACCGGCTTGGGGACGCTGGGGCTGCCCGGGGACCGCTGGATCTGGGCGATCGCCGGTGTTGCGGTGGTTCTGATCGCCAGCGTGCTGGCGCCCGGTGCGGTGACGGTGGCCGGCGGCCTGTTCCTGCTGCTCGGCGGGGTGCTGCTGGATGCCTCGGTCGGGGCGGATTTTTCGCCGTCGTCGCTTGTCTCCGCGTCGGTTCTGGGCGCCTATGCGGCCTGCTTCTGGCTGTGCCTGAGTTTGACGCAAAAAGTACTTCCGCCAGTGGTGCAGATGCGCTAGTTTCAACGCAAGGGGGAATATCCATGAAAATGCATAGAAGTGCCCGGGCAGGTCTTGCCGCAGTGGCTGCGGCCGCCGTCGTTGTTCTTGCAGGTTGTTCCGCCGCTCCGCCGCCGCTCGTTCCAACGCACAGCGCTGACACCGGTGCGCTGCGCGAGGCCGTCAGCGCCCGGGACATCATGGACCACCTCGAGGCGCTGCAGGACGTGGCCGATGCCAACGGCGGCCACCGGGCCGCCGGCAGTTCCGGCTACGAGGAATCCGCCCGGTATGTCGAGGAGCAGCTGCGCGCGGCCGGGTACGCCCCTGTGCGCCAGCATTTCACTTACGAGGACCACGGCGAGGAGATCGAGACCTTCAACATCCTCGCGGAAACCGGCGGCAGCGACGAGCACACCATTGTGGTGGGCGGGCATTTGGATTCGGTGCGCCGCGGGCCCGGCATCAACGACAACGCCAGCGGGGTGGGTGCCATCCTCGAAACGGCGCTGCGGATGGCGGATTCCGGGATCGAGCCGATCAACAAGGTGCGGTTCGCATTCTGGGGCGGCGAGGAGGAGGGGCTGTACGGATCGCAGCATTACGTGGACGAACTCAGCGGCAGCGAGGCCGGGCAGCATGCGGTCTATCTGAACCTGGACATGGTGGCCTCGCCCAACGGCGTACGATTTGTGCACGACGGCGACGGCTCAACCTTCGGCGACAACGTCCCCAACGGTTCGAATGAGATTGAGGACGTTTTCGTCGACTATTTTGCCGACCGCGGGCTGGAGGTGCTGCCCACTCCGTTCTTGGATGGCGACTCCGACTACGCGGCTTTCCTCAAAGCCGGGATTCCCTCCGGCGGGCTCTTCACCGGCGATGCGGGCACCAAGAGCGGGGCCGAGGTGCAGGGCTTCGGCGGCGAGGCGGGAGTGGCATACGACAGTTGCTACCACGAGTCCTGCGACACGATCGAGAACGTGGACACGGACCTGCTGGAGGAAATGGCCGACGCGCTGGCACACGCGACAATAGCCTTCGCCACGGCCACTCCCGCGGAGGGCTAAGCGGCCTAGCCCGTACTGCAGCCTGCCTGTCGGCTTCGATTGCCGGATCAGGCAGGAGGTTTTTGTCAACCCCTGATGGTGATTTTGCCTCCTCGAAGGGGCAACTGGTTGTGCGCTCTTCCGGCCCGTGAATCCCTCGACTAACGTCAGCCACACGACCGGTGTTGGGGGCCATGCCGGGCGACATTCAACCGAAATCAGGGGAATGACGAAAATGAATCATCGTCGCAATAAGCGTGTCGGGGCGATAACCGCCGTCGTCGCTTTGGCACTCGGCGCCGGGCTGCCCGCCTACGCGGACAACGGGACGGACACGGAAAAGCTGCGTGAAGCCGTTACTGCTGAGAGCATCATGGACCACCTCAAAGAACTGCAGAAGGCCGCCGACAACAATAACGGCAACCGCGCAGCCGGAACCGCTGGCTACGAGGCAACGGCGGAATACATCGAGTCCGAATTGAAGGATGCCGGCTACGACCCGCAGCGCCAGTACTTCGACTACCAGCAGTTCATTGAACATACGGACTCGGAGCTGGTCCAGGTTTCGCCGACCGAGAAGACCTATGCCAACGGAACCGACTTTACGACCATGGAGTACTCGGGTGCCGGCGACGTGACGGCGGCAGTAACAGCAGTGGATGTGAATTTCACCGATCCGGCGGCCTCGACCAGCGGTTGCGAAGCCGCCGACTTCGAAGGCTTTACGGCCGGCAACATCGCCCTTATCCAGCGGGGCACCTGCACATTCGGAGTAAAGGCGCAGCTGGCTGCGGAGGCAGGTGCTTCGGCAGCCATCATCTTTAATCAGGGCAATGGCGACGACCGGACGGGGCTCCTGAACGGAACGTTGGGTGAAGCCGTTGCGATCCCGACGGTCGGTGCCACCTACGCAGTGGGCCAGGCTCTGGCCGCAAATCCGGCGACAACGGCGCACGTGAAGGTGGATGCCGAAGTCAAGCAATCCACCACGTTCAATATCCTGGCGGACACCGCCGGTCGCGCAGACCGCACCGTAGTGGTCGGCGCCCACCTGGACAGCGTGGCCGAAGGTCCCGGCATCAACGACAATGGCTCCGGCAGCGCTGCAATCCTTGAGACGGCTATCCAGATGGCTGAGCAAGACAAAGACGGGCCGCGCAACCGCGTGCGCTTTGCCTTCTGGGGAGCAGAGGAAAGCGGACTGATCGGCTCCACCCACTATGTCTCACAGTTGACCAAGGAGGAGATTAAGCAGCACGCCCTCAACCTGAACTTCGATATGGTTGGCTCGCCAAACTTCGTGCGTTTTGTGTATGACGGCGACGGCGATGCTTTCGGCCAGGTCGGCCCGAACGGATCGGCCCACATCGAACATGTTTTCAACGACTACTTTGCCTCTCAGGAGCTGGCATCAGCACCCACGGCCTTCAGCGGCCGGTCCGACTATGCTGCCTTCATCGAAAACGGCATTCCGGCAGGCGGCTTGTTCACCGGAGCGGAAGGAGTGAAAACCAAGGAGGAGGCAGCTGTTTTCGGCGGTACGGAGGGGGCGGCCTACGACGCCTGCTACCACCAGGCGTGCGACGATATCGAAAATTTGAGTACGGAGGCGCTCGATCAGATGTCAGACGCTGTGGCGCACGCAACGCTCACCTTTGCCGAGACGACGTCCGCAGTCAACGGGACGGCCAAGGGCGGCTCCAACAGCGGTGTTGCCGACATGAAGTTTAAGGGGCACTCCGCACTGAAGTAAGGCAATAGAAACCCTGCGTTACAGCTAGTGGTTGGCGCCGCCGTCGTTCATCTGTTCCGGATGTTCGGCGGCGGCGTCCTCTTTGGCTACGCGCCGGTATTCCAGGAACGCATACAGGACCACCAGGCCCAGCGCCGAGCCATGGGTGTTGGCCAGCACATCCTGCATGGTCCCGAACCGGCCGGGCAGGAACGTGTCCTGGACCAGTTCGATCAGGAACGAGACGGCGAAGGCAGCAGGGACGGCGATCCAGCGGTAACCCGCACGCAGGAGCGTCCCGCCCAACAGGCCGAGCGGCACGAACATCACAATGTTGGCGCTGGTCTCGACGAAGTTGTAATCGATCCAGTCCGGCGCACCGAAGGCGTGCAGCTTCGCCAGCACCTGCAGGATCGTGCCGCTCGCATCGCGGTCCACCGGCGTTGGCCACAGCACGACCAGGGCCACCGTCAACAGGTAGCCGATCAGCAGGAAGCCGGGCAGATGCCCGCGCCGCCCACCAGCAGGTGCGGTCAGCAGCCGGGCTCCGTTTTTGGCATCGTGCCTTCGCCGGAACCAGGACTCAAGCCTGGCCCAGGGCCGCGACCGGCGCATCGCCAGCACAGCGGACTTCAACCGTGCCGCCAGCGGTGCCAGTTTCGTCCCGAACTCCTTACCCTGCATTCCCAACTTCGCTGCCCACGTCCCCAGTTTGGTCCCTAACGTGTGCCGCATCAAACCTTGTCCGCCGACGTCGCCTCCGTCGGAAGCACCGGGTTCCCGCCGTCGGCCGGAAGCAGGACCCTGAATGTGGTGCCCTTGCCGAGCTCACTTGTGAAGTTGATTGCGCCGCCGTGCGCTTCAACAATCGCCTTGGTGATCACCAGGCCAAGGCCAACTCCGGGGATGGCCGCGCGGCGGACCGTGGGAGTGCGGAAGAATTTGGTGAAGACCCCGCCCAGGTCTTCTTCCGCGATGCCCATGCCGTGGTCTTCCACCTCGATGCCGACACTGCCCTCCGCCCGCCACGCACGGACGGTAACGCGACCGCCGGCGGGGGAGTACTTGATCGCGTTGGAGAGCAGATTGTCCAGCACCTGGCACATTCGGTCATGGTCAATGAACGCCTCGAGATCGCTGGGGCTTTCATTGACCAGCACGACGCCGGCTTCCTCCGCCCGAGGTGTTGCCGAAGCCAGGCAGGATGCGATGACGTCGGCCAGATCGGCGTTGCGCTGCTCGATCTTGGCCGGGCCGGAGGCAGTGGTGAGCAGGTCCGAGACCAGCTGGAGCAGCCGTTCGGCGTTGCGCAGCGCCACACGAAGGGATACGGCCATGGAGCCGTCCGGATCCTTCAGCTGGGTTTCTTCCAGCGCCAGATCGAGGTAGCCGATGATTGAGGTCAGCGGTGTGCGCAGCTCGTGCGACACGCTGGCCACGAAATCGTCTTTGGCAGCCAGGGCGTTCACCAGATCCGTGACATCGCTGAAGGCAACTACAGAACCGGCGAAGGCGCCGTCGTCGTCCCGCATGGATCTGGCGGAGATGGACATGGCCCGTTGCTGCTTGCCCTCGCCGATCCAGACCAATTCGTCGGAAAAGGTCTCCCCGCGCACGGCCCTCAGGACCGGCCGCTCATCCGGCGGGATCAGCGAGGTACGGTCCGGTTTGTACACGTGCAGCTGGCCTTCATTGGGATCAATATTGCCCGCGGGAGCGGCCAGCATGTGGTTCTGCAGTTGGCGCCGGTTCATCAGGATGTCGTGCCCGTTTTTGTCGACAGCGACCAGACCGACGCCGACCGTGTCCATCATCGTCTGCATGAGCCTGGAACGGTCCCTGGTTTCTTCCAGGACAGCCTGAAGTTCGCGGTCCTTGGCTTCGAGGACTCCCTGTTTGTCCGTCTCGCTCAGGCTGAATATCGACGCCGTGACGCAGATGGCGAGCATGATGATGGGAATCAGGAAAGGATCGGCCAGCCCGGCTGCGGTGACCGGCTCACCTGAGGTCAACACAGGTACCCAGACCAGCATCAAGGGCGCGAAGAAGCTGATGATTCTGGCGGCAACTGGCGCAACTCCGGACCATGCCAACCAGAACACCGGGAAAACCGCCAGCATGCTCAGCCCGCTCAGCGACTCCGCACCGCCTGTTCTCAGCGCCGCTACGACAACGAAATCCAGTAGCGGGATGACCCAGTAGGTGGGGTAGGGCAAGCGGTCCCAGGGGACCAGAAAGCTGGCTACCGTCAGAACTGCCAACATGATGAGCCCAGCCTGGAAAGCGTCGTTACCAAGTGTGGCCGGGAAGAAGAATGCCGCCACCAGGGCCACCAGGGCCACGCAAATCACCAGCGGCATCTGGCTCAGGAAGACACGGTGCCGCAGATTCAGTTCATGAAACTGCTTCCGCACGCCGAGCATGGCCAGCGCGTTTTTGACGACTGCGGACATGTTCCCCGGTTTCCTGTTCCTGCAGCAGATGACACGTGATACCGGCACAGTTTGTCCTGCCCGCCGGAAAATCAGTATAAAGGTGGGCCTGTCCCGTTCCGGCCATCGTAGCCCGGCAAGGTCGGAAAAAGTGTCCGAGGTGAAAGGTATAATACGAACAGTTGTTGCGGCGAGGCGCATCATTGACGTGCGGGCAGGAAGTTCGGGGGGATTTTGGAAGCATCACGGGTGGCAGTCATTGTCGAAGATGACCGCGACATACGGGACCTCATCGAGGCTGTTCTGATTCAATCTGGTTTCGAGGTCTATGCTGCAGCCAGCGGGGAAGAAGGCGTTCAAGCCGTAGAGGAACACGACCCCTCCATCGTCACTCTGGATCTTGGCCTGCCGGATATGGACGGGTTCGAAGTAGCCCGGCGGATCCGTCTCTTCAGTGACAGCTACATCATCATGCTCACCGCCCGCGCCGAAGAGCTGGATACTTTGCTGGGGCTGGAATCCGGCGCAGATGACTACATCACCAAACCGTTTCGCCCGCGAGAGCTGCGGGCCCGCGTGGCAGCTATGCTCCGGCGGCCGCGGATGGGCGACACTGGTGCGATTTCCGTGGGCCGCGTGTCGGTGCCTGCCGCTCCGGCAAATGGATCAGGGCAGCCGGAAGGCAAGGGGCAGGAACAGGTGGCCGAACCGGCGACTAATGGAAACCAAACCGGCACATACTTGCATAACGGGCTTCTGCTGAACCACCGCACGCGGACCACAGAGGTCAACGGCCAGGAGATTGAGCTGACCCGCACGGAGTTCGACCTGCTCCACGCGTTGATGGAAAGCGGGCGCGTGGTGCGTACTAAGACGGACCTTGTCCGCCGGCTCCGCTACGAGGACTACGACACTGGCTCGTTTATCAGCGACGCCGATATGCGCGCTATAGAGGTCCATATCGGTAACCTGCGCAGGAAGCTGGGCGATAATTCGCGCGAGCCCCGCTGGCTGGAAACAGTTCGCGGAGTCGGTTACCGGCTAGCCCCCAAGACTCTCCGCTAACCGACCCGCCGTGTGCGGGCGTCTGGCCTCGCCGCGTCCATCTGCCGGATTAATTGACGCCGTTCCTCCGACAACCTGCCTGTGGTTCCAAGTAGTCCAGTTGTAGCTGGGCCATCGTGGCGCGACCGCATGCCGTGATCTCGTCCAACAGGTCCAAAGTGCAGGAAGTCATAATGTCTTCGCCCAAACGGAGCAGCATTGCCTGCAGGTTCGCTGCCAATTGGGACAGCCTGCCAGCGCCGGCCATCGCGCTGGAAACCTTCACGCTCAGGACAACGTCCATGGCAGCCTTCGCATCGGAAGCCCGGATAGCTTGGCACAAACGGACTTGTCGTTCATCCCAGATGCCGATGAAGCTACGGACGAATGCCCGGCAGGTCTCTTCATCCTCAAGCTCAGCCGCCAGCTGATGCAGCGTTTCCAGAGAGACCAGCGGCGCAACTTTCGGCATATTTGCTACCGCCCTTCTGCCAGTCAATCGACCGCTCGCACTTGATCCCTGGACCTCTACTTCGCTACGACATTCATCGTGCCTTGCGACGCTCAGGATGCAAGGCAAAAAAGACTCAAGATCGGCTCAAGATTGCCTGACGTGCAACGTCCGCCCGCATCTGCCGGTAACCGCCACCAGTTGAAGGGTGGACACCGGCATCGACACAGGAAGGCGACATCAGTTAGTTGCGACCCTCGCCCTCAAACACATCGGGGATGCCGTCCTGGTCGGTGTCTGCGGTCTCGAGTTCCTCGATCTTGCGGTAGTGGCGGTTGCGGGCGCGCAAAATGACGGTGGCGGCTAGCGCGGAAATGAGGGAGCCGGTCAGCACCGCAACCTTCGCATGATCGTGATGCTCAGTGCCGAGGGCGAAGCTGAGGTCGTTAACCAGGAGCGAGACGGTGAAGCCGACGCCGGCGAGTAGCGCGATACCGAAAACGTCGATCCACTTCAGCGTCGGGTCCAGATTAGCCTTGCTGAGCTTGGTCAAGGTCCAAGTGGTCAGCATGATGCCGATGGGCTTGCCAAGGAACAGGCCAAGGATGATGCCCAAAGCAACAGTATCGGTGAGGGAGGCGCCAAAACCCTCCCAACCGCCCAACGCGACGCCGGCGGAGAAGAAGGCGAAAACTGGAACCGCGAAGCCGGTGGAGAGCGGGCGGAAGCGGTGCTCCAGCTGCTCGGCTAAACCGGGGCCGGCATCCGGGCCGCCGTCCTTTCTGCTGCGCAGCACCGGCACCATGAAGCCCAGCAGTACGCCGGCGACGGTGGCGTGAACACCGGAGGAGTGCATCAGAGCCCATGTGATGATGCCCAGCGGCAGCAGGATGATCCACGCGGCGATGTGGTTCTTGGCGAAGAACTTAGCGTACTTCTGGGTCAGGAAAGCGAACAGCGCCAGCGGGACGAACATCAGGAGCAGGAACGGGACGTGCACTTCGGCGGTGTAGAAGAAAGCGATGATCGCTATGGCAATCAGGTCATCCACCACCGCCAGCGTGAGGATAAAGATGCGCAGGGCGCTGGGCAGGTGCGAGCTGATGACCGCGAGGACAGCGACGGCGAAAGCGATGTCCGTGGCGGTTGGAATGGCCCAGCCTCGCAGCGCCTCGGGGCCGGCGGTCAGGTTGACGATCACGTAGATGAGGGCAGGAACTGCTACGCCGCCGAAGGCTGCGGCAATGGGCACGATCGCCCGGCTGGGGGAGCGCAGGTCGCCTGCAACGAACTCCCGCTTGAGCTCCAGGCCTGTGAGGAAGAAGAAGATCGCAAGCAGGCCGTCGGAGGCCCATTTCCCGATGCTCAGGTCGAGGTGCCAGGGCTCGTAGCCGATCTTGAAGTCGCGGATGGCGAAATAGCTGTCCGCGGCGGGGGAGTTGGCCCAGATCAGGGCTGCTACCGCGGCGATTAGCAGCATGATGCCGCCGACGGTTTCCTTGCGCATCAGATCGCTGAGCCGGACATATTCCGGGTAGCTGCCTCGGCTAAGAATGGTCTTCTTGCCGTTTCCGGGGGCGGGGTTAGTCACTGGTTCTCCAGACGATTTTTGACATCACAGATGTACTCGACGACCAGACTTCCCGTCACACCGTGAGCCAGTTTACATCCATGCGCGTGAGGTGCGTCATCTGTTACTGCACCAGGAGGACACTGCAGGCGGCCCCGAAGAAGGCCACGTTGCGGGGTGGGTTGACTGGCGTTAACTAGCTGAGCGCACAGCCTGCTGCAGGTGCCACCGGGTTTTCGACCAGAGCCGAGCACCGGAGTTCTCCTGCAACAAAAAGGCTGTGCGCCCAGGTGTGTGGGGCTGTAAAGCCTGGACTAGCGGGAAGTGTTGAGTTCTTCGTGCGAGTCCGAGCGCCCAAGGATCTCCTTGGGGATGAAGAATGCGAGGGCAAAGAGCAGCAGCCCGATGCCGAAAGCCGGAATGGCACCGATCTGCGGCTCCAGTCCGAAGGAGAGGAGGGCTCCCGCGAAGAGGACCATCATGATGACGAAGGTGATGATATTGCTAACCAGGTGGCCTTCACCGGAATGGGAACGCTGCTTGGGGGTTGCCATGGAACTGATTCTCCTCGTTAATGCCGTGCTAAAAGAAGTGCCCAAAATTGAGCGGATTAGTATGCGGAAGTAGCTTGCTCACCGTTAACAATAGCGACTGATGAGCTCGCTCCAATTCTCGTGGCACCGGCTTCGAGCATCGCGCGGGCGTCCTCGATAGAGCGGATGCCCCCGGAAGCCTTGACTCCGAGCTTCGGACCGACCGCCTTGCGCATCAGGGCAATGTCTTCAACAGTTGCCCCGCCGCCGCTGAAACCGGTGGAGGTTTTCACGAAATCCGAGCCCGCTTCGGCCGCGACCTCGCAGACCAGGGTCTTTTGTTCATCGGTGAGGAAATGTGTTTCCAGAATGACCTTCAGTGCAGCCCCGCCGGCGTGCACGGCATCGGCCACGGCAGCGATGTCCGTGTACAGCGAGTTGCGGTCATTGGCACGGGCAGCGGCGATGTTGATGACCATGTCGATCTCGTCTGCGCCGTCCAGATTGGCTCCGCGGGCCTCGTAGACCTTCACATCGGTGGGAGTGGCTCCGAACGGAAATCCAATAACGGAACAGGTCTTTACGCCGGAACCCTTGAGTGTGTTGTGCACCAGGGCAGTCCAGAGCGGGTTGGTGCAGACCGAGGCGAACTTGTGCTCAACGGCCTCCTTGCACACGGCAAGGATGTCTTCGCGGGAAGCATCCGGCTTGAGCAGCGTGTGGTCAATGTAGGAGGCGATCCCGGACATAGTCACCCTTTCGACAGCTTGTTCTGGAGCTCCCATCTTTGCATAGAAGCACTGGCCCCGCATGGGTCACGGCGAGTCGCCTGCGATGGCGGTGAACGGGTCCGACGGCAGGCCGAAAAAAGGGTGTACCGGTAGGTTCAAGCGCCAAAGACGTGGTGAGATATTGGAATGACATCTACCGCGGACTCACCGGCCGGCGGCGAACCTGCCCCATTGGCGCTGGTCGCGGGATGTCCGGACGCGCTGACGGGCATCCCGGCGGCCCTGCGTGCAGCGGGCATCTCGGTGGTGGACGGAACCGGGGCGGCAGGAACAGCACCTGATGTCGCCGTCGTTGCTGTGGGCCCGGACGGAAACGGAGCCGACGTGCTGGCCGGACTGCCGGCCGAAGCCGCAGACGCAACCGGCGGAAACCTGCCGGTCATCCTGCTGGCCAGCGAGGCCATGTCAGCCGAGGAAATTGCGGCCCTGGACGTGGCCGATTTCCTGATGGAGCCTGTGCCGGAACAGGAGCTGGTGCTGCGGATCCGCACCTTGCTGAAGCGGACCAAACGGCAGCAACTCCGGCGCGATTCCACCGCGCAGTTGCGCCAGCGCACCCGGGCGATTTCGGCGGCGATCCGATCGTCGAACGATCCGCAGTTCATGGCCGAACAGGTAATCGCCGGCTTGAGCGAAACTTTCGGGGCTGACCGCAGTTGGATCCGTACCTTCGGCGACGAACGCGTCCCGGCGCTGGAAATGGGCTGGGACAGCTACGGCATCAACGCTTCCGCACCCGCCCTGCCCGCGGATGAGGCTGAGCGGCTGGCGGCGATGCTATGGGAGGACGAGACCGTCCTGTCCGTGCCGGACCACGATGGCGCGGAGCTGCCCGATTGCGAGTCATTGAGGAAAGCGGCCGGCAAGGACGGGCTCAAGACCTCGGTAGTGGTACCGCTTGGCCACGGCGGCAAATCCTTCGGGTTGCTTTGGCTCGCCGGTATAAGCCGCGCCCGCGAATGGGCGCCGATCGAGCTGTCGCTGATCCAGCACGTTGCCGGCAACCTCGCTCACGGTCTGGTGCAGGGCCAGCTCATCACCGCCCAGCGGCAAGTACTTGACCGGGTGCGTGAACTGGACCAGGCGAAAAGCGAATTCGTCGCCACGGTCAACCATGAATTGCGGATCCCGCTGAGTTCGATCATCGGCTACTTGGACATGATCATGGACGACGGCGTGGGCCAGCTTCCGCACGAGATAGCCAGAATGCTCGAGATTGTGGATCGTAATGCCCATCGGTTGAACAACCTCGTCGAGGATGTGCTCACGCTCTCCAGGAGCGACGCCGGAAACATCCAGCAGTCCATCCAGCCGGTCAAGCTCGTCGCTTTGCTGCAGTCCGTCATCAGCACGCTGGCGCCTGCGGCAACAGCCGGCCGGATTGATCTGAGCCTTCGGGAGCCAGCTTCGGACGTCGAGGTGGACGCCGACCAGGAACAGCTGGAGCAGGTGTTCGTGAACATCATCTCGAATGCGGTGAAGTTTACGCCCGCCGGCGGCAGTGTCGCCGTCGGTATCAGCAGCGGCAGGAGTGACTCCGGGGTTCCGCGGGCTTGCGTCAAGGTACGTGACACCGGTATCGGCATCCCGGCCGACGAGGTGCCCAAGCTGTACGGCCGGTTCTACCGTGCCTCCAATGCCACCGCCGCCGCCATCCAGGGCACGGGACTCGGACTGTCCATTGTGCAGGATCTGGTGCACCAGCACGGCGGCGAACTGCATATTTCGTCCCGGCTGCATGAAGGGACCACGGTTTACGTCCAGCTGCCCGCGCGCCGCTAAAAGAGGTACCCATTGAGGTACCAGCTGAAGATAAAGGTTTCACATAAACTGGTGTCGTACGTTGCCATTTTGAAGGGAACCCATGGACTCCGCACCCGCTGAGGACCCGCGGCTGCAACAGCTGGTCGAGGGTGTCGTCAAGCTGGCCGCGGGTGACCTCAGCGCCAGGATCCAGCCGTCTGAGAAACGGGATGACATAGACGCCGTCATCACCGGCGTCAATCTGCTGGCCGAGGAGCTCCACTACATCTACTCCGACTTGGAACAGCGCGTCGAGGAGCGGACCGCGGCGCTCATCGAGGCACAGGCAAAGCTGCAGCGGATGGCGATGACGGATGCGCTCACCGGTCTGGCCAACCGCTCGACCCTGCGTGACCGGACGCAGGAGGCACTGGCTGCGGCTGAGGGCGGGAAACGTGCGCCGGCCGTGCTGATGCTGGACCTGGACTCTTTCAAACCGATCAATGACAGCCTCGGCCACGGTGCCGGGGACGAAGTCCTGGTGGAGGTGGGCCGCCGGCTGTGTTCAGCCGTCCGGGACACGGACACGGTGGCCCGGCTGGGCGGGGATGAGTTCGCTATCCTTATCCCCGAGGCCACCGAGGCGGATGTCCGGGCGATTGCGGATCGCGCGCAGGCGGCGCTGCAAAGCAGCATCACCGTGGGCACGGTCTCCGTCTGGGCAATGGCTAGCATCGGTGTGAGCATCGGCACCGAGGGGACGTCGGCCGCGTCCCTGCTCCGCGACGCCGACGTCGCCATGTACGAGGCCAAATCGCGCGGACGGAACAACGTCCAGATCTTCCACCCGTCAATGCTCCATGCCACGCAGCAGCGCTCGCGCACAGCTGCCGAACTGCGCAACGCCATTGAGAACGGCGAACTGTCGCTGTACTACCAGCCCGTGGTGGAGCTGGCCACCGGCAGCATCATCGGGATCGAGGCGCTGGTCCGCTGGGTGCATCCAACCCGCGGCATGATCATGCCGGAGAATTTTATCCCGGTGGCCGAGGAAACCGGACTCATCGTGGATCTGGGCCGGTGGGTCCTGCAGGAGGCGCTGCAACAGCTTAAGGCTTGGAACGACATCGAACCCTTGCCTGCGCACCTTAAGCTCCACCTGAATCTCTCCGCAGCGGAGCTGTTGCGCAACGACCTGCTGGAGGATATCGCAGGGTCGTTGGAGCGGTATGGCATCGACCCGGGACGGCTGGTTTTCGAGATCACCGAGACCGTGCTGATGACCCGGGAAACCGAAGAGGCACAGGTGCTGGGAAAAATCCGCGGGCTCGGCGTCGGACTGCAGATCGATGACTTTGGCACGGGCTATTCCTCCATCAGCTATCTGCGCTCGCTGCCCGCCGACACGGTGAAAGTGGACCAGTCCCTGATCGAGGGGATGGACAACGACGCCGGTCAGCGGACCTTCGTGGCGGCGGTCCTGCAGCTGATCGAGTCGGCGGGGTTGCAGGCTATTGTCGAGGGCATCGAGACCGCGGAGCAGGCTATCCAGCTGCGCCGGCTGGGCTGCCGCTTTGGCCAGGGCTATTACTTCGGCAGGCCTGTCCCGGCGGAAGAAACCGTGGCTTTACTCAATTCACCCCTGCCGCCTGCGTAAGGTAATTTCATGCCAAAAATCTGGGACTCGGCACTGCTGCTCCCCAAGCTAGCCCGCCTGGCTTCCCGCGTACCCAAAAATCCGCATCATGCGTGGGAAAACTACTGGGCCGGCATCACCCGCACGGGCAAAGACGGCGAGGTCCTGTGGGACGCCGCGGCCGAGTCCGAGCGCCTGAGCTACCTCGCGCCGATCAAGGAGCACTTTGATCCGGCGCTGCCGGTGGTCGACATCGGCTGCGGCAACGGAACCTACACGCGGTGGCTGGCCACCCTGTTCCCGCAGATGCTGGGCGTGGACGTCTCCGCCAGCGCCATCCGCCGTGCCCAGGCGGAGGCCGAAGCCGAAGGCATCCGTGACGTCGAGTTCGCGGCGATGGACGCGGTGGCCGACGGCGCCGGGGACCTGCTGCGCGAGCGGCTGGGCGGCTCCGCGAACGTGTTCCTCCGCGGCGTGCTGCATGTGCTCAAGCCGCAGGAACAGGCACGGCTGGCGGCGAACCTGCACACGCTGGCGGGGGAGCAGGGCCGAGTGTTCCTCGCCGAAACCAACTTCCAGGGCAACCGGTTCCAGTATGTTGGCCATCTTGGAGCCACCCGCCACGGCATTCCGCATCCGCTGCGGCGCGCCATCGAGGGCCTGCCAATGCCCGGACACTTCGGCCAGCGGGAGCTGACCGCGGTGTTTCCCGCCTCAAAGTGGCAGCTGCTGGCTGACGGGCCGGCGGTCATCGAGGCGGTGCCGATGAAACAGGACTCGGTGACGGAGCAAATTCCCGGCTACTTCGCCGTCTTGCAGACCAACTGAGCCCTGAATCTCACTGCCGCCGCCGAGACGGGTGAGGCTCAATTTACAGAGCAGACATCAAGGTGCAATCCGGCCGGGACACTGTTTCCGTAGCGTTGCTGCACATCAACGAGCAGCCGAACGAGCCATCGGAGGAACATGTCCTACGTCAAACCGGAACAGGTGGTCGAGGCAGCCGTCGCGGCGGGCAAGGCCAAGGCCGACGCGGGCAATCTGCAACTGCTGATGCGCGGCGTTCTCGGCGGGGCGATCCTCGCCTGCGCCACCACGCTGGCCCTGGTTGCGGCCGGACAGACCACAGGAATTGTCGGCGCGATCATCTTCCCGCTGGGCTTTGTGATCATCGTGATTCTTGGCCTGGAACTTGTTACCGGCGCCTTCGCCGTCATCCCGCTGGCGGTTCACCGGAAGCAGGCCTGCATGGCGGACATGCTGCGCAATTACGCCGTGGTCATCCTTGGGCATCTGGTCGGGTGCCTGGGGTACGGGGCGGCGTACGTCGCGGTGATCACCCGCATGGGGACTTCCGACGCCGACCCGATGGTCGCCACGCTGGTTAACCTCGCGGAGGCTAAAACACTGGCGTACGCCGAGCTGGGCGGCGCGGGGTTTGCGCTCGTGTTCATCAAGGCCGTCCTGGGCAACTGGATGGTCACGCTAGGGGTGGTGCTTGCGATGACCTCCACTTCCACTGGCGGCAAGATCCTGGCGATGTGGCTGCCGATCACGTGCTTCTTCGCCCAGGGTTTTGAGCACGCGGTGGTCAATATGTTCGTGATCCCGGCGGGCATGATGCTGGGCGCCGATGTGGGTGTGGGGGACTGGTGGCTGTGGAACCAGGGGCCCGTGCTGCTGGGCAATTTCCTCGGCGGGGTGCTGCTGACCGGGTTCGCGCTCTACTTCGCGCACCTCAAAACCCCTGCTGCGGGGCCACTGCCGGAGCTGCAAGAGGAGCAGGGGTACGGGCTGGCGGAGCAACTCCAGCTGGAGAACGAACTGGAGACACTGGCGTCCGCACAGGGCGTGCCGGCCAAACGCTGACGGGACGCGCTGAGCCGAACGGCAGGCGTTTCCCGGCAGTGCGACCCTGGGTTCAGTGTCCCGACCCAGGCCCATCCACGCGGCGCTCGTCTGAAGCTTCCCGGGCATGCTCCTTGGCTTCTTGCTGGTGCTGCTCGAGCTTTTCCTCGGCTTCGCGCCGCCGCTTGGAAACGGCCCTCGGGTCGTCGACGGGCAACGCTCCGCCTGTCTCGATGGGCCCGGTATGCGGGCTGCCGTCATGCTCGCGGCGGCCGTGGCCGGAGGGGTCCGGTTCGTTTTCGTTCATGTGCGCATAGTTCCACATTCGTTACGCCGGCAAAAGGGCGTATGCATCAACTGAGAAGTGGTCTCTGACTCCGGGCCGTTCGCGGCCGGGTGCTCCCGGGGCTCCGCGCGGTGTCGGCCCGGCGCACCCGGAGTCAGAGCTTTTTACCGGCCAGGAGCGTGGCCGCCGCTGTTCCCCGCGCACCCGCGCAGTTCTTGGTGTAGGTGCCGAAGATGAGTTTGCTGTTCACGCCCATCCGGAAGGCCATGCAGTCCGCTGCCTGTTCTATCCCGCCCGTACCGGTGGTTTTGTAGATCTTGTTCAGTTTGGCCCGCAGCGTTCCCTGCTGCGACGGCGGGTAGAGGCTGAACTCGCGGATGTGCGCGCATTCATGCAGGGCCGCATATTTCAGCAGGTTGCCCGCCGGCCGGCGGGCGACATTCATCCGCAGTGAGGTGCTGTAGGTGTAGCTGCGCAGCCGGTCCTCTTCCAGGATGATCACGTTGGGGCAGTACTTTTTGACCTGGTTGTAGACGGTCTTCTTATAGCCCTTGTACGACCTGGGGTTCTCGTGCCGCAGCGTGACGTGCTTCGATTCCCACCGGGCTTCCTTGCTGCTGGCGTTGACCACCAGGCGGTACTTCTTCTTGACGGTGGCCCCGGTGTGGGTGGTCCGGACGGTAACTGCCGTGGAGGTGGCCTTCCCGGCCTGCTTCTTCCAGGTCAGCCTCTGCAGCGTGATCCACTTGCCATTACGCGATTCCTGCAGCACACCTGACCGGTTGGTCTTGATGTTCCTCAGGACGTACTGCTGCGAGAAGCGTTTATAGGAAGCGACATAACCGCCCGCGTTGCTGAACAAGGCCTTCGAATTCGAACTTCCGACGGCCACGACGGACGTGGCGGGCAGGGCGGCCGTAGCCGGCGCTGCGGGAAGCATCACTGAGGCTGTGAGGGCGCTGCAGAGCAGGGCAGTAGTTAGGCGCTTCACGTCGAGGTCTTTCTCGAGTGACGGGCAAGGCCCTACTGCCCCGCTGGAGGAACTGCCCGCGAATGATTATGGATGGGACTCCATAATCGGTGCACCGCGTACTTGGGTCAACGCCCCAATAATGGGGGCCCGGTGTTGAGTATTAGGGAATCAGCCCTCCACTGCCGGCTCCTGCAGCACCCAGAAAATGGCGCCGTGCGGATCCTGCAGCATGGCTATCCGCCCCACGCCCGGAATATCCACCGGTTCCCGCAAGACCGTCCCGCCGCCCTTCTGCGCAACAACGACGGCGGTGTCCGCGTCTTCGGTGCCGAAGTAGACCTCCCAGCGCGGAGATCTGTCCTCGGTCTCGGGCTCCTTGAAGCCTGCCACGTACATTCCCGCGGCCTTGAGCATGGTGAAAGTACCGCCGTCGACCTGCTCCTCGTGCGGCTCCCCGCCGAGCACGGCGAGGTAGAACGGCACGGCGTGGTCCCAGTTGTCCGCTGCCAGTTCATGCCAGACGATGGTGCCGGGCTCATTGATCAGCCCGGCACCGGTGTGCTGCCCGGATTCCCACAGCAGCAGCGGCGTCCCGATACCGTCCTCGATGGCGGCCATGCGTCCGGACCCGGACACATCCGTGGCGGGCATGACGACCAGTCCGCCGGCGGGGATCACTTTCTCCAGCGTGGCATCAAGGTCATCGACGGCAAAGTAGGTGTTCCAGGCAGTGGGCACACCTGCTTCCACCGCTTCCGTGGTCTGCCCGGCGATGGCGGCGACGGGAATGCCGCCGATCGTGGCCGTAGCGTAGCTGCCCTGGGCCGAACTGGTGCTGTCCGTGTACCGCCAGCCGAACAGGGCATTGTAGAACGTCTTGGACGCCTCCGGATCCGGCGACTGCAGGTCGACCCACGCCGGGGCGCCCTGCGGAAACTTTTCGACTGTGCTCATGGCTGCTCCTGTGTTCGGGCGGCTGATGTTGCAGTTCCCGGCCAGTCTAATCGCGCGCACGGACAGGATGGCGCCGGAGGAGGACACAGGTCTCCCGCCTGCCTGGAAGTGCGGAAGGCGGGATAGACGTGCACCTATCTTTCCGCCGTCGTGCGTGGTAGCAAGGGAAGTAACCTTATTTTTCATTGCAGGCGCGGCTGTGCGTGTTGCAGTGCGCGGGCGCGGACACCGGGCGCCTGCCGGACAGGGAGGCACATCATGGCAATTCAGCGTGACCTGATCATCGGCGGAAAGCACGTTGCCGCCGTATCCGGCAAGACCACCGAGGACATCAACCCCTACACAGGACAGCCCTACGCCACGGTGGCTGCCGCCGGTGTGGAGGACATGACCCGTGCTGTCGACGCCGCCGCCGGGGCCTTCGATCAATGGGCGGGCATGGCGCCGAGCGCACGGCGGAAGATCTTCCTGCGGGCGGCCGACCTCCTCGAGGAACGGGCCGAAGACGGCGTCTCGCTGATGGCCGGCGAAGTGGGCGGCGTGCGGAGCTGGGCCCTGTTCAATATCGGCCTGGCCGCGAACATTCTGCGTGAAGCGGCGGCAGCAACCACCGCTCCGCAGGGCGATGTGCTCGCCACGGATATGCCCGGCGTGTACTCCCTGGCGGTCCGGCAGCCGTTCGGCGTGGTGGGTGCCATGTCGCCGTGGAACGCGCCGTTCATCCTGGGCATCCGGGCGATCGCGGTTCCGCTGGCGGTGGGAAACACGGCGGTGCTGAAGCCGAGCGAGGACGCGCCGCTGTCCTGCGGACTGTTCCTGGCCGACGCGCTGCTTGACGCCGGGATCCCCGACGGGGTGCTGAATGTGGTGACCAATGCGCCCGAGGATGCGGCCGACGTCGTAAGCACCATGATCGCCGATGAGCGCGTCCGCTGTGTGAACTTCACCGGCTCCACTGCCGTGGGCCGGAAGATCGGCATGCAGGCGGCCGAGCACCTGAAGCCGGCCGTTCTTGAGCTCGGCGGGAAGAACAGCCTGGTGGTGCTCAAGGACGCAGACCTGGACTATGCGGTGAATGCGGCGGCCTTCGGGTCCTTCATGAATGCCGGGCAGATCTGTATGTCGGTGGACCGGGTGGTGGTGGACAAGAGCCTGGCAGCCGAGTTCACCGAACGGTTCGCGGCGAAGGTCTCAGCGTTGCCGACCGGCGACCCGACCGACCCGGAGACCGTAATCGGGCCTGCCGTCAATGCGAAGTCCGCGCAGCGCCAGTACAGCCTGATCGACGACGCTCTGGCCAAGGGTGCGACCGCCGTGGCAGGCGGCCACAAGCTGGAAAACTCGCTGGTTCCTGCCACCGTGCTGACCGGGACCACGCCGGATATGAAGATCTACCACGATGAGATCTTCGGCTCCGCGACTACCGTGCTGGAGGCCGACAGCCCGGAGCATGCAATCGAGCTGTCCAACGACACTAAGTACGGCCTGACCGCGGGCGTGATCACCGAGAACATCCACGAGGGACTTAAGGTGGCGCAGCGGCTGCGTACCGGGATTGTCCATGTGAATGATCAGCCGGTGGCGGACGAGCCCATGGCACCGTTCGGCGGCGTGCAGAACTCCGGCTACGGCAAGTTCGGCGGGCAGGCCGGGATCGATTCGTTCAGCGAGCTGCGCTGGGTGACCATTCAGCAGTACGGCCACGCGCAGTACCCGTTTTAGCGGGAAAACGTCGTCTTCTTGCGGTTAGATAACAAGTGAAACGAATGATCGGTAAATCCTTCCATCAACCTGTCCTACAAGGTATCGTATGTGTCTGTTGTCACTACGAGGATAGTGAACCGAGACTCCCTGGAAAGGGGACAAAATGCCGCATGAGGTGGCGATGCTACGTACCGACGGGCCGGTGGCCACGAGGCCCTCAGACAGCACGTTGGAGCTTGGCGAATTTCTTGGCGCGCACGGCGAATGCCTCCTGCAGGAAATCCAAACCCTGTTGGCAGAGCTCGACGGCAAGGTCACCCGGTACACCTGGCTGAAGTCTTCCCAGGAAGCACCGAAGGAACAGCGGGCCGAGAACATGCGGTCCCTGGCCTTCATGCAGACGGCGCTGGAGGACATCACTGCCACGGTGGTCGGCATTTCAATGAGTTCCCAGAGCGGTCCAGGCACAGGAACTTCCGACCGGCTTTCCAGCTGCGGCTAGCGCGCCGGCTGCAGCGCGGGGGTACGTCTCGTCCCTAGGGGGACCGCTGTCCGTAACTACGGCGGTGATGAGGCCGGCTGCGGCAGTTCAGCGGCGGTGCCCGGATGAGCCGAACTGACCCGGCTGCGGTTACCGGCAGGGGTAGCTGCTGGCCGGGGCTAGACGTTCAGGCGGTAGCCGCGCTTGATGACGGTGGCCACCAGCGACGCATCCGGCAGTGCTTGGCGGAGCCGGCTGATGGCCATGTCCAAAGCGTGTTCGCCAGGAGCGTCCGGCAGGCACTCGATAAGTGTTTCCCGGGGCAGGACAGCGCCGCCGGCCGCGGCCAAGGCCCGGAAGATCGCCATGGGCGTGGGCGAGAGATCCACTCGTTCCTCGCCTAAAATGACCGAGCGGCCGCGGATTTCAACGGCACCGAGAGCGGTATCCACGCGCTGGATCTGGTTCTCGGACAGGTGCTCCACCACCAGCCGGATAAGGGCTCCCATGCGGTAGCGCTCCGGCATAATGGGACGGATGCCCGCGTCCTCCAGCGGCTTCGCGGTGACCGGTCCGACGGCTGCGGCAACGACGTCGTTCTTGAAGGCAGCTACCAAGGCATTGTAAACGCCCATCTCATGTGCAGTGCTCCACAACGCATCCACTGCGGGGGCACTGGTGAAAGTGACCACGTCGAGGTGCCGGTTCACGGCGGCCTCGATGAGCCGGGGGACGTTGTCGCCGGCGCCTTCCGGCTTGACCCACCGGTACGGAGTGACGGTCAGCACCGAGGCGCCTGCCGCGCGCAGCCGGGCCAGCTGCTCGGTGTCGGTGTAGCCGTGCAGTTGGATGGCGACCATGAGGCCGTCCACGCCTTCCTCAAGCAGCATGTCCACCATGGTGGCGGTGCGTTCGTCGTGGCTTATGCCCACATCGTTCAAACCGGCCGCGCGGACGGCGCCGCGGGCCTTGGGTCCGCGGACGAAGATCCGGGAGGCCTCAAGCACGTCCATCAGGTCCTCGCCGAGACCATGGGCATCGGCCGCCTCTGACCAGCGGCGCATGCCGTAGGCCGTGGTGATCAAGGTGATGTCGGGGCGGGCGTGCAGGATTGCGGCCGTGTCCTGCATGAGCAGATGGTCCTCTTCAACGGGGGCGATCTTCATCGCGGGGGCATGCAGCACCACGGCGCCGCGCCGCTCCAAGGCGGAGATGAGGTCTTCGGACCGGCGGTCGGAAGTGACACCGATGCGGAAGCCCGCGAGGGCCTCCGCGTTCGGCAGCGCCAGGACCGGCAGAGGGCCGGTGGCCGGGTTGGCTGCTCCCGTGTCCGGGCCAGCGGTTCCCGCGTCCGGATCAGTGCGGTCGGTCAGGGGTGCTGCGCTCATTGTGCTCCCACGCTGTCCGCCAGCCGGGCAAGCCGGCCCGCAGTCTCCTTGCAGCCGTGGGCGAGCTTGACCACTTCGCCGATCACGAGGATCGCGGGAGACTTGACCCGCGCAGCGCCGGCTGCGGTGACGATGCCTGTCAGTGTGGAGACCGTGGTGCGCTGTGAGTCGCTGTAGCCGCGCTCCACGATAGCCACCGGCATGTCGGCCCGCATGCCGGCACGGCGCAGACCGGCCGTGAACTGGGGCAGCGTCCCCACACCCATCAGGACGACGACGGTGCCGCCGAGGCCCGCGAGATGCAGGTGCTCGTCATCAGTCAGCGGGGCGTGTCCCGAGACCACGGTGAACATGTGGCTCACCTCGCGGTGGGTGACCGGGATTCCGGCGGCGGCCGGAACGGAGATGGCGCTGGTGACACCGGGAATCACGCTGACCGGCACGCCGGCCTTGGCGCAGCTGATGACCTCCTCGCCGCCGCGGCCGAACACGAACGGGTCGCCGCCCTTGAGCCGGACCACGTTGTTGCCCGCCAGGGCCGACTGGATCATCAGGTTTTCGATGTCGGCCTGCTTGACCTTGTGGTGGCCGGGCTGCTTGCCCACGTCGATCAGCTCGGCGCCGGGGGCCAGGACGGTCAGGTTCCGGTGCGGGGCAAGCCGGTCGAAGTAGACCACGTCCGCCTCGAGCAACGCCTGGCGTGCCCGCACCGTGAGCAGGTCATCCGTGCCCGGGCCGCCGCCAACCAACGTGACGCGGCCGCCGGGCGCAGCGGCTTCCTCGTTGACCAGAAGGACCCCGCGGCGGCGGCAGGTTTCCGGCAACGGCAACCAGCCGCTGTCGCCGTCGTTGATTGCCGCTACCATCACGACGCCGTCCAGCAGTTCGGAACGGAAATCTGCGGGGGAGGCGAGCGTATGCACGGTGGCTCCGGCGGCGCGGTAGCGGCGGATGGCGCGGCGTGCGGCCGCGGGGGCACCCGTGACCAGGACTGTCTGGCCGGTGAGGTCGGCGTTGAGCTGCATGGTTACTCCTGTGAAGCGGGCTGGCGGACGGGGATTGAAGCGCCCAGCAGGACCGGGCCTTCACCGGTGGCTGCCGCTGCGCGCTCATCATCTGTGGCGGGCCGGATCATCCCGCGCTCGCTGACGTTCGCGATGGAATCATCCTTCTGGTCCGGGGCGTTCACGAAGGAGCGGAAACGCCGCAGCCGGTCCGGGTCCTTCAGAGTAGCGGCCCACTCATCCTCGTAGTTATCAACGTGACGTGCCATTGCTGCCTCGAGGTCATGGGCGATCCCCAGGACGTCATTGATGACGACATCCTTGACATGTTCGATGCCGCCGTCCAGGTCTTCCACCCAGCGGGCGGTGCGCTGCAGCCGGTCCGCAGTGCGGATGTAATACATCAGGTAGCGGTCGATGTACTTGAGAAGGGTTTCGTTGTCCAGGTCTTTGGCCAGCAGTTGGGCGTGCGCCGGGTTGGCCCCGCCGTTTCCGCCTACATACAGGTTCCAGCCGTCCGCGGTGGCGATCACACCGACGTCCTTGCCTCGGGCTTCGGCGCACTCCCGGGCACAGCCGGAAACACCCATCTTGAACTTGTGCGGGGCCCGCAGCCCGCGGTACCGCAGCTCCATCGCGATGCCCATGGCCACCGAGTCCTGCACGCCGAAACGGCACCAGGTGGACCCGACGCAAGTCTTCACATTGCGCAATGCTTTGCCATATGCCTGGCCCGACTCGAAGCCGGCCTCGACCAGTTCCTTCCAGATGTCGGGCAGCTGCTCCAGCCGGGCGCCGAACATGTCGATCCGCAGGGCGCCGGTGAGCTTGGTGTAGAGGCCGTACTTCTGTGCCACGCGGGCAATCACGGCGAGCTTCTCGGGAGTGATCTCGCCGCCCGGGATGCGCGGGACCACCGAGTAGGTGCCGTTCTTCTGCATGTTGGCCAGTGCACGGTCGTTGGTGTCCTGCAGCGTGCCGCGGCCGCCGTCGAGCGGGTATTCGGTCAGCTGTGACGCGAGGATGGAGCCAATGGCGGGCTTGCAGATGTCGCAGCCCAGCGGGGCACTGGTTGCCGTGGTGCCATCCTCGAGCTCCAGCTCCACGGGGGTGCCGAAGCGCAGGAAAATCTCCTCGGCACTGGTCAGCCCCAAGGCACGCACTGCCTCGAAGAGCTCCGCGCGGGAGAGGGAGAAATGCTCGCACAGGGCTTTGGAAACTGTGATGCCGTTCTTGGTCAGCTCGGTTTCGAGCAGCTTCTTGAGCATCGGCACGCACGAGCCGCACTGGGTGCCGGCGCGGGTGCAGGCCTTCAGCCCGCCGAGGTCCTGGACCGGGTCCTGGCCTTCGCAAGCGCCGCAGCCGTTGACCGCGTCCCGGATGGAGCCGGCCGCCACGTTGTTGCACGAACACAGGATCGCATCGTCCGGCAGTTCAGTGTCCGGAGCGTCCCCGCCGCCGGCAGCGGAGAGATACGCACCGGGTTCGGCGGGCAGCTCGCGGCCCAGCAGCGGGCGCAGGCTCTGGTACGGGGCGGCATCACCAACGAAGATGCCGCCGAGCAGGGTCTTGGCGTCGTCGGTGGTGACGATCTTCTGGTAGACGCCTCGGGCCGGATCCGCGTAAACAATTTCCAGCGCATGCTCGGTCTTGGCGAAGGCGTCGCCGAAGCTGGCGACATCAACGCCGGAGAGTTTGAGTTTGGTGGCGGTGTCGAAGCCGGCGAAGGTCGCCTGCCCGCCGGACAGCCGGTCCGCGACGATCTCCGCCATGGAGTTCGCAGGCGCCACCAGTCCTACACACATGCCGCCGAAGTTGGCGACTTCGCCCACGGCCCAGATATTCTCGACGTCGGTGGCGCAGGTTTCGTCGATTACGATGCCGCCACGAGCGCCCATCCGGAAGACGGGGACGAAGTCCTCATCGCCCAGCTCGACCGGTGTGCCGGCGGCCTGGCTGGCGGCGGCCTCGGCTTCGGCCTTGGCCCGGTTGTTGAGGGTGCGCGCCAGCTCGTCGCGTGGCCGGACGCCGATGGAGACCACCACCATGTCCGCCGGGATGATCCGGCCGTCTGCCATTTCCACGCCGGTGACCACGGATTCGCCATCCGCACCGGGCTCGGTCAGGACGGCTTTGGGGAATACGCCGCCGTGAACCTCCAGGCCCTTTCCGGCGACGAGCCGGCCCATGGCCTGGCCCGCGCCCTCGTCCAGCTGTGTACCCATCAGCCACTTGCCGCCGTCGATAATCACCGGATGGGCGCCGAGGCTCTGCAACCCGGCCGCGGCCTCCAGCCCCAGCAGCCCGCCGCCGATCGTCACCGCGTTGATGGTGCGGCCATGCTTCGCGGTCAGCTCGGCGACCTGTTGATTGATGCCCCAGACGTCCTCCAGGGTGCGGTAAACGCTGGTGTGTTCGTTGCCCGGGATCGGCAGGGTGGCCGCGTTGGAGCCGGTGGCCAGCACCAGCTCGTCGTACGGGTAGCGGGCGCCGCCCTCCGTAATGACTTCTTTGGCGGCCAGGTCCAGATCCACTGCACGTGCCCCGGTAACCAAGGTGACGCCGTCGTTCTCCCAGAGACTTTTCTCGCCCAGCGTAAGGTCCACGTCCGTTTCGGTCAGCGCCTTGCTCAACGCCACGCGGTCGTACGGCAGATGGACTTCCTCGGTCAGCACGGTGATGACCGTTTGGCCGGCGGCGATGGTGTTCCGGGCGCACATGGCCTCGACGAAGCGGTGAGCCGCGGGGCCGCCGCCGATGACCACAATCCTGCGCGATGCAGTGGATTCCGACTGGTTCATGGGCCTACCTCTGGTTAGGGTGCAGTTTCCTCGCCCCGGCCTGAGCAGTGTTACCTGCAGGTTCCGGTGCATTGCATCCCAGCGTAGGATCCCGCCGTTGCGCTCGAATTTCCCTGCTGTTTCCCGCAGTTGACTTTTCCCTAGCCATTTCCGGGGCATGGCGTGAAGAATCCGAAACCTGCCCGAAACAAACGACGGCGGGGCGCACCATCCGCTGGGATTTGCCCGTTCGATGGGGAAGGTCCGGCGCATCACAGGTGCCTTTCCGGGGCCGTGAGAAGCGTTTTACGAACCCGAAACAGCGCCGAGGGCCGGATGAAACACGGGCTCCGTAGCTTGGTAGCCATCGACAACCGATTCAACACCGAACGGGGTTCATGATGACCGCACTTACCGCTCCCGAGATACTTACGGCGTCCGAGCTGCGCCCTGACGCACTGGCCGCCGATGCCCTCGAGTGGCATACCGTCTGCCGCGTTGCCGATCTGGAAGTTGCCTGGGGCGAGGCCGCGCTGATCGATGGCGAACAGGTGGCTCTGATCAAGGTCTCCGCCAGCGAGGTCTACGCGGTTTCCCACCGCGACCCGGCTACCGGAGCCCACGTTATGGCCCGCGGCATCGTCGGTAATAAGGGCTGGCACCGGACGCTCGCGTCACCCTTGTACAAAGAGGTCTACGACTTGGCGACGGGCGAATGCTTCACCGATCCGGCCTTGTCCCTGCGCGTCTACCCGGTCCGGCTCCGGGATGGTGTGGTGACCGTTGGAGTGCCGGGCCGCGCCGCCGTCGGAATCGCCGCATGACTGTTACTGACGCACTGACCGACACACCGTTTGAAAACACCGCCACCGTAAAGACGCTGAACGGGCGGCTCCTGCCGAGGCGGCCGAGGCGGATCCCGCTGCCGGCGCCTGATTCTGCTGAAATGCCGGACAAGGTGATCTGCGAGCCGTGGGGTGGATTGGTGGATGTTCACACCGTGGCTTCGCTGGTGGCGGCGTCCCACGGCACCAGTTCGCCGGCCGGCCAGGCAGCCATTGGCAACCTGGTCCGTGCCGTGGCCAGGCGCCGGCCGGATCTGCACGTGGCGGAGGCGTTCGTGGATGTGCAGCAGCCCGACGTCGCTACCGTTCTGGGCGGGCTGGCTCGAGAGGCCAGGTTGTCGGAACCCGCTGCCCCGGGTGGTCGAAAACGGATAGTGCCGCTGCTGCTCTCCGCCGGTTACCACGTCCACGTTGACCTGGCCGAAGCCGCCGCGGGGCACGGGGATGCGTCTGTGGCCGGTGCCCTCGGCCCAGAGCAGCGGCTGGTCAAGGTCCTGGCCCGGCGCCTGCAGGAAGCCGGTCTGCGCCGCGGCGACCACGTCATCCTTGGTTCGGCGGGCTCCACCGATGCCCGGGCCGTGGCCGACTGTGAAATCACGGCACAGATGCTGGGTAAGTACCTTGGAATGAACGTGGCCACCGGCTACATCTCCGCCGCGCAGCCCGAGCTGAAGTCAGCCGTCTCTGCGGGGCAGGCCAGAATTTCCAAACGGCGCTTCGCCGCCCGGAACGCGCGCGTGGTGGTGGCGACCTACCTGCTGGCTCCCGGGTATTTCGCCTCGCTGGCTGCGGGCTGCGGCGCCGATATCGTCACGGAACCGCTGCTGGTGCCGGATCAGGAACCGCCCGCCGAACTGGTCAACCTGGTGCTGGACAGGTTCAGCCGCGGCTGAGGCCCGGCTTTCCGGTAACTCGCCGCCGTAAGCCAGTGCGGCGTGTCATGCATGTGCACCCATGCACATCTACGCCTGCCAGCGCACCCGGCCACTACAGCCCGAGGGCGTCGCTGATGTCTTCCTTGATGGTCTCCAGCGTGCCGCGGACCTTGTCGTGCATCGCGGGCAGTTCATCGGCGCCGTCCACGGGCTGGACCACCTCGATATAGCACTTGAGCTTCGGCTCGGTCCCGCTGGGCCGGATGATGACCCGTGAACCATCCCGGGTCAGGTACTGCAATCCGTCGGTCGGCGGCAGGTCGGCGCTGCCTGCTGCGAGGTCCAGCGTAGAGTCCACCGGAGAACCGCCGAACGACGACGGCGGGTTCTCGCGGAGCCGGTGCATCATGGCGCCCAGCAGATCCAGGCTGCCCACCCGGACGGAGAGCTGGTCGGTCGCGTGGATGCCGTGCGCCAGATGGAGCTCGTCGAGTTCGTCGCGGACGTCGCGGCCCTTGGCAATGGAATCGGCCGCATACTCGGCAATCAGCAGGGCGGCGGATATGCCGTCCTTGTCCTTGACCAGATCCGGCGCCACGCAGTAACCGAGCGCCTCCTCGTAGCCGTAAGACAGGCCGGGCACGCGCGAGATCCACTTGAAGCCGGTCAGCGTCTGCACGTGCGCGATGCCGTGCCGCTCGGCGATCTTGCCCAGCAGCCGCGAGGACACGATGGAGTTGGCGAAGACCGGAATATTGCCGCCGGCCGCCCCCGACGGTCCGGACTGGCTGCCCTCGGAGCCGGACCCACCGGCAACCTCGCCCGCGAAACCAGCGCTCCCCGTGGCCGCATCAACGGCGTCGTTAGCTGAATCCATTTCCGCCTGCGCCCTGAGCCGGCCCGCGATGTGCGTGCCCAGCAGGGCGCCCACGTCGTCGCCGCGGAGCATGCCCCACTTGCCGGTTTCGGGCCACTTCACGGCGACGGCGGCGCGGTCCGCATCCGGATCATTGGCGAGCACGATGTCCGCATCGATCCTCTCGGCCAGTTCGAGGGCCAGGTCCAGCGCACCGGGTTCCTCCGGGTTCGGGAAGGCCACGGTGGGAAACAACGGATCCGGCTCAGCCTGCGCCTCCACCAGAGTGACGTCCTCAAAGCCGGCACGCTGCAGTACATTCAGCGCGGTCTTCCCGCCGACACCGTGCATGGGCGTCAGCACGATCTTCAGCCGGCGCGACGGGAAATGCCGCGGATCGGCCAGCGCGGTAATAGCGTCAACGTAGGCGTCCTCGATGGAATCGGGTTCGCCCGAGGCCGGCAGCACGGTCCAGCCGCCTTCGGCCAGCGCGATGCCCTCCAGTCCGTCGAACGCGACAATCTCGGCGGCAATTTGCTCATCTGCCGGCGCCACAATTTGTGCGCCCCGGCCGTTTTCCTTCACCGCACGTCCGCCCAGGTAGACCTTGTAGCCGTTGTCCTGCGGCGGATTGTGGCTCGCCGTGACCATCACCCCGCCGTCGCACTCGAGGGCACGCACCGCATAGGCGAGAACCGGAGTCGGAAGCGCCGACGGCAGCAGGAACGTTTCGATACCGGACTCGGTGAAGATGGCCGCGGTCTCCTGCGCGAAAATGTCCGAGTTGCGCCGGGCGTCATAACCAACGACGGCGCGCGGCCGGCCATGGGTGCCCACCTTGGCTACCAGGAATCTCGCCAGCCCGGCGGCCGCATGCCGCACCACAACCCGGTTCATCCGGTTCGGCCCGGGGCCCAGGGCCGCCCGCAGTCCGGCGGTGCCGAACTCGAGCCGGCCGCTGAAACTGTCCGCCAGCTCCTGCCGGGCCGCGGATCCGGTCTGGCCTTCCTCGCGGGTGCGCTCCAGCAGTTCGCGGAGTTCCTGCACGGTTTGCGGGTCCGGATCCTGCGCCATCCAGGCTTCGGCCGCGGCGGTAAGAGAAGCGAACGGATCCTGTTCGGAGTCAGTCAATGCCATTACTCGGTCCTCTTAGAGCTTGGCGATGATATCGGCCAACAAGCGCGAGATGCGCGCTCCGGCGGCTTGCCCGGCTTCGATCACTTCCTGGTGGCTAAGGGGAACCGGGCTGATGCCGGCGGCCAGGTTGGTGACCAGCGAAATGCCGAAAACTTCCATCCCGGCGTGACGGGCCGCGATGGCCTCCAGCGCGGTGGACATGCCTACCAGGTCCGCACCGATCCGCTTGGCGTACTGTACCTCCGCGGGCGTCTCGTAGTGCGGGCCGGTGAACTGGGCGTAGACGCCCTCGTCCAGGCTCGGGTCCACCTCTTTGGCGAGCGCACGGATGCGGGAGGAGTAGAGATCCGTCAGATCCACGAACGTCGCGCCTTCAAGCGGCGACCTGGCCGTGAGGTTAATGTGGTCGCTGATCAGTACCGGCGTACCGGGCTTCCAATCCGGATTCAGCCCGCCGCAGCCGTTGGTCAACACCAGTGTCTTCGCGCCGGTTGCCGCTGCTGTGCGCACGCCATGGACCACCGCGCGGACGCCTTTGCCCTCATAGAAATGCGTCCGGGCGCCGAGCACGAGGGCCCGCTTGCCGTCCGGAGTCAGCACGGACCGGATGGTACCGACATGGCCCTCCACGGTCGGGGCGGAGAAGCCGGGAATCAACCAGGCATCCAGCGTGTGGGTGGTCTCGCCGATCAGTTCAGCGGCCCCACCCCAGCCGGAACCGAGCACCAGCGCCACGTCGTGGTTCTGCACGCCGGTCTGTTTGGCAATGTACGAGGCGGCAGCGGAGGCAAGTTCAAACGGATCAGTAGTCACACAGATAACCTACCCGCTGCCCGCCGCAGGCTCCATAGCTCACGCCGGATGCCGCCGCCGTCGCACCTGATCAGGTTGAGTGCTGTGATCAGGTGCGACAGAATGGCGAGTGTGACGAACCAAATTGATTTCAGCGCCCCCCGTCTGGTGATCCTGGGCGGCGGCCCGGGCGGATACGAAGCCGCCATGGTGGCCAATTCACTCGGGGCGAAGGTGACCGTCATTGAGCGCAAGGGCATGGGCGGCTCGGCCGTGCTCACCGACGTTGTGCCCTCCAAAACCCTTATTGCGACGGCGGATGCCATGCGTCGTGTGGCCGGCGCCCACGATCTGGGCGTACGTTTCGACGAGCGCTCCGGCGCCGCCTACGCTGACTTGCAGACCGTCAACTCGCGGCTGCTCAAGCTCGCCGAAACCCAGTCCTCGGACATCCACCGGGGGTTGGAACGTGCAGGCGTCCGGGTCATCATCGGCAACGGCCGGCTAGCCGATTCGAACACCATCACCGTCGAAACCGAGACCGGTACGGAGACCATCGACGCGGATGCAGTGCTGGTCGCCACCGGCGCGACTCCGCGCGAGCTGCCCTCGGCCAAGCCTGACGGGGAACGCATCTTCAACTGGACCCAGGTCTACAACCTGACCGAAATCCCGGAGCACCTGATCGTCGTCGGCTCCGGCGTCACGGGCGCCGAGTTCGCCTCCGCCTACCGCATGCTCGGCACCAAGGTCACGCTGGTTTCCTCGCGCGACCGCGTGCTGCCCGGCGAGGACGCGGACGCCGCCGAGGTGCTGGAAGAGGTCTTCGCCCGCAGCGGGATGACCGTGCTCTCGAAGTCCCGTGCCAACGCCGTGGAAAGGACCGACGACGGCGTCCGGGTCACGCTGAACGACGGACGGATCGTGGACGGGTCGCACTGCCTGCTGGCGGTCGGCGGCATTCCCAACACCTCGGGCATCGGTCTGGAAGAGGCCGGGGTGGCGCTGTCTGAAAGCGGCCACATCAAGGTGGACGGCGTCTCGCGCACCACGGCCTCGCATATCTATGCTGCCGGTGACTGCACTGGGGTCTTCGCCCTGGCTTCCGTGGCAGCAATGCAGGGCCGCATCGCCGTGGCGCACCTGCTGGGCGATTCGGTGACGCCGCTGAAGCTCAAGCGGGTTGCCTCCAACATCTTCACCAGTCCGGAAATCGCCACCGTGGGCGTGACCGAGGAGGACATCGCGGCCGGAAAGTACCAGGGGGATGTGATCAAGCTGTCACTGAACACCAACCCGCGGGCCAAGATGATGAACGTGACGGAGGGCTTCGTGAAGATCATTGCCCGCCGCGGTTCAGGCACTGTGATCGGCGGCGTTGTGGTGGCCCCGCGCGCCTCCGAGCTGATCTTCCCGATCGCGCTGGCCGTGACGCAGAAGCTTCATGTGGATGACTTGGCCAACACGTTTACCGTCTACCCGTCGCTGACCGGCTCCATCTCCGAGGCCGCACGCCGGCTGCACGTCCACCTGTAGACGCGGAATTTGCGGTTTCGGGACTGTGGTCCCGGTACCGCCCCGCTGCGGAAGGGCCCGCCGACATCTGTTCTAGCAGTCGCGGATCTTCCCGATAGGGTTGAGTCCGGACGGCAAGCGCGATTCATCTGAAGAGGGGCGGGGCGGGTGCACCGGCGGAACAAGGTTCTCAAAAACAAGACGTTGCAGAACGTCGGACTGGCGGTTCTGCTGCTGGCCACGCTGGCGGCATTCGTCTACGCCTTCCTGCCCAAGCCGTCCGCAACACCGGTGGGCGGGACAACCCAGCCGGCGGAAGCCACGCCGTCGTCCGCTCCAACGGAAACCACCAGTGCCAGCCCCACGCCGTCCGCCACAGCCACGGAGACCGATGAAGCCGAGCCGCCCGTTGCGGCATTCCTCGGCGATTCCTACACCGAGGGTATCGGCGCCTCCAGCCAGGAGGACCGCTGGAGCACGCTGGTCGCCTTGGAGCTGGGCTGGGAAGAGATGAACCACGGGATCTCGGGCACCGGGTACGCCACCAACGCGCAAGGTCCGGGGTACGTGGACCGGCTCGATGACGTCATCGCGGACAATCCGGACGTGGTGGTCGTCTCCGGCGGGCAGAACGATTTCAGCACCTACCAGTTCGACCCGCAGGGCACGCTCCAGGCCATCTCCAGCGTCTATGAGGAACTGCGCGCGGAGTTGCCTGACGCCGAGGTTATCGCCGTCGGCCCGTCCACGCCAAGCGCTGTGGACCAGACCGTCTTTGCCCTCGACGCAGCTGTGCAGGAAGCAGCGAAAAGCGTCGATGCCACCTATGTGAGCCTGCTGGATCCCGATGTGTTCACGCTCGAGATGATCCAGTCGGACGGTGTCCATGTAAACGACGCCGGCCATGCGGCAATCGCCGAACGCGTCATCAACGCGGTGAAGTAGACGAGCGGTGAAGTGGACGAGCGGGGCCGAAACCTAGACGGTCAGGACCTGGAGGAGCCGCCAGCCTTCCGGAACCTGCTGTTCCAGGGCGGCTTTGGCCTCGGCATAGTCAACTCCTTCGGCTTCAATTTCCTTGATTTCCACCGGTTGAATTTTTCCTTTTACCTTGACCACAGGGACAGATTAGCCTGTTCCGGCCGCGGAGCGGGGGAGCGGCGCGGGTGGTTCCGGTCACTTTGCCGGGCGCGCACTCACTTCACCGAGATGCTGTTGCCGGAACCCTCGTCGTTGATCCGGGGATTGCCGGCGCCGAACGTGACCTGATTGCCCTGTCCCTCGAGGCTGATCTGGCCCACCTCATCGGCGTGCAGCGTGTTGTTGCTGCCCTCGGCCCGGAGCCCGGCAGCTTTCTCCACCGTCACAGTGTTCCGGGGCCCGTCGACATCGATTTCATTGACCGATTCGGCGCGCACGGTGGTGCCGGAAGACAGGATGTCAATCTCCCGGCAATGGCCCGTGACCGTCAGCGTAATGCCGTTGGCCAGCACTTCGATCTTCCCGCCGCCGTCGCAGACCAGTTCCACGTCCGCGTCGGCCAGCGTGAGTTTGCGTTCCCGGCCGGGCGACAGGATCGGCTGCGCCAATGCGGTGCTGCTTTGCGTCGACGAGGCGGGGGCCGCAACTGCAGGGGGACTCTCGGCCGCGGCGGGAGCCGGGGCCGGCGCAGGTGCGGCCGGCGCGGGAGCAGAGCCGTTCACAGCGCTGCCGATCGGGGTGGCGGTGTCCGTCGTGGCGGTCGCCGTACAGCCCGACATCAGGAATACGACGGCGGCAAGACCCACCACGGTGCGCAGGGCCGGCTGGTGCTTCATCGGACACTCCCTCGATCAGCGTGCGCGATGGACACCCGCCCGCTGAGGCCGGCGGAGCCATCGCCCTATCCGGAGGCTAGCCCAGGCAGGTTGGAAAATGACTGCAACGGCCCCGACCTGCCGCGCCGATATACCGAGCAACTCCGACGTCGAGAAGACCGCCCAGTGACCAGACAGCCGTTATTTACTCAGCCCGGCGCGGCGGAGCGCTTCGGCCATCGCGGTGTTTGCCGGAGCCGGTTCCTTGCGGCTGTCCCGGCCGCGCGGTGGGTTGGGGCGGCCGCCGGAGCGGGGGTTGCCCTTGGAATCCCCGCGGTCACGGGATGGGCCGGGCCGGCCACCCTTGCCCTGGCTGGTGTTCGCCGACGAGCCCTTGTCTGCGGAGGCGTCCCGGCCTGCTGCGGCGCGTCCGCCCTGCTTGGCGCCGGCTTCGTCGTCCAGCCGGAGGGTGAGCGAAATGCGCTTGCGGTCCGGATCGGCCTCGAGCACCTTGACCTTGACTACCTGGCCGGACTTAACCACTTCGTGCGGGTCCGAGATGAACCTGTTGGACATGGCCGAAACGTGGACCAGCCCGTCCTGGTGCACGCCGACGTCGACGAAAGCGCCGAAGGCAGCCACGTTGGTGACGGTACCTTCGAGGATCATGCCCGGGACCAGATCGGAGATCTTTTCCACGCCCTCGGAGAAGGACGCCGTGGTGAAGGTCGGCCGCGGGTCCCGGCCTGGCTTCTCGAGTTCGGAGATGATGTCCCGCACCGTGGGCAGGCCGAAGGAGTCGTCCACGAAGGTCTGCGGGTCCAGCGTTGCCAGCGAACCCACGCCGCGCGGCACATCGGCGGCCGCGGCCCCGGCGGCCGAAAGGATCTTGCGGGCAACGCCGTAGGCCTCGGGGTGCACACTGGAGGAATCCAGCGGCTCGGCGCCGCCGGTGATCCGCAGGAAGCCCGCGCACTGCTCAAACGCCTTGGCGCCCAGCCGAGGCACCTTTTTCAGGTCCGAACGCTTGGCAAACGGCCCGTTCTCGTTCCGGAAGGACACGATGTTCTCGCTCAGCAGCGGCCCGACGCCAGCCACTCTGGCCAACAGCGACGGCGAAGCGGTGTTCACGTCCACACCCACGGCGTTCACACAGTCCTCCACCACGGCATCCAGCGAACGCTCCAGCTTGGTGGCGGTGACGTCATGCTGGTACTGGCCGACGCCGATGGATTTCGGATCGATCTTCACCAGTTCGGCCAGCGGATCCTGCAGCCGGCGGGCAATCGACACTGCACCGCGCAGCGAGACGTCCAGCTCCGGCAGCTCGGCCGAAGCCAGTGCGGACGCCGAGTAGATGGAGGCGCCCGCCTCGGAGACCACCAGTTTCTGGATCTTCTGCTTCGGCGCCAGGAGCTTGATCAGCTCGGTGGCCAGCTTGTCCGTCTCGCGGGAGGCGGTGCCGTTGCCGATCGCCACCAGGTCAACGTTGTGCTTTTCGGACAGGCGGGCCAGGGTGACCAGCGAGTCGTCCCACTTCTTGGCCGGCGCGTGCGGGTAGATGGTGTCCGTGGCGACCACCTTGCCGGTGCCATCGACCACGGCGACCTTCACGCCGGTCCGCAGGCCCGGATCCAGTCCGAGCGTGGCGCGGTTCCCTGCGGGGGCGGCCAGCAGCACGTCGCGCAGGTTGGCCGCGAAGATCCGCACGGCCTCGTCCTCGGCGTCGGTAAAGAGGCGCACGCGCAGGTCGATCGCGAGCTTAACCAGAATGCGGCGCCAGCCCAGCTGCGCCGTCTGCATCAGCCACTTGTCAGCCGGCCGGCCGTGGTCAGCGACGCCGAGCTTGTAGGCCACGGCGTTTTCGTAGCGGCCGCGCGCAGCAGCGAATTCTTCCTTGTCCGAGGCGTCGCCCTCGACAATGTTCAGGTCCAGCACCCCTTCCTTCTCGCCGCGCAGCAACGCCAGGACCCGGTGCGAGGGCAGGCCCGAAGGAACCTGCGCGAAGTCGAAGTAGTCGGCGAACTTCTGCCCATCGGACTCCATGCCTTCACGCACCTGCGCACGGACCAGCCCCTGCTTCCAGAGACGCTCGCGCAGTTCGGTGACCAGATCCGCGTCCTGGCTGATCCGCTCCACCAGGATCGAGCGCGCTCCGGCCAACGCTTCGGCCGCATCATTGACGGCATGCTCGGCGTTCAGGTAGCCGGCTGCTTCAGCCTCAGGTTCAAGGCCGGGGTTGGCCAGCAGGGCGTCCGCCAGCGGCTCGAGCCCGGCCTCGCGGGCGATCTGTGCCTTGGTCCGCCGCTTCGACTTGAACGGCAGGTAGATGTCTTCGAGCCGGGCCTTCGTGTCCGCGGCCTTGATGCTCGCCTCCAGCTCGGCGGTCAGCTTGCCCTGCTGCGCAATGCTTTCCAGCACGGAACGACGCCGGTCCTCGAGTTCGCGAAGGTAGCGCAGCCGTTCTTCCAGATCGCGCAGCTGGGCATCATCGAGCGTGCCGGTTACTTCCTTGCGGTAGCGGGCGATGAACGGCACGGTGGAACCGCCGTCGAGCAGCTCTACAGCGGCCTTGACCTGCCAGGGCTTGACGCCGAGTTCTTCAGCAATCTGGGCGTAGATCCGGGCGTTGAGCTGGTCCGGATCAACAGGCTTCAGGGCGGGGTTGGCGGCGGGCACTGCGGAGTTGGGCGTTTGCGTCACCCGATCCATTTTGCCGTATCCGGGCGGCGGCGTGCGAAATGGTGGCGGCGCGCGGAGCGTCACTGCTCGTCAGGGTAGTAAAAGCCGTAGTCGTCATAGGGGTCCCGCCAAGCGGATTCGTCCCGGGTAATGCGTCGAACGTCCGACGCCGGAACCCACTGGGTGCGCATGGAACCGTTGTCGTCCACCCACTTGAGCTGGACCGTGTTGCGGTCCCAGGAAATGGCCTTCGCATCCACGGTGTCATTGGCGCCGCCACCAATGCGCGCGCGGACATAGGGCTCGCGGCGGTAGGGCGCCCGGGTGACTGTTCCGCGCTTAACCGGGCGTCCGCCGTCGTTCCTTGCGTACTCCCTGGCGGTCACAACATCCACTTTATTCACGAACGCGAGCATGGCAGCCGGCTCGGACAATATTCGTCAGGGGGCCGCCGGCCCCCTGTTATTCCCAGGGCGAGGCACTAGCATGGGGCCAACTGCCAATCATCGGGTGTGGGGATCCAATGGGACTACGACGGAAATGGCGCCGCCTGAGCGACGCCAAGAAGAGGAATATCGCCAATACCGTGGTGGCGGTGCTGGCCGTGCTGGTGCTGGCAGCGGTTGCCTACGCCATGCTGGCGTAGGGGCTGCGGGTCCGGGCGGGGCTGGAGGCCGCCGGTCCGCCGCGGTACTCAGGCGGCCCGGCGCGCTGCGATCCGGCCGGAGACGAGGAACAGTGCGCCGGCGCAGAGGCAGCAGCCAAGCATCAGCATGGCCATGGGAACGGCCGTGAAGCCTCCGCCGATACCCGCCAGCGGGGTGACGACGGCGCCCAGCACGAATTGGGAGGCGCCCAGGAAGGCTGAGCCTTGGCCTGCGGCCTGCCGGACGGTGCCGATGGCCAGGCTGGTTGTGTTGCCCATCAGGAAACCCGAGCAGCTGATCGCAAAGAAGATGGGTAGGGCCGCCCAGATGGCTGGTGCACCGGACACAACCAGGACAAAGATGGCTGCGGTCATGATCAGCTGTGCCGTCAGGGCCGCGGCAATAATGCGCCGCACGGCGAAGCGGCGGATCAGCCGGACCGAGGCCAGGCCGCAGGCCATCATCCCCAGCGCGTTGATGGCCGCGGCCGTGCCGTAGCCGATGGCGCTGAGGCCCATCAGGTTCTGGTAGACAAAGGACGAGGCCGAAATATAGGAGATGATCACGCCGAAGGTGAAAGCGAACTGGAGCACGTAGGCCGGGAACAAACCTCCTTTGAAAGCCCCTCGGACCACGTCCCTGGCGGCAAGCAGGGCGGCCTTGTCGCGGGCATGCGGAGGATGGGTTTCGCGGACCACCAGCAGGACACCGCCGAGCATCACCGCGAATATGCCGGCAGATACCCAGAAGATGCTGCGCCAACTGCCGGCGGCAAGCAGGACGCTGCCCAGCAGGGGAGCCAGGACCGGAGCCAGGCTGGAAATGGTCAGCAGCAGGGTGAAAGCCCGCGCCGCACCGGTACCGGCGTTAAGATCCGAGATGATGGCACGGCCAATGACAATCCCGGCGGCAGCGGCAAATCCCTGGACAAAGCGGGCTCCGATCAGGAACCAGATATCCTGGGCCAGCGCAGCGGCAATACAAGCGACGACGGCGATGGCGACGCCCACCATGAGCGGCCGGATGCGCCCGTACCTGTCCGAAAGCGGACCGAACGCCAGCTGCCCGAGCGCGATGCCGAGCAGCAACGCCGTCAGCGTGAGCTGGGCGCCGGAGGCACGCACTCCCAGGTCGGTGGCGATCATGGGCAGCGACGCCAGATACATGTCAGAGGACAACGGCGCGGCGGCGGCCAACAGCGCAAGGACAGCCAGCAGCGGTCCCGACATGGCCGGCGTCGTACGTTGTGCAGTCATGGCCCTTATCCAAACACGCTCCGGCAGCAAGTCATGGCTGTATGACGCGGTAGAGCGACGCTAGGAAGCCCAAGGGTATTTTGGCGGCTTGTGTCCAGAGGTGTCCAAATACTGGAACGATGTCCGGATACTGGACGGAGGGGCGTAGAATTTTCGGCGGTAATCATTCGTTTTCATCGAAAGCCGACACCCATGTCTTCTGCAGCACCAGCCTCAACGGGTGCCTCCAAGGCCCCGGTTAACTCCCGCGGCCGCGTGATTGTTGCCAGCCTTATTGGCACGTCCGTTGAGTTCTACGACTTCTACGTCTACGCCACGGCCGCCGTGCTCGTTTTCCCGGCCTTGTTCTTCCCCGGCGCCGATGCCGCCACCGCTCTGTTGAGTTCCTTCGCCGTCTTCGGCGTAGCCTTCATTGCACGGCCGCTCGGGTCCATCGTCTTCGGGCACTTCGGCGACAAGTTCGGCCGCAAGGGCACGCTGGTCGCCTCGCTGCTCACCATGGGCATCGCGACCTTCCTGATCGGCTGCCTGCCCACCGCGCAGGTCACCGGCTGGTCGTTCTGGGCTCCGGCCCTGCTGGTGGTCCTGCGCTTTGCCCAGGGCCTGGCCCTTGGCGGCGAATGGAGCGGTGCCGCGCTGCTGGCGACCGAGAACGCTCCGGCGAACAAGCGGGCCATCTACGGTACGTTCCCGCAGCTGGGCGCCCCGATCGGCTTCATCCTGGCGAACTCGCTCTTCCTGATCCTCAGCCTGAACCTGAGCAATGAAGCGTTCATGTCCTGGGGCTGGCGCATTCCGTTCCTGGGCAGCGCCGTCATGGTCATCATCGGCCTCTACGTCCGCCTGAAGCTGGTGGAAACCCCGGCCTTCCAGAAGGTCGTGGACAAGGGCGAGGTCACCAAGCTGCCGCTGGGCCGCGTCTTCAAGTCCAGCTGGCGCCAGCTGATCCTGGGCACCTTCATCATGCTGGCCACCTACGTGCTCTTCTACCTGATGACCACTTTCACCTTGTCCTACGGCACCGCTGCCAAGACGGTGGACGACGCTGCTGCGGCCGCTGCCGCCGCCGGCAAGGACTTCGACCCCTCGGCGTTCACCGCTGGCCTGGGTTACGCCCGCAACGACTTCCTGTTGATGCTGATCATCGGCGTCGTCTTCTTCGGCATTTTCACGATGGTGGCCGGCCCGCTGGCAGAAAAATTCGGCCGTCGGAAGACGCTGATCTGGGTTTCGCTGGGCATCGTGGCCTTCGGCTTCTTCTGGGTTCCGCTCTTCGGCGGCGGCTTCGCCGGCACCATGCTGCACCTGATCATCGGCTTCACCCTGATGGGCCTGACCTTCGGCCCCATGGGTGCCATGCTGCCGGAGCTGTTCCCGACCAACGTTCGGTACACCGGTTCGGCCGTGGCCTACAACTTCTCCTCGATCCTGGGTGCCTCCGTGGCGCCGTTCATCGCGGTGGCGCTGTGGCAGGCGGCCGATGGCAGCACCTTCCTGGTGGGCATGTACCTCAGTGGCGCGGCCGTGATTACGCTGATCTCCCTGTTCCTGACCAAGGAAACCAAGGACATGGATTACGAGGGACTGAGCAGCTGACCCCGTCGTAAAGGCCCGCGGTTCCAACAGGAACCGCGGGCCTTTTTTGTTAGAGAATTCGGTTGTCCGTTAGTGGACTGCCTTCCGTTTGGTGATAAAGCCCCAAATCAGCAGTACAACAAGGGCGCCGGCGATGGCAACGAGCCAGGTCTGGATGCTCCAGAACTCTTCCAGCCCAACGTTGAAGACGGCACTGCCAACCCAGCCGCCCAGCAGGGCGCCGACGACGCCGAGTACTAGGGTTGCGATCCAGCCGCCGCCTTGGTCACCCGGCAGGATCAGCTTGGCGATAGCGCCCGCAATTAGTCCGAGAATAAGAAAAGCAAGAAAACCCATGATGCTCTCTCCTTACGGTGATCAATGGTCCCCCGACGGGATTGCCGGGGAGTGTCCCTTACCAATTCCCACGGTACAACAAAGCATGCTTATTGTATTGTCTTTTTGCCAAAGGAATTTTGCGCGGCGACGGTTTGCCGCCGCTTGTTGGGGAAGGGGGGGCATGAGCCAGCGCGTGCGTTAACCAGCGGTGCCCGGTCCGTTAACGGAACCGGGCACCTCGGGCAGGAGCTGCTGGGGCAGGAGCGGCGCCGCTCCTAGTCGATGATGGCGGCCAGTACGGCGCCGGCAGAGACCGTGGCGCCCGGCTTCGCCGTCAGTTTTGCGATGGTGCCGGCCTTGTGGGCTGTCAGCGGTTGCTCCATCTTCATGGCCTCAAGCACGACGACGAGATCGCCTTCCGCGACCGTGTCGCCTTCGCTGACGGCCACCTTCACGATGGTGCCCTGCATGGGTGAAGACAGGTCATCCCCGCTGGCCGTCGGGCCAGCCGAGCCGCCGGAACGCCCGCGGCCGCGCTTGGGCTTGCCGTTGGACTTGGTGGCGGCGCCGCCGGAGGTGTTCAGGCCCGCGGGAAGGACGACTTCCAGCCGTTTGCCACCCACCTCAACGGTGACGCGCTGGCGTTCGCCGTCGTCGTCGGTGGTTGTTGACGCCGCGGCATCGAAGGCGGGAATGTCGTTGACGAACTCCGTCTCGATCCAGCGGGTGTGGACCTTGAAGGGCTCCAGTGGGTCTGCCGGGGCGAAGTCCGGATCTGCCGTCACAGCGCGGTGGAACGGCAGGACGGTCGGCATGCCGCCGATCTCCATCTCCTCCAGGGCGCGGCGGGCGCGCTGCAGGGCCTGGTTGCGGCTGGCGCCGGTGACCACGAGCTTGGCGAGCAAGGAGTCGAAGTTGCCGCCGACCACTTCGCCGGCTTCCACGCCGGAGTCCACGCGAACGCCGGGTCCGGTGGGCAGCTTCATCGATTCCACGGTGCCCGGGGCCGGCATGAAGTTGCGGCCGGCATCCTCGCCGTTGATGCGGAACTCGAAGGAGTGGCCGCGGATCTCGGGATCGCCGTAGCCCAGTTCCTCGCCGCAGGCCAGCCGGAACTGTTCGCGGACCAGGTCCACGCCGGCAACCTCCTCGGAAATGGGGTGCTCCACCTGCAGGCGCGTGTTGACCTCAAGGAAGGAAATGGTGCCGTCCTGGCCGACCAGGAATTCGCACGTGCCGGCGCCCTGGTACTTGGCCTCGAGCATGATGGCCTTGGACGCCTCGTAAAGCCGGTAGTTCTGGTCCGCGCTCAGGAACGGGGCGGGGGCCTCCTCGACGAGCTTCTGATTGCGGCGCTGCAGCGAGCAGTCGCGGGTGGAAATAACGACGACGTTGCCGTGCGCATCCGCGAGGCATTGGGTTTCCACATGCCGGGGGGCATCAAGGAAGCGCTCGACGAAGCACTCGCCCCGGCCAAAGGCCGCGGTGGCCTCGCGGACCGCGGAGTCGAAGGCCTCGGGGATCTCGTCCCGGTCGCGGACCACTTTGATGCCGCGGCCGCCGCCGCCGTAGGCAGCCTTGATAGCCAGCGGGAGGCCGTAGGTGTCCGCGAATGCGAGAACCTCGTCGACGCCCTGGACGGGATCTGCGGTGCCGGGAACAAGGGGGGCGCCAACCTTTTCGGCGATGTGCCGGGCCTGGACCTTGTCGCCGAGTTTGGCGATGGCGTCGGGGGAGGGGCCGATCCAAATCAGCCCGGCGTCGATGACCCGCTGCGCGAAGTCCGCGTTTTCGGCGAGGAAGCCATAGCCGGGGTGGACGGCGTCGGCACCGGAGGCTACGGCCACGTCGAGCAGCTTGTCCATGGCCAGATAGGACTCCGTGGCGGTACTGCCGCCCAGGGAGTAAGCCTCGTCGGCCAGACGGACATGCAGCGCATCCCGGTCAGGCTCTGCGTAAACGGCGACGGAGGCGAGGCCTTCATCCCGTGCGGCTCGGATTACGCGGACGGCAATTTCACCACGGTTGGCGATCAGTACCTTGGTGATGCGCTGGGTCATTCAAAGCTCCTTCTATCCTTGAGGAGCCTAGCGCGGTTTTGCGGGTATCGCCCAATAACCATGCCATTTGTGCGTGTGTGGGCGTGATTCTTTGTAGGTGTTCTACAAAAACGATCGGTGCCGGAAACTGGCGCGGGGCCGCTCCTCCGCCAGGAAGCCGTAGTCCCACTGTGACGATAATCCCTCAAGGCCGATTCACCGCTTTAGGTTCCGCCGGCCGTTCGCCTCCTGTATACCTGTCGGTAAACCCGTAGGGAAAATCAAGCGCGCCAACGCGGTGCCCTTGGGAGCAAAGGATGGCAGTTGGGGGACGTGTATTTGGGGCAGTCTCTGCCAGTTAGCCTGGGTGGCCGTTACAAGCTTCAGGAACTGATCGGGCGGGGCGGATCCGCAGCGGTCTATAAGGCCATGGACGACGTGCTGGGCCGGTTCGTTGCGGTTAAGGTGTTCCGCCCCGATGTCCGCGACGAAGGGGAGCTGCGGCGTCAGGAGGCAGAGGTGCAACTGCTGTCGACATTCAACCACCCCGGCCTGGTGACTGTTTATGATGCCGGTACGGAGCAATCATCCTCTGATGGGACCCGCTCCTTTGTCGTGATGGAGCTCGCGCAAGGCAAGGACCTGCGAAACCGGCTTCGGTTGGGGCGGCTGGAGGCCAGGGATGTAGCAAAGATCGGTCACCAACTGGCGGCAGCACTTCACTATGTGCACGGTCGGGGTGTGATCCACCGCGACCTCAAACCGGCGAACATCATGCTCGCGTTCGATGCGGATACGGGTGAGGCCCGGGCCAAGCTCATGGATTTCGGCATTGCCCGCGTCATTGAAGGAACACGGCTGACCGCCACCGGGCAGACTGTCGGAACCGCAACCTATTTGAGCCCGGAGCAGGCCCAGGGCGGCGCCCTGGGAACATCCAGTGATATCTACTCCCTTGGACTGGTCCTGTTGGAGTGCCTGACCGGTCACGTCGAGTTCCCCGGCAGTCCGGTGGAATCGGCCGTGGCCCGCCTGCAACGTGGACCGGTTATCCCAGCGGAGATCGGCCCCGGATGGGTTCGCCTTCTTTCAAAGATGACTGCGATGGATCCGGTTGCCCGGCCGGACGCCGCCGAAGTAGCTGCCGCGCTGGCTGATGTGGATAGCAGGGCGTGGGAGCCGGAGCCCGCCTTGGCGCCGGAGGAAAGGCCGGAGGGCAGTACGGCGGCCATGCCGGTTTCCGTGAAGGCAAGACCTCTGCGGTCACGGCGCATGCGCAAGCTTGCCGTCTGGACAATAGCTGCAGTCCTCGTGCTCGCGGGTATTGCGGTCTTTCTACCTTCGCTAGTGTCCAGTCCGCAAGAGGCTCAGACGTCTGACCCGACACCATCGCCGGTCCTGACGGGAGAGCTCGAAGAGCACATGCGGAACCTTGAACGGAACCTTGTCCCATGAAGAAGCCACAAAGTATTCGCCGTTTCGCAGCTGCTGCGGCGGTTTCTGTCACGCTGCTCGGCAGCGCCTGCACGGCGCCGCCACAGCTGAATGCGGGAGCCGCAGAAAGAATGCAGGCCCTCGCAGCCGAGGTCCGGACCGACGCGGCAGCCGGGGATTATGAGAAGGCGATCGAGGGCCTGGGCGACCTGACGGAGGAATTGAGACAGGCGGCAGGGGACGGGGACGTCTCGTTCGCCCGCTACCAGAGCATCGAGGCGGCCATCGAGCAACTCAGCGCGGACCTCGCCGCGGAACGGGCTGCTGCGTCGCCCCCTTCGGAAGCGGCGAACCCGGAAACGGAAGCGGCTGCCCCGAAGGCGCCGAACACTGTTGGGAATACGGAATCGACCCAGGGGCAGCCGGTTCCTCCTCCGCCGGCCCCGGCGCCCGCACCACCTCCCACCGTCTCCGCCCCGGACCCTTCCGAAACCTCGCCCGTACCGGCTGAGCCGGACAGCGGTCAGGGAAACAACAACCAGCAGGACAATGCACTTCCAGGCAAGGGCAACAACGCCATCAAGGAGGACCACGGAGCCGACCAGGATGATGCGACAGGCCCGGGTGGATCCGGGAACGACAGGAACAACGGAGGGGCTGGGACAGGTCCCGGTTCCGGCCACGGCAAGGATAATTCCGGCAGGGACGACAACTGATTCCCGAAGGGGCTCTAGGGGCAGAGCGCCCGGGTTGCAGCCGGCTGTTATTGCCCCCAGAGGTCCGTAATCTGTACGTTGGCACTCGCCAGCAGGTGTCGCAGGGTGGAAACCGAAAGACCGACGACGGCGTGCGGGTCGCCGTCGACGCGCTCGATGAAGGCCCCGCCCAGCGAGTCGATGGTGAAGGAACCGGCTACCTGAAGCGGTTCGCCAGTGGCGATGTAGGCGTCGATCTCTGCATCGCTGAGCTTGGCGAAGTACACGCCAGCCGAGGCAACCGCACCAATGGTGGCGCCTGATCCGACGGTGCTATCCGAAGCCGCATCCCCGTCGGCGTCCGCGGGCACATCCCTGCAGTCGACCAGCCAGTGCCCGGTGTGCAGCACGCCGTGGCGGCCGCTCATCCGGTGCCAGCGCTCGCGGGCAATCTCGGGTTCGTACGGCTTGCCGTGTGGTTCGCCGTCGAGTTCGAAGACGGAGTCGCAGCCCAGGACCAGCGCACCCTCCGCCTCGGGGAGGCTGGCGACGGCTTCAGCTTTGGCCCGTGCGAGCACCAGGGCGGTGTCATGCGGGTCTGTCAGCCCGTAGTGCGATGTGACCGCATCCTCGTCGACGTCGGAGACGAGAATGCTGTGGGAGATGCCGGCGTCGGTGAGCAGTTTGGTGCGGGCGGGGGAGGCGGAGGCGAGAATCAGGCGCAAATAAGTCACGTCACTAAGCGTAATGCCCGCATCAGCAAGGCCCACAGCAGCCAGCGAAGAACGCCGTCGCTTCCGCTGCAGCCCGGAAGCAGCACACAAACCGACATTTAGAATGTTGATTTATCACCATGCCCCTCCGGACCGTATGATCTCCACGGGGATTCTTCCGGCTGCCCCCTTGCACAGCAGAGTGGCGAAGGCAGCGGAATGGACCGGTGCACCGTTGGGGGCTGTATCGTTCCGGGCCCGGTGGATCGTTGGGGGATACACCGTTCCTGAATAGCAAAACGCTCGGCCGGATGGATTTCCCGGCCGAGCGTTTTCTTGTATGTACTGCTGTCATTGGTTCTGTCCGCCTGGGGCGTCGAGCTTAGCCCCGCGTCCCCAGCAAGCGGTTAGTTCCTTGAGTCGACCAGGTCTTCCTCGCGGCGGTCGCTACTTGCCTCGGCTCCGGTTTCTGTCTGGCCTACCCCGTCCGCGTCCACAGCGGCGTCGTCGGTAAACGGATCGCCGGTGCGCTTCGCATTGTAGAGGCTCAGGTCCAGGATGCCCTGGCGCTTGGAGACGATCGTGGGGACCACGGTCTGGCCGGCCACGTTGACCGCGGTGCGGCCCATGTCCAGGATCGGGTCGATGGCCAGCAGCAGGCCGATGCCTTCCAGCGGCAGGCCCAGCGTGGACAGCGTCAGGGTCAGCATGACGGTAGCGCCGGTGGTTCCGGCCGTCGCGGCCGAGCCAAGCACGGCCACCAAAGCGATCAGCAGGTAGTGCGTGAAGTCGAGTTGCACACCGAAGAACTGGGCGACGAAGATCGCGGCGATCGCCGGGTAGATCGAGGCGCAGCCGTCCATTTTGGTCGTCGAGCCCAGCGGCACGGCGAAGGACGCGTAGGCCCGGGGTACGCCCAGGTTCCGCTCGGTCACCCGCTGGGTCAGCGGCATGGTGCCCATGGAAGAACGCGACACGAAGGCCAGCTGGATGGCGGGCCACGCGCCGGAGAACCACTGCTTGACGGACAGCCCGTGGGCGCGGATCAGCACCGGGTAGACCACAAAGACCACCAACGCCAGGCCCACGTAGATGGACAGCGTGAACATGGCCAGCGAACCCATGGTGTCCCAGCCGTAGGTGGCAACGGCCTTGCCGATCAGGCCGACGGTGCCGATCGGGGCCACGCGGATGATCCACCACAGCACCTTCTGGATCACGGCCAGCGCGGAAGCGTTGAGCTTCAGGAAGGGCTCGGCGGGCGCGCCCACCTTCAGGGCGGCGATGCCGACGGCGATGGAGATGACCAGGATCTGCAGCACGTTGAAGCTGACGCTCGTGGTCATGTCGCCGGATTCGGCCACCTTGGTGCTGGCTTCCAGCCCCAGGAAGTTGCCCGGGAATAGCCCGGTCAGGAACGCCCACCAGTCACCGGTGCGCCCGGTGTACTCGCCGGGCACTTCCCCGGCGGCGCTGGCGCCGGGCCGCATGACGGTGCCCAGCACCATGCCGATCACCACGGCGATGAAGGCGGTGATGGCGAACCAGAGCAGCGTGTTCCAGGCCAGCTTGGCCGCGTTGGAGACCGCGCGGAGATTGGCAATGGAGCTGACCACGGCGGTGAAAATCAGCGGCACCACGGCCGCCTTCAGCAGCGAGATGTAGCTGGAGCCGATGGTCGTCAGGGTCTCGGTGAGCCAGTTCGGTTCGCCGGCGGCCGAGTCGCCCATGTTCTTGGCCACGAGACCAAGGATGAGGCCGGCAATCAGCGCGGCAATGATCTGCGGGCCGAAGGCGGTGGCCCACGAGGGCAGTCTCCGGGCCTGTTTTTCGGGGCTGGTAGCAGTAGTCACCCGAAGACCATAGAGGGCGCGTATACCAAGCCAAAGGCAGCGTTGCGAAATATTACATCGACATACGACGGCGGACCGTCACCTTTCCCGTGACGGCCCGCCGATGTACGGGGTGTGTGAAGTTATTCCCGGAGCCCGTGTGAGGAAGATCGCCGGCGGCCCGGCCTAGGCCTCGGACGGGGCCGTGTTGTCGCCCAGCAGCGCGCGGCGCAGGGTGTCCAGCCCAACCGAGCCCAGGTTGAGGGCCTCGCTGTGGAACCGCTTGATGTCGAAGGACCCGCCCTCGCGGCGGCGGCGCTCGTCGCGGATCTGCTCCCACAGCCGCTGGCCCAGCTTGTAGGAGGGCGCTTGCCCCGGCCAGCCGAGGTAGCGGGTGAACTCGAACTTGAGCTGGCCCTCGCTGATGGCGATGTTCTTCTTGAGGAACTCGTAGCCCTTCTCCGGCGTCCATGTCCCTGAACCCCAGCGCGCAGGCACCTCAAGTTCCAGGTGGACACCGATGTCGAAGACCACGCGGGCGGCGCGCATGCGCTGGGCATCCAGCATGCCCATCTTGTCACCCGGATCGGACAGGTAGCCCAGGTCCTCCATGAGTCGCTCGGCGTACAGTGCCCAGCCTTCGCCGTGGCCGGACACCCAGCAGATGTTCCGGCGCCAGTTGTTCAGGAGCTCGCGGCGGTAGGTCGCCGTCGCAATTTGGAGGTGGTGGCCGGGCACACCCTCGTGGTAGACGGTGGTGGTTTCCTTCCACGTGGTGAAGGTGTCCTCGCCCTCGGGCACGGACCACCACATGCGGCCCGGGCGGGAAAAGTCGTCGGACGGCCCGGTGTAGTAGATGCCGCCTTCCTGGGTGGGCGCGATGCGGCATTCGAGCCGGCGCATCGGTTCGTAGATGTCGAAGTGCGTGCCGGAGAGTTCCGCCACCGCCCGGTCCGAGAGCTTTTGCATCCAGGCCTGCAGCGCGTCCGTGCCGTGCAACTGCCGCGACTCGTCTGTATCCAGCGCGGCCATGGCCTCTTCGATGGAAGCGCCCGGCTTGATCTGTTGGGCCACGGCTTCCTGCTCGGCGATGATGCGGTCCAGTTCCTCCACGCCCCACTGGTACGTCTCTGCAAGGTCGATCGTGGCGCCGAGGAAGCGGCGGGACATCAGCGAGTAGTGCTCCCGGCCGACGGCGTCCTTCTCGGGCGCATCCGGCAGCAGCTCGTTTTCGAGGAATGCAGCCAGCGACGCGTAGGCGCGGGAAGCCGTCTCGGCGCCGGCAGCCAAGCGTTTGCGCAAGTCCTCGGGCAGCCCGCCGTCGCCGTCGTCAATCCGGGCGGAAGCGGCCAGCGAATGGAAGAAGCCGTCCTCGGCTGCGTACGCCCTGGTTTGCTCGATGACGGTTCGGATCTGGCGCTTGGCCGCCACCAGCCCGCGTTCCTTCGCCGCGCGGAGCGAGCTGGCATAGCCACTGATGGCGTCCGGCACGTTGCTCATCCGGCCGGCGATGTTGTTCCAGTCTTCCGCCGTGGCCGTGGGCATCAGGTCGAAGATGGCACGGATGTCCTGTGAGGGCGAGGCGATGTTGTTCAGGTCCGCCAGGTCCAGGCCGGTCTCGTGGATCTCCAGCTCCAGCCCCAGCCGCTCGCGCATGGCATCCAGGGTTACACGGTCCACATCGTCCGTGGGCTCCAGGTCCTCCAGCCGGCGCAGTGCCTCGCGGGTGCATTCGGCCAGCGCCTCGGCACCGGCGGGGGAGTAATCCGGGTATTCGGTTTCGTGGCCGGGGATGCCCAGCGACGTGGCGAGCGAGGGGTTCATCTCCAGCAGCGACTCGGTGAAGGAGTCCGCCACCGCGTCGATCGCAGAGGGGTTCCGCACGGCCGTGTTATCCAGGGTGGTTTCAGATGTCTGGTTAGTCACAAGCCGAGCCTACCTGCCATCGGTTGCCTGCGGACACCGCCTGTGGGTAACGCAGGCCTTCCGTGTCCGGATTGTGCCCGGCGCGGGCCTGTTGTTTGCCGCCGGGTGAACGTAGGTTGAATGCATGGGGCCGGCCGGAGCGGCGCGGCAGGGAAGACAAGAGGGCGGTGCAGGGATGTGCGCAACAGAACGACGGCGGTGCTCGCTGCGCTCGGGCTGGTGCCGGTTTTGACGCTGGCCGGGTGTAGCGCGCCGGAGCCGGAACTGCTGGCGGCGGACGGGGTTCAACAGCAGTCGGTCGCTCTGCATGAGTATCCGGAGGCGGCGGCATCGCTGCAGGACGCCACGCTCAAACTCGGTGCTGCGATGCTTGCCGGACGGCCGGAGGCAAACCAGGTCACCAGCCCGGCGAGCCTGCTCTACGCGCTCGCCATGCTACGTGCCGGCGCGGGCACCACGACGGCTGCGGAAATGGACGCTGCGCTCGGCCTGCCTGCCCAGGGCCGGGACGAAGCGATGAACGCGCTGCTCACGGCGTGGCAGGAGCACGACGGCGATCCCGGCTCCGTGGACGAGGACGAGCCTCCGGTCACGCCGCTGCTGCACCTGGCCAACGGGGTGTTCGTCGATGCGGGCACGCCTACCGGCGAGGAGTACCTGGCCAGACTGGCGGAGCACTACGGCTCGGGCGTCTATCCGGTGGACTATGCGGATCCGGCCACCAAGGACAAACTGGACGCCTGGGTCGACCACAACACCGGCGGCCGGATCACGGAAGCGCCCGGCGGGTACGACGAGGACAACACGCTGACCCTGCTGAACGCGGTGTACTTCGCGGCGGCCTGGGCGGATCCGTTCTCGCCGTCGTCAACCAAGACCGAGGACTTCACCTTGCTGAACGGGGAAGTGATCCAGGCGGAAGCAATGGGGAAACTCCTGCGCGCCGACTACGCCCGCGGCGAGGGCTGGCAGGGGATGGACCTGCCCTATAACGAAGGCTTCCTGATGCGCCTGGTCCTGCCGGACGAAGGTTCGCCGGTGCTGGACGAAGCAGCGCTGGCAACAGTGAACAGGGCGATGGCTGCGGCCAATCCGGCGAGGGTGTCCCTGGGTCTGCCGAAGTGGGAGCACGACTACACCCAGAACCTGATTCCGGTGCTGCGCGGCCTGGGACTGGCGGAGACTCTCGGCCCGGCGCCGGACCTCCACGCCATCCAGCCGGAGGCCCGGGTCACCGGGGCGACGCAGCAGGCCAACATCACCGTGGGGGAGAAGGGCACCGTGGCGGCCGCGGTTACGCAGCTGGATGTGATGGCCGGCTCGCTCCCGCCGCCGCCGGATGTGAAGCTGGACTTCAACCGCCCGTTCCTTTACCAGATCATCCACGCAGAGACGGGGCTGCCGCTCTTCCTGGGCACCGTGATGGATCCGCGCTGACGGCGGCTCAACGGTAGCCGGTGGTGTCCGCTGGTTTGTCCGGGTCCTGGACCTCGCGCATGTACCGCCAGGCGTCGGGCTGGCTGCCGTCGACGTCGGTGAAGCCGTAGACTTTGGCCAGCTTGCCGCTGGAGAGTGACTTCCCGTTCCAGCGGGAGACCTCGGGATCCTGGGCGAGCGCCGCGACGGCCCGGCCCACGTAGGCCGGGCTCTCGGAAATGGCGAAATGCGGGATGCGCGTGGTGGCATCGCGCCAGTTCGCTTCGGTCACGCCGAATTCGTCCAGCATCGCCTCGGACCGCAGCCAGCCCGGTGTCAGCGAGAGCGCCGTGGCGCCGTGGGGCTTTAGGTCGTGCGCCAGCAGGAAAGCCATCCGGTTCACCGCCGCCTTGGCCAGATCGTAGAAGAAGGAGGCCCGGTAGTTCTCCGCGTTGTATTCGTCCGTACCGTCGGTGACTTCGATGGCCAGTCCGCCCGGCTGCCGGATCAGCAGCGGCAGGGCGAAGTGGCTGGTGATGGCGTGGGTGTCCACGCCGAGCCGGAGCATGTGGAGGCCAACATCCAGCGAGGACTCCCACACGGATTTGTCCCACTCCATGACGGTGGCGCCCCAGATGTCGTTGACGAGGATGTGCAGGCCGCCCTGCTCGGCGTCAATACGCGAGACAAGGGAGCGCACCTCGTCCGGCACGAGGTGGTCCACCCTGACCGCGATTCCGTGGCCGCCGGCCTCCTCGACCAGTTGCGCGGTCTCCTCGATGGTTTCCGGCCGGTTCATCTCCGACGGCTGGTCCCGGGTGGTCCGCCCGGTGACGTAGACGGTGGCGCCGGCCGCACCGAGCTGGACAGCGATCCCCCGGCCCGCGCCCCTGGTCCCTCCGGCGACGAGAGCGACTTTGCCTGTCAACGATGTTTGCATGCGGCCGACGTTAGTCCTGCGTCAGGTGCCGGGCAACAGCGCTCCCGGCCGCGCCCCTTGGCCGGCAGCTCTTTTGCTGGATGCCTGCCCTGCCAAAGAAGGCCCCGGAGGTTACTCCGGCAAGTGCGGGAAGTCGCTGCCGAGCAGCGTCCGGCTGATCGCGGCCAGTTGGTGGACCTGTTCCTCGTCGAGGCGGTCGAAGACGGCGGCCCGGACCGCGGCTACATGGCCCGGTGCGGCGGCATCGATTTTGGCCATGCCGGCTTCGGTGATGCGGGCCAGCACCACGCGGCGGTCGTTGGCGTCCATGGCCCGGGTGACATAGCCGTCTTTTTCCAGCCGGGCGACAATCCGGGAAAGCCGGGACTGCGAGGTATTGGTCAGCTCAGCCAGTTTGCTCATCCGGCATTCGCGGGTGTCGGACTCCGAAAGCATGGCCAGCACCATGTAGCCGGCGAACGTCAGGTCCTCGTCGCGCTGCAGTTGGGACTCCAGCGTGGCCGGAAGCCGGAACATCAGCGAGGCAACGGCCAGCCATGCTCTGCGTTCCTCGGGATTCAACCACTGCGGCTCTGTCATGGAACAACTCTACCGGGAATTCACTTGACGCTTCAAATAATTCCGCCTACATTAGTTTCGGTTGCAAGTAATCAACGCAAGGAGCAACATGACCACGTATGCAGTAACGGGAGCAACAGGCGAACTGGGTGCACTCGTCATCGATGCCCTGCTGGAACGCGAGATCGAAGCCGCAGCTATTGTCGCCGTCGTACGCAATACGGCGAAGGCCGCAAGTCTGCTGGAACGCGGAGTGACGGCCCGCGAAGGCGACTACGACAAGCCCGAAACCCTGGCTTCGGCACTGGCAGGCGTGGACACCCTCATGTTTATCTCCGGCAGCGAGGTCGGCCAGCGCGTCCGGCAGCATGGCAACGTCCTGGAGGCTGCTAAGGCCGCGGGCGTGAAGCGAATCGCTTACACCAGCGTGCTGCGCGCGGACACCAGCGAGCTGGCCCTGGCTCCGGAGCACAAGGCCACCGAGGCCCTGATCCGCGAATCCGGCATCCCCTTTACCCTGCTGCGCAACGGCTGGTACACCGAGAACTACACCGGGCAGCTGGGCCAGTACCTGGCAACCGGTGCGGTCATCGGCGCCGCCGGCGAGGCACGGATTGCCGCCGCCACCCGGGCCGACTTCGCCGAGGCGGCAGCCGTGGTGCTGACCGGCGAGGGCCACGAGAACGCCGTTTACGAACTCGGCGGTACGCCCTTCACCATGGTGGAATTCGCCTCCGCTGTCGCCGACGTAACCGGCCGGAGCATCGGCTACCGCAACGTCACCCTTGACGAGTACCAGCAGGGCCTGCTCGCCGCCGGCCTGGACGAGGGCATGGCAGGCTTTCTCACCGCGCTTGAGGCCAACACGGCCGCAGGCGACCTCGATACCGAAAGCGAGGATCTGGCGAAGCTGATCGGCCGTCCCAGCACGCCGCTGGCTGAAGCGGTGCGGGCGGCACACACCGCCTGATCCACGGACCAAGTCCCGCACAAAGACCGAAGACCGGCAGCTCGTTGGGGGCTGCCGGTCTTCTTTTTACCGGAAGGTGTGCCGCTTTACCGGAAGGTGTGCCGCCAGGCGCCGGGGCCGTGCTGGACCACCGGGCGCAGCAATTCACGACGGCGGGAGCTGCGGCGGCGCGGTTTGCCGCCGGTTTCCTCCTCGGAAGAGGAGGTCTGCAGCGCGAGAACGACGGCGGTGAGCGCCGCGAGTTCTTCGGCGCTGGGATTTCCTTTGGCAACAGTAAACAACGGGGCTTGCTCGGACTGGGTCTCGGCTTCTGCGTGCATGCGTTCCTCATTTCCGGACCAGCGCGTAGCGGCCTGGTCGGGGCTGGACCAGCGGGTATGGCCGGCGGCTGTGCCCGTCGGGCGGATAGGTGTCCTTGCGTGGCCGGCGGTCACAGCGGGATGTTTCCGTGTTTCTTATGCGGCATGGTGGCGCGCTTGTCGCGCAGTGCCCGCAGGCCACGGACAATCTGCAGCCGCGTGTCGGACGGCGCCACCACCGCGTCCAGGTAGCCGAGCTCGGCCGCCTGGTAGGGATTTAGCAGTTCTTCCTCGTACTGGGTAACGATCTCCTGGCGGCGGGCTTCAACATCGCCGCCCTCGGCCTGGACGGCGGCAAGGTCCCGGCGGTAAAGAATGTTGACCGCACCCTGGGCACCCATGACGCCGATCTGGGCGGTGGGCCAGGCAATGTTCAGGTCCGCGCCGAGCTTCTTGGAACCCATGACAATGTAGGCGCCGCCGTAGGCCTTGCGGGTGATGACGGTCAGCTTGGGCACGGTGGCCTCGGCGTAAGCATAGAGCAGCTTCGCGCCGCGGCGGATGATGCCGTTGAACTCCTGGTCCTTGCCGGGCAGGAAGCCGGGGACGTCCACCAGCGTCAGGATGGGAATGTTGAACGCATCGCAGTGCCGGACAAAGCGGGCGGCCTTTTCCGAGGCGTTGATGTCCAGGGTACCGGCGAACTGCATGGGCTGGTTGGCGACGACGCCAACGGTGTGCCCCTCTACCCGGCCGTAACCGATGATGACGTTGGGCGCGTAGAGGGACTGCATCTCCAGGAAATGGCCGTCGTCCATCACGTGCTCGATGACCGTGCGCATGTCATACGGCTGGTTGGCCGAATCCGGAATGAGCGTGTCCAGTTCAAGGTCCGCTTCGGTGGTCTCGAGTACCTCGTCGAAGTCCAGCAGCGGGGCTTCGGTGAGGTTGTTCGAAGGCAGGAAATCCAGCAGTTCCCGGACGAACTCGATGGCGTCGGCTTCATCGGCGCCCAGGTAGGTGGCGGTGCCGGTGGTGGCGTTGTGCTGCCGGGCGCCGCCAAGGGTCTCCATGTCCACTTCTTCGCCGGTGACCGTCTTGATGACGTCCGGGCCGGTGATGAACATGTGCGAGGTCTTGTCCACCATGACCACGAAGTCCGTCAGCGCGGGGGAGTAGGCGGCACCGCCGGCGCACGGGCCCATGATCAGCGAGATCTGGGGAACGACGCCGGAAGCGGCCACGTTGTTGCGGAAAATGTCCGCGAACATGGCCAGCGAGGCGACGCCTTCCTGGATGCGGGCACCGCCGCCGTCGTTAATCCCGACGACCGGGCAGCCGTTGCGCAGCGCGAACTCCTGCACCTTGACGATCTTTTCGCCGTTGACCTGGCTCAGGGAACCGCCGTAGACGGTGAAGTCCTGGCTGTAGAGCGCCACCAGCCGGCCGTCTACCGTGCCGTAGCCGCTGACCACGCCGTCGCCGAGCGGCTTCTTCTTCTCCATCCCGAAGGCGGTGGAGCGGTGCGTGGCCAGCGCGTCGAACTCTACGAAGGAGCCCTCGTCCACCAGCAGTTCGATGCGCTCGCGGGCGGTGTGTTTGCCGCGCGCGTGCTGCTTTTCAATGGCTTCGGCGCCGGAGGGCTGCATGGCCTGGGCCTGGCGGCGGCGGAATTCCGCGATCTTGCCGGCAGTGGTCGACAGATCAAGATCTGTTTCGAGGCTCATGAAATCTCCGGATTCTGCGCGCTTGGCGTTGCTGGTGGCGGTGCTTGGTGTACCCGCGGGGAGGCGTTAAGTAGGTTTCGTACAAAAAGTCTGCCGACCGCGGCACTGTTTCACCAAGTCTAGTGAGCGCCGGTGGGTCAATAGCTGTAGCAATCCTACAATTTCGTGCGCAGACATTTTGCCGCCCGCGCGTCCGGTGCCTAAACGGGCCGCTCTGCGTAGGATGGATTCATGAGCCAGAGTTTCTCCGACGTTGACCGACCGGCGCTGGATTTCGAAGGACTCAGCGATGCGCTCTGTGCTCCGCTGGGACCCTACCGGAAGCTGGAACTGGTGGAGTCCACCGGCTCCACGAACTCCGACCTGGCCACCAAGGCCAGCGGAGACAAGGTGGGTTTCTCCGATCTGAGTGTCCTGGTGGCCGAAGAGCAGACCCAGGGCCGCGGCCGGCTGGACCGGCAGTGGACTGCCCCGCCGCGTTCCTCCGTGATCGTCAGCGTGCTGCTGCGCCCTTTCAACCAAGCCGGGAATCCCGTGCCTACACAGAGCTACGGCTGGTTCTCGCTGCTGGCGGCCATGTCCCTGGCCGAGGCGCTAGGCGAATACGCGCAGCTGGAGGCCAAGGTCAAGTGGCCCAATGACGTGCTGGTCAGTGGCCGGAAGATCTCGGGCATCCTCGCGCAGATGGTGAGCTACCCGGACGGCACGCCGCCCGCCGTCGTTATTGGCAGCGGCGTGAACGTGACCCTGGGCAAGGAGGATCTGCCCGTTCCCACGGCCACCTCCGTGGCGCTGGAAAAGGGCGCGACGACGGACCGCACCATCCTGCTGATGTCCTACCTGCGGGTTTTTGCCCAGCGCTACCGCCAGTTCTGTAACGTCAACGGGGACCCGAAGGCGCAGTGGAAGGACGGCAGCAGCCTGCTGTCCCGGCTGCAGAAGGTCATGGTCACGCTCGGCCAGCAGGTGCGTGCGGAGTTGCCGAACGGCGGGGAGATCATCGGCGAGGCGTTCGGGCTGGACAGCTTCGGCGCGCTCAAGGTGCGTGAAGCGGACGGCACCGAACATGTAGTGTCCGCCGGCGACGTCGTACATCTGCGCCCCTACGAAGGTTCATGATTTGCCCCACTCAACCACCCCGGTCCCGGAGCTGCGGTGCGGCTGAAACTGGACCCGGGGGAGCGGGCAATCGTCATCACCCGTCCCCAGGCAAGGCGCCTGTTCTGGCCTGCCATCGCGTTCCTGGCAGTGCTGGCCGCCGGCGGTTTCGGCGCCGGCTGGCTGAGCCGGGAAGACCTGCCCGCCTGGCTGGCGGACTGGCGTATGCCCCTGCTGCTGATCGGGCTGCTGCTGGCGGTGCTGCTGGCAGGCAAAATGTCGGTGCTGCCGCTGCTGCGGTGGCTGGGCACCAGGTACCTGCTCACCAACCGGCGGCTGATTATCCGCCAGGGCTGGGGCAGGCGGCGCGAACACCAGCTGCTGCTGGCATCGATTTTCGGGCTGGCCACCGAGCAGAGCCTGCTGCAGCGGATGCTGCGCAGCGGGCAGCTGAGGGCGGACGTGGGCTACGGGCGGTATTCGGTGCTGCCGGACGTGCCGGAGGTGGTTCGGTTCCGTTCACTGGTGGTGAAGGCCATCGAGGATCTGCCGCGGACTGCGATGTTTGATGGGGTAGACATGGAAAGATTGCAGGAGATGGAATACGGCGAGGAAGGTTGGCAAGGCGATGACCAGCAATAGCGAGCAACGGGAACCGGAGCCGCTGACGCTGTCCATGCCCAGGATCGTGCCCAAGGAAGAGGTCCGCGCGGTCCAGGCGGATGTGCGCGAGGACCCGCAGCCGAACAAGGTGAACCGGCAGGCGGTCCGGGACCTGGAAGTGCGGCTGCTCGGTTCCGAACGGACCATGCGCCGCCGCGAGGTGGCCGCCGGGGCCGGGGTGTCCCTGCTCTCGGCGCGCAAGATCTGGCGCGCGCTGGGTTTTGCCAACCTCGGCGACGAGGACGTGGCCTTCACGCAGGCTGACCTGGAAGCGCTGACCACCATTATCGACATGGTCCGCGACGAGCGGCTGACCGAGGAAGCGGCCATCTCCATCACCCGCTCCATCGGGCAGATGACGGACCGTATGGTGGTCTGGCAGGTGGAGGCCCTGGTGGAAGAAATGGTCCACCAGATGCGGATCACCGACGCCGAGGCCCGCAAACGCCTCGTCACCGAACTGCCAAACCTGATCGAATCGCTGGAGAAGGTGCTGCTGTATTCGTACCGGCGCCAGCTCAACGCGGCCGTCGCGCGGCTGACCGTCCGGGCCGAGGCCGGCCTGGGGGCGGCCGGCGAGCACGACGACGATTCGATGCCGCTGCTGCGCGCAGTGGGCTTTGCGGACCTGGTTTCCTACACCAGCCTGTCCCGCCAGATGAACGAGAAGACGCTGGCCCAGCTGGTGCAGCGGTTCGAGAACAAGTGCGCCGAAATCATTTCCGTTGGCGGCGGCCGGCTGGTCAAGACGGTCGGCGATGAAGTGCTCTACCTGGCATCCACGCCGCAGGCCGGTGCGGAGATTTCGCTGGCCCTGGCCAAGGCGATGGCCGAGGACGAGCTGCTGCCCTCCGCCCGGGTGGGCATGGTCTGGGGCGGCATCGTCTCCCGGCTCGGTGACATCTACGGTCCCACGGTGAACCTCGCCTCCCGGCTGACCGCATTGGCGGAACCGGGCACGGTGCTGCTGGATTCGACCACTGCGGCCACACTGGCCGGAGACGAACGCTTTGTGCTGATGCCGCAGAAGGTCCGTACCATCCGCGGTTTCGGCGAGATCCACCCGGTGACGCTGGCCCACGGCACGGGCACCGGCTTGATCGTGGACTGACCAATACTGCATGGGTAGTTGTGCCCATCGGCGGCGGTTTACCTCAATCGGTTAACCTGCCATAGTCAAACACGGACAAAACCGAAGATGAGGATCCTCGGCGCGCCCAGGCATGGCCGCCTGCGCGCAGTAGAGCAGCGGGGAAGAAACTACTTTGCGAAGGCAGCAGATTGTTTGGGCGTAACAAGCGCAGGAAAGCCGTCGCTTCGACCACCACTTTTTCGGTTGCCACAGCACTGGTGGTCGGCGGTGCCCTGTACTACGAAGGCTTCCCCACGGCGGACGTAGACCTGAACGACGGCGGCGTCTGGGTCACCAACAACAGCGCCAACATGGTGGGCCACCTCAACTACCCCTCCAAAACGCTCGACGGCGGATTCCTCGCCAACAGCACCGGCTTCGACGTGATGCAGCATGCCGGCACCGTCTTTATGGAAAACCAGGACCAGGCCATGCTGAGCCCGGTCGACGTAGCGCAGATGTCGCGCGGGGCCGAGCAGCAGCTTCCTGGCAGTGCCGACGTCAGTTTCGGCGAGGACCTGCTGGCCATCACGGACAAGGTCAAGGGCCAGGTCTTTATCAGTCCGGCCGCCGAACTGGCTTCCTTCAGTGAGGAAACCGCCGAACCCGTTGTCGCCGACGCCAAGGGAGCGGTGGCCACGGTCGCCCCGGACGATACGGTCTTCGTGGCCAACCCGGACGCCAATGAAATTTACACCTACCGTGTGAACGACGAAGGTGTGCCCGAACGGGTCGAAACGCAGTCCGCGGAGCACCTTGAGGACACCGGGGACGCGCAGATTGCCGCCGTCGGGGACAAAGTGGTGGTCCTCGACGCCGATTCCGGCACTGTGTTCCTGCCCGGCGGCCGCAGCGTGGAGCTGTCCGGACTGGACGGAGCCAAACTCCAGCAGAGCAGCAAGGGCAGCGACTTTGCCGCCATCGCCACCGAAACCGACCTGATCAAGCAGCCGCTGGACGGCTCCGAGGCCACCCGCACCCCGATCGAGGGCACCGGCACACCCGCCGCGCCGGTCCAGCTCAATGGCTGCCTGCACGCCGCGTGGTCCGGCGCCAACCACTACATCCGCGACTGCGGCAACGACACCGACGACCTCGTCCAGCCGATCAAGGGCATCGGCTCCAACGCCTCGCTGGTGTTCCGGGTAAACCGCGACGTCGTCGTACTTAATGATGTCAACGCCGGCAACGTCTGGCTGGTGCTCGAAAACATGCAGCTGGTAGACAACTGGAGCGACCTGATTCCGCCGGAGCAGGAGAGCGACGAAGAGGACGAGGACTCCGCGGACGAGAACCCGATCAACACGCTGCCGGACCGGACCGAGGAGAACCGGCCGCCGGCGGCGCAGGATGATGATTTCGGGGTCCGGGCGGGGCGCACCACCACGCTGACAATCCTGGACAATGATTCGGACCCGGACGGGGACGTGCTCACCGCCGCGCTGAGCGGGAATCCGCCGTCGGTCGGCACGGTCCAAAGTATCTACGAGAAGACCGGGCTGCAGATTGTCATCGACGCCGGCGCCTCGCCGGGCCGGCACAGCTTCGAGTACGAGGTCAACGACGGTCGCGGCGGTACGGACACCGCCACGGTGAGTATCACGGTCCGGGCCGAGGGCAGCAACGAGCCGCCGCAGGCCAAGCGCAAGACCAGCATCCTGCTCGAACAGGGCCGGGAAATCAGCCAGAACATCCTCACGGACTGGGTGGACCCCGACGGCGACGACTTGTTCCTGGTCAGCGCCGAAAACACCGCCGACGGCGACCTGGTGCGGACCCGGCCGGACGGGCTGCTGACCTTCCAGGACGTGGGCAAGACCTACGGCAAGAAGGAAGTTAAGATCCAGGTTTCGGACGGGATCGAGACGGTCAGCGGCACGGTGATCGTGGACGTGCGGCCGCCCGGGGCGCTGCCGCCGGTGGCGAATGCGGACCACTTCTTCACCACGGTGGGCCAGGAAATCCAGATCTCGCCGCTGAAAAACGACCTGGACCCCAACGGCGGGCAGCTGCGGCTGGCCAAGGCGGAACCGGTGGGCAATGCCACCGCGGTGCCGGACTACGATGCGAACACCATCAAGTTCAGCGCCGAAACTCCGGGTGCCTACTACCTGACGTATCTGGTGACCAACGGCCCGGCCAGCTCCACCGGACTGGTGCGGGTCGACGTCGGTGCTACCGCCGGCGACGGCGCTCCCGTGGCCGTGCGCGATGTGGCGCTGCTGCCGCAGAACGGCCAGGTGCTGGTGGACGTGCTGGCCAATGACAATGACCCGGCCGGCGGTGTGCTGGTGGTCCAGGGCGTGGAGTCCGGCGCCTCCGAGGTCAGCGTGGAGGTGCTCAACCACAACATCCTGCGGGTCACCGACGTGAAGGGCCTGAACCAGCAGGCCACCATCAAGTACACGGTCTCGAACGGGTTCGCGTCCGCTACCGGCGAGGTGAGCATCATTTCGGTGCAGGGCCCGGACAAGCTGCTGCCGCCGCAGGCCGAGAACGATACCGCCACCGTGCGTGCTGGCGACGTGGTGACCGTGGATGTGCTGCACAACGACAGTCATCCCAATAACGATGAACTGTCGCTGGTGCCGGAACTGGCCGAGACGGTGGACAAAGCCGACGGGGAGATTTTCACTGCGGAGAACTCCGTGCGCTTCATCGCCGGCGGGACGGCCAAAACCGTGTACGCGGTGTACGAGGTGGTGGACTCGGCCGGGCAGAAGGATTCGGCGGAGATCCGGATCAACATCATCCCGCGCGACGACGAGTCCAACTCCCAGCCCGCCCCGAAGAACCTCGAGGCCCGCGTGATCGCCGGCTCCACCGTGCGCATTCCGATCCCGCTCAACGGGATCGACCCGGACGGGGACTCGGTGTTCCTGCAAGGGATCGACCGCGCGCCGCAGCAGGGCGCCGCCGTCACCGGCCCCAACTACATCAACTACACCGCCAGCGAGCAGGGCGCCGGCACGGACACCTTCACCTACCTGGTCAAGGACCGGCTTGGCGCCACCAACACGGCGACCGTGCTGGTGGGCATCGCCCCGGCACAGGAGACCAACCAGAATCCGATCGCGCTGGACGACGGCATTATGATCCGGCCGGGCAAGTCCGTGGCCGTGGACGCCCTGGCGAATGACTCCGACCCCGACGGCGACCCGATCCAGCTGGACCCGGACAAGATCGCGGGCGAACCGCAGTCGTTGAATGCCGCCGCCAACAAGGGCCGCGTGCAGTTCACCACGCCAGAGGAAGAGGGCACGGTCAACGTCCGTTACACCGTGGCCGATGGCCGGGGCGGCTCCGCCGTGGGCACCGTGACGGCCGAAGTACGCCGGGATGCGCCGCTGCTGGCGCCGGTGGCCCGGGATGACCGCGTGGAGCCGGTGGACACCAAGGGCAAAACCGCCATCGATGTTCCGGTGCTGGAAAACGACGAGGATCCCGACGGCGTCGCCGAGGACATGGACATCCTGCTCAACGGCGGCTACCCGACGGCGTCCGTCACCGCGGACGGCGAGGTCAACGTCGAACTGACCGAGCACGTGCAGCTGATTCCCTACACCGTGCGCGACGTCGACGGACTGCAGGCCACCGCGGTGATCTGGGTTCCGGCACTGGGCGAGCAGTACCCGACGCTGCGCGACACCACGCCGGTGGATGTCACCGCCGGGCAGGAGCTGGTCCTGGACCTGGCGGACCGGGTGGAGGTCCGCGACGGCCGCGCCCCGCGCATCACCGTGGTGGACAAGGTCTCCGCCATCGGCACCAGCAACGACGACTGGGTGCAGGACGCGCAGACATTGAGCTACCAGGCGGACATCGATTATGCCGGCCGCGGCTCCGTCACTTTCGAAGTGACGGACGGCTCCGGCCCCGACGATCCCGAGGGCCTGAAAGCCACGTTGACGATCATGACAAACGTCATCCCGGACGAGAACCGCAACTTCCCGCCGGAGTTCACCACGGGCAACGTGGATGTGGCCAAGGGCGAAGACGCCGTGGCCTACAACCTTGCCCCGCTGGTCACCGACCCCAACCCCGAAGACCTGGAGAACCTCGAGTTCGCGCTCGAAGGCGGCGTGCCTGAAGGCTTTGCGATGAACCTCGACGGCGGCGTCCTCAACGTCTCCGCCGACGCCGGCATCGAGACCGGCGCCACCGGCGTCGTCAATGTCTCCGTGACGGACGGACGTTCCGACAAGGTCATGAGCAGGGTCACCGCGACCGCGACGGCGACCACCCGGCCTGCGCCGGTGGCCAACGACGACGAGATTCCGGAGGCGGTGCAGGGCCAGCCGGTCACGGTGCCGGTACTGGAGAACGACGTCAACCCGTTCCCGGACACGCCGCTCAACATCGTGAAGGCGACGGCCGGCAACGGCGGCACCGCGCAGGTGCAGGGCGAGAACATTGTGGTCACGCCCGGGGCCGGCTTCTCCGGAACCATGAACGTCGAATACACCGTGGAGGACAAGACCAAGGAAGGTTCGCGGCAGGCCAGCGCCAACATTTCGCTGGTGGTCAAGGGCCGGCCCGAGGCGCCGACCACGCCGCTGGTGGACTCCGTCCGCGACCAGACCGTGGTGCTGTCCTGGGGGGCCCCCGCGGACAACGGCGATCCGATCACCAACTACCGGGTAACGGGCACCGGCGGCTTCAGCCGGAACTGCCCGACCACCACCTGTACGCTGACCGGCCTGACCAACGACGTCGAATACACCTTCACCGTGGTCGCCGAAAACAGCGTCGGTGAGTCGGACGCCTCGGCGGAGTCCGCCGTCGCACGTCCCGATGTACGGCCGGAAGCGCCGGCGGCGCCGCAGCTGAAGTTCGGCGACAAATCGCTGGACATCAGCTGGAAACCGCCGGTCACCGAGGGCTCCGCCATCGAGAGCTACACGCTGGAAATCTCGCCGGCCCCACCGAGCGGCCAGCTGCAAAAGACCGGCCCGACCGGTACCGCCTACACCTGGGAAGGGCTGGAGAACGGTCAGGCCTACGAAGTGCGGGTCCAGGCGCACAACAAGGCGCCCGAGCCCAGCGAGTTCAGTCCATACTCAGCCAAGGAAGTGCCGGCCGGACCGCCTGCCGCCGCAGCGGCACCGAGCACCGAACGGGTGAAATCGGTGGGGGAGCAAAGCCAGCTGAAGGTCAGCTGGGGCGCCCCGGGCAATAACGGCGGCGAAATCCTCGACTACACCGTACGCGAGTACCAGGGCGGGGACCTGCAGCGGACGTTCCCGCCGGTCAACGCGACCTCGCAAACCGTGACCGCGCCGAACTCGGAGACCGACTACACCTACACCGTGACCGCGCGGAATAAGGCCGGCGACGGCGAGGCGAGCCCCCAGTCCAACGCCCGCCGGGCCGTGGGCGCCCCCGCGGCGCCCACCGGGGTGTCGCTGAAGGAAGCCAACACCGGCGGCGCCGGCCGGGCGGTGACAGTCTCCTTCAACGAGCTCACCGCCGCGCAGCGCAACGGCGCCCGGGCCGGCGAGGTCAGCTACCGCGCCAGCTTCAACGACGGCCGCTCCATGCCCATTACCAACGGCCAGAAGGTCACCGGCTTCACCAACGGCGCCGCCGTCACCGCTCAGGTCACGGCCGTGGCCAATAGCGACGGCGCCAGCTACAACAGCCCCGCCAGCGCAAAATCCGGTGCGGTGAAGCCGTACGGCGCGCCGGGCACGCCCAGCGCCTCTGGCAAGAACGGTGGGGCCGAGCAGAAGAAGGTGACGCTCAGCTGGTCTGCACCTAACACCAGTACACACGATGTTAATCAGATCCAGATTCGGATTGACGGCTCATCCTGGCAGAACGTGGACAACAACGGCAGCCGAACGGTCAATACCAACGGCTACAACGAACAGGTCAGGATCGATGTGCGGTCGAAGAACTCGCGCGGCACTGCCGGGGCCATCGCCTCGGCAACTGCACGCAGCGGTGACGCCCCGCCACCGCCTCCACCGCCGAAGACCAACTGGGACATTGTCGTCGGCGGTAGCGGCACTCAGCTGGAGACGAACCACCGCACTTGCATGGAGAGCCAAGACGGGAGCAGCGACAACTTCAGTAACGGTCAGTGCCGGAATGACCACTGGGCTACCTGGGGCAGCAACCTCACGGTTGATTGTTATGTTGTGTGGCCCAGCGGCAATTGGTACAGGCAAGTCAGCGGCGGGAAGAACAAGGGCCTCGTGATCAAGGGCGTGCATATCCATGAGGCGGGCAAGGGCGGAAACATGGGTGGCAGTGCCCCGTCCGGTATGCCTCGGTGCAACGGCTAGCTTTCGGAACACGTTCTTGAACTGTTTCTCTTCCGAGTGTTCTTCGTTTGGGGGCGTTCCGGACCGGCGGACCCGAGCCGACGTTTACCAGAAGCCGGTCGGGACCTTGCGCCGAGAGCAGGCAGCAAGACAATCAAGACCTGCTGGGACAACTCCACGGCCGCACTGCCATGGGTAGTTCTCCCCGTGGCAGCGTTTCACCAGCCGGTTTACACTTACTGGGGCGGCAAGGGGGCCGCAGTCCCGGGTCCGGGCAAACATCTGTCTCCATCAGTCTCTCAAAGGTCTCTCAGCGGTGAATTTCAAGGGTTTCGGCCAGGCGCGCAATGCTGCCTTCCGCCGTAGGGCCATGCCCGCCACCGCCTTCTCCGTGGCGCTCGCCGTGATCGGCGCGGGCATCTTCCTGCACCCGGGCACGGACACCGCGGACGTGGACCTCAACGACGGCGGCATCTGGGTGACGAATAAGTCCCAGTCGCTGGTGGGCCACCTGAACTACCAGTCCCAACTGCTCGACGGCGGCTTCAAGCCTGCCAGCGCCAGTTTCGATGTCCAGCAGGAAGCGGCCACGGTGCTGCTGCAGAACGTGGACCAGAACGCCGTCAGCACCGTGAGCGTGGCCGAAATGATCCACGGTGCCGAAAACCAGCTGCCCGGCTCGGCCAAGTTCTCGCTGGGCACCGGCGTGGCCGCGGTGAGCGACCCGGCCTCGGGGCAAGTCTGGGCCGTCGCCGCGAACGGTCTGGATTCCTTCACTCCTGAAGCCACGCAGCCGTTGGCCGAAGACGCACCGGGCGCCATCGCCGTCGTCAGTAACAGCGATACGGTCTATGTTGCCGATCCGGAGGCCGGCAGGCTCACCGGATACCGTGCCCCGGAGGGTGGTTTGTTCGAGGAAGTCTCCGCGCAGGACCTGCCGGGCATCAAGGGTGCGGAGGGGCTGCAACTGACGACCGTGGGCGATGAACCGGTGCTGCTGGATCCGGCCGGCGGCACCCTGTACTTGCCCTCCGGCAAGACGGTGCTGCTGGAAGATGCGCAGGATGCCAGGCTGCAGCAACCCGGCGACGTCAGCGAAAGGGTGGCCATCGCCACCGCCAACGGCCTGCTCGCCCCGCCGCTGGACGGCGGCGAGGCCCAGCTGACCGAAATCCAAAACCCCGCGCCGCCCATCGCGCCGGTGCAGGTGGCCGGCTGCATCCACGCAGCGTGGACGGGCGATGCCGGCTACCTGCGCGACTGCGCCGATGATGCCTTCGACTTGTCGCAGCCCATCCCGTCCCTGTCCGCCCAGTCCGAGCTGGTGTTCCGGACCAACCGGGACGTCGTGGTGCTCAACGACGTCAACGCCGGCAACGTCTGGCTGGTCAACAAGAACCTGCAGCTGGTCAACAACTGGGGCGATTTGATCCCGCCGAAGGGCGACGACGAGGACGACACCACCGAATCCGCCGACATCACCGCGGCCACCCGGCTGCCGGAGCGCCAGGAAGAAAACCAGGCGCCGGTTGCCGTGGCCGACGAGTTCGGGGTCCGCGCCGGCCGCACCACCGTGCTGCCGGTACTCTTCAACGATTCGGACCCGGACGGGGACCTGCTCACGGTTACCATCAACGGCGACCAGCCCGCCACCGGAACCGTCCAGCGGATCTACCAGGGAACCGGTCTGCAGATCGTGCTGCCCGAGGAAGCCTCCGGCTCGTCGTCGTTCAGCTATGAGGTCAACGACGGCCGCGGCGGCACGGACACCGCCCAGGTCAGGCTCCGCGTGGTCCCGCAAGGTTCCAACGCCGCGCCGGAACAGAAGCGCGAGACCATCCTCGCCGTCGAATCCGGGCAGAGCCTGAGCCGGAACGTACTGACGGACTGGCTGGACCCGGACGGAGATGACCTGCTGCTGATGGGGGCGGTAGCCGAGGACCCGGGGGACATTGTCCGCACCCGGCCGGACGGCGTGCTCACCTACCAGGACGTGGGGACCTCCGACGGCGAGAAGAAGGTGACCATCACGGTCTCCGACGGCCGCACTAGCACCACCGGCGAGGTCACGGTGGAGGTCGAACCGCGCGGCGAGTTGGCCCCGGTGACCAACCCGGACCACGTGCGCACCACGGTGGGCGAGGACGTCACTATCTTCCCGCTGCGCAACGATGCGGACCCTACCGGCGGCTCCATGCGCCTGGCCAGCGTGGGCGAGGTGCCCAACGCCGCCGTGCAGGGGAATTACGACGTCGGAACCGTCACCTTCAGCTCCGCTGCCGCCGGCACCTACTACCTTGAGTACCTGGCCACCACCGGCCCCACGAGTTCCCCGGGACTGATCCGGGTGGACGTCACCGAAGCCGAGCAGGGCAGCGGCGTGCCCACGGCCGTGCGCGATGTGGTGCTGCTGCCCTCGCGCGGGGAATCACTGGTGGACGTGCTGGCGAATGACTCGGATCCGGCTGGCGGCGTGCTGGTGGTCCAGTCGGTTTCCGTGCCGCGCGGTGCCCCGGTGGACGTGGCTGTGCTGAACCACTCCATCCTGCGCGTCAACGATGCCCGCGGACTGGGCTCGCCGCTGACCATCACCTACACCGCCTCAAACGGCTCCGGCAGCGCCACCGGAGAAGTGGCGATCTTCCCGGTTCCCGCGCCGGCCAAGCTGTTGCCGCCGCGGGCCAACAATGACGAGGCGGTGGTCCGGGCCGGCGACATCGTCAACATCCCGGTGCTGGAGAACGACGAACATCCCAACGGCGCCGCGCTGACCCTGGACACCGAACTGGTGGAAGCGCCGGCCGCGGCGGACGGCACCATCGCGATCTCCGGCAACCAGTTGCGCTTCAAGGCCGGGCCGGAGGCAAACGGTGGAAAAACGGTCACCGCCGTCTACCGGATCAGCGGTCCTGACGGCCAGGTGGCCAGCGCGCAGCTGCGGATCCGCATCACCGGACCGGACGCCGAAAACAACGCCCGTCCCGTGCCGAAGAACCTGACCGCCCGCGTGCTGGCCGGCAAGACCGTGAGCATCCCGGTGCCGCTGGACGGCATCGACCCGGACGGGGACTCGGTCAGCCTGGCGGGGCTGGAACGCGCGCCGACCCTGGGCACCGCGATGATCAAGGCCGCCGCCATCGAATACACCGCCGGCAGCGGCTCGACCGGCACGGACACCATCAGCTACGTGGTCCAGGACCGCCTCGGTGCCCGCTCTACCGCGACCATTTCCATCGGCATCGCCCCGTCCTCAGACGCCAACCAGCCGCCCAACGCCGTTGACGACGAGGCGAGCGTGCGCCCCGGCCGGAACCTCTCGGTGGACGTGCTCAAGAACGATTCGGATCCCGACGGCGACCGCATCGCCTTTACGGCCGACGGTCTCAGCTCGGACGCGGACTTGCAGTTGAGCCTGCGGGAGGGACGCGTGCGGATTGCTGCCCCGGAAACGGAAGGCACCGCCGTCGTTCGCTATACCATCACGGACGGCCGCGGCGGCACCTCTACCGGAACGTTGACCGTGAAGGTGGATCCGGATGCGCCGCTGCTGCCGCCGGTGGCGCGGGATGACCGGGTGGCGGTGGCGGAGACCACCGGCAGGGACCAGGTCAGCGTTCCGCTGCTGAATAATGACGAGGACCCCGACGGCGACCTGAGCGAGCTGGCCATCAGCATCGACGACCCGGCCGGCGGCGCTACTGTGGCCGAGGACCGGACTTTGACCGTGCCCGTCCGGGCCGACACGCAGATCATTGCCTACACACTCGAGGACGTGGACTCGCTGACCTCAACCGCGTTTATCGTCGTGCCCGGCAACGGTGACCAGCGGCCGGCGCTGAAGGAACAGCAGCCGCTCGAGGTGCGCTCCGGTGAACCGCTGGCGCTGGACATCGGGCAGCTCGTGGCGGTCCGCGAGGGCAGGACTCCGCGCCTGACCCAGGACGACAAGGTGGCCGCCGTGGCCGGTTCGGCGAGGATCGACGGCGCCACGGGTCTGACCTTCACCTCCAACGACGGTTACGCCGGTGCCGCGTCGGTCAGTTTCGAGGTCACCGATGGCTCCGGCCCGGATGATCCGGACGGGCTGAAGGCTACGCTGACCGTGCCGATCACCGTGCTGCCGCTGCCGGAGCAGAACGCGCCGCCGACCTTGAGCGCCAACTCGCTCCTGGTGGCTCAGGCCGGCGAGCCGGCAACCCTTGACCTGCGGGAGGCGGCGAGCGATCCCGATCCGCAGGACGCCGACGCGCTGGAGTTCGCCGTGACCGGTGGTTCCGTCGACGGCGTGGACGTATCCATCGACGGCAGCGTGCTCACTGCCCGGGCGAAGAGCAACGCGGCCAAGGGCACCGAGGGCACCATTAATGTCAGCGTCACCGATGGCAACCACGATCCGGTCTCCTCCACCGTGACGATCAGCGTGGTGGCCACGGACCGGCCGCCCGCCGTGGCCGTGGATGACCTGGTGCCGGACGCGCACCAGGGCGAGACCGTGACCGTTCCCGTGCTGGACAACGATTCGAACCCGTTCCCGGAAACGCCGCTGAAGATCCTCAGCGCCCAGCCGCAGGACGGCGGGCAGGGCAGCGTGGCAGTCAGCGGCGACACCCTGGCGATCACCCCGGACGAAGACTTCGTCGGCACCATGGGGGTGATCTACCGCATCCAGGACGCCACCGAGGACCCGGACCGCGAGACCGAAGGCAGCGTCACGCTGACCGTGAAGGGCAAGCCGGACGCGCCGAGCACTCCGCGGATGGTCAGCGAGGGCAACCAGACCGCCGTACTGACTTGGGAGGTGCCCGCGGACAACGGTGAACGGATCACCTCCTACACGGTGTCCGGCGGCGGGTTCAGCCAGGAGTGCGCGGCCAACACCTGCACGCTGGAGAACCTGACCAACAACCAGGAGTACAACTTCACCGTGACGGCCACCAACGCGGTGGGGACCTCCGAACCCTCGCCGGCGTCCGGCGTCGTCCGTCCGGATGTGAAACCCGAAACCCCGGCAGCGCCGCAGCTGGTGTTCGGCGACGGCGCGCTGACGGTGACCTGGCAGACGCCGGCGTCGCAGGGTTCGCCGGTGGAGTCCTTCAACCTGGAGATTTCGCCGGCCCCGCCGGTGGGCGAGCTGCAGAAGAACGGCGTGACCGGGAACTCGCTGGTCTGGAACGGGCTGGCCAACGGCACCGCGTACAAGGTGCGCGTGCAGGCCAACAACCGTGCCTCCACACCCTCCGACTGGGGCGCCTACTCCGCCGAGGAGATTCCGGCCGGCGTGCCCGGTGCCCCGTCGACGCCCACGGCCACGCGGACCACCAGCGCGGTGAACGAGGGCTCGATCGACGTGGCCTGGACCGCCCCGGCCAACACCAACGGCGCTCCGGTGGAAGCCTATGACCTGCGGATCTTCGAGAACGGCGCGCTGGCCGATACCCGCAACGGGCTCTCCGCCGCCACCACCGGCCTGTCGCTGACCGGACTGAAAACCGCCAGCAGCTACACCTTCGACGTCGTCGCGCACAACAAAGCCGGCGCAGGGGAGCGCAGCGGCCGCTCTGCCGCCGTAGTGCCTTATGGTGTTCCGCATCAGGTGCAGGGCGTGAGCGCGGCGGCCACCGGGGCCAACGAGCAGGTCAAGCTGGACTTTGCCGCGCCGTACAACAACGGCAGCGCGATCACCGGCTACGAATACGCGATCGACGGCGGCGGCTGGCGTGCCTTCGGCGGTCCGGGTGCCACCGTCTCGTCGCCGACCAACGGGCAGAACCACACCTGGAAGGTCCGGGCGCTGAATGCCGGCGGCCCCGGGGCGGCCAGCCCGGCCTCCAACGCCACCAGCGCCTACGGACCGATCACCGATGCCTCCAACCTTGCCGCGTCCACTGCCGGGCCGAAAGTCACGTTTACCTGGAACGCCAACTGGCAGGCCTACGGCAACGGCCGGGAGATCACCGGCTCCTCGGTCACAGTCAATGGCCAGGCGGTGAACGCCGGTGCCGGGAGCTGGACCAGCCCGGAGGAACCCAACAAGTCCTACACCATCACGGTGACCGTGAGCCGGTCCGACGGCAGCAGGAGCTTCAGCCGGACCCAGGTTGTCCCGCCGGCCGAGATCACGGGGATCTACCGCGGCGACAGGGTGAATGTCGACGGGACGTCCGGCTGGCACTACGTCATTGTGGACTACCGGAACTTCCCGCAAGGTACCCGGGATGTCTGGTGCCGGGCAAACGGCAGCAACCTGGATCCGAACTACGGGCGGGCACCGATAGGATTTGCGCATAGCGGCAGGGTCCAGACCAAGTGCATCGCGAAAATTGATTCCCCCGAACCAGGTGCCATCACCATGTCCGTGGAAGGAATGGGAGATTTTGCCTTCTCCAACTGGAGCGGTTGACGGCCGGCTCCGCACAGTACGCCCCAACCGAATGATTTCCGCCCTGTACAAGAGAAAGACACAATCCCCATGACGATGACAGCAGAGCAGGCCGAATGGTTCGCCGGGACGTTCGAGAAGCTGGTCGGCAACGTCGGCCAGGCAGTGCTGGGCAAGCCGCACGTGGTCAAGCTGATCCTGACCGCCATGCTCGCCGAGGGCCACGTGCTGCTCGAGGATGCCCCGGGCACGGGCAAGACCATGCTGGCGCGTTCGCTCGCAGCCACCGTGCAGGGCACCAACTCGCGGATCCAGTTCACCCCCGACTTGCTGCCCTCGGACGTCACGGGCATCACCATCTATGACCAGAAGACGCAGAACTTCGAGTTCCACAAGGGCCCGATCTTCGCGAACGTGGTGCTCGCGGACGAGATCAACCGCGCCTCGCCCAAGACCCAGTCCGCGTTGCTGGAGGTCATGGAGGAATCCCGCGTCACCGTGGACGGCGTGACCTACGAGGCCGGCCGGCCCTTCATGGTCATCGCCACCCAGAACCCGATCGAACAAGCGGGCACCTACCGCCTGCCCGAGGCCCAGCTGGACCGGTTCCTGATCAAGACCTCCATCGGCTACCCGGATCTGGCCTCCACCGTGGAGCTGCTCGGCGGCAGCACCACCCGGGACCGGTCGCTGGCGCTGAAGCCGATCATCACCACCGCGGCCGTGACGGACATGGCGGACCTGGCCACCACCAACCACACCGATACCGCCGTGCTGGAGTACGTTTCGCACCTCTGCGACGCCACCCGCACGGCGGACGAAACGCGTCTGGGCGTGTCTGTCCGCGGCGCACTGGCGATGGTGCGGGCGGCCAAGGTGTGGGCCGCCGTCCATGGCCGCAACTACGTGCTGCCGGACGACATCAAGGAACTGGCCCCGGTGGTCTGGACGCACCGTTTCGTGATGGATCCCGAGGCCGAATTCGCCGGCGCCACCCCCGAGGCCGTGCTCAAGCGCGTACTGGCCGAGGTGGCCGCACCGCAGCAGCGCAGCGTCTCGGTTTAATGTCCACCACAAAACCGGGCGCCGGCCGCGTCCGGCTCAAACGCCTGCTGCGCAAGGCCACACCGGAACGCAGCAGCAAACTGCATCCGGCGTCGCTGCTGAAGCTGGCCAAGGAAACGGCGGCGTTGGCCGGCGAGTTCCTGGCACCGCATTGGCAAAGAACGACGGCGGTACTCGCCAAATACGTGCAGCCAACGGTTTCCACCGTCTCGCCGCTGGGCTGGATCGTGCTGGGTACGGCTGTGCTGTTGTTCGGCCTCGGCGCCGCCTATGGCTGGGCCGAAGCCAAAGCGGGCGGACTGATGGCGGTGCTGCTGTTGCTGATTGCCATCGGCTTTGTGCTCGGTCGCTCCTCCTATGGCGTGAAACTGGACCTCGCCCGCACTCGTGTGGCCGTGGGCGACCATGCCATCGGCAGCGTGGAAGTCACCAATACCGACCCCAGGCCGCTGCTTCCGGCGGCGCTGGAACTGCCGGTGGGCGCCTCCACCGCAGTATTCCACTTGCCGCGGATGAAGCCGGGCCAGGTGCACGAGGACCTCTTCACGATCCCCACCCAGCGCCGCGCGGTCATCGTCGTCGGACCGGTGCGCTCCGTTCGGGCCGATCCGCTGGGGCTGCTGCGCCGGCAGATGATGTGGACGCAGCCGACCGACCTGTTCGTCCACCCGAAAACCACCGCACTGATCGGCTCCGCCTCCGGTTTCATCCGTGATCTGGAAGGGCTGCCCACCAAGGATCTCTCCAGCGCGGATGTGTCCTTCCACGCGCTGCGCGACTACGTTCCCGGCGACGACCGCCGGCACATCCACTGGAAGACCACCGCCCGCACCAACGAACTGATGGTCCGCCAGTTCGAGGAAACCCGCCGCGCCCACCTGGCCGTCGCCGTTTCCACGAACACTGAGGAGTACACCAGCGAGCATGATTTCGAGCTCGCCGTCTCGGTAGGCGCCTCCATCGGGCTGCAGGCGATCCGCGAGCAGCGCAACCTGTCGGTGCTCACCCAGCAGGGGCCGCTGCGGACCGAAACCGGGCGCAACCTGCTGGATGAAATGACCCGGATCGAGGGCCGGCCGCAGCGAACGACGGCGGTAGACCTCGCGCGGTCCGCAGCCGACACGGTACCGAATGCCTCCGTGTTCTTTTTGATTGTCGGTGAACATGTCACCGCCACACAGCTGCGCCGTGCCGCGGCTGCCGTTCCGCCCGGCATCCGCGCCTTTGCCATCCGATGTGCCCACGGGATGGACGCGGGCAAAGCCTCCATCGGCGACCTGACCGTCCTCTCGCTGGGTAACCTGGACGACCTCGCCATCATTCTGCGAAAGGCTGCCGCATGAGCGCCCCTGACAGCCCCGGGACCGCACCCAGGCGGAGCCGCCGCGCCGCCGGGACCGGGGACCGTGCAGCATCACGCGACCGTGGGCTGTCCCCGCAGGAGCGCGGGCTGGTGCTGCCGCGATCCTGGCAGCACCTCGGCATTGATGCCGCCGTGCTCACCCTGCTGCTGGGGATGGGCGTGCTCGGCTTCCACAACGTCTTTGCGGGCGAACTGCGCTATCTGGTCGCCGGGTTCGGGGGCATCGTGGCCGGGCTGGGCCTGGCCCTGACCTGCGTCTGGTACCGGCTGGGCCTGCTGTCGACCGCCACCGCAGGCCTGTTGGCCTACGTGCTGCTCGGCAGCGCCTTTGCCGCGCCCACCCAAGCGATTGCCGGCGTCGTACCTTCGCTGGAATCCCTGCGCACCGTCCTGACCGGCTTCATCTTTGCCTGGAAGGACATCCTCACCGTCGCCGCGCCGGTGGGTGTGAACGGCGGCATGCTGGTGGTTCCGTTCCTGGGCTCGCTGGCCGCGGCGCTGCTGGCCGGCACACTCGCCTGGCGGGTCAAGACCCCGTACTGGACCATCCTGCCCGTGACAGCGATGTTCATCCTGGGCATCGCTTTCGGCACCAATGCGCCTACCCTGCCGCTGCTGCGGGGCGTGCTGCTGGTGGCCGGGACCGTATCGTGGCTGGCCTGGCGCCAGCACATTTCCCGCACCGACAGCACCGCTCACGTCTCCGCCAACCCGCAGGCCGCCGATGCAGCCGCCCACCGGACCGGCGTGCTCCGGCGGCTGGGGCTGGGCGCCGGGGTGCTGGTGCTGGCGACGGCGGTCACCGCGCTGGCCGGCCCCGCGCTGACCGCAGGCGGTGAGCGCAAGGTGCTGCGCGACGTCGTTGTTCCCCCGGTTCAGCTGTACGACTACCCGTCGCCGCTGATGGACTTCCGCCAGTTTGTGAAGGACAAGTCCGAGGACACACTGTTCACGGTGCAGGGCCTGCCGCCGGGGGAGCGGGTGAGGCTGGCGGCGCTGGATACTTACGACGGCGTGGTCTACAACGTGAATCCGCAAAGCGGCGGCAATTACGCGCCCGTGGGCGATGCCCAGTCGCTGGGCAACGTGGACGGCGACGGCGGAAACCCGAACTCGGACACCGCGCAGATGACGTTCAACATCGCGGACTACAACGGGGTGTGGCTGCCGGCCGGCGGTCAGCTCAATGGCGTGGCGATGGACGGGCCGCGGGCCGACGAGGTGGCGGGATCCCTCTACTACAACGAAGATTCCGAAACCGCACTCTCCACCCGGTACGTCCGGCCCGGCGACAACTACTCGGTCAACGTGTCCTTCCCGGCCAAGCCCGAGGACGGGCAGCTGGCCCAGTACGATTTCGCGCCGCTGAACCTGCCCGAACCGGAGCAGGTGCCCAACATCATCGGGACCAAGGCCGGCGAACTGGTGGGCGATGAAACCGTGCCGATCGAGCAGGTCCGCCAGCTGGAGCGGAGCCTGCACGAAAACGGCTTCTTCTCCAACGGCAAGGAGGACGAGGCACGCAGCCTCTCCGGGCACAGCGCCAGCCGCATGACCACGCTGCTGGACGCCGAGCAGATGATTGGCGACGACGAGCAGTACGCGGTGGCGATGGCGCTGATGGCCCGCCACCTGGGCATGCCCGCCCGCGTGGTGATGGGGTTCTACCCGGACCCCAGCATCGAGCGCACCGCCGGACAACCCGTGGAAATTAAGGGAAAGGACGTTCACGCCTGGGTGGAGATCGCGTTCACCAGCGCCGGCTGGGTGGCCTTCGACCCGACGCCGGACAAGGACAACGAGCCGACCCCGCCGCAGCAGCAGCCGAAGTCGACCCCGAAGCCGCAGGTGCTCCAGCCGCCGCCACCGCCGCAGGAACCGGCCGAACTGCCACCGGACTCGGCGCCGGAACCGCAGGACGCCGAGCGGAACGAGAAGGGCTTCTGGGAGCAGTGGGGTTGGCTGGTGACTGCCATCGGCGTGGCTATGATTCCGCTCGCCATCCTGCTGATCCCGCTGCTGCTGATCGCCTGGCTGAAGCTGCGCCGCCGAAAGCGCCGCGCCGCCGAAGGCCTGCCCAGCACACGCGTCAGCGGCGGCTGGAGCGAGGTCATGTCGCTGGCCACGGACATGGGCGCCAATGCCAATGCCAAGGCCACCCGGCGCGAGCATGCCAGCGAGTTGGCGGACGCGTTCCCCGCGGCTTCCGGCACGACGACGGCGTTGGCGCACCGGGCGGACGCTGCCGTGTTCGGCGGTGTCGAGCCCACCGAGGTACAGGTGCGCGAGTACTGGGACATGGTGGAGAAGTCGCTGGACGAAATCGGCTCATCGGTGGGCTTCTGGAAGCGCCAGCGGGCGCGGTTCTCGCCCCGCTCGCTGGTGGCCGAGGCACGCTTCAGACTGTCACAAAAGCTCGGTAGGGGCGTGTCCGGCCGGTCCTTTGGCCCCGCCGAGAGCACAAACCGTAAAGTAGAGTCACCGACCGAGGAACAACACAAGGGAGTGAGCCATACGTGGCAGCAAGACTGAACCTCGTCAGCGCTTCAGCTGGCAAGCGGGTCGGCGCGTGGCTGATCGACAAACTCCCTCCCGCCGTGCTGGTGGGCATCGGCTACGGGGTCGGCATGGCCGGGCTGCTGGGTGCAGCCGGTTCAGGTACTGAAGAGGCCGTGGCCTCCGCCGCCACCGGCCTGTTCCTCTGGCTGGGCATCACCTCGCTGCTGGCCTTTGCCTATGGCATCTGGAAGTGGGGCTGGGAAGCGCGGACGGGTAAAACTCCGGGCAACGTCCTGCTCGGGTTGCGGACCTCGAACGAGGACGGCAACGCCCCCGGCTGGGCGGCCATTTTCGTCCGCGGCCTGATCATCGCCGTCGGCGGGCTGGTCCCGGTTATCGGTGCGGTCATCGTTGTCATTTCGAACCATTGGGACGCCAACCACCAGCGGCAGGGCTGGCATGACAAAGTGGCCAAGACATTGGCCCTGGACGTGAACGCCGGGCGCGACCCGTTGACCACCGGCGGCCTTTACGGCCACAGCACCTTCACGCCGAGCGGAGGGCCGGCGGGTGTTGCGCAGGCAAGTTATGCCGGTGCAACCAGCGCCGGCGCCGCGTCCGGCGCTCACGGTGCCGGCCTGATGGGAGAGCCGACCCGCAACGGCGGTATCCCCGGTTCTGAACCGAGCCCGCAGTGGCCGCCCTTCGACGACAACGCTGCCCGTTCGGGCGGCATCATCTCCGGCATCCCGGGCTTCAGCGGCACTACCGGAGTCAGCACCCCGGCCGATAACGCACCCGCCGGTGACACCGGCGATCCGTCGGCCGCGCCCGCGGATACGTCGGCCGCTCCCGTCACCGCGGCACCAGCCGCCCCGAACGTATCCGAAAACGTGCCTGAAGGCTCCGCGCCCACGCCAGCACCGCCGTCGCACGTCGATGACGAGTTCGCGTACACCAGGATCCGCGACGCCGCGCCAGCCCCCGCGCCCGCGGCCGGTTCCGGACAGGAGCCGGCCGGCATCAATATCCGCTTTGACGACGGCCGCGAGGTCGCCATCGGATCCAGCGCGCTGATCGGCCGGAACCCGGCCGCGGCGGCAGGTGAAGAAGTGGACCAGCTGATCGACTTCGCCGATCTGGACCGTTCCGTTTCGAAGACCCATCTGGAACTGCGCGTCGAGGGCGGCGCCGTCTGGGTCAATGACCGCAATTCAACCAATGGCACCGCCGTGACCGGATCGGACGGCGTGCGCCAGCAGCTTGTCCCCGGTGCTCCGGTAGCGGCCAAGTCAGGAGCAACCGTGGAATTCGGCGACCGAAGCTTCGTCATTGGTCAGGCATGACCCAGGACAACCCGAGCCCCATCGGGAACATCAGGCTCACAGTCGGAGCGGGCACGGACCGCGGACTGCGGCGTGAGCTGAACGAGGACTCCTTCACCACCGCGTCGCCGCTGTTCGCCGTGGCCGACGGCATGGGTGGCCACGAGGCCGGCGAGGTGGCGAGCCGGATCTGCGTGGAGACAATGACCGAGTATGTCCGCCGCCACGAGCTGGGTGCGGCCGAGTTGCAGCAGCTTATTGCGGATGCCGACCGGCGGATCCGGGCCGCTGCCGGGTCGCGCGCCGGCACCACGGTCACTGGCGCGGCGCTGGTTGAGGAACGCGGTGTGCCGTACTGGCTGGTGTTCAACGTGGGCGATTCGCGGACCTACCGGCTGAACCAGGGCATCCTGGAGCAGATCAGCGTTGACCACTCGGAAGTCCAGGAACTGCTGGAGGCGGGCCGGATCACCGCGCAGGAAGCGCTGGTCCATCCGCGCCGGCACGTGGTGACCCGTGCCCTGGGCACCGGCGACGATTCCGAACCCGATTTCTGGATGCTTCCGGTCGAGTCCGGGGACCGCATGCTGATTTGTTCCGACGGTCTCACCTCAGAAGTCAGCGACGAGCACATCCACGCCATCCTCGGTTCCACGGTGCGCCCGCAGGACGCTGTCCAGGCGCTGATCCAGGCGGCGCTGTGCTCGGGCGGTCGGGACAACATCACCGCGATCGTCGTCGATGCCGCCGATGTGGCGCAGGACGCCGCGCAGGTAGCTAGCGCGCCGCGTACCGAGGACGAAGAGACGGATACGTTGCCGCGGCTGGAGCCCGGCGGGTCGGGTCCGGCGGGACAGCAGGGGCAGGTCTGATGGCAGCAATTACATACTGCCCGGGCCGCTGGCTCGGGCTGGTCCGTGGTGGCGCCATCGTGCTGCTGGAACAGAGCACCCGCGAAGACGTGGTCATGGCCGTATGGGACGTCCTCGGCACGCAACCGGCGCCGGAATCCGTGCTCGGTTCCGTGGTGAGCGGCTATGGCATGGACCTGGCTTCCATTCCGCAGTTCGCCATCGTGTCCTTCCAAGATAAGCTGCACGCGATCCTGCGCGGCGACGTGGTCCTCAATAGCGACGGCGTGGGGACCTCGGCCGAGCTTTCCGGAGAAGGCGTGACCACCTGGACCGAGCGGCTGCTGCCCGCCCAGGAGCTGTTTGACCTGGTGATCAATGACGGGCGCGACGGCGAGGGCCGGTGGCTTCCGCTGGCCGAAGGCATCGTCCAGCTCGGCGGCATCCGCGTCGGTGTGGCGCCAGTAGCCGGCCCGGCTGAATCCGCGGCGGGCGCAGCTGAATCCGCTTCACGCCCGGCACCACTCGTGGACGAGGCACCGGAGCCGAATGTCCCGGAGGGCATCGAAGTCACCGGCATCTACGATCCTGATGCCTTGGACGAGGTGGACGAGGTGGACGAGGTAGACGACCTCGAGGACACGGTCATCCATACCAAGGCCCAGCGCGCCAACCTGCCGCCGTCCACGTCCGTCCCGGTTCCAGAGAACAAAGTGCCTGCGAATGCGTCCCCGTCTCCGGCTAACCCGGCACAGCAGTCTGCCCCGGCTCAGCAGTCCGCGCCGGCAAGCCTGATCGATTCCGTGCCGTGGCTGACGCCGTCGGCTTCCGCACGGGCACGGGCAGCGGAATCAGCCGCTGCTGAAGCTGCCCGGGATTTGCGCCCGGTGAAGCCGGTGGACCGAACAGCCGAAGCACCCGAGGGCGACCATGACGGGCAGACCCTGCTGCGCCGCGACCTGCCGCAGGCGCCAAAGCCCGCTCCCGCTCCGGATCAGGCACAGCGGCCGGCCACCGGCCCGATGGTGCTGGCACGAGTCTGCCCGCAGGGGCACGCCAACCCGCCTACCAGTTCCAACTGCAGCATCTGCGCGGCCGGACTGGCTGACGATGCCAGCCAGGTGCAGCGCCCCAGCCTGGGCCGGATGCGGCTCTCCACCGGGGAAGTCATCGAGCTTGACCGGCCGGTAATCGTCGGACGCCAGCCGTCCGCCTCGCGCGTGCAGGGCAACGGCATGCCGCGCCTGGTCCAGGTGCGCAGTGTCAGCGGCGACATTTCGCGTTCACATCTCGAGGTGCGGCTGGAAGGCTGGCACGTCATGCTGTGCGACCTGAAAGCGACCAACGGCACCATGATGATCCGCGAAGGCCAGCCGCCGCGACGGCTGGGAGCGGGCGAATCCATGATCCTGCTCGACGGGGACATCGCCGACCTGGGCGACGGCATCTCGCTGCGGTTCGAGGACCTGCCGTGAGTTCCAAGCGTCCTCCCGCACCACCCCCTGCAATTGAGGGCTACCGGTACGTCAGCCTGCTCGGTTCCGGCGGTTTCTCCGACGTCTACCTCTACGAACAGGACCGGCCTAAGCGCAAGGTCGCCGTCAAGGTCCTCGTCGCCGACCTGAAGACCCAAGGCGCGCGCCGCCGCTTCGAGTCCGAGGCGAACCTGATGGCGCAGCTGTCCACCCACCCGTTCATCGTGACCATTTACGAGGCGGACATCACCGGCGGCGGCCACTCCTACCTGGCCATGGAGTACTGCTCGCGCCCGAGCCTGGACGTGCGCTACCGCAGCGGCCCGCTCGGTGTAGATGAAGTGCTCTCGCTCGGCATCCAGGTGGCCTCCGCGGTGGAAACCGCCCACCGTGCCGGCATTGCGCACCGGGACATCAAGCCGGCCAACATTCTGGTGACGGACTACAACAGGCCCGCGCTGACCGACTTCGGCATCTCCAGCACCACCGACAGCATCGACGACGACGCCGGCATGTCCATCCCATGGTCCCCGCCCGAAGCCTTCCAGGGTGAGGGCGCCGACGGCATCAAGATCGACATTTGGGCACTCGGCGCCACACTCTACACCCTGTTGGCCGGCCGCTCGCCCTTCGTCCGGCCCGGCGGAGACAACTCGCAGCGCGAACTGATGAACCGCATCGCCACGTCACCGATGCCGCCGCTGCGCCGGGCCGACGTGCCCGAATCCCTTGAACAGGCTCTCGCGACGGCCATGGCCAAGGCACCGTCCTCCAGGTTCCCGACGGCCCACGCCTTCGCGCTGGCGCTGCAGCGGATCCAGGCGGAGCTGAACCTTTCGGTCACACCGTTCGAAGTGCTCGAGGAAGCCCACCCGGGGGATGAACAGCCGCAGGACGACGGCGGGGAAGCCACCCGGGTGCGCCAGGTGGTCTCGATCGATCCGGACGCGACGACCAATTCGCCCACGGTGCTCCGCCCACGCTTCCCCGAGCCCACTAACAAACCAGATGACCGGACGGTCCTGCGGTCTACGCACAGCGGCACGGAGCCGACTACCGACTGGGTTCCGTCGCCGCCGGCGCGCGTGGAAAACACTGCGTACGACGACGGATCCGCCACCCAGCCCACCGTCGGCTTTGGTGACACTCACCACGACGCCGGGGACACCGCCGTCGTGCCTCGAAGCCGGAAGAATCTGGTCGGGATTATCGGCGGAGCCGCCGCGGTGGTTGTCCTGGCCGTGGCTGCCGTGCTGGTGGTAACGGGGCCGGAACCGGAAGCGGCCGAATCGGAGCCGCCGGTCAGCCAGCCGCCGGCCAACGCCATCGAGGGCCTGTCCGGAAATGTGGTGCCGCCGGAAGAACTCGCGGGCAAAGTGGACGGGGACGAGGCCGTCTTCACCTGGACCAACCCTGACAAGCGCGACGGCGACCTGTTCATCTGGACGCCGGTAACCGCACTGGGCAAGGGTGAGCCACAGCGGACGCCGGATCCAGGCGTGAGCATCCCGCTGGCCGAGAAGGACCGGACGTGCATCGAGGTGGTGGTGCTGCGGGCCAACGGAAAGTCGTCGGACCCGGTCCGCGGCTGCGCCGACTAATCTGGAACCGAACAACATCGTGCCACGGCCGGCTCAGCGGCTGTTGAACTTTGCACGATCAGACCAGTGACCAATAGGGGGACAGCAGTGGCCGAAGTCAGTATCGAGTTCTGCGGTGAATGGTACGACGCCGGGGACGACGACGTCTTCAGGATAGGCCGCGAAGGCGACCTGGAAATCGACGACAATCCGTACCTGCACCGGAAGTTCCTGGAGATCTGCCGGTACGAGAACATCTGGTGGCTGGCCAACGTCGGCTCGATGATCTCGGCGACGATCGCGGACACCAGCGGCGGCATGCAGGCCTGGCTGGCGCCCGGGGCCCGGATTCCCATGGTCTTCAGCCAGACCAACGTGGTCTTTACGGCCGGGCCGACTACCTACGAGCTCTCGGTGCACGTCAAAACACCGTCCTTCCGGCAGGAAGCCCGGGACCACGATGCAGTGGGGGAGACGACCATCGGTCCGGTGATCTTCACGGATTCGCAGAAGGCACTGATCCTGGCCCTGGCCGAGCCCATGCTCAAAAGGGACGGCACGGGCCTGAGCTCCATCCCCTCCTCGTCGCAGGCCGCCGCACGGTTGGGCTGGCCGATAACCAAGTTCAACCGCAAGCTGGACAACGTGTGCGACAAGCTGGACCGGGTGGGCGTGGCCGGGCTCCGGGGAGGCGGCGGAAAGCTGGCCACCAATCGGCGCGCGCGGCTGGTGGAACACGCGGTCACCTCGCATCTGGTCACCGCGGCGGACCTGCCGCTGTTGGAGACCCAGCGGGATCCCGAAGACTGACCGGCTTGTCGTGGCGGATCCCGGCCACGGGCCGTGCTTTAGGGCAAGATAGTTCCGTGAGCAAAGTGGAAGTGCAGGCCAATGAAATCCCCAGTGACGCCCTCCGGGACGAGTACGAGCAGCTGACCGAGGACGTCCGGCGCTACCGCTACGCGTACTACAACGAGGACGCCCCGCTGGTCTCCGACGCCGAGTTCGATCAGCTCTACCGCCGGTTGGAGGAGATCGAAGCGCTCCACCCGGAGATGGTGGCCAACGATTCGCCCACCCAGGAGGTCGGCGGCGAAGTGTCCGCGGCCTTCACCCCGGTTCAGCACTTGCAGCGGATGTACTCGCTGGAGGACGTGTTCTCCCTCGATGAGCTTCAGGTGTGGGTCAGCCGGGCATCGTCGTCGGTGGAAAAACTCGGCCGCGCGCAGGACCTGAAGTGGTTGACGGAGGTCAAGATCGACGGGTTGGCCGTCAACCTGCTCTACCGCGACGGGGAACTGGTCCGGGCCGCCACCCGCGGCGACGGCCACACCGGTGAGGACATCACCCACAACGCGCTGACCCTCAAGGACATCCCGCGCCGGCTCAAGGGCAAGAACCTGCCGGCCGAAGTGGAGGTCCGGGGCGAGGTCTTCATCCCCTCCAAGGCGTTCCTGGAGCTGAACGAGAAGATGGTGGAGGCAGGCAAGGCGCCCTTCGCCAACCCGCGCAATGCCGCCGCGGGATCCTTGCGGCAGAAGGATCCCGCCCTGACCGCGCAGCGGCCGTTGAGCATGTTTGTCCACGGCATCGGTGCCCGCGAGGGCCTGTCCGCGGGCAGCCAGTCGGAGACCTACGCGCTGCTGAAGGACTGGGGCCTGCCCACCAGCCCCTACTTCAAGGTGCTGGACACCTATGAGGAGGTGCTGGAGTTCATCCAGCGTTTCGGCGACCATCGCCATGATCTGCTGCACGAGATCGACGGCATTGTCATCAAGGTCGACGACTTCGGGCTGCAGCGGGGCCTGGGCCACACCTCGCGGGTCCCGCGCTGGGCCGTGGCCTACAAGTACCCGCCGGAGGAAGTGCACACCAAGCTGCTGGACATCCAGGTCAACGTGGGCCGCACCGGCCGGGTTACGCCGTACGGGGTGATGGAGCCGGTGAAGGTGGCCGGTTCCACCGTCGAGATGGCCACCCTGCACAACCAGGACGTGGTGAAAGCCAAGGGCGTGCTGATCGGGGACACCGTGGTGCTGCGCAAGGCCGGAGACGTGATTCCGGAAATCGTGGGACCCGTGGTGGCGCTGCGGGACGGCTCCGAACGCGAATTCGTGATGCCCACCGAGTGCCCGTCCTGCGGTACCCCGCTGGCGCCGGCCAAAGAGGGCGACGTCGACATCCGCTGCCCCAACGCCCGGTCCTGCCCGTCGCAGCTGCGTGAACGGGTCTTCCATCTGGCCGGGCGCGGCGCGTTCGATATCGAGGCGCTCGGGTGGGAAGCGGCGATCGCCCTCACCCAGCCGGCCGAACCGGCGCAGCCGCCGCTGACCACCGAGGCCAACGTCTTCGACCTCACTCCGGAGATGCTGGCGGAGGTGAAGATCGCCCGCCAGAAGAAGTCCAAGGGCGTGGCCACCGGCGAGGTGGAACTGGTGCCCTACTTCTACACGAAGGGAACGCCCAAGAAGCCCTCGGAGCCGAGCGCCAATACGCGCAAGCTTTTCACCGAGCTGGAGAAGGCCAAGAGCCAGCCACTCTGGCGGGTCCTCGTCGCCTTGTCCATCCGGCACGTGGGGCCCACTGCCTCCCGCGCGCTGGCGACGGCTTTCGGATCCATGGAAGCCATCAGGGCGGCATCGGAAGAGCAGCTGGCGGACGTCGATGGCGTCGGACCGATCATCGCCCGCGCCCTCATCGAATGGTTCGAGGTGGACTGGCACCGCGAAATCGTGGACACCTGGGCCAAGGCCGGCGTGCGGATGGCGGACGAGGTGGATGAGAGCAAGCCCCGGACGCTGGAGGGGCTGACCATCGTGGTGACCGGCTCGCTGGAGAACTTCAGCCGGGACGAGGCCAAGGAAGCCATTATCAGCCGCGGCGGCAAGGCCTCCGGCTCCGTGTCGAAAAAGACGGACTACGTGGTCGCGGGGGAGAGCGCCGGGTCCAAGCTGGACAAGGCCGAGCAACTGGGCCTGCACGTGCTGGACGAGGAAGGCTTCGTCAAACTGCTGGAAAACGGTCCGGATACGGTTATGGCCGGCACGGCAGAAACCGGCGCAGGGTATGCCGGCGCTGCCGAGCCCGGTCCGGAAGGTCCCGGCGCAGACTGAAGCAACGCGCGGACTGAGCCGAAAGGAAGGGCGACATGGATCGTGACGGTCAGCCGGGTACGCCGGTCAGCTGGCAGGCCATCATGGCCGCGCTGGCCAGTTCGAGGCTGCGGGAGCTCTATGCCGCCTTCGTCCTGGGCCAGCAGCCTGCCCTATCGGCCCAGGAACGCCAAAAACTGGTGGACTGTTCCTTGCTGAACGACGACGGCGGACGGCTCGTGGTGAACGAGCAGGCCTTCAAGGCAGCGCTGGCCGCTGCCCGCCGTCCCGAGCCCGAAGGCGCCGAACGCTTCCTCCTGGCGGGCCGGATCGAGGGGCTGCCCAAACGGGCGACGGACCGCCTGAAACTGTTCGAGTTCCTGATCCCGCAGATCATCGGTCCTGATGCGACGCTGACGGAGAAGCAGCTGAATGCGAAGCTCGCCGCTTTCACCGACGACGTGCCCCTGCTCCGGCGCGCCCTTGTGGACTACGGTTACCTGGACCGGGAGCGGGACGGCAGCGCCTACCGCCGGGCCCGCTGACACCGCCAGGCCATTGAGCCGGCGGAAGCCGGGTGGCACGATGGAAGGGTGAGCGGGCATGAATGAGTTCTTTGCCGACTTTCCCTGGTGGTGGGCCATCTGGATCGGAGTCGCAGTATTCTCCGGTGCCGGCAAGAGAATGTCGCACGTCAAGAAGCACCATCGCCGGAAAGCTGAACGCCGCCGCGTGGAAGCGCGGGCGGAGGCCGAACAACGCCGGCAGGCCACGGCCTGGGAGGCGCAGCGCGTCAGCGACATCGAAGCCCTGATGGCAGACCATGACCGGGTCAACGCCCGCTGGCTGGAATACGAGCTGGATGTCGCCAAGCTGATCGACTACCCGATGATGTCCGACGTGCGCGAACCCCTGACCGTTGACTTCCTGCGCGCCAAAGGCGTGGCGGACGCGCTACGGCCAGGCCGCGCCGCCGAAATTACCACCGACGCCCGGCTGCTGGAATACCGCGACGCCGTCCGCGCCTTCGAGCTGGCTTTCGAGATCGCCGAACGCGAGGCCCGGCGGATCAAGGACCAGCACTTCAGCGGCCCCGAACGCCAGCGGCTCAATACCGCCAGAAGACTGCTAACGCTCGCTGTTGACGAGGCGGCCACGGGAGCCGAGCGCCAGCTCGCCTACCTGCGGGCGCGCAAGGAGCTGGACGGCCTGCTCGCCCTGCCGGAGGAAGCCGTCGCCGCACTGGAGCAACGCGTAGCCCCGCAGCTTGCCCCGCGGGCGCAGTGGCCTGAACCACTCCGGTAGCCGGCCACAGCCCGTGGTGAGGCAGAATTGATAGGCGGCTGCCGCCGTCGTACTTCCACTTGACCCTTGAGGACTGCATTACCTGATGAGCATTACCATCCGCCCGGCCACCGAAGCCGATTACGACGACGTTGCCCGGATCACGCGGGAGGCCTACGTCCACGGCGGTCACATCGCCGAGGGCGACGGCTACCTGGAGATGCTCGGTGATGTTGCCCACCGCGCCCGGCTCGCCATTGTCTGGGTCGCCGAGCTGGATGGCAAGGTGGCAGGTTCCGTGGCGCTGACGTTCGAGGGGCAGGAGTACTCGGACATTGCGCGTGCCGGGGAGCTGGAGTTCCGCATGCTGGCGGTGGATCCGTCGATCCAGCGTGCCGGGATCGGCCGGGCCCTGGTAGAGGCCGTTGTTGATTACGCCCGCACCCTGGAAGGCATCCACTCGGTCAGCCTCACCAGTATCGACAACATGACCAACGCGCACCGGCTGTACGAATCGCTGGGCTTCGAGCGGATCCGCGAGCGGGACTGGAAGGTGCCGCACGAGGACATCGGGCTGTTCGTGTTCGTCAAGAGACTGGAATCCTGAGCACCGGGCCAAGAAGTAGACTGTTTCTAGAAAACCCAATCCATTCGCGTAGGAGACTCATGTCTGAGATCAATCGTGAGGCCGTGGCGCATCTGGCGCGGCTGGCCCACATTGAGATGACCGCAGGAGAGCTGGACAAGATGGCCGGCGAACTCGACGTCATCGTTGACTCGATCAAATCCGTCCAGGAAGCGGCCGGCCCCGAGGTGCCCGCCACTTCGCACCCCATCCCGCTGGCCAACGTGTTCCGTGAGGACGTTGTCGGCGAGACCCTGACCCAGGAGCAAGCGCTCTCCGGTGCACCGGATTCGGCCGACGGCCGCTTCAAGGTCCCCGCCATTCTGGACGAGGAGTAAAGACATGAGTGAACTGACCCGACACAGCGCTGCCCGGCTGGCGGAAATGCTGGCCGCCAAGGAAGTCACCTCCGTGGAGGTCACCCAGGCGCACCTGGACCGCATCGCCGAGGTGGACGGCAATATCAATGCCTTCCTGCACGTCAACACCGAGGAAGCGCTGGCCGTCGCCGCGGATGTGGACAAGGCACGCGCCGCCGGCGAGGACCTGCCGGCGCTGGCCGGTGTGCCCATTGCCATCAAGGACCTGATAGTCACCGTCGGCCAGCCCACTACGGCCGGCTCGAAGATGCTCGAAGGCTGGATGAGCCCGTACGACGCCACGGTCATCAAGAAGATCCGGGCGGCCCGCATGCCGATGCTGGGCAAGACCAACCTGGACGAGTTCGCGATGGGTTCCTCCACCGAGCACTCCGCCTACGGCCCCACCCGCAACCCGTGGGACCTGAGCCGGATTCCCGGCGGCTCCGGCGGTGGCTCCGCGGCCGCCGTCGCCGCGTTCGAGGCCCCGCTCGCGCTGGGCACGGACACCGGCGGCTCCATCCGCCAGCCCGCAGCCGTCACCGGTTCGGTGGGCGTGAAGCCGACCTACGGCGGGGTTTCCCGCTACGGCGCCATCGCGATGGCCTCGTCGCTGGACCAGATCGGCCCTGTCTCGCGCACGGTGCTGGACTCGGCGCTGCTGCACGAGGTCATCGGCGGCCACGACCCGCATGATTCCACCTCGCTGACCGATCCGGTGGGCGCGCTGGTCGAGGCCGCGAAGACCGGAAACGTTGCCGGCATGAAGGTCGGCGTCATTAAAGAGTTGCAGGGCGAGGGTTACGACGAAGGCGTGCTGTCACGTTTCCACGAGTCGCTGGACCTGCTGCGCGAGGCCGGCGCCGAGATCGTCGAGGTTTCCTGCCCGAACTTCAAGTACGCCCTGGGCGCGTACTACCTGATCATGCCCTCGGAAGCATCCTCCAACCTGGCAAAGTACGACGGCGTCCGGTTCGGTCACCGGGTACTGCCGGCCGAGAGCCCGCTCACCATCGAGCGCGTCATGGGCGCCACCCGCGCCGCCGGCTTCGGCGACGAGGTCAAGCGCCGCATCATCCTGGGCACTTACGCCTTGTCCGCCGGCTACTACGACGCCTACTACGGCTCGGCGCAGAAGGTCCGCACCCTGATCCAGCGGGACTTCGACGCAGCGTTCGCCCAGGCCGACGTGCTGATCTCCCCGACCTCCCCGGTCCCGGCCTTCAAGCTGGGGGAGAAGCTGAACGATCCGCTGGCCATGTACCTGAACGACGTTGCCACCATTCCGGCTAACCTGGCCGGCATCCCGGGCATCTCGATTCCGGGCGGCCTGGCCGACGGCCTGCCGGTGGGCATCCAGTTCCTGGCCCCCGCCCGCGAGGACGCCCGCCTGTACCGCGCCGGCCACGTGCTGGAAACCTTGCTTGAGGAAAAGTGGGGCGGCCCGCTGCTGTCCCAGGCCCCCGACCTTCGCCAGTTCAGCGGCGCCGAAACCACTTCAGGAGCCAAATAATGTCTGCTGTCACGGAAGAGATCCTGTCCTTCGAAGAGGCCATGGAGAAGTACGATCCGGTGCTCGGTTTCGAGGTCCACGTGGAGCTCAACACCAAGACCAAGATGTTCTCTTCGGCACCCAACGTGTTCGGTGATGAGCCCAACACCGCCGTCACCCCGGTGGACCTTGGTCTGCCCGGTGTGCTGCCGGCGGTCAACAAGGCTGCCGTGGAGTCCTCCATCAAGATCGGACTGGCCCTGGGCTGCAAGATCGCCCCGTCCTGCACTTTCGCCCGGAAGCAGTACTTCTACCCGGACACGCCCAAGAACTTCCAGACCTCGCAGTATGAGGATCCGATCGCCTTCGACGGTTCCATCGACATCGAGCTCGAAGACGGCACCGTCTTCACGGTGGAGATCGAGCGCGCCCACATGGAGGAGGACGCCGGCAAGCTGACCCATATGGGCGGCGCCACCGGACGCATCCAGGGCGCGGATTTCTCCCTGGTGGACTACAACCGCGCCGGCGTGCCGCTGGTGGAAATCGTGACCAAGCCGATCGAGGGTGCCGGCTCCCGGGCCCCCGAACTGGCCAAGGCCTACGTGGCAGCCATCCGCGAGATCGTCAAGAACCTGGGCGTTTCCGACGCCAAGATGGAACGCGGCAATGTGCGCTGTGACGCCAACGTCTCGCTCCGCCCGCACGGACAGGAAAAGTTCGGCACGCGTTCGGAGACCAAGAACGTGAACTCGCTGCGCGCCGTCGAACGTGCCGTGCGCTTCGAGATCCAGCGCCACGCTGCGGTGCTGGACTCCGGCGAGAAGGTTGTCCAGGAGACCCGCCACTGGCACGAGGACACCCGGTCCACCACTTCGGGCCGGCCCAAGTCCGACGCCGATGACTACCGGTACTTCCCGGAGCCGGATCTGCTGCCGGTGGTGACCACCGAGGAGTGGATCGAGGAACTGCGCGCCCAGCTGCCCGAGCCGCCGGCCGAGCGCCGCAAGCGCCTCAAGACGGACTGGGGCTATTCGGACGCGGAGTTCCGCGACGTGGTCAACGCCGGCGTTATGGATGCCATCGAAGAGACCATCGCCGCCGGTGCGTCCGCCGCCGTGGCCCGCAAGTGGTGGATGGGCGAGGTCTCGCGCCGCGCCAAGGAAGCCGAAGTGGATCCCGTGGACGTCGGCGTCACACCCGAGCTGATCGTGGAATTGGACAAGCTGGTCCAGGCCGGCAAGATTAATGACAAGCTCTCCCGCCAGGTGCTCGACGGCGTTCTCGCCGGCGAGGGCACACCGGAAGCGGTCATCGAGAAGCGCGGCCTGGCCGTGGTGTCCGACGACGGCCCGCTGCTCGAGGCGATCGACGCCGCCCTCGCCGCCCAGCCGGATGTCGCGGAGAAGATCCGCGGCGGCAAGGTGCAGGCCGCCGGCGCGATTGTCGGCGGTGTCATGAAGGCCACCCGCGGCCAGGCCGACGCCGGCCGCGTGCGCGAGCTGATCTTCGAACGCCTCGGCGTCCAGGGCTAGCGGGCCCGCTAGCCCACCAGCTCCCGCTTGCCCTCACCTGATCCACAGAGCAGGTAACGCCCCTCCGACACCTCGGAAGGGGCGTTATCTGCTCTGTGGATGGAAAATGGTCCAATGCCCCTCATGCCCGCTGCGAACATCGATGTGACCGAGCAGCTGGTCCGGCGCCTGCTCACCCAGCAGTTCCCAGACCTGGCCGGCCTGCGCCTGCGCCTGGCAGCCAACGGCTGGGACAACGCCATCTTCCGCCTCGACAGCAATCTTGCGGTCCGGCTGCCCCGGCGCGAGGCCGCTGCGCACCTGATCGAACACGAACAGCGGTGGCTGCCCCAACTGACCCGCGGACTGGCCATGCCCACACCGACCCCGGTCCGCTGCGGAACGCCGTCGGCGGTCTTCCCCTGGCCTTGGTCCGTCACGCCATGGTTTCAAGGTACGACGGCGCCGCGCAGCGCCTTTCCGCCCGGCGGGCGTGGGCGGCGGAACTTGCCCGGTTCGTGGACGGCTTCCAGCAGCTGGCTCCTGCCGACGCCCCCGCCAACCCCGTCCGCGGCGTGCCCCTGCACAGGCGTAACGAACAGGTCCGGCGGCGGCGGCCAACCTCGTCACGCGGGGCGGGACGCTGGCAGCGGTGATCGACTTCGGCGATCTAACAGCCGGGGATCCCGCCACGGATCTGGCCGCAGCCCGTCTGGTGTTCGACGTCCTCGACGGCTGATCCCGCCGGTGGCTGCCTGGTTTCAGGCGACCACGATGGGACTGCTGGAGCGGCGCCGCGCGCCTTGCGCGACGACGTCGGTGAAGAACCGCAGATGTTCCTCGGCCATGCGTGCCGCGCTGAAGTAGGTCTCGGTCACCTGACGGCACCGGCGCCTGTCCAGGGCGGCCGCCTGCTGGAGCGCCACGGCGAGCTGGTGGTTTCCGCGGCGCAGGAAACCGGTCACGCCGTCCTCGATTATTTCCGGGGCGGAGCCCCGCAGCGTGGCGATGACCGGCGTACCTGTTGCCATGGCTTCGATCATGACCATGCCGAATGGCTCGGGCCATTGGATGGGGTTCAGCAGGGCGATCGAACTGCCCAGCAGCTCATACTTCTCCGGCGCCGTCAGCTCGCCCAGAAATTCGATGGGCGGCTTCAGTTGGGGGCGGATGGCCGCGTCGAAAAAGTCGCGCTCTTCGTTTTCCATCACCCGTGCGGCGATGCGCAGCGGGACGTCGGCTTCGCGGGCTATCTCGATCGCTTGCAGAGGGCCTTTGTCCGGATGCATCCTGCCCAGGAAGCAGGCATAGCCGCCGTCGCCGCCGCCCAACGGAACCGTCGATGCGTCGATGCCGTGATGGATGACCTGACGGACCGAAACTTCAGGAGCGGAGACCGCCTGATGCCGGGAAATGGCAATCAACGGCGTATGGGCCGCGATGGCGCGGTAGACAGTGCGGAACGAGCCCGTCAGGGGGCCGTGGGCGGTGGTGACCAGCGGGACACCCGGCGGACGGTGGCGCGACAAAGGCCCGGCGAGCGTATGGTCGTGAATGATGTCGACGCCGTCCAGCGCCTCATGGGCCAGGACCACATGGGTCAGTTCGTCCACGGCGGCCCCTAAAGCACTGATCTGCCGCGCGGGCAGTCCGCACACTTTCGGTACCGGGCAGTCGCTGTCTTCGGCGGCCACCAGACTGACCTCGTGGCCGGCGGACACGAACTCCCGGGCCAGGGTATCGATGACGGCCTCGATGCCCCCGTAGCCGCACGGCGGGACAGCGATCCATGGTGGGGCGACGATACCAATGCGCATGTGGTGCTCCTGCGCTAGTTCCCGGTGTTGCTTGCGTAGACGTCCAGTAGATCTGCCAGCGGCTTGCGCGGTTTTCGGTGCAGCTCGATGGATTCCGGAATACCGTCCACCTCGGTCTGCCCGTCGGCCACGCTCACGGAAATGCGTGCGCCCGCCAGCGGCAGGTTGGTGACGTGGAGCGGTCCCAGCTCGGCCGGAATCAGCGGTGCCAGCCAAAGCCCGTTGTGCGTCATGCACGGATCGAACCTCAGCAGCACCCGCATGAGATGTACGGGTGCGGCTGCGGCCCAGGCCTGCGGCGAACAGGATGTTGGATAGGCCACCGGCACGGGATACGATTCCCGGTCCAATCCGCAGAACAGCTCCGGCAGCCGGCCACCGAACTGGGTAGCCGCGTTAAACAAGGCCAGGGCAATCCGGGTCGCCTCGTCCATGAAGCCGTAGCGCATCAGTCCGGCGGCGATGAGGGCGTTGTCATGTGGCCACACAGATCCGTTGTGGTAGCTGGCCGGGTTGTAGGCACCCATATCCGACGCCAAGGTACGTACGCCCCAGCCGCAGAACATTTCGGGGGACATCAGCCGCCGCGCCACCAGCGGCGCCTTGTCGTTATCCACGATTCCGCTCCATAGGCAGTGCCCCATGTTGGAAGCGCAGGAGTCCACCGGGCGCTTGTCGTGGTCCAGGGCGATGGCGAAGTAGCCGCGGTCCTCAAGCCAGAATCGGTCGTTGAATGCCGTTTTCAGATCGGCCGCCCGGGATCCCCAGTGGGCCGCCAGCTCATTGTCGCCGGCACACTGTGCCATCAGCGCCCGGCTGATGTAGGCCGCATAAACGTAGCCCTGGACCTCGCACAAAGCGATCGGGGGCGAGGCCAGTCTTCCATCCGCGAAATTGACCCCGTCCCAGGAGTCTTTCCAACCCTGGTTCAGGAGGCCCTTGTCGGTGGCCCTCGCATACTCGACGAATCCGTCGCCGTCGATGTCGCCGTACTGTGTGATCCAATCCAGCGCCTTGTCGACCGCGGGCAGGAGGGAATTGGCTACTTCGGGCCAGAAGCCCCAGCGGGTCAACTCGCCCGCCAGCGTGACAAACAACGGCGTCGCGTCGACGGACCCGTAATAGGCGTTGTCACCGCCCAGCAGTTGTCCGGCGCTGGCTCCGAAGCGGACTTCGTGGAGGATCTTTCCGGGCTGTTCCTCGCTGCGCGGATCCACCTCCGTGCCTTGCCGCTCTGCCAGGGTCTGCAATGTGCCGAGGGCCAGTGACGGATCAAGTGGCAGGGTCATGAAGGACGTCAGCAGCGAATCCCTGCCGAAGAGCGCCATGAACCACGGAGATCCTGCCGCCACCACTACGCGGCCGGGATGATCCGGGTCGAAGATGCGCAGCGACCCGAGGTCAGCCTGGCTCTGTTCGAGCACCTTTTCGACGTCTTTGTTATCCATCCGGGCCAGCGGAACGTTCCGGCGCCATTCCATCAGCCGTTCCTCGGGCAGGGTCGAATGCACTTGCTGGCGCGGATTGAGGCCGTCCAGGGAACGGCTCCGGTCCATATCCGGCAGGGCGGTGAATGATCCAGTCCATTTCTGCTGCGGGGGAATCACGACGCTGTAACTGATGTGGTTTCCCGCGATCTCGGCACCCTCCGCGGCCACGACTATCCTGGCGGTGATCGGCAGACCCTCGGACGCAATGATCAGGTTGTCGGTGTGCCGCTGGGCCGGCTGGGCGTGGGTAATCTCTTTCAAGCCCGCCTTCACCTCGAACAGGTCGGCGAAATCTGCGCCGACGGTGAGCTGAACCTGGCAGGCCGCCGGTTCCCTGGAGTGGTTGGAGACGGTCACGTCCTCGTGGACCCCGTGGTTCAGGCTTCGACGGCGCTCGACCAGCAGATTGCTGTCGGCGAGCCCGTCCGTGCGTTCGGCCCGGCCGATGAAGACGGCGCGGTACGGGTCGTAAAGGATGGCTTCCAGCGGCTCGACCGGCCGGCCGTTCACGGAGAGGGACCAGTCTGAAATGAACCGTGTGTCCCGATAGAAGAATCCGTGCGGCCGTTCAGGATTCATGTCGCCATTGGCAAAGGAAATGCAGAAGGACGTTCCCTGCAGGAGGGTCACGGCGCCTTCGCCGGCAGAACCGGCGGTGTTTTCGTCGCTCCAGCCGGTCATGGTGCGGCCATTCCGGATGTCCGGGCTGTGAAACGTCTATCCGCTGCGTACCGGACCATGCCAGCTGAATGAACAATCACGCGCAACTTGCCGTCCACAGCATGCTCCGTCAGGTAGGTTTCCTCTACCCCCAACTAACATGGAAGCACCAAAACCGACCGGTGGAAAGACCTCCGTCGAAAGTCCGAAGCTCTCATTCACGAATCGCGCAGACGGCGGCCGCGCCGCAAGGCACAGCCGCCGTCCGGGCCGGAACTGGATCAGTTCGCGACGTCGATCAGGGTAGACCGGATCAGGAACCGTTTGCCTTCCGGAGCTTCCACCGAGAACCCGCTGCCGCGGCCGTCGACCACATCGACGGTGAGGTGGGTGTGCTTCCAGTAGGCGAACTGCTCCCGCGACATCCAGAACCCAAGCTGACCGCACTCCGGCAACTCGAAGACCCCCATGAGCACATCCGCTTCGGCAGTGATGAACTCCCCGGCCGGATAGCACATGGGCGAGGAGCCGTCGCAGCAGCCGCCGGACTGGTGGAACATCAGCGGCCCGTGGATTCCCCACAGCTTCTGCAGCAGTTCCACCGCGGCCGGTGTCAGCGCTACCCGGGAGAAATCTTCCCCGGGTATCGCTACCGTGGCATCGAGATTCACGAGGTCGGCCATGTTTAGAAGAAACCGAGTTTGTTCTCGTTGTAGCTGACCAGCAGGTTCTTGGTCTGCTGGTAGTGGTCCAGCATCATGGCGTGGTTCTCTCGGCCGATGCCGGAGGACTTGTAGCCGCCGAAGGCTGCCCCGGCCGGGTAGGCGTGGTAGTTGTTGACCCACACCCGGCCGGCCTGGATCTCGCGGCCGGCGCGGTAGGCCACGTTGCCGTTGCGGGACCAGACGCCGGCACCCAAGCCGTAGAGCGTGTCGTTGGCAATCTGAAGGGCCTCGGAGTAGTCGTTGAACCGGGTCACGGAGACCACCGGCCCGAAGATCTCCTCTTGGAAAACGCGCATGTCGTTGGTGCCCTCGAAGATGGTCGGTTTGACGTAGTAGCCCCCGGCCAGGTCGCCGTCGAGGATGTTCCGCTCGCCGCCGGTGAGGACCTTCGCGCCTTCCTGCTTGCCGATGTCCATGTAGGACAGGATTTTCTCCAGCTGGTCGTTGGAGGCCTGCGCGCCGATCTGGGTTGCGGAGTCCAGCGGGTTGCCCTGGATGATCTTTTCCGTGCGCGCCAGCGCGTCCGCCATGAACGAATCGTAGATGGAGCCCTGGACCAGCGCGCGGGAGGGACAGGTGCAGACCTCTCCCTGGTTGAAGGCGAAGAGCGTGAAGCCCTCGAGTGCCTTGTCGTAGAACGCGTCGTTTTCGGCCGCGACGTCGGAGAAGAAGATGTTCGGGCTCTTGCCACCGAGCTCGAGTGTGACCGGAATCAGGTTCTGGCTGGCGTACTGACTGATCAGCCGGCCGGTGGTGGTCTCGCCAGTGAACGCGATCTTGCGGATCCGCGGGCTGGAGGCCAGCGGCTTGCCGGCCTCGACGCCGAAGCCGTTGACCACGTTGACGACGCCGGCGGGGAGGATGTCGGCGATCAGTTCCATCAGCACCAGGATCGACGCCGGCGTCTGCTCCGCAGGTTTAAGTACGACGGCGTTTCCGGCCGCCAGCGCGGGGGCCAGCTTCCAGACGGCCATCAGGATCGGGAAGTTCCAGGGGATGATCTGGCCGACCACGCCGAGCGGCTCGTGGTAATGGTAGGCGGTGGTGTCGTCGTCCAGCTGGGAGAGCCGGCCCTCCTGCGCCCGGATGGCGGAGGCAAAGTAGCGGAAGTGGTCCGCGGCCAGCGGGATGTCGGCGGCGAGGGTCTCACGTACGGCCTTGCCGTTGTCCCAGGTCTCGGCGACGGCAAGCATCTCGAGGTTGTCCTCGATCCGGTCCGCAATCCGGTTCAGCACCGAGGCGCGCTCGGCCACGGAGGCTTTGCCCCAGCCCGGGGCCGCCTTGTGCGCGGCGTCGAGGGCCAGGTCGATGTCTTCGGCGGTGCCGCGGGCTACCTCACAAAATGGTTTGCCGGTCACGGGGGAGATGTTCTCGAAGTACTGGCCCTTGGCCGGGGCCACCCATTCGCCGCCGATCCAGTTCTCGTAGCGCGGCTTGAAGCTGACCTTCGAACCATCCTGGCCCGGCTGTGCGTAAACAGTCATTGCTAACTCCTTCAGCGTGGTTTGAGCGCGTCATCGTCGACTCCCGCTCATGCACCACAGACTAGGGGCCGCAACGTTGCACCAAGGTTGCACGGTGGATCGGCCAGTTCCCGGTGGCGGCGCCGCCCCGACACTGAATCCTGTTACCGCGGCCGGTGCGGGGGCTCTGCCGGTTCTACGGCCGCTGGGCCCGGCGTTTCCGAAACCGGTTTTCCCCAATCCGTGACCGATTGCGGCCGGGCGAAGAAGAGCGTCACTACGGCGCCCGCCAGTGCCACCGCCGCCGGCAGGAGCAGGGACTGGGCCATCGCCGTCGAAAAACCTGCATGCAGGAAATCCGGCAGCACCGCAGCTCCCGCCTCAGCCTGGGCTCCGGAAACAGTTGCACCGCGGGGCAGTTCCTCGGCCAGCCGGGCCTGCATCAAGGCTGCGATGGAGGCGCTGCCCAGGACCGCGCCGATCTGCCGGGTGGTGTTGTAGACACCGGAACCGGCACCCGCGTCGGCCGGACGCAGATTTCTTGTGGCGGTGGTGGACATCGGGCCCCAGACGCAGGCGTTGGCCAGACCCAGCACGGCGGCGGGCAGCAGGAGCAGGCCTACCGCCGTCGTCGGTGTCATGAGCAAGGCGTACCAGCCCAGGCCACCGGCCATCAGCACCAGCCCAGCCGTGGCGAAAAACTTCGGATTGACTTTGTCGATCGTTCGTCCGACCAGCGGCGCCAGCACGGCGGAAATGATGGCGGTGGGCGCGAGCATGAGCGCGGACTCGGTGGGGGTGAGGCCACGCACGCTCTGGAAGAAGAAGATCAGCGGCAACGACATGCAGGTGACCGCGAAACCCACCGTGGTGATGCCGCCGTTGGCCAGCGAGAAGTTGCGGTCCCGGAAAATCTTCAGCGGCAGCAGCGGTTCCTTCCGGTTCCGGGACTGCCATAGCACGAACGCGGCCAGCACCAGAATTCCGGCGATGATCAGGCTCCAGACCGTAATCGGTCCGGCAATCGATCCCCAATGGTAGGTTTCGCCCTGCTGGATGCCGAAGACGAGCAGGAACATTCCGGCGGCGCTGAGCAGCACGCCGGCGAGATCAAAGGTATGCGAATGGGTGGGCAGAGCGGGGACGAAGCGCCACGCCATCAGGAAGCCAAGCAGGCCGACCGGGATATTGACGAAGAAGATCCACTCCCAGCCCAGCGAGTCCACCAGCAATCCGCCGAGGATAGGACCGGTCAGTGCTGCCAGGCCGGCCACCGCGCCCCACAGACCCATCGCGGCCCCGCGCCGGTCCGGCGGGAAGATCCGCGTGATGACGGCCATCGTCTGCGGCGTCATCATGGACGCCCCGGCCCCTTGGAAGACGCGCGCCAGGATTAGCATCTGGATGTCGTTGGCGAAACCGCACCAGGCCGACGCGGCCGTGAACAGCACGAGCCCGGTCAGGTACAGGTTCTTGGGTCCGAAGCGGTCGCCCAGCCGGCCGGTGATCAGGAGGGGTACGGCGTAGGCCAGCAGGTAGGCGCTGGTCGCCCAGATGACCGAGTTGATGTCGGTCTGCAGGCCGCGCATAATCGCGGGGTTGGCCACCGAGACAATCGTCGTGTCCACGAGGATCATGAAGAACCCGATGACCAGGGACCAGAGCGCGGGCCAGGGGCGGCTGACGTTATCCACCGCTGGAATTTACCACGGCTCAGCGCAGCTCGGCTTCGATCCGTTCAAGATGGGCAACGACGGCGGTGCGTCTCGGCGAGCGCGCCGGGAGGACGCGCAGGGCACTGAGCCAGGCCTCGGCGTCGTACTCTGCTTCCGGCAGCTGCAGGTAACGCAGCAGCGTTTCCGCGGAGGCATCGTTGAGTACGGCCTCGCGGAGGTTCACGCTGACCTCCTCGCGGAAGCGCACGATGCCGGGGGCCTCCGAAATGGGCAGCAGCGCCCCCTGGTAAATGTTCAGGGCCAGGCGGTGGGCACCGCGCTGCAAGTAATTGAGGACCTGGCGGGCGTCGAGGATCAGTTCCTGCGGCAGCCGGTACGGCCGGGACTGCGGAACCGCCGCCGGGTTGGCCGAGCCGATGAGTTTGCGCAGCCGGACCATTTCGGCCCGCAGGGTAATGCTCTGGGCATCCGGATAAAGCAGGTCGGCGAGGGCGTCCGCGGTCAGCCCGCGCGGATGCAGGGCGAGCAGCGTGAGGATCTCCGTGTGGCGCAGGGACAAATCCAACGTATGGCCCTCCAGGCTCAGCTGGCCCTGGTCCCGGCCGGTGATGGACAGCGTGTTGCTGTAGAGCCGGGGCCTCGAGGCCCGGCCCGGGGCCTGCGCCTTGAGCGGTGGTTTGGCTGTGGGTTGCGCCTGTCCGCGCTGCAGGCGTTCGATGCGCAGCTGCGCCTCTGCCGCGGCTACGGTGGCCTGGACCAGGGAGAGCGTGTGCGGGGCGACCGCCTCTTCGCGGCCGGTGATGTCCACGACGCCGAGGACGGCGCCGGAATCGGGATCACGTACAGGGACGGCGGTGCAGCTCCACGGATGGACAATGCGGCTGAAATGCTCGGCCCCGGAGATCTGCACGCCGCGGCCCAGCGCCAGCGCCGTGCCCGGCGCGCTGGTGCCTACGGTGCCTTCGGACCAGTCGGCGCCGGCAATGAAGGTCATTTTTTCGGCCTGGCGCTTCAACCGGGTATCCCCGTCAACCCAGAGCAGCCGGCCGTTCTCATCGCCGACCGCCACCAGCATTCCCGTGTCATGGCTCGGCAACACCAGAAGGCGGTGGATGACGGGCATAATCGCCGCCAGCGGGTGGCTCAGCCGGTACTCCTCCAGCTCCTCGTCGACCAGGTCCACCCGTGCCAGCGCGTCCTCCGGGTCCGGGACCAGGCTCATGGAGCGTTCCCAGGATTCGCGCACTACCTTCCGTAAGCCCGACAAGGTACCGACACCCGCTCTGGGCATCGTGCGGACGGCGTCATCGAGGAGTTCGTGGGCAGCGTAGGCCTGTTGCTGGACAGGCCCGAAGGCCGATCGGACGTGGGAATGCACCGTTGCTCCGCTCGCTGAGGTCAGCCACCTTGCCTGAAGGAAAAGTAGTGGCGTGCCTCACAGTCTACCCAGCGCCGCAAGTCGGGAGCCGCCGCCGTTATCTTCCGGAGCATCACGGCGAAACCGGCGGCCCGCCGGCGCCTCCGCTCACTCACGCCGGGATGAGCCGCAGTGGGAGGGATTCCCACCCCTTGAGCGTGTTGTGCAGGTACGGGACGGGCTCGCCGGCTAGCTCCAGGCGTTCGACGTGCTCGGCGAGCCAGCCGAGCACCACTTCCATCTCCAGCCTCGTGATCGGCTGGCCGACGCAGCGGTGGATGCCGTTGCCGAAGGCGATCATGCGGGCGGCATCGCGCTCGATACGGAATTCATCCGCGTCCGGCCCGAATTGCGCCGGGTCCCGGTTCGCGGACCCGAGGAAGAGGACAATCTTCGTTTCGGCCGGAATCGGGATGCCGCGGAATACCGTATCGCTGCCGGTGGTGCGGAAAAAGGACTGGAAGGGCGAATCGAACCGGAGCACCTCGTCGATGGCGAACTTGACCAACCGCGGATTCTGCCGGAGCTTGGCCCACTCTTCGGGGTGCTCGGCGAGGAGTTTCAGTGCGTTCCCGAGCCCGATCACGGTGGTGTCCAGCCCCGCGGAGAGCAGCGCCCGGACCAGCAACGGCGCCGCTTCCGCGCTGATGTCCCCGGCATCGGCGCGGTCCCACAGCTGTGCACCGAGTCCGCCGGGTGCCAGCTTGGCGCGTGCGGTATGGTCCATGACCCAGTCAAAGGTGCCGGCGCCCTGCTCGATGAAGTGTTGCTGGCGCTCGTCCTCGGGGCCGAAGTAGCTGAAGCTCATGGCGCCCTGGCTGATCAGGTTTTCAGCCCGGCCCTCGCGCGGAATGCCCACCGCGTCGCCGAAGACCCGGAGGGGATAGACCTGCGCCAGGTCCTTGACGCCGTCGATCTCCCCGCGCTCCAGCAGTTGCGGCAGCAGTTGCGCGGCGAAGGCCTCGAATCCGGCGCGCAACGCACGCGTTCCCCTGGGCGAGATGACCGAGGCCATGGCCTTGCGCAGCGGGGTGTGTACCGGCGGATCCGAATCCAGGATGCCCTGCGGTTTCCATGACGGCTCCTTGTGCAGGTTCTTCGGCCCCACACCGGCACCATTGATGAACGTCTGGTGGTCCGCCAGAATGTCCCGGCATTCCTCGAAGCGGGTGAACGCAAGCACGTTGTACTGCTGCAGGTAAACCGCCGGCCCGGCCGCGCGCATCCGCTCGAACAGCGGGTACGGATCCGCTAGGTTCCCGTCCGAATACGGGTCGTCGCTAAACACCTGGACACCCGGGTACGCCAGCACTTCGGTCACGTCGGCCTCGCTTTCTCTGCAGTCCTGCTGACAAATTATCGTCCAAACGCCCCGATCACTAGAAGCGACCGCCCCATGTTGATAACTAACGACGGCGGCCGCCACCCGCCGTCGTTAGCTTTCGGCTGTTCAACACCACGACCGGATTCAATCTCCCAACTGTCCTACCGCTTAAGTAGAGTGGTTCCATTGCGTGACCGCGGTCACGTCGGGCGCCGGCGATCCCGGTCCGCCCGCGGGCCGCGGCAATCCGAATCGGAAGGAAGTGTCAGTGAAGGCGCTGTTCAAATCCGGGCCACAGGCCGGCTTCGAGCTTGTTGACCGTCCCGAGCCGCGAACCGGTGAGGACGACGTCAAGATCAAAGTAGTGACCACCGGAATCTGCGGGACTGACCTGCACATCCAGGCGTGGGATCCGTGGGCGCAGGAGAACATTCCCACGCCGCTGATCCCCGGGCATGAGTTCTACGGCGAGGTGGTGGAAGCCGGCAGCCTGGTGCGGGACGTCAAGGTGGGGGACCGCGTCTCCGGCGAGGGGCACATTGTCTGCGGTACCTGCCGCAACTGCCGGGCCGGGCGGCGTCAGATGTGCATCCGGACCGTCAGCGTCGGGATCCAGCGGGACGGGGCCTTCGCCGAGTACGTGGTGATTCCGGAGACCAACGTCTGGGTGCACCGCGATCCGTCCATCACCCCCGAACTCGGCGCCATCTTCGATCCGTTCGGCAACGCCGTCCACACCGCCCTGAGCTTCCCGCTGGTCGGCGAGGACGTGCTGATCACCGGGGCCGGACCGATCGGGCTGATGGCTATCGCTGTTGCCCGCCACGCAGGTGCCCGCAACATCGCCATTACCGACATCTCCGCATCCCGGCTGGACCTGGCCAAGCGGATGGGCGCGGACATGACCATAGACGTCAGCCATGAACGGATGGCCGAGGCCCAGGAGCAGTTGCGCCTGACCGAGGGCTTCGACATCGGGCTGGAGATGTCCGGGCGGGCCAGTGCGCTGCGGGAAATGATCGACAACATGACCCACGGCGGGCGGATTGCGCTGCTGGGCCTGCCTACCGAAGACATCGCCATCAACTGGGGCAAGGTGGTCACGCACATGCTCACGCTCAAGGGCATCTACGGGCGGGAGATGTTCGAAACCTGGTATGCGATGAGTGCCATGCTGCAATCGAACCCGGTGCTGCACGAGGCCATTTCGGGAGTCATCACGGACGTGCTGCCGGCCGCCGAGTGGGAACGGGGCTTCGAAATCGCCCGCCACGGCGCCGGCGGCAAGGTTGTCCTTGACTGGAGAAGGATCTAAGGAGCTTCGCATGTACTCTGCCCTCAAAGACCAGCTGGCCGCGGAACTGGATGAAATCCGCGCCGCGGGGCTGTTCAAGGCCGAACGCCGGATCAGCTCTCCGCAGTCCAGCCACATCACTGCCGGCAGCCTGGACGGCCCGTCCCGCCAGGTGCTCAACTTCTGCGCCAACAACTACCTAGGCCTGGCCGACCACCCGGACATGATTGCTGCGGCCAAGTCAGCGCTGGACGAGCGTGGATTCGGCATGGCCAGCGTGCGCTTCATCTGCGGCACGCAGGACCTGCACCTGGAGCTTGAGCGCCGGGTCTCCGAATTCCTTGGTACCCAGGACACCATCTTGTTCTCTTCCTGCTTCGACGCGAACGGGGGCGTCTTCGAGTCCCTGTTCGGACCGGAGGACGCGATCATTTCGGACGCGCTGAACCATGCCTCCATCATCGACGGCATCCGGCTGTCCAAGGCGGCCAGGTTCCGCTACGCCAACCGGGACATGGCGGAGTTGGAAGCCCGGCTCCAGGAAACCGCGGCAATGAACGACGGCGGCGGGGCGCGACGCCGGATCATCGTCACCGACGGCGTCTTTTCCATGGACGGCTACCTTGCCCCGCTGCAGGATATCTGCGCCCTCGCCGAAAAATACGACGCGCTGGTCATGGTGGATGACTCGCACGCCGTAGGGTTCATGGGCGCCACCGGTGCCGGTACGCCCGAACACGCCGGGGTGTCGGACCGGGTGGACATCTACACCGGGACCTTCGGCAAAGCCCTTGGCGGCGCCTCCGGCGGATACGTTTCGGGGCGCGCGGAGATCGTGGCGATGCTCCGGCAGCGTGCCAGGCCCTACCTGTTCTCCAACTCGGTAGCCCCGGCCATCGTCGCCGCCACGCTCAGGGCGCTGGAGCTAGTGCGCGAATCCGGCGAACTGCGCTCCCGGCTGCAGGAAAATGCGGCGCTCTTCCGGCGCCGCATGGCCGAGGAAGGGTTCGAGCTGCTGGCCGGGGAGCACGCCATCATCCCGGTAATGTTCCACGACGCGGTGCTGGCCGGCAAGGTGGCGGACCAGATGCTCGCGCACGGGGTCTATGTGACGGCCTTCAGCTACCCGGTGGTTCCCCAAGGTGCCGCCCGGATCCGCGTGCAGCTTTCCGCCGCCCACAGCCCGGACGACGTCGAAGCTTGCGTGCGTGCGTTCGTCGCTTCGCGGGACGCAGTCAGCGGGTAGGACAGGGAGCATGGACGTAGATGCTGTGGGGGAGTTCTGGGCCTGGTGGGAAGCAGATGCCGCCGGGCGCATCGCACAGGGGGCAGAGGGTTACGCCGAGAACTACGTCAAGCAGTTGGGCCGGCGGATCGCGAGGATCGATCCGGGCCTGGCCTGGGAGCTCGGGCCCGGAACGACGGCGGAACACGAACTGGTCATCTTCCCCGATAGTCCCGAGCACGCGGCCCTGGCCCGGCGTGTGCTCAAGGCGGCTCCGGCACCGGACCGGCACTGGGAGTATGCGGATGCCCGGCAGGCCGCCGCGCGCTTCGAGGAACTGACGTTGGGGGTCGGCGGCGAGGAGTTCGCGGGCGAAGACTTCCGGGTGGGCCTGATGCGCAACCGGTATTCGGCGGACATCTCGGTCTACCACCCGAAGCTGGGCCGGCTCCCCGCGGACAAGAGGCTGGTCCCGGTGGCCATCATGCTGGACCATGCCATCGGCCAGCAGGACGTGAACGCGTGGATCGGCATTATCGAACCGGTGCTGCAGCCGCATCCGGGGGATATCCCGCTGAGTGACCTGCCGGCCGTCGTGCAGCAACTGCGCGCCGGCGCGTTCGACGGGCACGGCGAGCCCATCTGGGAAGAGCTGCACGGCCGCTCGATCGAGGACCGGCCCATTTCCGCCTACGTGCAGGTTCCGCTGGTACCGGCGTTCTGGCCCGACTTCGACCAGCATGTGGCCGTGCAGCTCAGCTATGCCCAGGTCTTGAAGGACGGGCTGCCGGGCGAGGACTCGGGGCGCCGGCTGCAGACGATGGAACAGGCGCTCGCCGAAGCGCTTAACGGCAACGGCCGTCTGGTTGCGGCCGAAACAACGGACGGCCGCCGCATTCTGCACTTCTACGTGGATTCGACTACCTCCGCCGGCTGGGACCTGGAAGCGGCCGCGGCGGCCTGGGAAGAGGGACAGACCGGCGTCGGTGCGGAACTTGATCCCGGGTGGTCCGGCGTCAACCACCTCAGGATCAGATAGGGCGGGCTATCGCGGCGCTCAGCCCCCGCCGTCGTACGCTGCGAGGAGTTTTTGCCGCCGGTTCAGCTGGCGGCCATGCCGGAGAAAGTCCGGTAATAGCGCAGGCCGAGCTCGCGGGCGCCGGCAGCGTTGAAATGGATGCCGTCGCTGGCACCGTTGGCGCCGGCTGGTCCCTCGACGAAGGCGGTCTGCGGCCGGTGGGAGGCAATGGAACGGTGCGCTGCGTCAATGCGGCCGCGGATCTTCTTGTCCGCGGCGATCCATTCGGGCACCATGCCACCAATGAGGAAGGGGACCGGGCCCAGTTCTGCACGGTACAGGTCGATGATCTGCAGGAGCTTGCGCCGGTACCAGTCCTGGCCCACTTTGGGCAGCGCGTCCGATTCGCCTTGGTGCCACAGGATGGCCGTCAGCCGGTGCGAGGGGTTGAGCGCGAGGGCGCGAAGGCACGCATCGAGACCCCGGCGGGCAAGGTTCACAGAGGCTGTGGTGTTGTACGGGTCCCAGGAATAGTCCGCGTTGCCGGTGATCGAGGTGCCGCCGAGTGCCGCCGGCACGAGCAACACCTTGCGGTCCGCCGGTTGGTTGAGCCAGAGCTGACGGGCGAATTCCATTCCGGGGCCGATAGTGGGCGCACCGTCGCGCAGGTTCTGCGTGACGTGGAACAGCGCGTCCACGGCCGGAATCACGGTCCCGGCATGCGGCCCCGAGCCGGCGAACTGGTCGATGCCCTCCAGTCTGATGTCAATGGCCGGATCATAGGGAAGCCCCGAGCCTTGCATGTTGGATTGCCCCAGCAAGAGAACGACGTCGGCGCCGGACTTGCGCGGGTCGGTGCGGCCGTTGCCCGCAGCGGCTCCGGCAACGTTCTCAGCGCTCTGGATGCCCTGCCCGCCGGCCGGCTGGGCAGGGCTAAGCAGGTTGGCCAGCGCCCGGTGCGTGGCTGATGCGGGATCGGCGATCAGCCGGGCAATGTCCTCGTCTGAGGGCAGCCCCAGGCTCCCCGGCAGCGGACTGCCCGGGCGGACGGCGGCATGGGCCGCTCCCGCCCCCAGGGCCCCGGAACCAAGACCAACCGCGATGATAGGGGCGGCGCGGCGGAAAAGGGTCCGACGGCTGGGACTGGCGGGGCTGCCGGCTGGGGAGCCGGATTGTTGCGTTGTGGCAGGCTCGTCCGTGCCCATGCTCGCGTCCCCCTCCAGACCGGGCGCCGGCGGACTCACCCGCCGGCTGGCAAAATTACTCCGATCAGTTTAGCGCCGACCCGAGTTCCTGCTGGACGGCCTCGATCAGCACGCCGCTGTCCACCAGGATGCGTACCGCTTCAATCTCGGGGGAGAGATAGCGGTCCGTTCCGGGGCCTTCGACCACCTTGCGAATTTCACGCCGGACCGCGGTGACGGCCGGGGCGCTCCGGGAGGAGTCCAGGCCGCCGTCGCGCATGTCCAGGGCCCGGGCGCTGGTGAGCAGCTCGATGGCCAGCACACGCGTCAGGCCATCCAGCGCCCGGCGCAGCTTCAGCCCGGCTGACCAGCCCATGGAGACGTGGTCTTCCTGCATGGCGGAGGACGGGATGGAGTCCACCGAGGCCGGGTTGGCCAGCCGCTTGAGTTCGGAGACGATGCCCGCCTGGGTGTACTGCGCGATCATGTGGCCGGAATCCACGCCAGGATCGTCGGCCAGGAATGCGTTGAGCCCGTGGCTGCGCGCCTTGTCCAGGAAACGGTCCGTCCGCCGTTCGCTCATCGAGGCCAGGTCCGCAACGGCGATGGCGAGGAAGTCCAGGGCGTAGCCGACCGGCGCGCCATGGAAGTTGCCGTTGGACTCCACCCGGCCGTCCGGCGTAACCACCGGGTTGTCGATGGCGGAGGACAGCTCGTAACCGGCCACGGATTCCACATGCGCCAGGGTGGATCTAGCGGCACCGTGGACCTGCGGGGCGCAGCGCAGCGAGTAGGCGTCCTGCACGCGGGTGAAGCGGTGGCCGTCGCCACTATCCGACGACTTCTGCTCTGCGATCAGCGGCGACCCGTCCAAAATCCGGCGCATGTTGGCCGCGGCGGCAATCTGCCCGGGGTGCGGGCGCAGCGCGTGCAGGTCCTCGGCCAGGACCGAGTCCGTGCCCAGCAGCCCCTCGATGCTCATGGCGGCGGCCAGATCCGCGGTTTTCAGCAGCAGGTGCAGATCGGCCGAGGCCATGATCAGCATGCCCAGCATCCCGTCCGTGCCGTTGATCAGCGCCAGGCCTTCCTTCTCCCGCAGTTCCACCGGCTCAAGCCCGGCGGCAGCCAGCGCCTCGGCGGCAGGCACCAGCGCGCCGTCGTTATTCCGGACTTCGCCCTCGCCCATCAGCGCCAGAGCGCAGTGTGCCAGCGGCGCCAGATCCCCCGAGCAGCCGAGCGAGCCGTACTCGCCGACCACGGGAGTGATGCCGGCGTTGAGCATGGCGGCATAGCCCTGCGCCACCACTGGGCGGACCCCCGTGCGGCCGGTCGCCATGGTGGAGAGCCGGTTGAGCATCAGGCCGCGGACCACCTCGCGGTCCACTTCGGTGCCGGAGGAAGCGGCGTGGCTGCGGATCAGGCTGCGCTGGAGCTGGGTGCGCAGCTCGATGGGGATCTGCTTGGTGGCAAGGGCGCCGAAGCCTGTCGAAACGCCGTAGTGCGGTTTGTCATCGGTGACCAGAGCGTCGATCACCGCGCGGGACTCCGCCATGGCTGACAGGGACGCGGCGCTGAGCTCGATCGGTGCACCGTGGCGCGCGACGGCGATGACTTCCTCCGGCGAGAGCGGGCCGGTGGAGATGGTGACGGGCTGAAGCTGGGACATGGTGCCTTTCATTGAAGGTGCGGGGGTTGGGTGGCGGGGGCGGATACGGCTACTTGGCAATCAGGGCATCATAGTCCGGTTCGTTTTCCAGCACTCCGTACTTCTGGGCCGCGGTGCCCAATGCCCGCAGTCCGTCCATGTTGATCTCGGGATACCATTTGGACATTTCCACGGTCTCGGCCAGTTCCGGCGTGATCTTCGCGTAGTCCTGGATGATGGTGCGGACCTCGTCCTCGTTTTCCATCGCGAAGGTGAAGGACTTATCCAGCGCCCGCTGGAAGCGTTCCACCAGTTCCGGGTCCTCCTGCAGCGTCTGCTCGGACGTGAAGTAGAAGGCCGAATCGAAGTTCTCGGTCAGGTCCGTCATGGGGCTGGCCACGATCTCGCCGCCGGCCTCCAGGATCTGGGTGCGGAAAGGCTCGGTGGTCCAAGCGGCGTCAACATCCCCGCGCTCCAGCGCAGCGGGCATATTGGGATACGGCATCTCGACGAAATTTACGTCCTGTGGATCCCCGCCGGCTTTTTCGATGGAGTTGCGGATGGTCACGTCGGCGAAGTTGTTCAGGGCGTTGACCGCCACCGTCTTGCCCACGAGGTCCGCGGCGGATTCAATGCCGCTGTCGGGCATGGCGGCTACCTCGGTGACGTCCTTGCCCGGCACGTTGGTGGAGCTCGAGCCGTTGGAGACCACCTTCACCGGTAGCGTCTTGTCCTGGGCGATCAGCAGCGAGACAACGTTGGAGTAGCCGAACTGGTATTCACCGGTCATCACGGCCGGCACAATCGCCGCCCCGCCCTGGGCGAGCTGGACGGAGAGCTGGATGCCTTCGTCCTCGAAGTAGCCCTCCTGCATGCCCAGATAGATGGGGGCGACGTCGGTGATGGGGATCAGTCCGACGCTCACCTGATCCAGCCCCTCCTGGGGTGCGGCGCCGTTGGAATTCGCGGCGTTCTCCGGTGCCGAAGGGCTGCCTGATCCGCAGCCGGTCAGCGCCAGAAGACCCGTGAGGGCGGCGGCGGACGCGCACGTCATGAACGTACGGCGCTTGGTGGTGGATCCGCGGAAGAGCTTTTCCATGGGAATTTCTCCAGTTCTGCCGCTGAATGGCAAGGCCATTTCAGACAGTAAAATTTATGGGCTGATAGGGAAAAGGTACAGAGCGATCGGCTTGCCGTCAATGGTGAAGCACAAAAGGGGCATTGCCACTAGATGAAATTGATGTTTTACTAAGTGCAACGTCGATGAAACGACGATCCCGACCGGAAAGGCCCTCCATGGTGGACACCACTACTGAGACTGCTGCGGCGCCGGATGCCACAACCCGAGCCGCCGACCGCGCCCTGGGTCTGCTGCGCGTTGTCTGCGAGAACGACGGCGTCAAACTTGCCGATGCGGCCAAGGCGGCAGACCTTTCGGCGAGCACGGCGCTCCGGCTGCTGAGGACCCTGGAAGCCAACGGTTTCGCGGCCAAGCGCGAAGACGGCCTGTACCGGCCGGGGTTCCGTATGGTCCAGCTGGGCGTCCAGGCCTTGAGCCACGAATCGCTGGTCGCCACCAGCCAGGACGCCTTGCGCTCGCTGGTTGCCCGGACAGGCGAATCCGCCTATCTCAGCGTGGCGGCCGGCAGCACTGACGGGCTGTACCTGGCCATCGAGGAAGGCACGCACACCGTGCGCCATATCAATTGGGTAGGCCGCACGTTCCCCATGGTCGGCAGCGCCGCCGGGGAAGCCCTGCAGGGGAAGGTGGCGCCCGGGTCCTTCGCCGTCGTAGCCGAAGGAGTCGAGCCGGACATCACTGCGGTGGCCGCCCCGGTGATGGCCGGTTCCAAGGTGGTCGCAGCCCTGAGTATCGTCGCGCCGAGCTACCGAACTACCGCCGAAGCCGCCCAAACCTTCGGCGCCCTCCTGGCCGCCGAAGCAGGCCGCGTCTTCGCCGGGCCGGACGGGGACACCGCCGTCGTTAATCCTCAAACTTCCTAACCCGACAGCCGGATAACTACCCGCTTCCCGCAGAGAAAGAGCCTTCAGAAATGACCTTCACGCAACACGATTCCTCCCGCACCGTTCGCGCCCCCCGAGGCACCGAGCTGACGGCCAAGAGCTGGCAGACCGAAGCGCCGCTGCGGATGCTGATGAACAACCTGGATCCCGAGGTCGCCGAGCGTCCCGAGGATCTGGTGGTTTACGGCGGCACTGGCCGCGCGGCGCGCTCCTGGGAGGCCTACGACGCAATTGTCCGCACGCTGGCCACCCTTGAGAAAGACGAGACCCTGCTGGTCCAGTCCGGCAAGCCGGTGGGCGTCTTCCGCACCCATGAATGGGCGCCGCGGGTGCTGATTGCCAACTCGAACCTGGTGGGCGACTGGGCCAACTGGCCGGAGTTCCGCCGGCTCGAGGCCGAAGGGCTGATGATGTACGGCCAGATGACCGCCGGGTCCTGGATCTACATCGGCACCCAGGGAATCCTGCAGGGCACCTACGAGACCTTCGCCGCCATCGCCGACAAGCGGTTCAATGGCACGCTGGCCGGAACGCTGACGCTCACCGGCGGCTGCGGCGGTATGGGCGGCGCGCAGCCGCTGGCCGTGACCCTGAACGGCGGCGCGTGCCTGATTGTCGACGTCGACGAGACGCGTCTGCGCCGTCGTGCCGGCAAGCGCTACCTGGACGAAGTGGAAACGGATCTTGACGCCGCATTGGACAAGGTCATGCGTGCCAAGCAGGAGAAGCGGCCCCTGTCCGTGGGCTACGTGGGCAATGCCGCCGCGGTGTTCCCGGAGCTGCTGCGCCGGCACCAGGCCGGCGAGATCAGCGTGGACATCGTCACCGACCAGACCTCGGCGCATGACCCCTTGAGCTACCTGCCGCTGGAGTACTCGGTGGACCAGTGGGACGCCGAGGCCAAGGGCGACCCGGTGGGCTTCACCAAGAAGGCGCAGGAATCCATGGCCCGCCATGTGCAGGCGATGGTGGAGTTCCAGGACGCCGGCGCCGAGGTGTTCGACTATGGCAACTCCATCCGCGACGAGGCGCGCCTGGGCGGCTACGACCGCGCGTTCGAGTTCCCCGGATTCGTCCCGGCCTACATCCGTCCGCTCTTTTGCGAGGGCTTGGGCCCGTTCCGCTGGGTTGCCCTGTCCGGTGATCCGGAGGACATCCGCGTTACGGACGAGGCGATCAAGGAGCTCTTCCCCGAAAACGAACATCTGCACCGCTGGATCGACGCCGCGCAGGAGCACGTCGAGTTCGAGGGCCTGCCGGCGCGTATCTGCTGGCTGGGCTACGGCGAGCGCCAGAAGGCCGGGCTGTTGTTCAACCGGCTTGTGGCCGAGGGCAAGGTTTCGGCGCCGATCGTGATCGGCCGTGACCACCTGGATTCCGGTTCCGTGGCCTCTCCGTACCGCGAGACCGAATCCATGGCGGACGGTTCCGACGCGATTGCCGATTGGCCGTTGCTGAACGCCCTGGTCAACACCTCCTCCGGTGCCACTTGGGTGTCCATCCACCATGGCGGCGGCGTCGGCATCGGCCGCTCCATCCACGCCGGCCAGGTTTCCGTGGCCGACGGCACCGAACTGGCGGCGCAGAAGCTGGAACGGCTGCTGACCAACGATCCGGGCATGGGAGTGATCCGGCACGTGGATGCGGGTTACGATCGGGCCGTTGAGGTTGCTGCCGAGCGCGGGGTGCGGGTACCGATGAACGAGTCCTGATCCTGCCCCGTCCCGCCCGCCCGCCCGTCGTGACCTGTCGTCCTGTCCGCCTGTCCCATCCGGAGGTCTCTTTGGAAACCGTTTCCCAGCTGCTCGAGTCAATCAGCGACGTCGGCCGTGATACTGCCCGCGGCGGGTACTCGCGCCCGGTGTATTCAACGGCGGAGCTGGACCTGCGCGGGTGGTTCGTCGAGCAGGCCGGGCGGCGCGGGCTGGAGGTGGAGACAGACCGCAACGGCATTATCTGGGCCTGGTGGGGCGCGCCGGAAAAAGGCGCGCTTGTCACCGGCAGCCACCTGGACTCGGTCCCCGGCGGCGGCGCCTTCGACGGTCCGCTCGGCGTGGCCTCGGCACTCGCCGCCGTCGACGTTCTGCGGCAGCGCGGGGTGCAGCCCAACCGGCCCCTCGCCATCACGGTCTTCCCCGAGGAGGAGGGCTCACGCTTCGGCGTGGCCTGCCTCGGCTCACGGCTGTTGACCGGCGCCATCGACCCTGACAAGGCCCGGAACCTGCGCGACGCGGACGGCAGTACCTTTGCTGAGGTGTCGCAGGGGAACGGGTTGGACCCCGAACACTTCGGGCGGGATGAGGAAGCGCTGGCCCGGATCGGCGACTTCGTTGAACTGCATGTAGAGCAGGGCCGCGGCCTCGGCGAGGAGGGGCCGGCGGTCGCCGTCGGCAGTTCCATCCTGGGCCACGGCCGGTGGAAGCTGACGGTCAGCGGCCAGGGCAACCATGCCGGAACCACCCTGATGCAGGACCGGGCGGATCCCATGGTGGCGGCAGCGCAGATCATCATTGCCGTGCAGAAATCGGCCGCGGCCAAGCCGGACGCCCGCGCCACGGTGGGGCGGCTGGAACCGATTCCCGGCGGCACCAACGTCATCGCCTCGCGGGTCCAGCTGTGGCTCGACGTCCGGCATCCGGAAGATGCCGTGACCGCCGCGCTCGTGGAGGCGATCCATGGCCAGGCGCAAAAAATCGCGGCGTTCGAAGGCTGCTCCGTGACGCTGACGGAGGAGTCCTATTCGGGCACGGTCCACTTTGATCCGGCACTGCAGCGGCAACTCGAAAATGCGCTGCCCGGGGCGCCCGTGTTGGCGACGGGAGCCGGCCATGACGCCGGCGTGCTGGCCGGCTATGTGCCTTCCGGCATGATCTTCGTGCGCAACCCCACCGGCATTTCCCACTCGCCGGAAGAACATGTTGAGGACGACGACGCCGACGCGGGCGCGGGTGCGCTGGCCGACGTATTGGAGGGACTGCTGTGAGCGTCTGGTGCGAAGCAGCCTGGATCCGCGGACGCGGCGTGGTGCCGGGTGTGCGCGTCGAAGTGGACGAATCCGGAATCGTGACCCGGCTGGAAATAGGTGCGGAGCGGAAAGCATCGGACCTGCCCGTCTCCGGCGTGGCCTTTCCGGCTGCGTCCAACGCCCATTCGCACGCATTCCACCGCGTCCTGCGGGGCCGCACGCACGACATGGGTGTGGGCAGTTTCTGGACCTGGCGGGAGCAGATGTACCGCGCGGCCGGGGCGCTGAGTCCGGCGTTGTATAAGCAGCTGGCAACCGCCGTCTTTGCCGAAATGGTGGTGACGGGCTGGACCAGCGTGGCCGAATTCCACTACGTCCATCACCGTCCGGACGGCACACCGTACGGGAGCACGGGCAGCGGCGGGAGCCCGGGAAGTGCCGGCAACGGGGCCAGCGCCGGCGCAGACTCGATCGGAGCCGACGGTCCGCATGCCATGGAGCTCGCCTTGGCCAGGGCGGCGGTCAACGCCAGGATCAGGCTGACGCTGCTGGACACCTGCTATCTCGCCGGGGGCATCGGGCAGGAGCTCGCGCCGGAACAGTTGCGGTTCGGCGACCCGGATGTCCACGCGTGGTTGTCGCGGCTTGAGTCCCTGCGCGAAGCTGTCTCACGGGAATTCAGCCCGGATCAGGTCACTGTTGGTGCCGCCCTGCATTCGGTGCGCGGGGTGCCAGCCGACGTGCTGCCGGTCATCGCCGAGAAGCTGCCGCCGGAGATTCCGCTGCACATCCACCTGTCCGAACAGCCGGCCGAAAACGAAGCCTGCGTGCAGGCCACCGGGCTGACTCCGACGGCACTGCTGCGTCGGAGCGGTCTGCTCACCCCCCGGCTTTCGGCCATCCACGCCACCCACCTGACGGAGCAGGATATCGCCATGCTCGGCGCCGCCCATGCCACCGTGGTGATGTGCCCGACAACCGAAGCGGACCTGGCGGACGGCATCGGTCCGGCCGCAGCTCTGCGCGACGCCGGGGCGCGCATCGCGCTTGGCACCGACCAGCACGCCGTCGTCGATCCGTGGCTGGAAATGCGCGCGCTCGAACATGGCGAACGGCTGCGTTCCGGGCAGCGCGGCTGGTTCCCGCCCGAAACCTTGCATGAGGCGGCCTCGGATGCCGGCGCCCGTTCGCAGGGCAGAAGGCTGCCCGGGTTCGAACGGGGGAAGTATTGCGATTTGATGGCGGTGGACCCCGGCAGTCTGCGCACCATCGGCTCGCAGCCGGACCAGCTGGCGCTTTCCGCTACCGCGCAAGACGTCAGGACCGTTGTCATCGGCGGGCGCCTTGCCGCCCGCCAAGGCATCCACGCGACGCTGGGCGATCCCGCCCGGCTGCTCGCGGCCGCCATCGCCGACGTCGACGCCGCAGGAGCCGGCGACACCGCAGCCAAGGGAGCCCTCCAAAGATGACCGCTACGCAGTCCACGCTGATCACCAACATCGGCGAACTCATGACCCAGGACCCGGCACGCGGGGCCGCCTCAGTGCTGCGTGGCGCCGCCGTCGTTGTTGAGGGTGAACGGATCAGCTGGATCGGACCTGCCGGCCAGGCGCCGCAGACAGATGAAATTTACGACGCCGAAGGCCGTGCGGTGCTGCCGGGATGGGTGGATTCGCACACACACTTGGTGTTCGCCGGGGACCGCACCGCTGAATTCGAGGCACGGATGGCGGGGGAAAGCTATGCGGCAGGCGGTATCGCCGTGACCACCGGGGCCACCCGGGCCGCCGACGACTTCGAGCTGACCCGGTTGCTGATGGGACGTGTCGCCGAGGCGGTCGCCGGCGGAACAACCTATGTTGAGACGAAGACCGGCTACGGGCTGGATGTGGAGCACGAGGCGCGGTCCGCGCGCATCGCCTCCACCGTGGCGGACCAAGTGACGTATCTGGGTGCGCACCTGGTCCCGGATGGAATGGACGCGGATGCCTACACCGAGCTGGTCTGCGGCGAGATGCTCGAGGCGGTCCGGCCATACGTGCAGTGGGCTGACGTCTTCTGCGAGCGCGGCGCCTTTAATGAGGAGCAGTCGCGGCGTGTGCTGGCCGCGTGCCGCGATGCCGGACTCGGACTCCGTGTGCACGGCAACCAGCTGGGCGAGGGGCCGGGCGTGCAGCTCGCCGTAGAGTTCGGCGCCGCCAGTGTCGACCATGTCAATTATCTGGCGGACACGGACGTCAAAGTACTGGCGGACAGCTGGTCCGGTTGGGACCGCGTGGCCGGGACAGGGGAGCGCGGTACGGTGGCCACGTGCCTGCCGGCCTGCGATCTCTCGACCAGGCAGCCCTTGGCGCCGGGACGGCAGCTGCTGGATGCCGGCGTCGAAATTGCCCTTGCCTCCAACTGCAACCCGGGCACGTCCTACACAAGCTCGATGAACTATTGCGTGACCACGGCGGTCCTGCAGATGGGACTGAGCGTCCATGAAGCAGTCCGGGCGGCGACGTATGCGGGCGCCCTTGCCTTGGGCAAGCACGTTGGTGCCGACGTCGATGGGCAGCGCGCGGTGGGCTCGATCGCCGTCGGGCACCGGGCCGACCTGCATCTGCTCAATGCACCCTCGGCCACGCATCTGGCTTACCGGCCCGGCATGCCGCTGACTGCCGCGGTCTGGCGCGCAGGCGTGAAAGTGCGCTGATTTTCGCCGGTGATTGCCTCCGGCCGCCAGCCGGGCGGCCGCTGGTCCGTGATGCCGGCTGCCGCTACTTCGCGGTCCAGCCGGGGTTTCGTCCTGTCAGCCCCAGCAAACGGTCCAGCAGCGGTGCGTCGCCCGGAATTTCGATGACCGGGCCGAACAGGCCCGCGCGATCTTCGCCGTCCTTGGCGGAGAGCTCGGCAAATTCGTAGGCCGCCTGCAGGTTGGCTGTGTCGGCGTCGAACGCCTGGCCCGTGGCAGCGGCCAGATCCCAACCGTGGACCACCAACTCGTTGGTAGCCACCAGGGCCATGAGTTCGGCCGGCATAGTCACGCCGCCGGCCTGTGCCATTCCTTGCCAGGCAGACGGTTGTTGCCAGGCAGCAGCCAAGTCATCCAGGCGCTGGGGGAGAAGGTTCCGCCAATCCGGGTCCAGGTTCGCAGCTGAGGGACGATTATCCGGGCTGTCAGGCGGCACGGATTTGTAGCCGGACTCCAGCGACGCTTTGGTCGCCGCGTCCCTGAAGGCGACGGTCAGGCCCATGAAGTGATCGAGCAGGTCCCCAACGCTGTAGTACTCGCAGGGCGTTGGCGCGGCCAACTGGCCGTCCCCGATGCCCTTGACAATTTCCGCCACCTGCCGTGCGGCTGGTTCCAGATTGAGCACGCCGGGCCTCCCTGTCCTTCGGCTGTTTATTTGTCATTCCGACCTTCGCACGCAGGTTCCCCGGCGTCCAGAGCAGGCCGCGGGATTGCGAGGATCGGTCCTTGTTGAGCACGCTCCCAGCAGGAGTTGGCAAAATGGACCCATGCAGAGCCAGACCGCAACCACCGATACCGTGCCACGCACCCGCCGTTACTACCGGGCCGAAGTGCTGATCGTTCTGGGGCTCTCCCTGGGCCAGTCCGCCGTCTACGCCCTTGTGAACCTGCTGGAAAAGATGACGCGGGCCCCACTGGGGTCGCAGACCACGGCGCTGAACCCGGTCCTGAACGAGCGGGAGCTGTTCGACCTGCTTTACCAACTCCTGGCAATCTTCTTTGCCCTGGTCCCTGTAGCGCTGGTGCTGTTCCTGCTGGCAACCCCGGGTGAACGCGCCCGCGAGGCCTTCCGGAAAATCGGGTTTACCTTCGCCCGGCCCGGCGTAGACTTTGGACTGGGCTTCGGGCTGGCCCTGCTGATCGGTGCGGGCACCATAGGCGTCTATGCGGGCGGACGGGCCCTGGGCATTACGACGGCGATTGTCCCGGCCGCGCTGGACGAGTACTGGTGGACTGTCCCGGTCCTGGTTCTCTCCGCCTTGCGCCACTCGGTACTGGAAGAAGTGGTTGTGGTCGGCTACCTTTTCAACCGGCTGGCCAAGCTGGGCTGGGGCACCTGGAGCATCATTGTCACCAGCGCCGTGATCCGCGGCAGCTACCACCTGTACCAGGGGATCGGGCCCGGCATCGGCAACTTCCTGATGGGCATTGTCTTCGGCTATGCCTACACCCGCACCAAACGCGTAATGCCCCTTGTCATAGCCCATGCCTTGCTCGACATCGCAGGGTTCGTCGGCTATGCCCTCTTCGGCTCCGCCATCGGCATCGGCGAATAACTTCTCCCGCCGCGGCGTCTTCCCTCTGTGTCTGCAAAAGAAACGCTCCGCTTGGATGGTGACTCAGTCGAGCCAATACCAAAACGGAGCGTAACCTCTGAAATAACCGCGGTTAGAGTTCGACGACGCCCTTGTCGGTCTCGAACCGTACGGACATGATGCCCGGGGTGCCGTTCGGCGCCGTCCAGGCGACCTTGACGTCATCCAGGAGCGCATCGATCGGTGTTCCCAGCCAGTCCGCCACACGGGTGGAGGAGCCGCCGATGGTCAACCCGATCAGCTTCGCCGTTGCTGGGTAGGCCTTCGACGGATGCAGTTCTTCGGTGCCGTCGTCCCAGCGCAGCATGTACGGAACCTGGGGGTCCGCGATGAGGCCCTTGATGCCGATCTGCTGCCAGGTCAGTTCGCGGCCATCCGGGAACTTGCGGCCGCCGGGTACAGCATGGCGGCCCAGGCGCTCCTCGAACGGAGCCAGATCGTCAACCTCCACGCACCAGCCCATCCAGCCGCCGCCTGCTTCGGAGCGGGCACGCACGGCCTGGCCGAACGGCGCCTTGTCCGACGCCGGGTGGTTCAGCACCTCGACGACCTCAAGATAATGATGGTCCGTCAGGGGGAAAATCATGTTGCGGGTTCCAAAGCGGGGGTGGACGCCGCCCTTGACGGCTTCGATACCCAGGGCTGCCGAAATCCGTTCGGTTGTAGCCGCCAGGCCATCGGGTTCACAGGCATATGAGACATGATCGAAACGCATGCCTCATTTTGGCACTTTGTGATGTGCCTCTCGACTAAGGGTCGCCTAACTGACATTCACACACCGTCACATACTTGCTGAAAAAGTACCCGTCGCCGAACCTAGATACAGGTCATGAGTGCCAGCAACAAGCCCCGGCTAGCTGGCCGGCAACCCTCCAACCGCGGTGGGGTGCCCCGGGTGAGGACCAGGCTCCCGCTATCAGGCGGGACGCAAGCGCGGGTCACCCGAGGAAAACGCCGGAAATCCGGTTCCCAGGGCAGACCCCTTTGAGACAAGAGGGAGTTCCACATGTCAAATGACTGGTCATTCGAAACCCGCCAGATCCATGTAGGCCAGGAGCCGGACACCGCAACAGGCGCGCGTGCCCTGCCCATCTACCAGACGACGTCGTTCGTCTTCCCGAGTGCCGAAAGCGCGGCCAACCGTTTCGCGCTGGCCGAACTGGCCCCCATCTACACCCGTATCGGCAACCCCACCACGGAGGCCGTGGAGAACCGGATCGCGAATCTGGAAGGCGGCGTCGGTGCACTGCTGCTGTCCTCCGGCCAGGCTGCGTCCACATTCTCCATCCTGAACATTGCCGAAGCCGGCGATCACGTCGTCGCCAGCCCGAGCCTCTACGGCGGCACGTACAACCTTTTGAAGAACACCTTGAAGAAGTTCGCCATCGAGGTGACCTTCGTCGAGGATCCGGACAACCTGGACCAGTGGCGCGCGGCTGTCAAGCCGAACACCAAGGCGTTCTTCGGCGAGGTCGTGTCCAACCCGCGCCAGGACGTGCTCGACGTCGAAGGCATCAGCGCCATCGCCCACGAGGCCGGCGTGCCGCTGATCGTGGACAACACGCTGGCCACCCCGTACCTGATCCGCCCGATCGAGTGGGGCGCCGACATCGTGGTCCATTCGGCCACCAAATATCTCGGCGGCCACGGCAGCGCCATCGCCGGCGTGATCGTGGATTCGGGCAACTTCGACTTCGGCAAGGATCCGGAGAAGTTCCCCGGTTTCAACACCCCGGACGAGAGCTACAACGGCCTGGTCTTCGCCCGCGACCTCGGCGTCGGCGGCGCGCTCGGCGCGAACCTGGCCTACATCCTCAAGGCGCGCGTCCAGCTGCTGCGTGACCTTGGCTCCTCCGCCGCTCCCTTCAACGCGTTCCTGATTGCCCAGGGTCTGGAGACACTGAGCCTGCGGGTGGAGCGCCACGTGGAGAATGCGCAGAAGGTGGCCGAATGGCTTGAAAAGAACGACGCCGTGACGTCCGTTGCGTACGCCGGCCTGCCTTCCAGCCCGTGGTACGAGCGCGGCCGCAAGTACGGTCCCAAGGGCACCGGCGCCATCATCGCGTTCGAAATCGCCGGCGGGCTCGAGGCGGGCAAGCGCTTTGTCGACGGGCTGGAACTGCACTCCCATGTGGCGAATGTCGGCGACGTTCGCTCGCTGGTCATCCACCCGGCGTCGACCACCCACGCCCAGCTGTCTCCGGAGGCGCAGGCAGCCGCCGGTGTGACGCCCGGCCTGGTCCGGCTGGCTGTGGGGATCGAGCACATCGACGATATTCTTGCGGACCTCGAAGCCGGGTTCCGCGCATCCAAGGGTGCCGCCTGAACGCGGCATCATGAAGGAATCACAGGCATAGCATTGACAACTCTGCAACCACAGGAACTGCTGGACACGGCGGCGGACGGCATGTTGCGTTACGCGTCCATCGGAGCCCTCGAGCTGGAAACGGGCGGTTTTCTGCCCGAGGTCGTTCTGGGCTACGAAACCTGGGGCACCCTCAACGAGGATGCCTCCAACGCCGTGCTCATTGCGCATGCCCTGACCGGCAGCACCCATGTGGCGCGCGGAGATACGGATGAGGCGGGCTGGTGGGATCCCCTGGTGGGGCCCGGCGCCACGATCGACACCAACGAGTACTTCGTGGTGGCGGCCAATATGGTCGGCGGCTGCTACGGCTCCACCGGCCCGTCCTCACCGGCGCCTGACGGCAAGCCCTGGGGTTCGCGTTTCCCGCTGGTGACCATCCGCGATTCGGTCCACGCCGAGGCGCGGCTGGCCGACCAGCTGGGGATCCAGCGCTGGCATGCAGTTCTGGGCGGCTCCATGGGCGGTGCACGCGCGCTGGAATGGGCCGCTACCTACCCGGAGCGGACCGCACGCTGTGCGGTGATTGCCTGCGGCGCGGCGAGCACCGCGGAACAGATCGCATTCGCGCAGGCGCAGGTGCTGGCCATCCGGCTGGACCCGAACTTCAACGGCGGCGACTATTACGAAGGGCCCGCGCCCGACGGCGGCCTCGGTATCGCGCGCAGGATCGCGCACATCAACTACCGGTCCGAGCCCGAATTCGAGTACCGCTTCGGCCGCACTGCCCAGGGGACCGAGCAGCCTTTCGGCAGCGCTAACCCGGCAGAGCGCGGGCGGTATGCCGTGGAAAGCTACCTGGACCACCAGGCCAGCAAACTGGCGGGCCGATTCGATGCCAACAGCTACGTCCTGATGACCGAAGCCCTGATGAGCCACGACGTCGCGCGCGGCCGCGGCTCGATCCAGCAGGCCTTGGCCGACGTGGAAACGGATTTCTTCATCGCGGCCGTAGACTCGGATCGGCTGTACTTCCCGGAGCAGTCGCGCCAGCTGGCCGAAGCGTTGCCCACGCCGCCCAAGGTGCACATGATCGAGGTGCCCACCGGCCACGACGGATTCCTGACGGACATCCACCAGCTGCACCATGAGCTGGTTGCCCAGTTCTTCCCGCGCAGCTGATCCGGCTACGTCCCGGGTTGCCGGATCGGGTAGTCGCGGAAGGTTTCCTGTACAGGCGATTCAACCGAGCAGGTCTACCGAGACAGCGCGGCCCAGGAAAGTTTCATACCGGGCGACGGCGGCATCCAGTGCGCGCTTCTGCGCCGGCGTCAGTGCCCGGTTCAGCAAGAAACTGACGACGGCGGACTCCGGCTTCAGTGTGTGCTGCCAGTTTCCGATCATTCGCCCGTCCAGCAGGGTCACGTGACTGGGATGCTTGCTGGCCACCGCGGCAGGAGCCGTCCCGCCCAGATAGTGCCTGGTCGGCGTGTAGCCCATAACGTATTCGTCGTAGCACTGGATCAAGTCGATCCGAGGGGCTGCCGGCGCAGTGCTAGGCGGTGCGAGGCCAGCATTTGAAGTAGTGGTGGAGGCTTCCATGGCAGCGAGTGCGGAGCCTGATGCCATGAGGAATTCGTAGCCATCGGCGCTCAACGACTGCAGCTGGGAACGGTCGCCCGCCCCTATGTCTTCTTGACTGTCCGCAGCGTGCACAGCCAGTCCACGCCGGACGTCCGTCTGAGTCAGGCCGGACCACAGGGCGCAGTCTTTGACCGTGGCCGGTCCGCGGCTGGAAAAGTAGCGCCGGGCCAGTTCGGCAAGTGCCTGGTCGCGGTCGAAGTCCGCTGCCAGGGCAGGCACCCGTTCGTCGAAAAGCGCGTAGGTCTGGCGGAGCGCGCCGCTGTCGCTGATCCGCGGGACGCCGCTGACAAGCACTTGGTCCATTTCCGCGTGGAAAACCATATGGCCCAGGCGCTGGCCACGCAGTGGCGCCCCATTGAGCCGCTCGCCGGTATCCTCCAGCAGACCCGCTCGTTCGAGTTCCGCCGCCAACTCGTCGCGGGTCAGATGCCGGCCACCGGCTACGGCCGCGCCGAGGACGCCGCTGCTGCGGCGGACGGTCTCTGCGTCGAGCCCCAGCTGCCGGTCACGAGTCTTATTGCCGCCCCTCAGCCTCGGTCCAGACAGAGTCATTAGCCAGCGCAGATCCTCCGCAAGGACAAAGTGCCAGGTCGGCCGGAGCACATGGGTCCGTAGTATTGTGCCTGCTGCAATGGCGGCATCCACTGCTGCCGCGTTGTCCCTGGCCTGTCCTGCGCACCGTTGCGCCAATGTCCACCGGGCATACGCATACTCCTGCGCCTGGACGGCGAGCAATGAGCGCAAGCAGGCCTCGGCGTCGTACGCTCCATCTCCCCACAGTTGCTGCGCGAGCAACCGGTGCCGGACAATCCCAGTTGCCAGGGCAGTCCCGTCCTGAAGCCCACCAGCACCGGAAATCTCCTGGCCGCCATGCGCGCTGCCCGCGGAATCCACGTTCAGCTAGCCTTTATCCGGCCGCGCCGGGCGGCATGCCGGGGCCAAACATCGGACCGGCTATCGGGCGTTTGGGGGAGATCCCGTCGCCCAGTGACTGGTGGCGAAGAGCCCGCAGGACCCAGGGGAACAGATGCTGGCGGGCCCAGACCAGATCCTCGGCGCGGGCGGTGCGCCAGTTCTTCGGCGGCAGCGGCTTCGGGACTTCGGGTTGCAGGCTGTGCTCCACGTTCAACGCGTCCAGCACCATGGCAGCAATGGTGTGGTGCCCCAGCGGCGAGAAATGCAGCCGGTCCGGTGCCCACATCCGCGGATCCTTCAGCTCCCGCAGTGCCCACATATCGGCGATGACCGCGTCATGACGGGTCGCCACGGTGCGCAGGTTTTCGTTATAGATCGCCGCCCTGCCGCGGACACTGCCGATCAGGGGCGTATCGCCGACATCCGGTGCGGTGAACAGGACAATGGTTGCCCCCGTTGCCGCCAGCGTTTCGATGGCAGCATCGATTTTCTCGGCTAAGGCGTCCGGATCCGAGCCGGGCCGGAGGACGTCGTTTCCGCCCGCGCAGAAACTGATCAGGTCCGGTGCGAGCTCAACGGCCGGGCCGACCTGTTCGTCGATGATTTGCTGCAGCAGCCGCCCGCGGATGGCGAGATTGGCGTAGGCGAAATCCGGGTGGTCACGTGCCAACTCCTCGGCTACGCGGTCGGCCCAGCCACGGTTACCGCCGGGGCTGTCCGGATCCGGGTCGCCGATCCCTTCCGTGAACGAGTCTCCGATGGCAACAAAGCGGCTCCAGGGATGACGGGCGCTTTCGAGCGATTGCGAAGCTGCCTCAGGCAAGTTACTCACAAAGTTCATCCTGCGCCAGCGGCTCTCCAATGGCAAAGACCTTCGGCACCCAAGTTGAAGCTTCAAGTATCAATGTGTCAGAATGGCAGCATGACCGAAACTACTTATAAGCCCGTCGTCGTCTGGTCCAAGCCTGAATCCGAGCGGGCCGGCACTCCCTTGCTGGTGCTCTTCCACGGCTACCTCTCTAACGAAGAGGACCTGATGGGCCTGGTTCCGGGGCTGCCCGAAGACTTCACCGTTGCAGCCGTCCGCGCCCCCGTCGCCCTGGGTCCGGGTTTTTCCTGGTTCCCGCTGATGCACGAGCCGGATTTCTCCGTGGATAAGGTCACCAAGGCCGCCGCTGACGTATGGTCCTGGCTGGACACCGTCAAGGACCAGCACAGCAGCGTTTCCGTCCTCGGATTCTCCATGGGCATGGCCGTTGCGACGTCCATCATGCGCCACCGCCCCGAGGAAATCGCCGCAGTCATTGGCCTCTCCGGCTTCGTGATCCCCGCGGACGGCGACCCGTTCTTCAACGACGAGGCGGTCAAGTCGCTCAAGCCCGCAGTGTTCTGGGGCCGCGACCAGGAGGACCAGGTCATCACGCCGGACAAGATCGAGTACAGCCACGCCTGGCTCAACGAGCACGTCGACCTGACCAAGGTGCTCTACGCCAACATCGGCCACGGCATCAACGCCCAGGAACTCGCCCACGTGAAGGAATTCCTGACCTACAAGGTGCTCAACGCGAAGTAAAAGCTCGCACCCAAACCCGTGCCGCCGCCGTCGTTATTTGGTTGTCAAGCTCCTGCGCTGCTGCCGAAGAACGACGGCGGCGCTTGGCTTAACCGCGACGCCGGCGGCCGGCATGCTGACGGCGCCCGGCCTACTCCTGAACGACGCGGACGGTCTCGCCGTTGACGGTGACCGTGTCCCCGGAGTGCAGCTGGCGGCCGCGGCGGGTCTCGATCTCCCCGTTGACCTGCACCAGGCCGTTCTCGACGTACTCCTTGGCCTCGATCCCGTCCTCGGCGAGGTTCGCCAGCTTGAGCAGCTGTCCCAGCCGGATCATGTCGTCGCGGATGGAAATGTCATTGATGTGATCAGAGGCCATAAGTACATTCTGCCTGACGCAGCGGCCATGGTGCTCGCCACATTGCGGTGGACCGGGTGCGTTGTGCCCGCCGCGGCGGTGCCCCTGACATAGGGTGAAACCGTGTCGCACGTTCCCAGAATGCCGCTTGCGCTTGGCCTGCCGCTGGCCGTGGTGACGGGTCTCTGCATGCCCGTTCAAGGCCGGATCAACGGGGCGCTAGGAGAAGTGCTTGACGACGGACTCGCGACCGCGGTCGTGAGCTTCGGCACCGGGCTGGTTCTGATTTTCCTGATCTGTTTGCTAGTGCCCAGCGGTCGGGCGGGAGTGCGGCGCATCGCACCGGCCATACGGCAGAAAAAGTTTCCCCGCTGGTACCTGCTGGCCGGTCTCAGCGGTGCCTTCCTGGTGGTGAGCCAGGGAATAACCATCTCGTTGATCGGCGTCGCCCTCTTCACCGTTGCGGCCGTGACCGGGCAGTCGCTGAGCGGCCTGCTGGTGGACCGGCTCGGCCTGGGTCCCGCTGGCAAGAAGCCGGTCACGATCATGCGGGTGCTCAGCGCACTGCTGACCGTAGCCGCGGTGGCTTGGGCCGTATCGCCGAAGTTTTCAGCCGGTTCCGAGGTCAGCGAATGGCTGATCCCGGTGCTGCTTCCTTTGGCAGCCGGATTCATGCAGAGTTTCCAGCAGGCCTTCAACGGCACGCAGACACAGCATTTCGGCTCCCCGCTGCCCGCCACCCTGGTCAACCTCACCGTCGGGATGGTGCTGCTGGTCGCCGCTTGGCTCGTGAAAGTGGCGGTCGCCGGCGTCGGAAATCCTTTGCCGGACGAATGGTGGTACTACCTTGGCGGCCCGATCGGCTGCCTCTTCCTCGCCCTCGCCGCAGTGCTGGTGCGCTCCCTGGGCGTCCTGCTGACCGGCCTGGGCATGATTGCCGGACAGGTGCTCGGCTCCCTGTTGCTGGATGTGGTGTTTCCCGCGCCCGGCACCATTATTACGACGGCGACGGTGCTGGGTACGCTGCTGACTCTCGTGGCGATGGTGCTCGCCACGCTGCCCTGGCCACGGACGGCGTTTAATCCGTTGCGCCGCAAAGCCCTCGTTGGAGCAGGAAAGGGGAACCGATGACGACGGCGGACGGCGGCTTTATGTCCCTGGGCCCCCATTTGGTGAACCTGCGGAACGGCCGGTTGACTGCCGGCGGCTTGGCCTCGACCACGGCCGAGGATGTGGACCGGATTTTCGAGGTCCACCTGCCCCGGTTCATCGCTGAGCATCCCGACAGCCCGGTGCCGTTAATGTTCTGGGCCCATGGCGGTCTGGTGCCCGAGCGGACCGGCCTCGCAGCCGCGGCGCATCACGTTCCTTGGTGGCTGGCCAACGGCGTCTACCCGGTCTATTTCGTCTGGGAGACAGGTCTGCTTCAAGCCCTCGGTACCAGGATCCGGCAAGGCATCGACCGGCTGCGGCCGGCCGTTCCCGTCGAAGAGGCCGCCGATCAGTTCGTCGAATGGATCGCCAGACATGCCGGTGGGCGATCAGTTTGGGCCGATCTTAAGGCAGCCGCCGCGCGGTCCGTTGACCGCGCCGATGGCCCAAGCCCAATTGCTCACGACCGCGATGGCGCCGCCGGCGACGCCGGTCCTGGCGCTGAAGCTGGCGATGGCCGTCCAGATGTCGTCGAAGTCGGCGATGCCGGTCCAGATGTCGTCGAAGTCGGCGTCGGCACCGATGAGGGCGGAGCGCGATATGTGGCGCGAAAGCTGGCTGAGTTCCTCCGGCAGAACCCTGGCACGGTCACGTTGCACGCCGTCGGTCATAGCGCCGGGGCCATCTTCCACTCGTATTTCCTGCGTGCGGCGTTCGAGGAAGGAGTGCCGGCATTTGAATCCATCATTTTCCTCGACCCGGCCATCCTGATCGAGGAGTTCAAACGGGACATCGTGTCCCGCATCGGCAACGGCGTCCAAACCCTGTCTACTTTCGCCCTGGGTAAACAGAGGGCGCTGGATGACGAGTGCAAGTTGCTGAACATCACCTTCTATAACAAGTCCCTCCTGTATCTGGTTCATCACGCGCTGGAAGACGAAGAGGACGCCCCGCTGCTTGGACTGCAGGAAAACGTGGAAGCGGATCCTGTGCTGCGTGAAATGTTCCGCGGGGCGGATCCTCGGATCCAGGCGATCTGGTCGCCGCAGTTGGACGGCCCTTTGGACAGCCGTTCCGATGCAAGGGAACACGCGGGCATCGACAGCGAAGCCGTGACCATGGAGAGTGTCGCCCGGCGCATTACCGGCCAGGAGAAGATCGAGGGCTTTCCCGGCATCCTGCCCTAATTCCACAGGTCGCCTCGACGGTGCTGTTTTGGGGTTTGGTTGTCGGTGGTAGGTGGTGGACTGGACTCATGGCAACGCAGAAGCTTTCGTCGCAGGTTGGTGGGTTACCCGCGGGCGGTGTGGATTTGGTGGTGTGGTCGGCGACGGTGTGGTCGGCGCCAATGTGCTTCCTGCCGGGCTCGGGAAAAACCGGTGCTGAAAAGAATTTTGAAGAAATTTCGCGGATGCGGGATCTTGGTGTTTTTGAACCTCCGAACTGTCATAACCGGATGATGGACTGAAGTCATGGCAACGGAAGAGCATTCGTCTCCGGGTTCCGGGATCCCTGCCCATGGGCATAGGCCCGCGGGGCGCGTGTCCGTGAGCCATGGCCTTCCGGTGCGGTGTTTGATGCCGGGCCGGCCCAGAACCCCCGGGGCACGGCAGGAGGCCGTGCGGAAGGCCCTGGCGGTTTTGGATGTCCAGTGCGCGCAGAGCCGGAAGCAGGGCATGGCGCAGGCGCGCGAATACATCGCGGCGGGCAAACCGCCCAAGCACGCCACGATGGCTGCCTATATGGAGGAGATCCGGGCAGCTGCCATGGGCCCGGTCCCGGAACCGCCCACGCTTGAATCCTGCGGTCCGGACCCGCTGGCCGGGCAGGACATTCCGCGCTGCGATGACGAGCCGCCGCTGTACGGCAGCCCGGAGCCTGATGACTTCGCCCCGTGGGAGCGTGAAGTGGAGTGGGACTGCCCGCCGCTGACGGGGCCGGTCCCGGCCTGCTGGGGCACCGCGGAGGAACTCGGCCATGTCCCCGCCGAACTGCTCACCGAAGGACATGAGGACTATTACGCCGAACGCCTGGCCCGGATCAGCGCCGGCGGCCCGGCCGACTGGTTTGGCCTCTTCGCGGCCACCGCCAACGCCGGCAGCAGGAACGCGACTGAGACCCCCACCGCCACCGGCACGGCCACCGCCTACGCCGGCAGCAGCAACGCTGTGAACACGGCCGGTGATTCCGGCGATACTCCCGCCGCAGGTGCCGCCGCCGGTGATGCCGCTGTGGTTGCCGCCGGGGTGCGGGGCTTCGCGGAACTGGATTACCGGTCGGCGGTGGAGCAGCTGGCCGCGGGCCGGCGGCTGGCGGCGTGGCTGGACGCGGGCCTGGTGCGTCTTACCCACCGGATCGGGCAAACCGCGGTGGAGGAACTGCCGCCGCGGGACCCGGGGGCGCCGCCGCCGGGCCGGGCCGAGCTGGAGGACCTGGCCGAGCAGTCCGTGGTGAAGGAACTGGCCTGCCTGTACCGGATCACCGAGAAACAGGCGCGCGACCGGTACGAAACCGCGCAGGATCTGTGCGAGCACTACCCGGGCACACTGGCCGCGCTCACTGCGGGGGACCTGGACCTGGAACGCGCGGGCGTGATCACCCGGCAGGGCGACACCCTGCCCGACGACGCGAAACCCGGGTTCGAAGAAGCCCTGCTCGTGGAGGCGACGGACAAAACTCCGGGCGAGCTGCGCTCCGCGGCGCGCAAGCAGCGCGAGTTGCTGAACCCGGAAACCATCAAGATGCGCCGTGAACGGCAGATCCGGTGCCGCGCCGTGCAGCTGGAACCGGCGGACGACGGGATGGCGTTCCTCGGCGCGTACCTGCCGGCAGAGGAAGCGCACGCCATCCACGACCGTCTCACCCGGGCTGCGCGCGGCCTGCAATGCTCCACGGAGACCCGCACGCTGGGGCAGCTGCGCGCTGACGTGTTCACGGACCTGCTCCTGCACGCCGGAATGCAGACCGGGCCCGCGGCCGGGATCCGGCCCGAAGTCGCGCTCACCGTGCCGGTATTTACCCTGATGGGCCTGGACGAGGAACCAGCCACCCTCGACGGATACGGGCCGATCCCCGCCGACGCCGCACGCACACTTTGCGAGGGCGCGGCGTCGTTCTACCGGATCCTGACCCACCCCGAAACCGGAACCATCCTCTCCTACGGCAAAACCGTGTACCGTCCGCCGGCGGACCTGGCCCGCGCGGTGCGCCACCGCGATACGACGTGCACCGGCCCGGGCTGCAATGTCCCGGCCAAGGACTGCGATCTGGACCACACCATCGATTACCACGCGAACGGCGGCCGCGGCCGCACCGATTACACCAACCTCGGCCCGCGCTGCCGCTCCGACCACCGGCTCAAGTCCCTCGCAGGCTGGAAGGTGACCCAGACCAGGCCCGGGGAATTCACCACCACGACGCCCGGGAACCAGACCTACACCACCAAACCCGGCGACACCGGCGCCGGACCACCCACTTTCACCGACCGCGTCCTGAACGCCCTGCCCAAGAGCTTCCGCCGGCGGCTCAAACTCAAAAAACCACCACCCGAAGCTGAAAAAGAACCACCATTCTGACCAATGGTGAAGCGGCGTGAGTGCGCTTCCACTGATGGTCCGGCCTGCATTGGTGGTCCAGGGGCCTCCAGAGGGATCAGCACCGATAATCCGCACCCTTGGTCAGCACCGGAGGATAGGTCCAGAAGCCTAAGACTTCGATTAGTAAAGCGGTTCTTCATCACAACGACGTCATGTCATGGGAACGGTGTCGGGGGAGTCGGCAGGACTTGGGTAGGCTAACCTTGTAGCTTCGCTATGCACCGACCTGTGCGCAAAGACCGTCCTGACTGCCTGCAAACGCAGGCTCATTCCGATCTGCGCCCGAACTGAGCCGGACCGCACCCAGCGGCCCTGTAGAGACTGGAGAACCACCTGATGGCAGCAGCCAAATCCAAGCTTGATCCGATCATTTCGCTGGCCAAGCGCCGCGGCTTCGTCTTCCAGGCCGGTGAGATCTACGGTGGATCCCGCTCGGCATGGGACTACGGGCCTCTCGGCGTCGAACTTAAAGAAAACATCAAGCGCCAGTGGTGGCAGTCCGTTGTCCGTGGCCGCGACGATGTTGTTGGCTTGGATTCCTCGGTCATCCTGCCCCGCCAGGTGTGGGAAGCATCCGGCCACGTGGACGTCTTCAGCGACCCGCTGGTTGAGTGCCTGAGTTGCCACAAGCGTTACCGCGCGGACCACCTTGAAGAAGAATTTGAAGAGAAGAAGGGCCGCGCGCCCGAAAATGGTTTGAAGGATATCGCCTGCGCCAACTGCGGCACGAAGGGTGAATGGACCGAACCTCAAGAATTCTCCGGTCTGCTCAAGACCTTCCTCGGCCCTGTTGCCAGCGAGGAGGGGCTGCACTACCTGCGCCCGGAAACCGCGCAGGGCATCTTCGTGAACTTCAACAATGTGCTCACTACTTCGCGGAAGAAGCCGCCGTTCGGCATCGGCCAGATCGGCAAGAGCTTCCGCAATGAGATCACTCCGGGTAACTTCATTTTCCGCACGCGTGAGTTCGAGCAGATGGAGATGGAGTTCTTCGTCGAGCCGGGCACGGATGAAGAATGGCATAAGTACTGGATCGAAAACCGTCTGCAGTGGTACGTGGACCTGGGTATCGACCCGGACAACTTGCGTCTGTTCGAGCACCCGCTGGACAAGCTGAGCCACTACTCCAAGGGCACCACGGATGTTGAATACCGCTTCGGCTTCCAGGGATCGGAGTGGGGCGAGCTCGAAGGCATTGCCAACCGAACGGACTTCGACCTGTCCACCCACACGAAGCACTCGGGTACTGACCTGAGCTACTTCAACCAGGCGACGAATGAGCGCTATACCCCGTACGTCATCGAACCGGCTGCCGGACTCACCCGTTCATTCATGGCGTTCCTTGTGGACGCGTTCGCGGAAGACGAGGCTCCCAACGCCAAGGGCGGCGTGGACAAGCGCACGGTACTCAAGCTGGATCCGCGGTTGGCTCCGATCAAGGCCGCCGTGCTGCCGTTGAGCCGTAACGAGGACCTGTCGCCGAAGGCCAAGGATCTCGGTGCCCAGCTGCGCCGCACCTGGAACATCGATTTCGACGACGCCGGCGCAATCGGCCGCCGCTACCGCCGCCAGGACGAAATCGGTACGCCGTTCTGCATCACGGTTGATTTCGACACGCTTGACGACCATGCGGTGACCATCCGTGAACGCGACTCGATGGCGCAGGAGCGGGTGAGCCTGGACAAGGTCGAAGGTTACTTGGCTGCACGGCTTATCGGCGCGTAACCGGCCCGTACCGAGCTTCACCCGGTAGGTGCCGGGAAACCGGCACCTACCTCAAGCAATTTCGCTAGGAGTAACCATGGCAGAGCTGAACTACCGTGAATGGCGCGACGGGGATGATCTGGCCCTGCTGGAAATCTGGGGCGACCCGGAAACCACGCAGGTTCAGCACTTCCGCGGGGTGCTGCGTCCGTCGTCGGATCAGCCGTGGTCCCGTTGCATAGTTGCTGAGGACCAAGGCATCGCCGTCGCCGCCGGCGTGGTCTATGAAACGAGCCTGCATCCGGAGCGGTTGTGGACTTACGTCGAAGTGGCGCGGGACCACCGCCGTGCCGGTTTGGCGAGCACCCTTCTGGGCATGTTGCGCAAGGAAGCCGAGCAATCGCCGTCGGGCGTTACGCGGTTGCGCGCGAAGGTGGAGCCGGAGAGCAGCGGTGCCGGCTTCGCGCAGGCCTCCGGGCTGACGCCAATCCAGACCTCGCGGGTGATCGTCGTGCAGCCAGGTGCGTTGCCGCTTCCGGACCTGACTGAAGCAGACGGTCCGCAGTTGGAAGAAGCAGCCACGGGATCTGTGGAATTGACGACGGCGGTGACGGACTTCTACAACTCCGTGCATGTTTGGGACCGGGCGGATATGACGCTCGGGCGCGCCCAGCAGATGCTGCTCAGCGACTCGACCGGTGCCTCCGGTGCCGTGGTGCTGCGCAGCGCGCCCCGGGATAAGGGCGGAACCATCAGTGCATTCGCCGTCAGCTACACGCAGGAGCGGACGGACGCTCCGGCAGACGTGCTGCTCGGCTACGACACGGCGCTGGAACCGGAGACGGCCCAGCAGGCTGTCCGCCAACTGCTTGCGATGCTGGTGCACCAGTACCCGGTGCAGTTGGAAGTGGATGAGTCTATGACGGCCGTGGTGGCAGTGCTGGAACCGCTGCTTGCCGCTGGCACGGCACAGCAACTCGGCCCGGTAACGTCCATCGTCAGCGACTGATCCTCCACCCGCTGCGCGGTCGCGCCACCACTGGAGCGCCGCGCTATCCAGCAGTATCCACCCTCACGCGCGAAGGATTTCCTTGGGCCACTCCCACTCCCATGCAACCGAGGATCAAGGGCCGCCGAGTGCCGAAACACTGGCTGCCCGGCGCAAGGCCAACCTCCTGCTCGCTGCCATCCTGCTGCCGATTACCGTTCTGACGCTGATCGGCATGATCGCGCTTTGGCCGTCAGGTGACCGTACCGGCGTCGCCGTCACTGATCCGTATGCCACTGCCCCAGGCGTGACTTTCGACGTCGGAACGGTGCAGCGGGTGGCGATCGAAACCTGCCCGTCCTCGGCTGCAGCCGTTGAGGCGGGGGCAGAAGCCCAGGAATGCATGGTCGCCTACACCCAGCCCGATGCGGGCGGATCGCCACTGCAAGTAGAAGTGACGCCGGAGATCGCCCAGTCCCGCGGGGTGGAAGCGGGGGACAAGATCCGCTACCTGAACCTGAGCGAGATCATGCCGGATCAACCGGGTACGTTCATCTTCGTGGACTTTGTCCGCAGCATTCCGATCGTGCTGCTTGCCGTGCTGTATGCCGTCGTCGTTGTTTCAGTGGCCCGTTGGCGCGGCTTCCGGGCAATGCTCGGGCTGGTCGGCGGGTTCATCGTGATGGCACAGTTCATCCTGCCCGGGCTGGTGGAGGGCAAGCCGCCGCTCTTGCTGGGGCTGATCGGCTCGATTGTGATCATGGTGGGCGTGTTGTATTTCGCGCATGGTTTCTCCGCCCGGACTTCCACCGCGCTGCTGGGCACGCTGTTCGGGCTCGGCATTACGGCGGTGATGTCGGCCTGGGCCACGGACGCTGCCTATCTGACCGGTGTGGGGGACGAGGACACTTATCAGCTGGTCAACATGGGCGGCCAGCTGTCGCTCTCTGGCATCATCATGTGCGGACTGATCATCTCCGGGCTCGGCGTGCTGAACGATGTGACTATCACGCAGTCCTCCGCCGTCTGGGAGATGTACGAGCTGGCGCCGGGGGCATCGGCGAAGCGGCTGTTCACCGGTGCCATGCGCGTGGGACGCGACCACATTGCCTCCACCGTCTACACCATCGCGTTTGCCTATGCCGGAGCCGCGCTCCCGGTGCTGATCCTGGTCTCTCTCTATGAGCGTCCGCTGTTCGACACGCTCACCAGCGGCGAGCTTGCGGAGGAAATCGTCCGCACCCTGGTCGGTTCCATCGGGCTGGTTCTGGCGATCCCGGTGACCACCTTGATCGCCGTGCTGGTGGTCAAGGCCACCGGCATCCGCAGTGCCGAGGAAGTCACCGTGGGAGTAGCCGGGGGAGAGGCCCTCGCGGTCGCAGGCATAGACCGTGGACAGGCGGCCGAGCGCGCCCATCTAACCAACGACGTCGACAGCTCACCTGGGCCTGGGCCGCACCCTCAGCACGGGCTGCCTACTCAGCCTGAGCTGCCCACTCAGCCCGAGCTGCCCACCCGGCGCGGGCGGCGCCGCGCGGAAGAGGGCTGAGAAGAGCGCCGGGGAGAGTGCGGCCTCTGCCTGCCAGTGGGCCGCCCATTTCATCACGTTTCCGCCGGCCTGGGGCACTATCCACAGTGGTTTCGGCAGATTTGCGTGGTTTTGAGAGAATAGGTAAGTGACTGTTACCGCTGTACCCACGTCGGACACCCGCTTGGAGCTGCCTCCGCTCAAGCTCGGGCCCCTGACCGTTGATGCTCCCGTGATCCTGGCGCCCATGGCCGGGATCACCAACAAGGCATTCCGCCGGCTCTGCCGCGAGTACGGCGGCGGACTTTACGTATCCGAAATGGTGACCTCCCGGGCGCTGGTCGAGCGCAGTCCGGAGTCGATGCGCATTATTTCGCACGACGAGGACGAGAAGGTCCGCTCCGTTCAGCTGTATGGCGTGGATCCCAAGACCGTCGGCGCCGCCGTACGCCTGCTGGTCGAGGAGGACCGCGCAGACCACATCGACCTCAATTTCGGCTGCCCGGTGCCTAAGGTCACCCGCAAGGGCGGCGGCTCGGCTCTGCCCTGGAAGCTGGACCTGTTCACCGGGATTGTGCAGACTGCGGTGAAGGAAGCGTCCAAGGGCAACATCCCGCTGACCATCAAAATGCGCAAGGGGATCGACGACGACCATCTGACGTACCTGGATGCCGGCCGGATCGCGCGCGACGCCGGGGTTGCCGCTGTCGCGCTCCATGGCCGGACCGCCTCCCAGTTCTACTCGGGCAAGGCGGACTGGTCCGCCATTGCCAACCTCCGCGAAGCGCTGCCTGACATTCCGGTGCTCGGCAACGGCGATATCTGGAGCGCCGAGGACGCCATCCGCATGGTTCGCGAAACCGGGGTGGACGGCATCGTCGTCGGGCGCGGTTGCCAGGGCCGGCCATGGCTATTCGGCGATTTGCAGGCCGCATTCGAGGGCAGCGACCGACGTTTCCGCCCCGGCCTGAAGGAGGTTGCTGAAAGCGTCTACCGCCACGCGCAGCTGCTGATCGAAACCTTCGGCGACGAGGGGAAGGCCCTGCGGGACATCCGCAAGCACATGGCCTGGTATTTCAAAGGCTATATGGTTGGCGGCGAATTGCGCGCCAAACTGGCCACCGTTCCCACGCTTGAGGTGCTGCGCGAGCTGCTGGACACGTTGGACATGAGCGCGCCCTATCCGGGTGTCGACGCCGAGGGGCCGCGCGGCCGGGCAGGCTCGCCCAAGCGCACCGCCTTGCCGGAGAAGTGGCTGGAATCGCGGCTGCTCAACGACGCTCAGCAGGCGGATATCTCTGCTGCCGAATTGGATGTTTCCGGTGGCTGAGAACACCGTCATTACTCCCGCGCCGCTGATGCCCGGCTATACGGAAACGGACCAGGAACGCTGGGTCGCCGAGCCCGCCAAGAGCACCTACCGTACCCATTTCGAGCGCGACCGTGCCCGCGTGCTGCATTCCTCGGCGCTGCGCCGGCTCGGGGCGAAAACCCAGGTGGTCTCCCCGGACACGGATGACTTTGTCCGCACCCGGCTGACGCACAGCCTGGAAGTCGCGCAGGTCGGCCGCGAGCTCGGCCGCACCTTGGGCTGCGACCCGGACGTGGTGGATGCCGCCTGCCTGGCGCATGACCTCGGGCACCCGCCCTTCGGACACAACGGGGAAACCGCGCTCAACGCCGCAGCCCACGCCATCGGCGGGTTCGAGGGCAACGCCCAGACGCTGCGCCTGCTGACCCGGCTGGAGCCGAAGGTGCTGCATGCAGACGGTTCCCCCGCGGGGCTGAACCTGACCCGCGCCAGCCTCGATGCGGCCTGCAAGTACCCGTGGTCGGTGGCGGACGCACCGGTCATCCACGGCAAGCGCACCAGCAAGTTCGGCGCGTACGAGGACGACCTGCCGGTCTTCAACTGGCTGCGGCAGGGTGCGCCCGAGCGGCGCTCCTGCATCGAGGCGCAGGTCATGGATCTGGCCGACGATATTTCCTACTCCGTGCACGACGTCGAGGACGCCATCGTGGCTGGGCGCGTGCAGCTGAAGTGGATGGAAAACCCGGACCACCGCAGCCGCGTCATCGGCTACACCCAGCAGTGGTACCTGCCGCACAGTGACCCGGCGGAGGTCGACGCCGCACTTTCGCGCCTGCAGGCCTCCGGCGTGTGGGTACCGGAAGCGGACGGCAGCCGCAGGGCGATGGCCGCGCTGAAGGACATGACCAGCCAGCTGATCGGCCGCTTCTGCTCCAGCGCGCTGGAAGCCACCCGCTCCATCTACGGCCCGGACTCGCTGACCAGATATGCTGCGGAACTGGTCGTTCCGCAGGAAACAGTCATGGAGATCGCCGTCATGAAGGGTCTGGCCACCACGTTCGTCATGACCACTGACCTTCGCCAGCCCATCTACGAGCGCCAGCAGGAAATCCTTACGGACCTGGTGCACGAACTTCACGCCACCGGCGCGCAGCATCTTGAGCAGCCCTTCGCCGCCGACTGGCATGCAGCTAACGACGACGGCGCCCGGCTTCGCGTGGTCATCGACCAGATTGCGTCGTTGACCGATGTATCGGCAATCGCCCTGCATGAACGCCTGATGGGCTCGCACCGGACCCTGCTCTGATACGCATCGAAAGGGCCGGACAGCTGCGCATGACCCCATCGCCGGGTGAACACGCCCTGCCCGGTGGACACCATCCCTGCACACCCGGGAGCGGTGTGGTGGCCGTGCACAGGCGGCAGCCGGGCGCCGGACGATTTGGAACGATTGCCTAAACTGGTTGCATGGCCGGACTGATAAAACGTGAAGACATCGATGAGGTCCGCCAGCGCACAGATATCAAGGAAATTGTTGACGGATACGTCACGCTTAAATCCGCTGGCATCGGTTCGTTCAAGGGCCTCTGCCCGTTCCACGACGAGCGCTCACCCTCGTTCCATGTCCGCCCGCAGGTAGGCAGCTACCACTGCTTCGGTTGCGGAGAGGGTGGCGACGTGATTTCCTTCGTCCAGAAGATGGACCACAGCACGTTCAGTGAGACCGTGGAGAAACTGGCCCACCGGATCAACTTCACACTCCGCTACGAAGACGGCGGAACCGGGCCGCGCCGCGAAGACGTCGGCAAGCGGCAGCGGCTGCTGGATGCCCATAAGATCGCGGCGGAGTTCTTCCGGGAGCAGTTGCTGACGCCGGGCGCTGCCACCGCCCGGCAGTTCCTGTCCGGACGCGGCTTCGACCAGGCGGCCGCAGACCACTTCGGCGTGGGGTACGCGCCGCAGGGCTGGGACTCGCTGCTCAAACACCTCACTGGCCGGGGCTTCAGCCAGGAGGAGCTGAAGCTGACCGGCATGTTTTCCGAGGGCAACAGGGGCATCTATGATCGTTTCCGCGGCCGCCTGATCTGGCCCATTCGGGACATCGCGGGGGATACCGTCGGCTTCGGTGCACGCAAACTCTTCGAGGACGACCAGGGACCGAAGTACCTGAACACTCCGGAAACCACCCTCTACAAGAAATCCCAGGTGTTGTACGGGATCGACCTTGCCAAGCGGGACATTGCCCGGAACCGTCAGCTTGTCGTCGTGGAAGGGTACACGGATGTCATGGCCTGCCACCTGGCGGGCATCGGTACCGCGGTTGCCACCTGCGGTACCGCCTTCGGCACGGACCACATCAAGATCGCCCGGCGGCTGCTTTCCGATGACGGCACGGGCGGTGAGGTGATCTTCACCTTCGACGGTGATGCCGCCGGCCAGAAAGCTGCCCTGCGGGCCTTCGACGAGGACCAACGGTTTATCGCCCAGACCTTTGTGGCGGTGGAACCCAATGGGGCCGATCCCTGCGACCTGAGGCTTAACAGGGGAGACGCGGCGGTCAGGGATCTGATCGGATCGCGGCGACCGCTGTTCGAATTCGCTATCAAGGCAACCTTGAAGAAGTTCGACCTGAACACGGTCGAAGGCCGCGTTCAGGCGCTGCGGGCGTCGGCACCGGTGGTGGCCCAGATCCGCGACTCCGCGATGCGGCCTGCTTACTCCCGTGAACTGGCGGGTTGGCTCGGTATGGAGGTGGACGAGGTGCTGCGTGCTGTCTCGGGCGCAGCCAAGCGCCTGCGGGAGCAGCAACAGGAACCCACCGACGGCGGCAACGGCCAGACAAGACCGGGCGCGGCGCAGCAGACCCAGCAGGGTGGATCGGGCCAGCCGGGGAAAGCGGGCCAGGACCGGTATCCGGGCCAGCGTGGACGCTCCGGGGAGTTTTCCCAGCGTCAGCCGCAAGGCCGGCAGTATCCGGCAGATCCCTACGAATCCAGCCAGCACGGTGCAGGTCCCGATAATCCTGTGCCGGCTCCGGCCTTCACCAGACCCGACCCCAGGGATCCGGTGGCGCGCATGGAGCGGGAAGCCCTCGAAGTCGCGCTCCAGCAGCCTGGTCTGCTGGACGCCGGACAATGGCAGAGCTTTACCGAAGTGAGGTTCCGCACTCCCGCCCACGCCCTGGTGCATGATGCGGTGCGGGCTGCCGGGTTTGCCGGGGCTACGCCGTCGCAATGGGTGGAAAGCGTCAGGCAGGAAGTTCCCGAGGAACTTCGCTCGCTCGTGTCCGAGCTGGCGGTCACGCCCCTGCCTGCGCACAACGATGATGCGCTGAAGTCCTACTGCAAGGGCATTCTGAACCGGCTGTTCGACCTGCAGATCACCCAGCTTAAAGCCGAAAAGATGGGCCAGCTCCAGCGGATGGACCCGTCGGCGGATCCGGAGCTGTTCCAGCAGCTGAACCGGGAATTGATGGAGCTCGAAATGCAGCGCCGGTCACTGCGCTCGGAATAGCAGGCGCCGATTTGGCATTTCCGGTCAGGTTTAAGTACACTCATTGAGGCCTTGATGGAGCCGCAAAGCTTCCGGAAATGGTGTTCTGAACCGACGTTTTTTACGTCAGAAACTGGAAAAGTTCAGGATTTCACTTCCGGGAAAAAGCCTTGTAAGGTTGTATCTGCTGCTTTCCCCCGTAGCTCAATTGGCAGAGCATTCGACTGTTAATCGAAGGGTTACTGGTTCGAGTCCAGTCGGGGGAGCGACCATAAAGAATCCCCGTCCTGACATCAGGACGGGGATTTTTATTGCCCGTTTCCAATGGCCGCCGGTTCGGCGGCTATCGGCCGACTGTTTCCCCTACATGCCCGCGCGCACGCTGTTGGTGCCGGCCACATTGGCAAACCAGGAGCCGCTGGCCTTGACCGTCCGCTCGAAGGTCGTGTAGTCCACCCGCACGAGGCCGAAACGCTTGTGATATCCCCAGGCCCACTCGAAGTTATCCATGAGTGACCAGCCGAAGTAGCCGCGTAGGTCTACTCCCGCGCCGATCGCCTTGTGGCACTGGAACAGATGCGCGCGAATGAATTCGAGCCGCTCCGGATCCTCCACGGAACCGTCGGGGCCGACTACATCGTCATAGGCTGCCCCGTTTTCCGTGATGTAGAGCGCAGTACCTGCTGGACCGCTGTAGTCCTCCTGCAACCGTGTCAGCAGACGGTACAGACCCTCCGGTTGCACCTCCCAGCCCATCGCCGTTGTCGGCAGCCCCCGCGGCACCACGGAAACCTGGTCGGCTGCCGGATAGGGTGGCGCAAGCTCACGTTCCACAGGCGCGGCATGTGCATTCCCGGCGTCCGCCCGGGGATGGCCGGTTACAGCTTCACCGTGGTAGTAGTTCACTCCCAGTGTGTCAATGGGCGCACTGATTGTGTTCATGTCACCGGGAAAGATGCGCTCTCCAAGTCCGTATTTGGCGACGTCCGCGAGGAAGTCTGCCGGATAGGCGCCGTGGAACACCGGGTCCAGGAAAGCACGATTGAACTGGCCGTCGATGCGCCGCGCTGCATCAAGATCTGCTGGATCGTTGGGGTCGACAGGATCGACCACCGTGAAGTTGAGTGTGAGACCAAGCTTGGCCTTGGGGGCCAACTGCCGTAACTCCGTTACGGCCAGGCCATGTCCGAGCAGCAAATGGTGCATGGCGGCGAGGGCATCCGGGCGGGACTGGCGCCCCGGTGCGTGCACGCCGGACCCATAGCCGAGGAACGCAGAGCACCACGGCTCGTTCAGCGTGGTCCACACATCCACACGGTCGCCGAGCACCTCGTGGACGGCCAGCGCGTACTCGGCGAAACGGTAGGCCGTATCCCGGTTGGCCCAACCGCCGTCGTCTTCTAGCGCCTGCGGCAGGTCCCAGTGATAGAGCGTCAGCCACGGCTTGATCTGCGCAGCGTGCAGTTCATCGACAAGGCGGGAGTAGAAGTCCAGCCCGGCAGTATTGGTTTTCCGTCCGTCGGGCTGGATGCGTGGCCAGGAGGTCGAGAACCGGTACGAACCCAAGTTCAGCGACCGCATCAGGGCGACATCCTCCCGGTAGCGGTGGTAGTGGTTGCAGGCTTCGTCTCCGGTGTGTCCGTCGACGACGGCGCCGGGCAGGCGGCAGAACGTGTCCCAGATCGAATCGCCACGGCCGTCTTCGCCGGCGGCGCCCTCCACCTGGTAGGCCGCCGTGGCGGCTCCCCATAGAAAGCCCCTTGGGAAATGCAACACTTCGCTCATATCCGGCTCCGACCTGTGCTGATGGTGTCAATGGCTGGCTGTCAGCATAGTGTTGGAAGTATCGGAGCGTAAGCGTTTACTGTCTCGGAAGCATTGCAATTGCCGAAGATCTTCGCGTTTGAATGTCGTCCTCGTGGCTGAGGGGTTGAATTCAGGCAGAATGATAATTTTAGACTGTGGACACTCGAGCACTACCAAACTAGCAATGGAGGCAGAGCCCATGACTCGCGTTGACAACACCAGGACCACTACTGCTGGAAGCAGATCCTCCCTGGTGTCACTGGTCAAAATGGCCGGGAGATTGGTGCCTCGCCAAATCAGCGATGAGCTTTCGCTGGCCGCCGCCGAGCTAAAGGGCAAAGGCGTCAAAGTCGGAGTGGCCGCAGCCCTTCTTGCCGTCGCTCTGGTGTTCGTTGCCTTCATGGTGATTGCCTTGCTCGTGGCCGGCATTATGGGACTCGGCGAAGTCATGGAACCCTGGCTGGCGGCTCTGCTCGTGGCCCTGCTGTTCCTGGTCCTGGCCGCCATCGTGGGCCTGATCGGTGCCCTGCGCCTGAAGAAGACCATGCCGCTGCTGCCCGAGCATGCCCTGCGGGGCATCAAGTACGACATAGGCGTACTGAAGGAGGGCCGCAGTTTTGATCCGGCCACGCTGGATCAGAAGCCGGCGAAACAGGAAAAGCCGGAGCAGGCTGAGGAAGACAAAACACCCAAGGAACCCGCTCCTTCCATCGAGGAACTGCGCAACCGCTCCGGAGAACGCCGCGAACACCTCGCGCGGATCCGCGATGGACTGGGCGAGAAGCTCGATCCCAAGCCGCAGAGCGAAAGGATCAAGGCCAATGCCAGCGAGGCCGCCGCCAAGGCCCGTGAAGCTGCCGAGACCCGCATGGCGGCGGTCAGGGGATCGGCTTCGGGCTCGCATGCCCGCACATCGGCTACGGGAACCGGTTCCGCGTCAGGTCTCCAGGATGACCTGCAGGACCGATGGAAGCCGCTGGCTGCACTGGCTGCGTCTCTGGCCGCGTTTTTCGTGTTGCTGCGCAAACTGCTGCGTCAGTAACCGACGGCCTGCGGTTGGACCGTACACCGCAGGCTGCATAACTGCACATCAGCACCCCGCCGTTGCCGGCGGGAGGCGCATCAGCGAAGAGGGGAGGGGCAATGAAGCTGATTGGTGCCGGTGCCCGGGACAACTACGAATACCGGGAACTGCAAACCTTCTGGACGGTACCGAACATCATCACTGTCCTTCGCTTCCTCGCCGTCCCGCTGTTTATCCGGTACATCATGCTGGAGGATTACGCAGCGGCCACCATCGTGCTGGTGATCCTCGGATCAACTGACTGGGTTGACGGCTATCTGGCCCGCCGCTTGAACCAGGTGTCCTCGGTAGGGAAATGGCTGGATCCGGTCGCGGACCGCCTTGCGTTGATCATCGTAGCCATCTCGTTCGTTGTCGCCGGCATCGCGCCCCTTTGGCTGCTGCTGGCCATCGTCATCCCGGACGGGATCCTGCTGGCGTTCTCGCTTGCTCTCTTCCACGGCAATCCGAACCTGCCGGTGACCAACATCGGCAAGATCCGGACCGCCCTGCTGCTGGTCGGAACTCCGCTGCTGCTACTGCATAAGGCCCTCCAACCCGGCGAGGACTGGCTGGCGGCAATCGCCTATGCAATCCTCATCCTCGGCTGCGTGGGACATCTGCTGGCGTGGTGGGGATACATGCGTGGAGTTTGGCGGAAACACCTTGCTGGACGGGCGCAGCATCCGGACAACCCTGCCGGCTCCGCTGTCGACGGGCACACGAATGGTTGACGGTCCGCCGGCAGGCGGGAAACCTAGTGCAACCAGGACATCGGCAGTCAGGACCGTATGGTCTGGCTAGCGATCCTCTGTGCGCTGGCAGGCGCATTCTTCCTGGCCCTCGGAACGCAGCGCCAGGCAAGTGCGGTGCAGGCGAACACCGGCGGGCTTTCGCTCAGTGCCAGCGGACTGCTGCGCCTGCTGCGGAATCCGCGCTGGGTTGTTGGGCTGCTGCTGCTGGGCGTTGGCATGGGCCTGAATGTCTTCGCACTGCTCAGCGCTCCGCTCACGGTCGTCCAGCCGATCGGTGCCATAGCCCTGGTCATCACAACTATCGTGAATTCGAAGGACCAGGGGATCCGGCTGAACCGGATGACCATCGTGGCGATCACCGCCTGCGTGACGGGCAGCGCCGGTTTCGTACTGCTGGCGGTCAATGTCACCGGCGAAAGCCACCGGGTCACGGCGGCGGAAGAGCTCTCGACGGTGCTGCTGCTCGCCGTCGTTGTTGCGGTTTTCCTCTCGCTGGAACTGATGTTCCGCCACCGGCTCAACGCCTTCGCATATATCGTGGGCGCCGGGATGCTCTTCGGGTTTGTCGCGGTCCTGGTACGCATCATCGGCTTGCACCTGTTCGATCCCAACGGGCGCTTCCTGGCCAACGTGCCGGTTTACAGCATCATCGCGATCATTGCCACTGCAGGCCTGGGAGCGTGGTTTGTCCAGAGCGCGTACTCCAGCGGACCGCCGGACCTGGTGATCGCCGGACTAACTGTCATCGACCCACTTGTGGGAATTGCCATCGGCATTTTCCTGCTGGGGGAGCTGAAACCCGACGTCGAACCCGTCATCGCGATTGCCATGATTGGCGCGGGTTTGGTTGCTATTGTGGGGGTCGTTGCCCTTTCAAGACATCATCCGGACGTACTGCAAAAACGAGAAGAAGCACGACGGCGGGCCCAGACCGCCGCAACCAGGAAGCCTTAGGTACGAACAGATCATATGAACAGCATCGCCACAACCGACCAGGGAGTTCTGCGCCAGGTGAGTGAGAACAAGGGACAGGGACCGAGGCCGCTCAAGATCCTGATCGCTGCCGACACCTATCTGCCGGACGTTAACGGAGCGGCTGTCTTCGGCTTGCGGCTGGCCCAGGCCATGTCCAAGCGAGGGCATGACGTGCATGTGATCGCGGCGCGCCCGGAGCGGGGAATTAGCTATGTGGAGAAGCGCCCTGAGGCGGCCGTGCACCGGCTTCGCTCGCATTCGGTACCCACGCATGAGTTATGGCGCATCTGCTTCCCCTGGGAGATCAAACGGGACATGAAGCGGATCTTCGACGAAGTCCAGCCGGACGTGGTCCACATCCAGTGCCACTACATGATCGGCCAGGCCACGATGGCTGAAGCGGTACGCCGCGGTATCCGGGCCATTGCTACGAACCATTTCATGCCCGAAAACCTCGAGCCGTTCCTCCCGTTCCCGCAGTGGTTCCTTGACATTGTTGCCAAGAACTCCTGGCGCGACATGGGCAAGATCATGGGCAAGGCAGCCGTAGTTACTACTCCCACGCCGTTGGCGGCGAAGGCCATGAAGGAGCACGCCTTCCTGCACAAAGTGCTTCCGCTCTCCAATGGCATTGACTCGGCCCATTACGAACTGGCGCCGGGCGAAGTCGTTGAGAAACCGGACCATCCAACGGTGCTTTTTGCCGGGCGCCTGGCCCAGGAGAAGCACGTGGACGTGCTGATTGAAGCGATCTCACTGACGGACCCTGATCTCAACGTCCATCTGGAAATCGTTGGCGAGGGCGAAGTGAGGCCCATGCTCGAGGCCAAAGTGGCCGAGCTCGGGTTGACCGGACGGGTGAAGTTCCTGGGCCACGTCGACGACGACGAACTGCGGCTGGCCTACCTTCGGGCGACCGTCTTCTGCCAGCCGGGGACGGCGGAGCTGCAGTCGTTGGTCTCGCTGGAGGCCATGTCCGCGAGCAAGCCGGTGGTCCTGGCCAATGCCATGGCCCTGCCGCACCTCGTTGATGACGGCGTTAATGGCTACCTCTTCACCCCGCGGGATCCGGTCGACCTGGCCGCCAAACTGGACCTGGTACTGAAGCAGTCACCGGAGGACATCCAGGCCATGGGCGAGGCCAGCCACGACAAGGCGGCCAAACACGCCATCGACAAGACCATGGACACCTTCGAGAAGCTCTACCGCGGCGGATCGGTGGACGACTTCTTGCCGAGCTGACGGCGGCGGGCGTCTCAAGGTGCGCGGGGCCGCGCGTAGCCATTAGGATAGCTACGTCGAAACTGCTCGCAAGCGATCGCGAGGCAGTTATGGGGCGGTAGCTCAGCAGGTCAGAGCAGAGGACTCATAATCCTTTGGTCCTGGGTTCAAGTCCCAGTCGCCCTACGGCAAGACCCCAGCGGTGCTGGACACAGAGGCTCCGGCCGGATCCGATTCGGGATCCAGCCGGGGCCTTTGCCGTGCCCGGCGTTATCACTGTTCCCGGTTGCCGAGGATGTCCCATGTTACCGACCGGGTTTCACAGCGCCAAGGTTGCCCCGCGCCTGACGAATAGGTTATGTTACTGACGAGTAACATAATGACCGGGATGTGCTGTCGCATCCTGGATCCGTCAGCAAAGGATGCACCCATGGGCCGGACTGCCATTGATCCGAAGAATCTCCCGTATGCCAATGGGGACTTCTATGCCTTCGAAGAAGTTCTCTCGGCCCCGGAGCGGGCCCGGTTGCATGATGTCCGGGACTGGCTGGCAAAGGAAGTCCGGCCGATCGCTGTGGACTATTGGAACCGGGGAGAGTTCCCCATGGAACTCATCCCGAAACTGGCCGAACTCGACGTTGTCAGCCCTGTCCGCAGGCAAGGATTTTCGAACCTGTTGGCCGGGCTGCTGCATGCGGAATTCACTCGTGCGGATACCTCCATCGCGACCTTCATGGGAGTCCATGACGGGCTGTTCACCGGATCCATCGAGGCTCTGGCCTCGCAGGAGCAGCAGGATGCCTGGCTGCCGGACATCTATTCGTTGAAGAAGATCGGGGCTTTCGGGCTGACGGAACCGCTCGGTGGTTCGGACGTTGCCGGCGGCACGCGCACCACCGCCATCCGGGACGGGGAAAGCTGGATCCTCAACGGCGCCAAGCGTTGGATCGGCAATGCCACATTCTCCGACTGGGTAGTGATCTATGCCCGGGATGTGGCGGATAACCAGGTCAAGGGATTCCTGGTGGACACCACGCTGGAGGGCTACCAGGCCACGAAGATCGAGAACAAAATCAGCCTGCGCGCGGTGCAGAACGCGGACATTACTCTCGACAACGTGGTAGTGCCTGATGACTTCCACCTGAAGGGCTCCAACAGCTTCAAGGACACCAACAAGGTGCTGAAGGTGACCCGCCTGGCTGTGGCGTGGCAGGCGGTTGGGCAGCAAATGGCGGCCTTCGACGTCGCACGCCGCTATGCGGTCGAGCGGCACCAGTTCGGCAAACCGCTGGCCTCCTTCCAGTTGGTGCAGGAACAGCTCGTCCAGATTCTGGGCAACACGGTGGCGTCCACGGGCATGATGGTGCGCCTGGCCCAGTTGGAGGACGCGGGAGCTGCGAAGGACGAACAGTCTGCACTTGCCAAGGCGTTCACTACGGCCCGCATGCGTGAGTCTGTCGCGCTCGGCCGCGGCATCCTCGGTGGCAACGGCATTGTCACCGACTACGAAATGGCCAAGATCTTCGCCGATGCCGAGGCCATCTACTCCTACGAGGGAACCCGGGAGATCAACTCGCTGGTTACCGGTCGGGCCATCACGGGTATCGCCGCGTTCGTTTAGCCGTCCACTTCTCGGGTGTCTAGCTTCTTTCCATGGGCCGGGGGAGCAGAACCGAGGGCCGCATGTCCATAACGAACTGCAGTGGGTTGATGTATTCCTCCCCCCGCCGCACGCCCCAGTGCAGGCAGCCGGGCGGGCAGTGCGATGCCCCGTCCACGGTCCCCAGCACGGCGCCCTTGTCCACTGGATCGCCCTTCTTCAGTTCGCTGGATACAGGTTCAAAGCTGCTGCGCAGCCCGTTGCCGTGATCGATAGTGATGACGGGACGGTCCACAACCCAGCCGACGAAGCTGACAGTACCGTTCTGCGGAGCGAGTACTGAAGCGCCGTCGTGCATCTTCAGATCAACCCCTCGGTGCCCCCGGGACCAGGGCTCCGGCGGGGGATCAAACGCTGCCAGCACGGCCGGGTTCGGATCCGTCGGCCAGTTCCATATCGGGGCGTAATTTCCGGTCGCGCCCGTCGAGGGCGGTGTGCCGGGCAGCGGGACGTCGGCTGCAGTCAGCAGAAGAACGACGGCGGCTGCCCACGCCAGCCGAAGAATGTGCGGCGAGAAGGGCAGTTGGATTCTTCTGGGGGACTGTTCAAGGGGGCCGGGCAATTCCATAGGGTCGATGCTCCGCGTTGTGATGCAGCGGCGCGAGGGTCCCGCCGCCGGCTGTGCGTACGGCCGCGGCATGCGGCAGTTGTGCAGGAAGGGTGGAAAGGCCAATCGAAGTACGCAGGTTCCGGGGGTCGAAGAGCGGCAAAGTCCGGCCCCCGACGTGTAGTACACTAGGCAAAGCAGTTTTCTGCCTCCATGAGTCATGTCTTGGTCCTGTTTATCCATTCGGAATTTACGACCGGGATACATGGTGGGGGAGCTGACTACGCGTTTCCGTTTCCCGCCGCAGAGTCTTCTACGGCAGGGGTATGTCCAGGCGGTCCGGTAAAGCCGGTCCGGACTTACGTCCCGTTCGCGAACAGGACTGACGGAAGCCAGGAGCTTCGCCCGAACCCGGGCGGCGAGCTAATAACCGTCTATTGGCAGAATCTACCCGCGCTGAAGCCGGGAATCCTGCCGGAAGGAGTGACGACATGCCAGTCGTTACCATGCGCCAGCTGCTCGACAGCGGCGTTCACTTTGGTCACCAGACCCGTCGTTGGAACCCGAAGATGAAGCGCTTCATCTTCACCGAGCGCAACGGCATCTACATCATTGACCTGCAGCAGTCGCTGTCCTACATCGACCGCGCTTACGAGTTCGTCAAGGCCACTGTCGCCCACGGCGGCACTGTGCTCTTCGTCGGCACCAAGAAGCAGGCCCAGGAAGCAATCGCCGAGCAGGCCACCCGCGTTGGCCAGCCGTACGTGAACCAGCGCTGGCTGGGCGGTATGCTGACCAACTTCCAGACCGTTTCCCGCCGGATCCAGCGTCTGAAGGAACTCGAAGAGATCAACTTCGAGGATGTTGCCAGCTCCGGCCGCACCAAGAAGGAACTCCTGCTGCTGCAGCGCGAGAAGAACAAGCTGGAAACCACTCTCGGTGGTATCCGCAACCTGACCAAGGCTCCGTCCGTGGTCTGGATCGTGGACACCAAGAAGGAGCACCTCGCAGTTGACGAGGCGCAGAAGCTGAACATCCCGGTTGTTGCCATCCTCGACACCAACTGCGATCCGGACGAGGTCGACTTCCCGATTCCGGGCAACGACGACGCCATCCGCTCCGTCAACCTGCTCACCCGCGTTGTCGCCGACGCCGTGGCCGAGGGCCTGATCGCCCGCCAGAACAAGGCAGCCGGCAACACCGAGGCACCCGTCGAGCCGATGGCCGAGTGGGAGCGCGAGCTGCTCGAAGGTAACTCCGAGGCTCCGGCCGCTGAAGCCAAGACCGAAGAGGCTCCTGCCGGGGAAGCTGAGGCTCCGGCCGAGGCTGCTGAAGCTCCGGCTGCAGAGACCGACAAGTAAATCTGATCTTCAGCCGCAGGTGATCTAGCCGCCTGCGGAGGATGTCTGCTGGTGCGGCCGGCCGAAATTCGGCCGGCCGCACTGGCGGAACACACAACTACTTATTACGGAGGGACTGGAGTCCAAATGGCGAATTACACCGCTGCTGATATTAAGGCTCTGCGCGAGCGCACCGGCGCTGGCATGATGGATGTCAAGAAGGCTCTCGATGAGGCCAACGGCGACGCCGACAAGGCCATGGAGCTCATCCGCATCAAGGGCCTAAAGGGCGCTACCAAGCGTGAAGGCCGCTCCACCGCCGAAGGTCTGGTTGCTGCCAAGGTCATCGACGGAACCGTCGGTGTCATGGTCGAGGTCAACTGCGAAACCGACTTCGTTGCCAAGTCCGCTAAGTTCATCGAACTGGCCGACAAGGTTCTCTCGGTTGCCGTCGAGTCCGGCGCTGCCGAACTGGACGCACTGCTGGCCACCGACGTCGAGGGCAAGCCGCTGAGCGAGGTTGTCGTCGAAGAGGGCGCCATCCTCGGCGAGAAGGTTGTTGTCCGCCGTCTGGCACGCCTCGAAGGCAAGACCGTTGACGCCTACCTTCACAAGACGTCCAAGGACCTGCCTGCCCAGGTTGGCGTGCTGTTCGCTGTTGACGCCGTGGGTGAGGCTGCTGTCGAGGCCGCGCATGACGTGGCCGTGCACATTGCTGCTTACTCGCCGACCTACCTGGTCCGCGAAGAAGTTCCGGCCGAGACCGTTGAGAATGAGCGCCGGATTGCCGACGAGACCGCTCGCGCCGAGAACAAGCCCGAGGCTGCGCTGCCGAAGATCGTTGAAGGCCGCCTCAATGGCTTCTTCAAGGAGATCGTGCTGCTCGACCAGCCGTTCGCCAAGGACCCGAAGGTCAACGTTGGCAAGGTCCTCGAGCAGGCCGGTGCGAATGCATCCGGTTTCGCCCGGTTCCGCGTAGGCGCCTGATAGCATCGCGCTTAGCAAATAATGGCATGCGCCGTCCGCGGCGCAGCACCGTGTAGCGAGGAGGGGGTGGTCACCCACAGGTGGCCGCCCCTTTTTCCTGCCCAGAATCTCAGTCTTTAGTCCAGTTCAATCCCTACAGGTCCTTTTCCCAGGACCGACAGCACGCCCGGGAGGCACGATGGAACCCCAGCACGCAACCGAAACCCATTCCGCCGAGGTGGACCCTAAGCGGCGCCGCGTTCTGCTCAAGCTCTCCGGCGAAGTTTTCGGCGGGGGTAAACTCGGCGTCGATCCGGACACCGTCCGCGGCATCGCCAAGCAGATCGCTGCAACCGTGGGACAGGTCGAGGTTGCGATCGTGGTCGGCGGCGGCAACTTCTTCCGGGGCGCCGAGCTCTCGCAGTCCGGGATGGACCGTTCCCGCGCCGATTACATGGGGATGCTGGGCACCGTCATGAATTGCCTCGCGCTGCAGGACTTCCTCGAACAGGCCGGCGTTGACACCCGCGTCCAAAGCGCCATCACCATGGGCCAGGTTGCCGAGGCGTACATTCCCCGCCGGGCCATCCGCCACATGGAAAAGGGCCGCGTGGTTATCTTCGGTGCCGGCGCCGGCCTGCCGTATTTCTCCACTGACACCGTTGCTGCCCAGCGTGCGCTGGAAGTCCATGCCGACGTCGTACTCATGGCCAAGAACGGGGTAGACGGGGTTTACACGGCGGACCCGAAGAAGGATCCGGCGGCTGAGAAGCTGGACAGCCTGACTTACGACGACGCGATGCGCCGCAATATCCGTGTCATGGACCAGACGGCATTCAGCCTGTGCAAGGACAACAAGCTGGCCATGGTGGTCTTCGGGATGGAGGGCGAGGGCAATGTCAGCCGCGCCATCCTGGGCGAGAAGATCGGGACCTTCGTGTCCGCCTAAGCGCACCCGCGCATTACCCGGAGCGCCTGCCCGTCGGCGGTTCCGGATAGCCTAGGATGGATAACAGAGTCCTTGCCGCCATGAAGGCGGACATAATTGTCTGAGGAGACGCCGTGATCGAAGAAACAATGCTAGAGGCTGCCGAGAAGATGGACAAGGCGGTGGAAGTGGCCAAGGAAGACTTCGCTACTATCCGTACCGGCCGCGCGAACCCGGCATTGTTTTCGAAGGTCACCGTCAACTACTACGGTTCCCCGACCCCGCTGCAGCAGCTGGCTTCGTTCCAGAACCCGGAAGCGCGCACTCTGCTCATCACGCCGTTCGACAAGTCGGCGCTGAACGACATTGAGAAGGCCCTGCGCGATTCGGACGTCGGCGCCAACCCGGCCAATGACGGCAACGTCATCCGCGTGGTCCTGCCGGAGCTGACTCAGGAACGCCGTAAGGAATACGTCAAGATTGTCCGGAGCAAGGCCGAGGACGCGAAGGTTTCCATCCGCAATATCCGCCGTAAGGCGATGGACAACATCGCCAAGCAGGTCAAGGACGGCGACATCGGCGAAGACGAGGGAGCGCGCGCCGAAAAGGAACTGGACGCCAGGACCAAGGCCCACACGGACAACGTGGATGAGCTGCTCAAGCGCAAAGAAGCTGAGCTGCTCGAAGTCTGATGGGTACCGACCAGCCTTCCACCCAGGCTGGCGGTTCGCCGGCACCTGAGGCTGGTTCCGGGTCTCAGAAGGCCGGACCAGGGCGACGGGCGCTGCGGGCCGCGGCCACGCCTTCACGGGCAGGGCGCAACCTTCCCGCCGCCATCATCGTCGGCTTGGCGCTCCTCGTGGCAGTCCTGGTGGGACTCTTCTTCCTGCCTGACGCGTTTGTGGTGCTGGTATCGGTTTTCGCCCTGATCGGGGTCTGGGAAGTTTCCCGCGCGCTAACAGTCAAGACCATCTTTGTGCCGCAGGTCCCGCTGTATGCCGGAGCCTTCGCCATGCCGCTAGCTGCGTACTACGGTGGCCCGGAAGCACTGGCCTTCGCGCTCGTGGCGACGGCGGTTGCGCTCATGGTCTACAAATGCCTGGACCGGGCGCAGGACGCCGTGCGCAGCATCATGAGCGGAGTGTTCATTCTCTGCTGGGTACCGCTGTTTATCAGCTTTGCGGTCCTGCTGCTGGACGAGGACAACGGCGCGCTGAAAGTGATGACCATGCTCTTGCTGGTTGTCTCCAACGACACTTTCGGTTATCTGGTGGGAGTACTGTTCGGCAAGCATCCGATGGCTCCGAAGATCAGCCCGAAGAAATCCTGGGAGGGGTTCGCCGGATCGGTGGGTGGCGCCGTCGTTGTTGGAATTCTCTGCTCGGTGTTTATCCTCGACCTGCAGTGGTGGTTCGGGCTGGTACTGGCTATTGCCACCGTCGCCGCCTCCACGGCGGGAGACCTGGCCGAATCCATGGTCAAACGTGAGCTCGGCATCAAGGACATGAGCAACATCCTGCCCGGCCACGGCGGCGTCATGGACCGGCTCGACTCGATCGTTTTCGCCGCGCCGGTGGCCTATGTGCTGGCCGTGCTGCTGGCGCCAGGGGCGATCTAGGCGGGCCACCGCATAAATAATTCAAGAACGCGTTCCGGCGGGCATGCCGGGCACAGGGATTGGGGAGTTTGGCATACCAGATGTCACTACTGAAGAGGGAAGCATCGACGACGATGGTGCGACAAAAGAATGAGGCGGGCCGGGGCAGCGCACCGTTTGAACGCGTGGGACGCCGCGAGCACGGCTACAACGTCCGCCAAGTGGACCAGTTCCTGGCCCGCGCCCGGGAGTACTACAACGCCAACGACCCCGACAGCGGGCAGATCACCAGCCGCGACGTGCGCGCGATGACCTTTGAACCGGCCCGCGGCGGTTATGACCCGCGCGCCGTCGACTCGGCACTGGACCGGCTGGAGGATGTTTTCGCCCAGCGGGAGCGCGATGCGCTGATCGCCGCCGAGGGAGAACAGGCCTGGCTGGCCCAGATCGGCCGCGTTTCGGCGGTGCTCCGCGCCCGGCTCCACCGCGAGCCCGGGGACCGCTTCCGCCGTCCCGCCAAGCGCAATGCCCCCAGCTACAACGTGCAGGACGTGGACGCGCTGTGCTCCGAACTGCTGGCCTACTTTGAAAACGACCAGCCGCTGAGCGTCGACATTGTCCGCCGTTCGGTGTTCCGCGAGGCCAAGGGCCAGGACGGTTACGAGGAAACCCAGGTGGATGCGTTCCTGGACCGGGTTGTCGAGCTCATGGCGGCTATCGACTGATCAGCTGCGTGATCACCGGCCCACCGTGCGCGGCGCCGGATGGTGGTGTTCGGGCGAGTGCAGCCTCGCCATCACCCGCGCCACCGTCAGGGGCCGGCGCGATGCCGTCAGCTTCGATACGGCGATAGTGACCACGAACGCCACCGGCACGCTCCAGGCCGCCGGCTGGGCGAGCAGTTCCTCGAACCGGCCCAGTGCGTTTCCTGCGAATGCGGCAAGCATGACCGCCGCCCCGCACAGCACCGCCCCGGTGACCATGCCGGCGATGGCTCCGGCGTCGGTCAGCCCGCGCCACCAGATGCCCAGCAGCAGCAGCGGGCAGATGGTGGACGCGGTGAAGGCGAACACCGTGCCCACGCTTCCGGCCAGGGCCAGCGAGTCCGTGGCCAGCGCAACCCCCAACGGCACGACGGCGGAGAGCACCGCTGCCCAGCGGAAACCGCGGACGCTGCCTCGGAACAGGTCCTGGCTGACCACGCCGGCCAGCGACACCACCAGGCCCGACGTGGTGGACAGGAACGCGGCAAACGCGCCGGCAATGACCAGGGCCGAGAGCAGGTCCCCGGCGGCGCCGTCGAAAATCCGGGCCGGCAGCAGCAGGACCGTAGCGTCGGCCTGGCTTCCGGTGGCCAAGTCCGGCGTGTAGATCCGGCCGAGCACACCGGAGAGCGTGGGGAAAATGTAGAACAGCGAGAGCAGTCCCAGCACAATGACCGTGGTGCGCCGGGCGGTGGGGCCGTCGGGGTTGGTGTAGAAACGCACCAGCACATGCGGCAGGCCCAGCGTGCCGAACAGCAGCGCGGTGATCAGCGAAATGTTGCGGTACAGCGACGCCTCGTCGGAGACATCGAGGTCACTGCGGAAGACCGCGCCGCCGTCGGTAATCGGTTGCGAAGTGCTCCCGAGGGCCAGCAGCACAAAGATCACCGGCACGGCCAACGCGGTCAGTTTCAGCCAGTACTGGAAGGCCTGCACAAAGGTGATCGAGCGCATCCCGCCGGTCACCACGGACAGCACCACCACAACAACGACGGCGGCGGCGCCCACCCAGCCGGGCAGGCCGGTAGTGATCCGCACAGTCAGCGCGGCGCCGTGGAGCTGCGGGACGATGTAGAGCCAGCCGACGATGACCACCAGCAGGCTGGTGACGGTGCGGGCCGGGCGCGAATCCAGCCGGGCGGCGGCAAAATCCGGAATGGTGTAGGCGCCGGACCGGCGCAGCGGGGCCGCCACAAAGAGCAGCAGCATCAAGTAGCCGGCGGTGTAGCCGATGGGGAACCACAGGGCATCGATGCCCGAAACCAGGATCAGGCCGGCCACGCCGAGGAAGCTGGCCGCCGAGAGGTACTCGCCGCCGATCGCCGAGGCGTTCCACCACGGCCGCACCGTCCGCGAGGCGACGTAGAAGTCCCCGGTGGTACGCGAAATCCGCAGCCCGTAGACACCGATGAGCACGGTTGCCGCGCAGACCGCGGCCAGCGCGGCAAGACCGACCGGCGGGTTCATTCAGCGCCTCCCGGCGAGCTTGACCAACCCGGCCGGGCAAGGCGGTCATCGTCCACCAGTTGGCGGAAGCGGCGCTCGTTCCTGGCCGCGGCGCGGTTGTAGAGCGCTGCGCTGACCAGGATGACCGGATAGATGCCCACGCCCAGCAGCAGCCAGGGCAACGGGACGGTGAACAGCGTGATGTCGTTGATGTGCGGAAAGAGGACCATCAGCACCGGCACGCCGGCCATTATCACGCCGAATCCGCCGGCGACCACCAGCGCCAGCCGCAGCTGGGAGCGGATCAGCGAGCGGATGAAGATCTCGCCGACCTCGGACTGCTCAGCCAGCTCGCGCGAAACGCTGTAGCGGCCCGGCGCCAGCGGGGCTTTTGACCGCGGCGCCGTCACCCGCACGCGCTTGGGCCGGTCGGCGCGCGGTTCGCGGCCGCCTGCCGGCGGTGCGGGTGGTTCCGGATGATCCGTGGGCCGCTCGGGCTGCCCGGTCATCCGCGCGGCCTGACGCGGTTGGCTTCGAGCTTGTCCCGCACGGCCGGCAGATGCCGCCGGCTCACCGGCAGTTCCGCCCCGTTGATCAGCACCGATGCCTTGCCGGCCGTGATACGCACCTGCTGGACCTGGTTCATTGCCACCAGATACGAGCGGTGGATGCGCAGGTAGCCGGCGTCCTCCCACTGCTGCTCGAGATCGTTCAGCGGAACCCGGATGAGGTAGCTGGCCTCGGCCGTGTGCAGCCGGGCGTAGTCGCCCTGGGCCTGTACGTACTTGATCTCGTCACGCCTGATCATCTTGGTAATGCCGCCCTGGTCCACCGTGATGACCTCGGGTTTGGCGTCGCCGTCTTCGATCAGCTCGCAGATCCGGCGTACGGACTCGGCCAGCCGTTCGGGCCGGACCGGCTTGAGCAGGTAGTCCACCGCGGCCAGTTCGAACGCCTGCAGCGCCTGGTCCTCGTCGGCGGTCACAAATACGACGGCGGGAGGCCGGCTGAAGCGGGAAATGACACGGGCGATGTCCAGCCCGGAAAGTGCCGGCATGTGGATGTCCAGGAACAGTGCGTCAACGTCGTGGCTTTCCAACGCCCGCAATGCCTCGGCACCGCTCATGGCCTTGTAGATGTTTTCTATCCGCGGGTCCCGGGACAGCAGGTAGGCAAGGGCCTCGACGGCAGGGAATTCATCATCCGCGATGACAACGTTGACCATGCCTGACAGTCTATTGCGTTACGCACTCCTGCTCCGCTTGCACGGCGCCGCTTCGACGGGATTACCACCGCGTGGACGGGATTGTCACCTAGACGACGTTGTCCGGCTGGAACTTCGGCACGCGCATGGTGATCAGGGTGCCCTGCCCGGGAGCGGTTTCCACCACCAGGCCGTGTTCGTCCCCATAGACCTGCCGCAGCCGGGAGTCCACATTGCGCAGGCCCACGTGGTCGCCCTCGGTGTGTCCGGCGAGCACCTGCCGCAGATGCTCAGGATCCATCCCCACGCCGTCGTCCTCGATAGTGACGACGGCGTAGGCGCCGGCGTCGTGGGCGGTAATGGTGATGTGGCCGGTGCCCTCCTTCGCCTCCAGGCCGTGCCGGACCGCGTTCTCCACCAGCGGCTGGAGGGATAGGAAGGGGATCACCGTGCTGAGCACCTCCGGACCGATCTGCAGGCTGACTTTGAGCCGGTCGCCGAATCGCGCGCGTTCCAGCAGCAGGTAGCGGTCGATGGATTTCAGTTCTTCCGCCACGGTGGTGAAGTCGCCGTGGCGCCGGAACGAGTAGCGGGTGAAGTCGGCGAACTCGATGACCAGTTCGCGGGCGCGTACCGGGTCGGTGAGGATGTAGGACGCAATGGCATTGAGCGAGTTGTAGATGAAGTGCGGGCTGATCTGCGCGCGCAGCGCGCGGACTTCGGCCTCCATCAGCAAGGTGCGCGAGGCGTCCAGCTCCGCCAGCTCGATCTGCGTGGCTACCCAGCCGGCAACCTCATTCGCGGCCCGGACCAGCGACGCCCCGACATGCTCGGTGTAGGCGCCGACCGTCCCCACCACCCGGTCCTGCACCTGGATCGGGGAGAAGACGGCCTCCGTCACGGGGTTCTCGCGCAGGTCCGCGCCGGGAACGGCGAGCCCGGGCTTGCGGAAGACCTGGGTCCGGCCACTGTCCAGCACCTTGCGTGCCAGTGCCATTGCCTCTGCTTCCCGCGGTGCGTGGGTGCCGTCCCACGCCAGCATCGAGGACTCGTCCGTGATGACCAGATCGTTGCTGCCGAGCATTTCGCGCAGGTAGCGGGCGGCCTTGCCTGCGCCGGCGGGGGAGAGCCCGGTGCGCAGGAACGGCGCCGCCAGGCCCGCGGTATGCAAAGTGGTGTACGTGGCCAGCTCGGCCTCGGACCCCAGATCCCGGCTGGAGCGGGCGAGCTTGAAGCCGATCAGTGCGATGACCGCCACCGTGACGGCCGCGATGGCCACAATGAGCGCGATGTCGACGGCCGTGCTGAACATTCCTCCACGATAACCCCCATGACAACGTCACCCGGGCGCCGCCGTCGTCGATTGAACCTGAGGGCGCCGGACAGCGACGGACGGCGCACCATCGCTGCCGCGCCCGCACTGGGAAGTGCCCTCGCCACATGCTGTTCGGCGCAGCGGCCCGCCGTTCACCGCAGGCCGGTTGCCGTTCACCGATCGCTCCCGCCCGGCATAAAGACATGTGCCGAATCACATAAGAGAGTGATTGCAGTCACAAAATCCCCAAGAGGAGGAGACATGGGACAAAATCCCACCCCGGAGGCCGATTTCACGGCAGCCGTGGACTTCGAGAAAGTCCAGCAGGAACCGAAGTTCCAGGAGCTGCGGCGCCGGCACCGCAGCTTCGTGTTCCCCATGGCCATCGCATTCCTGCTGTGGTACTTCGCCTACGTCCTGTTGGCCGATTATGCGCACGACTTCATGTCCACCAAGGTGATCGGCAACATCAACATCGGTTTGATCCTGGGACTGCTCCAGTTTGTCAGCACGTTCGTGATCACCATGTGGTACGTCAGTTTCGCAAACAAGAAGCTGGATCCGATCGCGGCCGAGATGCGCAGCGAGCTTGAGTCCGCGGCCGTCAAGCCCCAGGCAGGAGAAAAGAACTGATGCTTCCCTTGACCACCACCACGCAGGCCGAGACGCAGGTCGGCGAGCCCTGGCTGAACATCACCATTTTCGGTCTCTTCGTGGCGATCACCATGGTGATCGTGCTGCGGGCCAGCCGCAACAACAAGACGGCCGCCGACTACTACGCGGCCGGCCGCTCCTTCACCGGCGGACAGAACGGCACCGCAATTGCCGGCGACTACCTCTCCGCCGCCTCCTTCCTCGGGATCTGCGGGGCAATCGCCATCAACGGCTATGACGGCTTCATGTACTCCATCGGCTTCCTGGTCGCCTGGCTGGTGGCTCTCCTCCTCGTAGCGGAACTGCTGCGCAACACCGGCAAGTTCACCATGGCCGATGTGCTCTCGTTCCGGTTGAAGCAGCGCCCGGTGCGCATCGCCGCCGCAACGACCACGCTGGCGGTCTGTTTCTTCTACCTGCTGGCCCAGATGGCCGGCGCGGGCGGCCTTGTCTCCCTGCTGCTGGGCATCGACGACCGGCTCGGCCAGTCCATCGTCATTGTGGTGGTCGGCGCGCTGATGATCCTGTACGTACTGGTGGGCGGAATGAAGGGCACCACCTGGGTGCAGATCATCAAGGCCTGCCTGCTGATCGCCGGCGCGTTCATCATGACCATCTGGGTCCTGGCGATGTACGGCTTCAACCTCTCCGCGCTGCTCGGCGATGCCGCCGCTACGGCCGGCACCACTGACATCCTGAATCCGGGGATGCAGTACGGCGTCAGCGAAACCTCCAAGTTCGACTTCATCTCGCTGGCCCTGGCTCTGGTACTCGGTACCGCTGGGCTGCCGCACGTGCTGATGCGCTTCTACACCGTTCCGACCGCCAAGGAGGCCCGCAAGTCCGTGGTCTGGGCAATCTGGCTGATCGGCGCCTTCTACTTGTTCACGCTGGTGCTCGGCTACGGTGCCGGCGCGATGATCGGACCGGACGTCATCGAGGCCGCTCCCGGCGGCGTGAACTCCGCCGCACCGCTGCTGGCGTTCGAGCTCGGCGGCCCGCTGCTGCTGGGGCTGATCTCCGCCGTCGCGTTCGCGACCATCCTGGCCGTGGTGGCCGGCCTGACCATCACTGCCGCGGCCTCCTTTGCACACGACATCTATGCCAACGTGGTCCGCAAGGGCCAGGTTGACGCCGACGGCGAGGTGAAGGTTGCCCGCCGTACCGTGGTGGTCATCGGTGTCCTCTCCATTCTGGGCGGCATCGGCGCCCAGGGCCAGAACATCGCCTTCCTGGTGGCGCTGGCCTTCGCGGTGGCGGCTTCGGCGAACCTGCCGACCATCATCTACTCGCTGTTCTGGAAGAAGTTCTCCACCCAGGGCGCCATCTGGTCCATGTACGGCGGCCTGGCCGCTGCGCTGTTCCTGATCGCGTTCTCCCCGGTGGTCTCCGGCTCGGAGACCTCGATGATCCCGGGAGCGGACTTCGCCTGGTTCCCGCTGAAGAACCCCGGCATCATCTCGATCCCGCTGGCGTTCTTCCTCGGCTGGCTGGGCACGGTGCTCGACAAGCGCGTCGAGGATCCGGCCAAGCAGGCGGAAATGGAAGTCCGTTCACTGACCGGCGTCGGCGCCGAAAAGGCAGTCGACCACTAGCCGGACGGCAATACAACTGCACGGCACCGCGGCGGGCCCGGAGATTTCCGGGCCCGCTTCGTGCGTTGCAGGCCAGCTTCCAGGCGCGTCCCTAACATGTAGTGGCGTAACCGGGGTCAGGCCAGCTGCGGGTGGGCCAGCCGGACCGGCTCCGAAACGATCCGGCCGTCCCGGGTATTGATACCGGGCAGCAGTTCCGGCAGCTTGCGGGCAGCCGCGTCCAGCCCGTCCCGCGTTATCGCCTTGACGTAGGGCAGGGTGGCATTGGTCAGCGCGTACGTGGAGGTGCGGGGCACGGCCCCGGGCATGTTGGCAACGCAGTAGAACATGGTGTCGTGGACCGGGTAGGTGGGATAGGCGTGGGTGGTGGGACGAGAGTCTTCGAAGCAGCCGCCCTGGTCGATGGAGATGTCCACCAGCACGGCTCCCGACCGCAACCGGCTGACCAGTTCGTTGCTGACCAGCTTCGGCGCTTTGGCCCCCGGCACCAGCACCGCTCCGATGACCATGTCCGCCTCGCTGACTGCGGCGTCGAGTTCCAGTGCATTGCTGGCGATGGTGTTGACCCGGCCCTGGTAGAGATCGTCGAGTTCCTGCAGCCGACGGACATTCGTGTCCAGCACCGTGACATTCGACCGCATGCCGACGGCGATGGATACCGAGTTGGAGCCCGCCACTCCGGCACCGATAACGACGACGTTGGCCGCGTGCGTGCCGGGGATGCCGCCAAGCAGGATCCCGCGCCCGCTTTGGGACTTCATCAGTGTGTAGGCCCCGACCTGCGGTGCGAGCCGGCCTGCCACCTCGGACATCGGCGCCAGCAGCGGCAGCGAGCGGTCCGGCAGCTGCACCGTTTCGTAGGCCACGGCCGTCACGCCGCGGTCGCACAGTTCCTTCGTCAGCGGTGCATCGGCGGCAAGATGAAGGTAGGTGAAGAGGATCAGGTCCTCGCGCTACCGGCTCCTTGACCTTCAGCACCATCTCGGCCCGCGCCCACGTCTCGTCCGCCGAGCCGAGGACACTGGCACCGGCGGCGGCATAATCCTCGTCCGTGATGGAGGAGCCGTTGCCTGCCCCGGTTTCCACGAGCACCTCATGGCCGGCCAGCGTGAGCTCGTGCACGCCGGATGGAGTAATGGCGACCCGGAACTCGTTGTTCTTTACTTCTCGGGGAACACCAACACGCATGGCATCTACGCCTTTCTCTCTACCTCAGTCCGCGTCCGGGCCGCCGCTGCGCTGCATTTCGCCGGTGCGCTGCAGCAACGGCCCGATGCGGAACGGCACCAGCTCATGCATGGCCAGCGAAGTGTCCGTGCGCTCGACGCCGTCGATGGCGAGGACCTTCCCGTTGATCCGGAACAGGTCTTCGGCACCGGTGGAGACTACCCGGGCCAGGATGTCGGCCTGTCCGGTGATGCCGAAAGCCTCCAGTACTTCGGGAATCAGTGCCAGCTCGTTAGTGATCTGCTCCAGCTTGGGCTGCTGGACATGGATGTGGATGAAGGCAGCAAGCGGATAGCCCAGGGCGGCCGGACTGATGCGGCGGTCGAAGGAGAGGAAAACGGCCTTCTTCTCCAGCTGGCTCATGCGGGCTTGGACGGTATTGCGGGACAGCCCCAGCTCTTGGGCCAGGGCCACGACGGTGCGCCGCGGGTCCTGCGCCAGGGCCATCAGCAATCGCGTGTCGGTGCCATCCAGGGGCTGCATAATGCGCAACGTTAGCACGACCAAAACCGGTGCGACAGAGCATAATGCCCAGTTTTGCGTGGAGACATTGCGCTAGCTGCATTCTGTGAGTATCGTCACAACTACCTGCCGGCAAAGGCGCTGGGAGGTCTGCAAAGGTGCCGCCGGATCCACAAGATCCGCGGGACCGACACAACGAGAAAAGGTTGCGTGCATCAAGTGTCCTTACATGGCATGAGGTCAGTATCCGGGGAAAATCTCGTCCAGCTGCTGACACCGGAGGGAACCCGGGCTGCCGGTCCTTACGATGAATGGGTAGCGGATATCGACGGGGCCTGCCTCCAGGGGCTGTACGAAGACATGGTGGTGGTGCGCCGGGTGGACCAGGAGGCGACCGCCCTGCAGCGACAGGGTGAATTGGCGCTCTGGCCCCCGTTGCTGGGACAGGAGGCGGCACAGATTGGATCGGGTCGCGCGCTCCGCAAGGACGATTTCGTCTTTTCCAGCTACCGCGAGAATGGCGTGGCCTATTGCCGCGGGGCCGACTATACGGACATGATCAGGGTCTGGCGGGGGAACGCACCCTCCGGCTGGGATCCTTATGAGATCAACATGGCCACGCCGCAGGTCATTATTGGGGCGCAGACTCTGCACGCTACCGGCTACGCCATGGCAACCAAGCTCGACGGCGCAGACTCCGTGGCCGTGGCGTATTTCGGTGACGGGGCCACCAGCCAGGGCGACGTCAACGAGGCCATGGTCTTCGCGGCCAGCTTCCAGGCGCCGGTGGTCTTCTTTTGCCAGAACAATCAGTGGGCCATTTCGGAACCGGTCACCCTCCAGGCGCAGCGGGACATCGCGGACCGTGCCCCCGGCTTCGGCATTCCGAGCGTGCGCGTGGACGGCAACGATGTCCTCGCCTGCATGGCCGTGACGCGCGAGGCTCTGGAGCGGGCGCGCAGCGGCGGCGGACCGTGCTTCATCGAGGCGGTCACCTACCGCATGGGTCCGCATACGACGGCGGACGATCCCACCAGATACCGGGACCCGAACGAACTTGAAGACTGGAAGGGCCGCGATCCGATCGACCGGCTGGCCAAGCTGCTGGAAGCCGAAGGGCTGTTGGCCGGTGACTTCACCGATCGGGTGAACGCCAAGGCGGACGAGGTCGCAGGGCTACTGCGGCACGGCTGTGTGACCCTGCCCGAGCCCGGCGAACTGGACGTCTTCAACAATGTCTACACCACACCGCACTCGGTGCTGGAGCGCCAACGGGAGCACTATTCCCGTTATCTTGCCTCATTCGAGGCTGCAGGGGGAGGCACGCGATGAGCACCATGACTTTCGGCCGGGCTATCAATACCGGCCTCCGCAAGGCGATGGAACACGATTCCAAGGTGGTGCTGATCGGCGAAGACATCGGCAAGCTGGGCGGCGTCTTCCGCATTACTGACGAACTGCAAAAGGACTTCGGTGCCCACCGGGTCATCGATGCCCCGCTGGCGGAATCCGCCATTCTGGGTACAGCCGTCGGTATGGCGTACCGCGGATACCGGCCGGTGTGCGAAATACAGTTTGACGGGTTCATCTATCCGGCGTTCAACCAGATAGTGAGCCAGGTAGCCAAACTGCACTACCGCACCCAGGGGAGGGTCAAGATGCCGCTGACTATCCGGGTTCCGTTCGGCGGCGGAATCGGAGCAGCGGAGCATCATTCGGAATCGCCGGAGGCTTATTTCATGCATACCTCCGGCCTGCGGGTGATCTCGGTATCCAATCCGCAGGATGCATTCGCGATGATCCAGCAGGCCATAGCCTGCGATGACCCGGTGCTCTTCTTCGAACCCAAGCGGCGGTACCACGTCAAGGGGGAGGTGGACGAAGAGGTGGACCTGGAATCATTCTCCCTCGAGCAGGCTCGCGTGGAGATCCCCGGCGAAGACGTGACCCTGGTGGCGTACGGCGCCCTGGTGCAGGTCGCCAAGGACGCTGCACTGGCCGCCCGGGAAGAAGGTATCGCCGTGGAAGTCATCGACCTGCGCTCGCTTTCCCCGCTGGACTTCGCCACGCTGGAGGCCTCGGTCCGCAAGACCGGCCGCCTGGTCATCACCCATGAAGCAGCCATGACGGGAGGACTCGGCGCGGAGGTGGCAGCGAGCATCACTGAACGGTGCTTCTACCATCTGGAACACGCACCCGTCCGTGTCACCGGATTCGATATTCCCTACCCGCCGGCAAAGATGGAACACCACCATCTTCCTGATCTGGACCGGATTTTGGATGGTGTGGACCGCGTCCTGGGCCGGACGAATTCGCTCAGCGGGTTGGAGGGGAATTGATGGGAATCAAAGTCTTTAAGCTGCCCGATCTAGGCGAAGGTCTCACCGAGTCGGAGATCGTCAGCTGGCACGTTGCCGAGGGTGACAGGGTAGAGCTGAACCAGATTTTGGGCGAAGTGGAAACCGCCAAGGCCGTCGTGGAATTGCCGTCCCCGTTTGCCGGCGTCGTCACTGCCCTGCATGAAGCACCGGGCAATACGGTCAATGTGGGAGAACCGATTGTCTCCTTCGAAGTGGCGGGCTCGGACCCGTCCGAGAACGGCACAGGTGGCAGCTCTTCGAACGGTACGGCAACCGCCATGGTGGGTGGCCGCGAGGCGAATCTGGTGGGGTACGGCGCACAGGCCGAAGCAGCAGGCGCACCGCGACGCCGCCGTCGTGCCGATGCCGTGGACGCAGGGGGAGCGGTTCCGGTGGCTAGCACGCCGCCGGCGCCCGGACCCGTTAGTGCAACGCCCGCCCGACCTGCCGGGATGCGGGCAGAATCCGTGCAGGAGCGGCCGCGGTCCACTCCTCCGGTCCGCAAGCTTGCCCGGGACCTGGGCATTGACCTGGCTGGGGTGACCGGAACGGGTGAGCAGGGGTTGATCACGCGGGCCGACGTCGAGCGTTTCCACGCCGGCGCTGCCGGGGGCGGCGAGCGGAGTCAGGAGCAGCCGACTGCAGCCGCTGCGCGTGCGGGCGGGTGGCTGGCGGGTGCCGCCGAGCGCGAAAGCCGCATTCCCATTAAAGGCGTACGGAAGCATACCGCCGCTGCAATGGTGGCCAGCGCGTTTACTGCCCCGCATGCCACGTCGTTCCTGACCGTGGATGTGACGCCGACGATGGAGCTGCTGGCCAAACTGCGTGAGAGCCGTGCCTTCAGGGACATCAAGGTCACGCCGTTGACCGTCCTGGCCAAGGCTTTGTGCATCGCGCTGGAACGCAATCCCTCGCTGAACTGGCGCTGGGACGAGGACAACCAGGAGATCGTCCGGCAGAACTATGTGAATCTGGGCATCGCGGCCGCGACCGAGCGCGGACTGATCGTGCCCAACATCAAGGACGCCCACACGCTGGACCTGCACCGGCTCGCCCAGGCCCTGGGCGAGCTGACGGGTGCGGCAAGATCGGGCAAGACAGCCCCGGCAGACTTGTCGGGCGGAACCATTTCGATCACGAACATCGGTGTCTTCGGCATCGACGCCGGCACCCCCATCATCAATCCGGGGGAGGCGGCGATCCTGGCCATGGGCGCGGTCCGCAGGCAACCCTGGGAATACCAGGGCGGCATTGCCCTGCGCCAAGTTGTCACGCTCAGCCTGTCCTTCGACCACCGCCTCGTGGACGGACAGCAGGGTGCAACGTTCCTGGCCGACGTCGGGACCATCCTGGCCGAGCCGGGGATGGTCCTGACGATGGTGTGAGGGACTAGACCAGTTCCAGGATTTCTTCGGTGACCACGGCGGCCCGGGCGTTGGCAAAGCCCTGGGCCTCGCCGATGGCCTTGAAGCCGGCCTTCTCCAGGACCTTGATGGAGCCCAGATTGTCCTTGACCGCCCGCGCGCGGATGGGGCGGGCGGTGAATTCGCCGAGGAATTTCTCCACCGCGGCCGTGGTGATGCCATGCCCCCAGTGCGACTTCGCGGTCCAAAACGTCAGTTCCGGATAGCCGTCGGAAGGGTAGGCCATAACGCTGCCAACCACTTCGCCGTCGGCGGTGACGGTGCGGACAGTGATGGCCTCGTCGTTGAGGATGTTCTGCCAGTGGTGGTTGAAAACTCCGCGGTCGGAGGGATTTTTGGCGGTGAAAGCAGCCATACGGTTGGAGTCGGGATCCTGCTGGTACTCGAAGAACTTGTCGAGGTCGGCAGGTTCCACGGGGCGTAGCTCAATCATGGCAAACCTTTCGGCTAGGGGTCTTTACTGAAGCCTACTCGGCTTTCAGCGCTGCCCATGCCATTTGTTCCAGCAGATTGCGCCGCCAGGTCTTGTCGCGTACCGCTTTGCCCCGGTGGGTGGTGTGGGGCGTGGAGTTGATCAGACCGAAGGCCGCATGGGCACGCATCCGCAAGCGCGCGGGCTCCTGCTCGGGGAGCAGGCGGGAAAGGACGGCAACCCAGACTTCGACGTAGGCCCGCTGGAGGGCCCGCACGGTCTGTGAATCCTCCGGCGGCAGGCTGTCCAGATCACGGTCGTGGACACGGATGACGTCCGGATGGCGCAGGGCGAAGTCCACCTGGAACTCGATCAGGCCGCGCAGCGCCTCTTCGGGCCCGGGGGAATTTTCCACCACGGCTTGTCCACCCTCAAGCAGATCCCGGCTCACTCCGCTCAGCAGGGCCGACAGCACCGCATGCTTGCTGCTGAAGTGCCGGTAGACGGCGGGGCCGCTGACGCCCGCGGCGGAGCCGAGATCCTCGATCGAGACGCCGTTGAAGCCGCGCTCTGCAAAGAGTTTCGCGGCGGCGGACAGCAGGGCGGCGCGGCGCGAGGCCTTCGCCAGGCTCCGGCCGGTGACCCTGCCCGTATCGGCACTGGCCGCGGGCCCTGGACCCGCTGGTGGACCGGTTCCGGTGGCTGAGCTAGGGGACACGTACGTTCCTCCTGTTCGGATGAATGCTGGACAATCCGGTTAACGCGCACTAACCTGAATTTCAGTTAGTACAGACTAACCAAAACAGTGTTTGTTGACCAGCCCGCTGAACGGCAGCGGGACTGGAAAATGACACCTACCGCGCGAAGAAAGATGTCGATGGAGACACTGCCTTCCCGGGTGGACACTACCAGCCCGGGCTACCTGGAGAACGAAGCGGCGCAACGCGCACTTGTTGAGGAACTGCGCGGCAAGCTCGCGACGGCGGCGCTTGGCGGACCGGAAAAATCCCGCCGGCGCCACGTGGACCGCGGCAAACTGTTGCCGCGCGAGCGCGTCGATGCGTTGCTGGACGAGGGCAGCCCCTTCCTGGAGCTTTCGCCGCTGGCCGCGGATGGAATGTACGACGGCGATTCGCCCGGCGCCGGGATCATCACCGGGATCGGGCTTGTGCACGGGCGCCACGTCCTGGTGATCTCCAACGATGCCACGGTCAAGGGCGGAACCTATTACCCGATGACGGTGAAGAAGCATCTGCGGGCCCAGGAAGTGGCGCTGGAAAATAACCTGCCGTGCATCTACCTTGTGGATTCCGGTGGAGCCTTCCTGCCCAAACAGGACGAGGTCTTTCCGGACCGGGAGCATTTCGGCCGGATCTTCTACAACCAGGCCAACCTCTCGGCGCGCAAGATTCCGCAGCTTGCGGCCGTCCTGGGTTCCTGTACGGCCGGCGGGGCCTACGTGCCGGCGATGAGCGACGAAACCGTCATCGTGCGCAACCAGGGCACTATCTTCCTGGGGGGCCCGCCGCTGGTGAAGGCGGCCATCGGCGAAGTGGTCACTGCCGAGGACCTCGGCGGCGGAGACGTCCATGCCAAGGTCTCCGGGGTGACGGACCATCTGGCCGAAACGGACCAGCATGCCTTGGAAATCGTCCGCGACATCGTTTCCACCCTTCCCGTAGCCGAGCCGGCCTGGAACGTGGCAGCCGTGGAACCCCCGTCGGCCGATCCCACGGAGCTCTACGGGACGGTCCCCACGGATGTGAACGCCTCCTACGACGTCCGGGAGGTGATCGCCCGGGTGGTCGACGGGAGCCTGTTCCACGAGTTCAAGCGGGAGTACGGTGCCACGCTGGTCACCGGCTTCGCCCGCATCCACGGGCACAAGGTCGGGATCGTGGCCAACAACGGCGTGCTGTTCAGCGAGTCCGCTCTCAAGGGTGCCCACTTCATCGAGCTCTGCGACCAGCGCGGCATCCCGCTGGTTTTCCTGCAGAACCTCTCCGGGTTCATGGTCGGCCGCGACTACGAGGCAGGCGGCATCGCCAAACACGGCGCCAAGATGGTTACCGCCGTCGCCACCACGCGGGTGCCCAAACTGACCGTCATCATCGGCGGCTCGTTCGGCGCGGGCAACTACTCCATGTGCGGGCGCGCCTACTCGCCGCGTTTCCTCTGGATGTGGCCGGCCAGCCGGATCTCGGTGATGGGCGGCAACCAGGCCTCTTCGGTACTCTCCACGGTCAAGCGCGACCAGATCGAAGCCTCGGGCGGCGAATGGCCGGCCGAGGAGGAGGAAGCCTTCAAGGCGCCCATCCGCGAGCAGTACGAGGCGCAGGGCAACCCGTACTATTCCACCGCCAGGCTCTGGGACGACGGGATCATCGACCCGGCGGACACACGCCGGGTCCTTGGGCTCGCGCTGGATGTCTGCGCCCGCCAGCCGCTGCCGGAGACGTCCTTCGGCCTGTTCAGAATGTGAGCGCCATGCCCGAACAGCTCTTCACTACGGTACTGATCGCAAACCGCGGGGAAATAGCCTGCCGGGTGATCCGCACCTGCCGCCGGCTGGGCATCCGCACGGTCGCGGTCTATTCAGACGCCGACGCCGGTGCCCGGCACGTGCGCGAAGCCGACCTTGCGGTCAGGATCGGCCCGCCGGCGCCGACCGCCAGCTACCTGAACATCGAGGCCATCATCTCAGCCTGCCGCCGAACCGGTGCCGAGGCCGTCCACCCCGGCTACGGCTTCCTGAGCGAAAGCCTCGCCTTTGCCGAGGCGCTGGAGGCCGCTGGCATCACCTTCATCGGGCCGAATGTGAAGGCCATCGGCGTCATGGGGGACAAGATCCGGTCCAAGAACCACGTGGCCGGCTACCAGGTGCCGGTGGTGCCCGGCCTGGCCGAACCCGGGCTGAGCGATGAGCAGCTGATCAATGCGGCCGACGGCGTGGGCTACCCGCTGCTGATCAAGCCCTCGGCCGGGGGCGGCGGCAAGGGCATGCACGTGGTGGACCGCCCGGACCAGCTGCCGGCAACCCTGGCCACCGCCCGCCGCGTGGCTGCGTCCGCCTTCGGCGACGACACGTTGTTCCTGGAGAAGCTGATCCGCAGCCCGCGCCATATTGAAGTCCAGGTTCTGGCCGACAACCACGGCAACGTCATCCACCTTGGCGAACGCGAGTGTTCCCTCCAACGCCGGCATCAAAAGGTGATCGAGGAAGCCCCTTCGCCCCTGCTCGACGAGGCCACCCGCGCCCGGATCGGCGAGGCCGCCTGCAACGCCGCCCGCAGTGTGGACTACAGCGGCGCCGGCACGGTCGAATTCCTGGTCTCCGACGAGGCGCCGGATCAGTTCTACTTCATGGAGATGAACACCCGGCTGCAGGTGGAGCACCCGGTGACGGAACTGGTCACCGGGCTGGATCTGGTCGAATGGCAGCTGCGCATCGCGGCAGGCGGGCAGCTGACGATAGCCCAGTCCGACGTCGTTCTTATCGGACATGCGGTGGAAGCGCGCGTGTATGCGGAGAATCCGGAACAGGACTTCCTGCCCTCCGCTGGTACGGTGCTGGCGCTGCACGAAGCATCCGGCGAAGGCATCCGGGTGGACAGTTCGCTGCTGCCCGGGCTCGAAATTTCCAGCAGCTACGACCCGATGCTCGCCAAGGTTATCGCCTGGGGCGAGGACCGGGAGGAGGCCCTCGACCGGCTGGACCGGGCACTGGGGGAGACCGTGGTGCTGGGCGTGCCCAACAATGTCGAGTACCTGCGCCTGCTCGTGAACGACGACGACGTGCGCGCCGGCCACCTGGACACCACGCTGATCGAACGGAAACTGCCGCACCTGGCCTTCCGCCGGATCAGCGGCAGCGAACTCGCGGTTGCCGCGGTGGCCTGGCTGGAGGACAGCCGGGCTTCACGGCAGACCGTGCCGCCCGGCTCCCCGTGGACCGCCGGCGATGGCTGGCGGGTGGGCGGCGCCGTGCCCACCGTAGTCAGTTTTGCCATGCCCCACGGGGAACCGCGCGAGGTTGCGCTGACCCGTATGGATTCCGGGAGCCCGGGCGGCGTGGCCAGCTTCCGCGCGGACGTAGCCGGCAGCAGCTTTACAGTAAGCCTCGAGCTTGAGGCGGGCGCCGCCGTCGTCAATGGGGTGCGCCAGCCCTTGCGCCACGCTGTCGACCCCGGCACCGGGACGATCTGGCTCGCCGATGCCGGCTTCAGTGCCGGCCTGACGGTACGGGACCGGAAGCGCCGCCTGGCCGAGGCGCTGGAGCGGATCCACCGCGAGGAGGGCGAGCTGTCACCCGAGGTGCGCTCGCCGATGCCGGGCACGGTGACCGCTGTCGCCGTGGGCAACGGGGAGCACGTCGAGGCCGGGCAGACCGTGCTGACCGTGGAAGCCATGAAAATGGAGCACCAGCTGACCGCGGCCGTGGCCGGAGAAGTAAGTATCCATCTCAAACCCGGCGATCTGGTCAAAGCCGGCCAGATTGTCGCCGTCGTCGCCGCAGCAGATCCTGCCGGCGGGACGGAAGCAACGGAACAGAAGGAAGCCGAGCATGCCTGATTTTTCCCTCAGCGAGGACCACCAGGACCTGGTGGACACCGTCCGGGACTTCGCGGACCAAGTAGTGGCCCCGGTGTCCGCCAAACACGACGAAGACCACACCTTCCCCTACGAGGTGGTCAAACAGATGGGCGAGATGGGCCTTTTCGGGCTGCCCTTCCCGGAAGAATACGGCGGCATGGGCGGGGACTACTTCGCGCTGGCACTGGCCTTGGAGGAGCTGGGCCGGGTGGACCAGTCGGTGGCCATCACCTTGGAGGCCGGCGTCTCACTGGGCGCCATGCCGATCTACCGTTTCGGCACCGAGGAGCAGAAGGCTGCATGGCTGCCCATGCTCGCCAGCGGCCAGGCGCTCGCCGGCTTCGGCCTGACGGAACCCGAGGCCGGATCGGACGCTGGAGGCACCAAGACCCGGGCCCGGTTGGTGGCAGGGGACCAGGGCAGCCAATGGGTCATCAACGGGAACAAGGAATTCATCACCAATTCCGGTACGGACATCACCAAGCTGGTTACCGTCACGGCGGTCACGGGCACCTCGGAACGGGAGGACGGGAGCACCAAAAAGGAAATCTCCACCATCCTGGTGCCTACGGACACGCCCGGCTTCACCGCGGAGAAGGCCTACAACAAGGTCGGCTGGAATGCGTCGGACACGCATCCGCTGACGCTGAAGGACGTGCACGTGCCGGAAGCCAACCTTCTGGGGGAGCGCGGCCGGGGCTACGCCAACTTCCTGCAGATCCTGGACGAGGGCCGCATCGCTATCGCCGCGCTCGCCACCGGCGCGGCCCAGGGTTGCGTGGACGAATCGGTGCGCTACGCCAAGGACCGCCAGGCCTTCGGGACCAATATCGGTTCCTTCCAAGCGATCCAGTTCAAGATCGCCCGCATGAAGGCCCGTGCCCACACCGCCCGGCTGGCCTACTACGACGCCGCGGCGAGGATGCTTGCGGGCAAGCCCTTCAAAACCCACTCCGCTATTGCAAAGATGGTGGCAGGCGAAGCGGCCATGGACAACGCCCGCGACGCCACGCAGATCTTCGGCGGATTCGGGTTCATCAACGAGTCCCGGGTGGCACGGCATTACCGGGACTCGAAGATTCTCGAAGTCGGCGAAGGGACCACCGAGGTGCAGCTGATGCTTATCGCCCGCGAACTGGGGCTCTGACCGCGCACCAGCCACGATCGACGGAAGGCTAGGGACAACGTGATTAACAAGGTTGTAGGCAGCGCGGCGGAAGCCGTGGCCGATATCCAGGACGGGGCGTCGCTGGCCGTGGGAGGTTTCGGCCTCTGCGGCATACCGGTGACCCTGATCCAAGCCCTCCACGACCGCGGCACCAAGGAGCTGGAAACCATCAGCAACAACTGCGGCGTGGACGACTGGGGCCTCGGCGTGCTGCTGGCGGACGGCAGGATCCGCCGCACCGTCAGCTCCTATGTGGGCGAGAACAAGGAGTTCGCCCGGCAATACCTCGCTGGCGAACTTGAGGTGGAGCTGACCCCGCAGGGCACACTGGCCGAGAAACTTCGCGCCGGCGGCGCCGGCATTCCTGCTTTCTATACGACGGCGGGCGTCGGCACGCAGGTCAGCGAAGGGGGATTGCCGCAGAAATACGACGCCGAGGGGAACGTTGCGATTGCATCGGCACCTAAGGAGGTGCGCAGCTTCGGCGGCGCCGACTACGTGCTTGAAGAGTCGCTGCGGCCGGACTTCGGTCTGGTGCATGCGTGGAAGGGCGACCGGCTGGGCAACCTGGTCTTCCACGTGACCGCAATGAATTTCAATCCGCTGGCGGCGATGGCAGGCAAGGTCACCATCGCCGAGGTGGAGGAACTGGTGGAACCGGGCGAGCTGGATCCGCAGCACATCCACACACCCGGCATCTTCGTCCAGCGCGTCGTAGTGGCCGGCGAGGTGGAGAAACGGATCGAGAAGCGTACGGTCACCGAGACCGGCGCGGGGAAGGGGAACTGACGATGGCACTGACGCGCACCGAACTCGCCGCCCGCGTAGCCAAGGAGCTGCGCAACGGGCAGTACGTGAACCTAGGCATCGGGATGCCTACCCTGATCCCCAATTACATACCGCACGGCGTGGAGGTGGTGCTGCATTCCGAGAACGGCATTCTCGGCGTCGGGCCCTATCCCACGGAGGAAAACCTTGATCCCGACCTGATCAATGCCGGCAAGGAAACGGTCACGCTCAACCGGGGCGCGGCGATCTTCGACTCGGCGACCTCCTTCGGCATGGTCCGCGGCGGCCACGTGGACGTGGCGGTCCTCGGGGCCATGGAAGTCGCCGAAAACGGGGACCTGGCCAACTGGATGGTACCGGGCAAGATGGTCAAGGGCATGGGCGGGGCCATGGACCTGGTCTTCGGCGCCAAACGGCTGATCGTGATGATGGAGCACGTGGATAGGAAAGGCAACCCGAAGATCCTCAAGAGCTGCTCGCTCCCGCTGACCGGCAAGGGCTGTGTGGACCGGATCATTACCGACCTGGCCGTCATCGATGTGACCGAAGACGGGCTGGTGCTGCGTGAAGTAGCGCCCGGTGTCAGCGTGGACGAGGTCGTTGCCGCCACCGGTGCCGAGCTGAACATCGAGGAACATGAGGTTAACGACGTATGAGCACCGGAAGTGGCGAAGACCTGCGAACCACCATCACGCAGCGCGGCCTCTACTACGACGAGCTCCAGCCCGGCACCGTCTACGCGCACCGGCCGGGCCGGACCATTACCGAAGCCGACAATGTCCTGTTCACCACGATGACCATGAACAGCCAGGCCCTGCACCTGGACGCGGACTGGTCCGCATCGCAGCCGTTCGGGCAGCGGCTGGTCAACTCCATGTTCACGCTCGCCACTGTGGTGGGCCAATCCGTCACCCAGCTCACCCAAGGCACCATCGTGGCCCAGCTGGGACTGACGGACATCAACTTCCCGCATCCGCTTTTCCACGGCGACACGCTGTACACGGAGACGACCGTGACGGACAAACGGCTCTCGGCCTCGCGGCGCGGCCAGGGCATTGTCACCCTGAGCCATACCGGCCGGAACCAGCACGAAGACATCGTCGCCACGGCCGTCCGCAGCTGCCTGATGTGGACCGAAGAAGGGCACCGGCAAAGCCAGACCGAGCCGCAGGCCAGGAACCGCTTCCGGAACCAGGAGCTCGGCTGATGTTTACCATGGGTCCGGCCATCCTGTTCTGTCCTGCAGACCGGCCCGAGCGTTATGCCAAGGCGGCGGACCGCGCGGATGCGGTCATCCTGGATCTGGAAGACGCCGTGGCGCCCGCGGACCGGGCGCAGGCGCGGCAAGCCGTCGTTGACAACCCGCTGGATCCGGAGCGAACCATAGTGCGCGTCAACCCGCTCGGAACAAAAGACCACGCACAGGACATGGCGGCATTGCAGCGTACCGGCTACTCCACCATCATGCTGGCAAAATCCGAGAATGCCGAGGCCATCGCCGGGCTGGCCGGGTACGGCGTCGTGGCGTTGTGCGAGACAGCGCTGGGCGTCCTCTCCGCCCCGGATATCGCGCGTACCGGAAACGTCGTCGCGCTGATGTGGGGCGCGGAAGACCTGCTGGCCTCGCTCGGCGGGACCTCCAGCCGCAACGCCGGCGGGACCTACCGGGACGTCGCTCGGCAGGCGCGCTCGCAGGTACTGCTGGCGGCCGGTGCCTATGGCAAGACGGCCATTGACTCGGTTTATGTGGACATTCCGGATCTGGATGGTCTGGCTGCCGAGGCCGACGACGCTGTGGCCTGCGGATTCGGTGCCAAGGCTTTGATCCATCCAAGCCAGATCCCGGTCATCCGCGCCGCGTACCTGCCATCCGAGGCGGCCGTCGCCGATGCCGCGGCGCTGCTGGAGGCGGCCCGGACGGAACCGGGCGTGTTCCGCTTCAGGGGCAAGATGGTAGATGGCCCGTTGATCAAGCACGCCGAGCAGACATTGCGCCGGGCCGGGCTGACAGGATGACGGGCGACACGAGCGGCCGCAGGAATGGAATAGTCCGTAGGAAAGTGTGGTTGCACCGGTCATGCGCATAGTTATTGCAGGTGGACATGGAAAAATCGCACGCGAACTGACCAGGATCCTGGCCGCGGACCAGCATGAGGTGGTGGGGCTGATCCGCAAACCGGAGCAGAGTGCCGATCTAATGGTGGACGGTGCCATCCCCGAGGTGGTGGATCTGGAGAGCGCCTCGGTGGACGAGGTCGCGAAAATCCTGAAGGGCGCCGACGCGGCGGTCTTCGCGGCCGGAGCCGGGCCGGGCAGCGGTAAGGAGCGGAAGGAAACGGTAGATCTTGGCGCCGCGGTGCTGCTGGCGGATGCCGCCGAGTCCGCCGGTGTCGAACGCTTTATCCAGATTTCTTCAATGGGCAATGACCTCGTGCGGGACGGCGCCATCCCGGAGGGCATGGACGAGGTCTTCGTTGCCTACCTCCGGGCCAAGCTGGCAGCCGAAGAGGATCTCAAAACACGCGGACTGAAGTGGACTATCGTCCGTCCCGGCCAATTGACCGACGACGCCGGCAGCGGCCTCGTGCGCCTGGACCTGGTCGAGGAACGCGGTCCCGTGCCGCGCGCCGACGTTGCGGCCGTGCTGGCGGAACTGCTGCGCACGGGTGCCGGCGCGCGTCAACTGCTCAACCTGATTTCCGGAGACGTTCCGGTCAAGGATGCAGTAGCCGCCTTCGCCTAGGTGCGGAGTCTTGCTGCGGATTTTTGAGCCGTCCCAGCATCTGGTGCCGCACCGTGCGCTGCCAGTGTCCGGTTGCGTCCGGCCGGGGCCGGGTGCGGGATACTGGAAGACATGGATTTTCTTAGCGACCCAGATGCGGCCGGCCGACCACGGAAAGTAGTGCTGCTGGGGTCCACCGGTTCCATCGGGACCCAGGGCATCGAGGTGATCGACGGCGCTGCGGAACGGTTCGAGGTGACCGCCTTGGCGGCCGGCGGCGGCAATCTGGAACTGGTTGCCCGGCAGGCCGTCCACACCCGGGCGGAGGCCATAGGCATTGCCAACGGCACCCGCGAGGACTTGGCGACGGCGATCAAGGCAGCGGCGGCTGATGCGGGCATCAGCGGCTACGAGCCCGAACTCTTTGCCGGGCACGAAGCGTCGGCGGGAATCGCCGCCTGGCCGAACGCCGACGTCGTACTCAATGGCATTACGGGTTCGATCGGCCTGGTGCCGACCCTGGCTGCGCTGGAAGCCGGCCATCTGCTGGCGCTGGCGAACAAGGAGTCCCTCATCGCCGGCGGCGAGCTGGTCAAGCGCGCAGCGAAACCAGGCCAGCTGGTTCCGGTGGACTCGGAGCATTCCGCACTGGCCCAGGCGCTGCGCTCCGGCGCGGCGGCCGAGGTGGACCGGCTGATCGTCACCGCGTCCGGCGGCCCGTTCCGCGGCAGGACCCGAGCGGAACTGGGCACCGTGACCCCGCAGCAGGCGCTGGCGCATCCCACCTGGGACATGGGCCGGATGGTGACCACGAATTCGGCCACCATGGTCAACAAGGCGCTTGAAGTCATCGAGGCGCACCTGTTCTTCGACGTGCCGCTGGACAAGATCGATGTGGTGGTGCACCCGCAGTCCGTGGTCCATTCCATGGTCCAGTTCGCGGACGGTTCGACCATCGCCCAGGCGTCGCCGCCGGACATGCGCCTCCCCATCGCGCTGGGACTCGGCTGGCCGCGACGGGTCCCCGGGGCTGCCAAACCGTGCGACTGGTCCAGCGCCGTGACGTGGACCTTTGAGCCGCTGGACGACGAGGTATTTCCCGCGGTCCGGCTGGCCAAGCAGGCCGCCGCCCAAGGCAGCACCTTCATGGCCGTCTACAACGCCGCCAACGAGGAATCGGTGGATGCTTTCCACGCCGGCCGGATCGGTTTTGTGGATATCGTGGACACTGTCGCCGCGGTGGTAGCTGACCACGCCGGCTCCGCCGAGTTGTCCGTGGAGTCCGTGCTGGCGGCAGAAACGTGGGCACGAACCGAGGCCCGCAAACGTTTAGGAATGATGTGACCGTACTTCTCTTTATTCTCGGCGTCCTCTTCGTCGCGGTGGGCATTGCGCTCTCCATCGCGCTGCACGAGGTGGGCCACCTGCTGCCGGCCAAACTGTTCAAGGTCCGGGTCACCCAGTACATGGTGGGCTTCGGGAAGACCCTCTGGTCGAAGAAAAAGGGCGAAACCGAGTACGGCGTCAAGGCGATTCCGCTCGGCGGCTATGTCTCCATGATCGGTATGTACCCGCCGGCGAAGGTCAAGGCCGGAACGGCGGCATCAGGCGCTGCGGAGTCAGTGCGGCAGTCCAGCACCGGCATGTTCCAGCAGTTGGCGAACGACGCCCGGCAGGCCGAGGCGGAGCGGCTGCAGCCGGGCGACGAGAACCGCGTGTTCTACAAACTGCCGGTCTACAAGCGCATCATCATTATGCTCGGCGGCCCGTTCGTGAACCTGGTACTCGGCGTGGTCATGCTCGGGATCGTCATGGTGGGCTTCGGCTCGGCACAGCCCAGCACCACCATCAGCGAGGTCAACAAGTGCGTGGTCAGCGCCGCGCAGCAGGCCGAAACCGGGCAGACCGACTGCCTGCCGTCGGATCCGCAGGCACCGGCAACGGCGGCGGGAATCCTGCCCGGCGATACCGTCACCTCCTTCGACGGCAAGCCGGTGACGGACTGGTACGAACTCACCCGCTGGATCCGGGACGCCGCCGGCGAGGCTACGCCAATCACGCTTGAGCGCGACGGACGGAGCATCAGCACCACCATCACGCCGGTGCTCTCGGAACGTCCGGTCTTTGACGAGTCCAACGAGCTGGTGCTCGACAGCAACGGCGACCCGGTAATGGAAGAGGTCGGCTTCGTGGGCATGGGCTCGACCCAGGAACTGGTCCCGCAGCCGGTCACTGCCGTGCTGCCCGCGGTGGGAGAGAACCTGCAGGCGATTGCCGGCGTCGTCCTGAACCTGCCGCAGCGGCTGGCCGACGTTGCCGAGGCCGCCTTCAGCGATGCCCCGCGCGATCCCAACGGGCCGATGAGCGTGGTGGGCGTGGGCAGGATTGCCGGCGAGATCAGCGCCATGGAAGAAATCCCCTTCGAGGCGCGGGCGGCGTCCCTGATCGGTTTGGTCGGTTCGGTGAACCTGGCCCTGTTCGTGTTCAACCTGATCCCGCTTTTGCCGCTCGACGGCGGACACGTCGCCGGGGCGCTGTGGGAAGCGGTTCGCCGCGGCTTCGCCAAGCTGTTCCGCCGGCCGGATCCGGGGCCGGTGGACATTGCCAAATTGCTGCCGCTGACCTATGCGGTGGCCATCCTGATGATGGGCATGGGCGCCCTGCTGATCTACGCCGACATCGTTAAACCGGTCAACATCTTCGGGTAGCAACGCAGGACCGAACCGCCTGCATCAGGACCTCCACAATGACGGCGGTGCCGCTGGATACACTGGCAGCAGAAGCGACGTATGGAGGTGGCATGTCCAAGCACGGCAGCGGTAAGCCCGGCTTGCCCCGGGCACTGGCCGCGTCGGCACTGGCCGCGGCGCTGGTGCTGAGCGGGTGTACGGCCGGGCAGAACGGCAGGTCCGGTGCGTCCGGGACCGCAGCGGACAACGGGTCCGACCGGGACGAAAACCGGGTCTATCTCAACACTGCCGCCGCGGAGCCTGCCGTCATCACCGGGAGCGACGCCGAGGCGGCGCTGGCCGCCAGCCAAACCCTGTTCCAGTCCAGCCCGGTGGCTGTGGTGGCCCCGGAAGGGGATGCCGCTGCCATCGAAGCGGCTGCCGCCGAGGCCGGTCCTGCCGGAGTGCCCCTGCTGCTGGCCGGGGACGGGCTTGAGGCCGAACTGCAGCGGCTTGGTGTCCGCCAGGTCAAGACCTTCGGCGCGCCGGCCGGAGCCGCCGGCGCGGCGGAGTGGGAAAGCGTACTGGGCGGCGTCGGGATTCTTGCTCCGGAGCAACCGCTGGATGAAGTTGCGGGTACCGAAGAAGCGTCCCCGTACTCTGTCCTGCTCGACGAGGACGCCCGCAAGGAACTCCCGGCCACCATGGCGGTGCTTCAAGCCGCCGGTGTGCGCACCCACGTCGATGCTGCGGCCGACCCCCGGGCCGCGCCCGAAACCGTGGACTTCCTGCGCGCCGAACCGGAGCACAACGTTCTTGCCATCGGCGGGGACTTCGGCAATACGGCACAGTTCGCGGCCCGGACCGAAACCGCCCTAACGGCAGCGGAACTGCCCGGCGGAGGCATGCTGGCCTTCCCGACGCGGCGGATGGTTGCGCTCTACGGCCACCCGTCCGGTCCCGCGCTGGGTGCCCTCGGTGAACAGGATGTGGAGGCTGCCATCGCCCGGGCCAAGAAGCTGGCCGGGGAGTACAAGAACCTGAGCGACGAGCCGGTAATTCCGGCGTTCGAGATCATTGCCACGGTCGCCACCGGCTCCGCCGGCGAAGACGGCGATTATTCTTCCGCCACGGACATCGACCTGCTGCGGACCTGGGTAGACGCCGCAGGCGAAGCCGGCGTGTATGTGGTGCTGGACCTGCAGCCCGGCCGAACGGACTTCCTCACCCAGGCCAAGGCCTACGAGGAACTGCTCAAGGAACCGCATGTCGGCCTGGCCTTGGACCCGGAGTGGCGGTTGCAGGACGGCGAGCGGCATATGGAGCAGATCGGCTCGGTGACCGCAGCAGAGATCAACGAGGTCAGCGACTGGCTGGCGCGGTTGACCCGCGGGAACAGCCTGCCGCAGAAGGTGCTGATCCTGCATCAGTTCCAGTTGCGGATGATCTCCAACCGGGAGCAGCTTGAGACCGGGCATGACGAGCTCGCCGTCGTGATCCATGCCGACGGCCACGGGGGACCCGGGCAGAAGATGGAGACCTGGAGCGCGCTGCGGCAGGACCTGCCCGACGACGTCTGGATGGGCTGGAAGAACTTCTACGATGAAGACACCCCGATGTTCTCCCCGGAGAAGACCTACGGCGACGTCAAACCTGCGCCTTGGTTCGTGTCCTACCAATGACAAACCCGGCCTCGAGGGCAGGTAAGGTGTCGGCATGAGTGTTTTTGCCGTCGAGTATGTTTACGCTGCCGATACCGAAGAGGGCCGCGACACGCATCGTGCCGCCCACCGCGAATGGCTGAAGGGGTTCGTCAACGAAGGCCGTCTGCTGGCATCGGGCCCGTACGCCGACGGCACCGGTGCGCTGCTGCTGTTCACCGCCGGGAGCGAAGCCGCCCTGCTGGAGGAACTGAAGCAGGACCCGTTCAATGTGCAGAACTTTGTTTCCGGCCTGCGGGTAACCGAGTGGAAGCCCGTGACCGGAGCTTTCGCCGACTACGCATGATCTTTCCCACAGCTGGCCGGTATCTTCGCTAGATCCGGGTTGGCGGAGGATAATGAAAGCTGTTCTGCAAACTGCCCCCTGGAGGATGTTTTGACCTCGGTCAACCTTGGAATGCCAAACGCACCGCTGCCTGTTCTGGCACCGCGCCGTAAAACGCGCCAGATCAAGGTCGGCTCGGTTGGCGTTGGATCGGACTCGCCGGTCAGCGTTCAGTCCATGACTACCACGCCCACCACGGACATCAACGCCACCTTGCAGCAGATCGCCGAACTGACGGCGTCGGGCTGCGACATCGTCCGGGTGGCCTGCCCCAGCGCCGACGACGCCGAGGCGCTGCCCATCATCGCGAAGAAGTCGCAGATCCCGGTCATTGCCGACATCCACTTCCAGCCGAAGTATGTCTATGCTGCGATCGACGCCGGCTGTGCGGCCGTGCGGGTGAACCCGGGCAACATCCGCAAATTCGATGATCAGGTCAAGGAGATCGCCAAGGCAGCCAAGGACGCCGGAGTCTCCATCCGGATCGGCGTCAACGCCGGTTCGCTGGATCCCCGGCTGATGCAGAAGTACGGCAAGGCCACCCCGGAGGCCTTGGTGGAGTCCGCGGTCTGGGAAGCTTCGCTGTTCGAAGAGCATGACTTCCACGACTTCAAGATCTCCGTCAAGCACAATGATCCGGTGGTGATGGTCCGCGCGTACGAACTGCTGGCGGAGCGCGGCGACTGGCCGCTGCATTTGGGTGTTACCGAGGCCGGTCCGGCTTTCCAGGGCACGATCAAGTCCGCCACCGCTTTCGGTGCCCTGCTGTCCAAGGGCATCGGCGACACCATCCGTGTTTCCCTCTCGGCACCGCCGGTAGAGGAGATCAAGGTGGGCAACCAGATCCTGCAGTCGCTGAACCTGCGTCCGCGCAAGCTGGAAATTGTGTCCTGCCCGTCCTGCGGCCGCGCCCAGGTGGATGTCTACACGCTCGCCGACCAGGTCACTGCCGGACTCGAAGGCATGGAAGTTCCGCTGCGCGTGGCTGTCATGGGCTGTGTTGTCAACGGACCCGGTGAAGCCCGCGAGGCGGACCTGGGCGTAGCCTCCGGCAACGGCAAGGGCCAGATCTTTGTGAAGGGCGAAGTCATCAAGACTGTGCCCGAGGACCAGATTGTTGAGACACTCATCGAAGAAGCAATGAGAATTGCGGAGGAAATGGGGGAGACCGATGGCGAAAATGCTGTCAAGGGTAGCCCCGTGGTTAACGTCAGCTAACCGGCTGCGCACGGATTCCGGCTGCGAAGCCGCGGCGGCGCTGGGGCATGCCGAAATCCGGGTCCTCGACGACGCGGACACGCCTCGTCTCTGGGAGTTGGTGAAACAGGATCCCGTCTCAAACGTCTTCCTCGCCGCGCATCTGGAATCAGCAAAAACCGCCGCGCCCACCCCCTCGGGCGCCGAAATCCTCGGCTACTTCGCCGACGGCGCTCTGGCCGGTGCGTGCTGGAGCGGGGTCAACCTGGTCCCCACGGCGCTCACCGCGGAACAGGGCGCCAACCTCGGCCAGTTCCTGGCCTCCAGCAACCGCCGGACGTCGTCCATCTTCGGTCCGGCGGAAGCCGTGCTCGGCATCTGGAGTACCTTCCAGCACAATTCCACCCGGCCCTTCGACGTCCGGCCCAATCAACCGCTGATGGAACTGCGCGGCAAGCCCGCCGTGGCTGCGGATCCGGCGGTCCGCTTCTCCACCGGGGCGGACCTGGACGTGCTGCTGCCGGCCTGCGTGGCCATGTTCGAAGAGGAAGTCGGCTATTCCCCGATGGCTGCCGGCGGACACCACTACCGCCAGCGGGTGCGGAGCCTGATCGACAAGGGGCATTCCCTGATCTACCGCGCACCCGGCGGCGAAGTGGTTTTCAAGGCCGAGCTGGGCAACGTGTCGGCCGATGCCGTGCAGATCCAGGGCGTTTGGATGAACCCGGCCTATCGCGGCAACGGACTTGCGGCAGCGTACATGGCCGCCGTCGTCGAGCTTTCACGCAGATTTGCCCCGGTGGCGAGCCTGTACGTCAACGACTACAACCAGCGCGCCGTTGCCGCCTACCGGCGTGTGGGCTTTGAGCAGGTCGGCACCTTCGCCACCGTGCTCTTCTAAGAAGCTGCCAGCCAACAGGATGCGCTGCCGGCGACACCCTGCCGCAAATTCACCCGAACCGTCCGGCGACCGTAGGATTAGTTACTGATCTGCTGTTGCGACACAACGAACTTTAGAAACGGAAACCAAGCGTGGTCCTGCGACTCTCCACCCTGTTCCTGCGCACACTGCGCGAAGATCCCGTCGATGCCGAGGTGGCCAGCCACCGGTTGCTGGTGCGCGCCGGGTATATCCGCCGCGCGGCTCCGGGCATCTACTCCTGGCTGCCGCTGGGGCTGAAGGTCCTGGCCAAGGTGGAAACCATCATCCGCGAGGAGATGTCGTCCATCGGGGCCCAGGAGGTCCATTTCCCGGCGCTGCTGCCGCGCGAACCGTACGAGGCAACCAACCGCTGGACTGAGTACGGCGAAGGGCTCTTCCGCCTGCAGGACCGCAAGGGCGCGGATTACCTGCTGGCTCCCACGCACGAGGAAATGTTCACGCTGCTGGTCAAGGATCTGTACTCGTCGTACAAGGATCTGCCCGTCTGCCTTTACCAGATCCAGACCAAGTACCGCGACGAGGCCCGCCCCCGGGCCGGGCTGCTGCGCGGTCGGGAGTTCATCATGAAGGATTCGTATTCCTTCGACATTGACGACGCCGGACTCGAGGACAGCTACCAGGCCCACCGCGGCGCCTATTTGCGTATTTTCGAGCGGCTGGGACTCGAAGTTGTGCCCGTGAAGGCCACCGCAGGTGCCATGGGCGGCTCCAAGAGCGAGGAGTTCCTGCACCCGACCGAGGTCGGCGAAGACACTTTCGTCCGCTCGGCAGGCGGCTACGCGGCCAACGTCGAAGCGGTCACCACCGTGGTCCCGGCGGAGATCGACTTCACCAACGCGCCCGAGGCCGAGGTCAAGGACACCCCTGCCACCCCGACCATCGACACCCTGGTGGCCGCCGCCAACGAGCTGGCGCCGCGTCCGGAGGGCGAATGGACGGCTGCCGACACGTTGAAGAACGTGGTCCTGGCCGTCACGCTGCCCACCGGGGAACGCCAGGTTGTGGTGCTCGGTGTGCCAGGCGACCGTGCCGTGGACCTCAAGCGCGTTGAAGCCAATATCGGCGGCTTCCTGCCGATTGGCGGGGAGATCGGCATCGAGGCTGCAAACGACGACGATCTCAAGAAGCACCCTGGATTGGTCCGGGGCTACATCGGCCCCGGCGAAAGCCTGAACGCCGCGGTGCTCGGCACCGAAGGCAAGACGGGACTGCTGTATCTCGTGGACCCGCGCGTGGTCTCCGGGACCAGCTGGATCACCGGTGCCAACGTTGACGGCAAGCACGTCTTCGGCCTGGTGGCCGGCCGCGACTTCACCTGGGACGGCGTCATCGAGTGCGTTGACGTACGCGCCGGCGACGAAGCCCCTGACGGCTCCGGTCCGTTGGAGGCCGCACGCGGCATCGAGATGGGCCATATCTTCCAGCTGGGCCGCAAGTACGCCGAGGCGCTGGGGCTGCAGGTGCTGGACAAGAACGGCAAACTGGCCACCGTCACCATGGGTTCGTACGGCGTCGGCGTCACCCGCGCCGTAGCTGCCCTGGCCGAATCCAACCACGACGACAAGGGGCTGATCTGGCCGCGCAACGTTGCCCCTGCCGACGTGCACGTGGTGGCAACCGGCCGCGGACCGGAAATCTTCGATGCCGCGAACAAGCTCTCCGAAGAGCTCGCGGCCGCCGGACTGGAGGTCATCTACGATGACCGGCCCAAGGTTTCCCCCGGCGTGAAGTTCGGCGACGCGGAACTCATCGGTGTGCCGACCATCCTCGTGGTCGGCCGCGGCCTGGCCGACGGCGTCGTCGAGGTCAAGGAGCGCGCCACCGGCGAAGCGCAGAACGTGCCCTTGGAGGACGCGGTCGCACAGGTGGCCGCCCTCGCCGGGAAGTGATCTCCGGACTGGAGGAACTGGAACTGGCCACCATCATCCTTGTGGTGGTGGCCGGTTTCGCCGCCGGATGGGTTGATGCAGTGGTCGGTGGCGGCGGCCTGATCCAGTTGCCGGCCCTGCTGCTGGTGCCCGGCATCAGCCCCGTGCAGGCGCTGGCGACTAACAAGATGGGCTCGATTTTCGGGACCACTACGAGCGCCATCACGTACTACCGGCGCGCCCACCCCGACCTGAAGACCGCGCTGCCCATGGCCGCCGTCGCGCTGGCGGGCAGCTTCGGCGGCGCGATCGTCGCCACGGTGCTGCCCTCTGAAGTGTTCAAGCCGATCATTGTAGCGGCGCTCATCGCCGTCGCAATTTTCACTGCCCTGCGTCCGACCGCGGGCACCCTCACCAAACTGCGCTACACCGGGGCGCGGCATTTCGGCACCGCTGCCGGCATCGGACTGGTCATCGGGTTTTACGACGGGCTGATCGGCCCGGGAACGGGCTCGTTCCTGATCATCGCGATGGTGGCCATGCTCGGCTATAATTTCCTGGCCGCCAGTGCGAAGGCCAAGATCGTGAACATGGCCACCAACTTCGGCGCGCTGCTGTTCTTCCTGCCCAGCGGTGCCCTGCTGTGGGGACTCGGCCTGATTCTGGGCCTGGCGAACATGGCCGGCGGCTACCTGGGCGCCCGGATGGCGGTAACCCAGGGCAGCAAATTCATCCGTGTGGTCTTCCTGCTCGTGGTCGCGGCCCTGATCATCAAGCTGGGCTACGACGTGGTGCAGGAGAACTTCCTGGGGCACCCGGGCGCTTAGGCCGCCGGGCATGCCGCGGTGGGGCCCCGCTTACGGCAGTGGCAGTTCGTGTGCAGGCGGAAGCCCGGGGAGGGTTCGTCCGGCGAGCGTGGAGGCAACCCAGAGGGAGCGTTGTGCATGGCCGCTGTTGCCGCGCTGCAGATAGTCCAGTGCGTTCGCCACCTCGCGGACGATGCTCCACTGCCGTGCGGTCTCCGTCTGCAGCTCTGCCGCCGCGCAGAGTTCCTCGCACCGGCGGACCAGATGGGTTTCCGGATCCGTGGCATGCAGGTCCGGTATCCGGTTCCAGAGCATCGGCGCCACCTCGAATTCCGCCTCGCCCAGCATGGGCTTCGGACCGATGGCCGCGAAACTGCCTGCAGGATGCATCCGGGCCAGCACGTTCCCGTAATGCAGGTCGGTGTGGACCAGAACATCACGGGCTTCACGGCGCCCCACCGTGCCCCGGACCTGGCAGACCTCCAGGGCGCATTCGAGCAGCCAGCGGTCAAAGGGCTCGCCGAGCGCGGACCAGTCCGCAGGGAGAGAATCCGACCACTGCTCGGCCGTCGCCGCTACGGTTTCAAAGGGCGGCCATTCTTCCGCCGCTTCGGGGGACCGGTGCAGCTGCCGCACCAACGGTCCCCAGACCGCCGCCGTCCCGTCCAGCGGGACATCGAGCAGGGACCGGTCGCCGTCCAGCCGCTCGAGCAGCTGCACAAAAGGGTCCTCCCCGGTGCGCAGGAGGGCCACGGCACCGCGGCCGTCCCAGATCCGCAGCGCAGCGGGCTCGAGCAGCGCTTCATCGTGGGGGACCGCGAGCTTCAGCACCGCGGGTGTGCCGGACGGGGTGCGCACCGGCACCACTGCCGCCAGCTGCCCGAACCAGGGGCCCCCGCCGGCGGGGTCCGCCTCCAACTGCCAGCTTTCGAGCACGGCGGCGCACAGATTGTTGAACTTCTGGAGCCAGCGGGAGCCGCCGGGCAACTGCAGCGCGTTGAGCCGCAGGTCGGCCGGGAGCTCCATCGGGATCATTGCGGGCCGTCCTTCCCGGCCGGCGCCGGCGATTCGGACGTATCGGAAGGGGAGACTGCATTGCCGCTTGCCCGAAGGTCGAGGCCGGGGGTGAGCGGCGCTTCTCCGGTCGTGGCAGCGATCCGCTCGGCCGCTCGCTGCAGGTCCGAGGCTGCGGCCGCCTGCAGCGTGCCGTCGCCTAGGGCCACCAGGTCTCCCAGCGCCAGCGCAGCCTCGCGCTCCGCCTCGCCGAGCTCCCGCCACGGCTCGTCGAGGAAGCCTTCGGGAAGTGCATAGGCAGGCTCGCGCAGCGGCAGATCCACGCAGCCGTCCTCGGCCAGCTCCTCCCAGCGTTCCATCAGGTCCCGATGCGCGGCATAGTTCTCGGCCGCGGCTTCACGATGTGCACCCGTGATCCGGGGCAGCGCGGTCTGGTACAGGAACGCCAGCTTGTATTCACTCACAACGACGGCGGATACGGCCTGTGCTTCCGCAGGCAGTTCGCCCCCGGGCGCCGAAGATTGGGACTCCTGGTCTTCAGCGTCGGGCCGCCCGCATTCGTCCGGCGGATCCACCACTTCGGAATTCCAGGGAATGGGCTGAGCGGTGTCCGGATAAGCCTCGTGCAGCAAGGATGCCTGGTTGTAGGCCGACGCGCCGACGGAGGCCAGCAGGCGTGCAAGGCCGGGATCCACCTCCAAGGACGCGGAGAGCAGGAAACGGGAGGTCGAGGCCAGCCGTTGGAGCGTGCCATCGAGGGTCGGTGCCCCGGCTTCGCGCGAGGCCGGCCTGGTGGGGGTGGGGCTGGGTGCCTCTGCATCGAGGATGCCGGGACCGTTCCCGGGACCGTTCCCGGGATCGGAATCCGGGGCGGCGGCTCCTGACGGCCAGATGGTCTGCAGCGGGAACAGTCCGGCCTGCTGTTCCAGCATGGAAGCGGCAGCCAGCAGGGCTGCCGAGGCGCCGTCGTCGTTGTTTGAATCGCCCTCTACCGAGGCGAGGTGACGAAGATCTCCGGCTACTGCCAGAAGCCGCTGCCCGGCGTCGAGGCGTGCCTGCTCGGTGGTGCTCAGCGGGGGAGGGACAGTCTCCAGGCTGGTGACGACGGTGCCGATGCTGACGACCAGTGCGGCGGCAAGCAAAAGCAGTAAGGTGCGCCGGAAAAAGCGGCCGGCTCTGCCGCCGGCCTTGGTTCCGGCCGTGCCCTTGGCCGGCCGTCCTGACGTTGTTCCCACAACAGTTGATAATGTCATGGCAGCAGGCACGGACGCACCACACGGTGCGGCGCGTGGCTCATCAGCGTGTCACGAGGGCTTGAGAAAGTCGCTAGTCTAGTAGCTACAACAACATCTAGCGGGAGGCAGCTATGGCGGATCGACCCGATCACACCGGCGTGTTCCAGTCGGGGAAACCATCCGGCGCCCAGACCCAATTGGAAGCGTCGCGGCTGAAGGAACTATTGGCCCCCACCGTGGCTGCCAGCGACCTGTACTTGGAAGACATCGAAGTGCGCATCGCCGGAAACCAGCGCACCGTACACGTGATCGTGGATCTGCCCGAGGACCAGCAGGGCGGTGTGAGCCTGGACAAGATTGCGGAGGTCTCGCAGAGCCTGTCCGCCGCGCTGGACGAGGACCCGCATGATGAGGGCGCCCCCTATGACCTTGAAGTTTCTTCCCCCGGCGTGAGCCGACCGCTGACCGAGCCGCGGCACTGGCGCCGCAATCTCGGCCGCAAGGTGTCGGTGAAAGTTCTCGACGGCGACAACGTCACCGGACGACTGCTGGAAGTCGGGGACGATTCCGTCACGATACGGCCCGACATTCCCGTAAAGAAGGGCATGAAGCCCAAGCACGGGGAACCCGTCCAACTGGCCTTTGCGAACATCCGCAGCGGCAAGGTGGAAATAGAATTCACCCACCTGGATGAAGACCTGGCCGCAGCTCAGATGCGCGGCGAACTAGAAGATGAGGAGGCCTGACATGGATATCGACATGAGCGCCCTGCGGTTCCTGGAACGTGAACGCGAAATCCCCCTGGACCTGCTCATTCCCACGATCGAGCAGGCGCTGCTGGTGGCTTACCACAAGACGCCGGGTTCGATCGATAAGGCCCGTGCCGAGCTGGACCGCAAGAGCGGCCATGTGACCATCTGGGCCGCCGAAATTGACGAGGACGGCACAGTTGTCGGCGAGTTCGACGATACCCCGAGCGGGTTCGGCCGCATTGCGGCTTCCACCGCGCGCCAGATCATTCTGCAGCGGCTGCGGGACGCCGAGGATGACAATGTGCTCGGCATTTTCCGTGGCAAGGAGGGCGAGCTCGTCTCCGGGCTGATCCAGCAGGGCCACAATCCCAACATGATCCAAGTTGACCTCGGCACCGTCGAGGCACTGCTGCCGCCGCCTGAACAGGTGCCGGGGGAGAAGTACCCGCATGGCGCCCGCCTGCGTGCCTATGTGGTGGATGTGCACCGCGGCATGAAGGGTCCCTCAATCACGTTGTCCCGCTCGCACCCGGGCTTGGTCCGCAAGCTCTTTGAACTGGAAGTCCCGGAGATCGCGGACAACAGCGTCGAGATCGTGGCGCTGGCGCGCGAGGCCGGCCACCGCACCAAGATCGCTGTGAAGGCCAACATTCCCGGCCTCAACGCCAAGGGCGCCTGCATTGGCGAGATGGGTTCGCGCGTTCGCGCCGTCATGACCGAACTTCACGATGAGAAGATCGACATCGTGGACTTCAGCGAGGATCCGGCAACGTTCATCGGCAATGCCCTCTCTCCCTCGCGCGTGTCTTCGGTCACCATCACGGACGCTGACCTGCGTGCCGCACGGGTGGTCGTGCCGGACTACCAGCTGTCCCTCGCCATCGGCAAAGAAGGCCAGAATGCCCGTTTGGCTGCCAAGCTCACCGGCTGGCGGATCGACATCGTGTCCGACGCCGTGGCGGTCCAGCAGTAGCCTCCGGCACTGCGGCCGCTGCTCCAGTTCGTAGACTGGCTAGGGAAAGCGCTAGAATAAACATGGTCCGGTCTTCCGACTTCCAGCCCGGTGGGCATGATTCCCGCCAGCAGGACACCGTTGTGGCTTCGCCGCAGCGTACCTGCGTGGGTTGCCGCCGTCGGGATGATCAGGCCGGTTTGCTGCGTTTGGTCACAGCAGATGGTGCCAGCACCGTTGTCGTGGATCAATTTCGCCGCCTGCCCGGGCGGGGTGCTTGGCTGCATCCCCAACCCGAATGCCTGGCAATGGCTGTGAAGCGGCGTGCCTTCAACAGGGCCTTTAGGGGTAAAGTTGATAGCCGTGCCGTGGAAGGCTACTTCCAAGCACTTGATCCGGCCGTGGAAAACGCGACCGGATCACACCAACCGTCCAACCTGAAAGCGGGTCAGAAAACTGATGGAAACCCGATGAGTGCCAAGTGATGAGTGCCCAACGATGACTTATCTGTTGTGCGCTGCCCACGGTCTGAGTGCGATGTGCGTTCTGCACGGCGCAAAAGGCCGCAGCAAGAAATAGACGGTTCGTGCCTGGCTCGGTGCGGACCGAGACAGGAGAAATGTGGCCAAGGTCCGCGTACACGAGCTCGCAAAAGAGCTCGGTATTACCTCGAAAGATGCAGTAGCAAAACTGCAGGAACTGGGCGAATTCGTCCGGTCCGCCTCATCCACGATTGAGGCTCCGGTCGTGAAGAAACTTCGCGACGCCTATCCCGCCGCTCCGGCGAAGAACGCTTCCCCCGCTCCGGCAGCCAAGGCTGCACCGAAGCCGGCGGCTGCTCCGACGCCCGGGCCCAAAACCGAAGCGAAGCCGGCTGCCGCACAGCCGGCCGCACCCAGTGTTCCCGCAGCGCCTGCAGCTCCGGCCGCCCAGGCTCCGGCTCCCGCTGCTCCTGCAGCGTCGGCTCCCCAGGCTCCGGCTCCGGCCGCGCCGGCGGCACCGGCTGCCAAGGCCGACACTCCGGCACCGGCGAAACCAGGAGCAGCAGCACCAGCCAAGCCCGGCGCCGCTGCTCCGCGTCCAGGCGGCACCCGTGCAGGCGGCGCCCCCCGCCCCGGGAACAACCCGTTTGCAACCTCGCAGGGCATGCCCCGCGGCGCCCGTGGCGACCGCGAGCGTGATGGCGAGCGTGCACCGCGTCCGGGAAACAATCCTTTTGCAACTTCCCAAGGCATGCCCCGCGGCGGCCGTGACGGGGCTCCCCGTCCGGCGGCAGCGGGACAGGGCGGACCGCGTCCGGCTGCAGGCCAGGGCGGTCCCCGCCCCGGTGCTCCGCGTCCGGGTGCGCCCCGTCCGGGTGCTCCGCGTCCGGGTGCTCCCCGTCCGGGCGGCGGTCCCGGCGCTCCCCGTCCGGGCGGCGGTCCCGGCGGCGCACGTCCGACCCCGGGCATGATGCCCAACCGTACCGAGCGTCCGGCACCTGCCGGCCGCGGCGGTGCTCCGGGCCGTCCGGGTGCTCCCGGACGTCCAGGCACCGGCGGTCCCGGTGGCGGTGCCCCGGCCGGTGGTGGCTTCGGCAAGGGTGGCCGCGGACGCGGTGGCACCCAGGGTGCATTCGGTAAGGGAGGCGCCGGCCGCGGCAAGCAGCGCAAGTCCAAGCGCGCCAAGCGCCAGGAACTGGAGCAGATGAGTGCTCCGTCGCTGGGCGGCGTGAGCGTACCCCGCGGCGACGGCAGTACTGTTGTGCGCCTGCGCCGTGGTTCTTCGATCACGGACTTCGCCGACAAGATCGAGGCCAACCCGGCCGCACTGGTCACCGTGCTGTTCCACCTCGGCGAAATGGCCACGGCCACGCAGTCGCTGGACGAGGAAACCTTCGAACTACTGGGTGAGGAACTGGGTTACAAGATCCAGGTTGTTTCCCCCGAAGACGAAGAGCGCGAGCTGCTGGACTCCTTCGACATCGACCTCGAAGCCGAACTCGAGGCTGAGGGCGATGAAGAGCTGGAGAAGCGTGCGGCCGTTGTCACGGTCATGGGCCACGTTGACCACGGTAAGACACGACTGCTCGACGCAATCCGCAACACCAAGGTTGTCGAAGGCGAGCACGGCGGCATTACCCAGCACATTGGTGCCTACCAGATCGGCGTCGAGCACGATGGACGCGACCGTCGGATCACCTTTATCGATACTCCGGGCCACGAGGCGTTCACCGCCATGCGTGCCCGTGGCGCAAAGGTCACCGACATCGCCATCCTGGTAGTCGCAGCCGATGACGGCGTGATGCCGCAGACCGTCGAGGCGCTCAACCACGCCCAGGCTGCCAATGTGCCGATCGTGGTCGCTGTGAACAAGATCGACAAGGAAGGCGCCAACCCGGACAAGATCCGCGGCCAGCTGACCGAGTACGGTTTGGTTCCGGAAGAGTACGGCGGCGACACGATGTTTGTGGACGTTTCTGCCCGTCAGAACCTGAACATCGACGATCTGCTCTCGGCCGTGCTGCTGACAGCAGACGCTGCGCTGGACCTGCGCGCCAACCCGAACAAGGACGCCCGTGGTATCGCCATCGAAGCGAACCTGGACAAGGGCCGTGGTGCGGTGGCAACCGTGCTGGTCCAGTCCGGAACGCTGCATGTAGGTGACACGATCGTTGCCGGTATTGCCCACGGCCGCGTCCGCGCCATGTTCAACGAGAACGGCGACACGGTCGAAGCCGCGGAGCCGTCCCGGCCGGTCCAGGTACTGGGTCTGTCTACCGTGCCGCGTGCCGGCGACACCTTCCTGGTTACCGACGACGAGCGGACTGCCCGCCAGATCGCTGAGAAGCGTGAGGCTGCGGACCGTAACGCCGCCCTGGCCAAGCGCCGCAAGCGCATCAGCCTGGAAGACTTCGACAAGGCTGTTGCCGAGGGCAAGGTTGACACTCTCAACCTCATCCTCAAGGGTGACGTTTCCGGTGCGGTTGAAGCTCTGGAAGACTCGCTGCTCAAGATCGACGTTGGTGAAGATGTGCAGCTGCGCGTCATCCACCGCGGTGTCGGTGCCATTACGCAGAACGACGTCAACCTGGCGACGGTCGACAACGCGATCATCATCGGGTTCAACGTCAAGCCCGCCGAGCGCGTGGCTGAACTGGCTGACCGCGAGGGCGTTGACATGCGCTTCTACTCGGTCATCTACTCGGCTATCGACGATATCGAGCTGGCCCTCAAGGGCATGCTCAAGCCGGAATACGAAGAGTTCCAGCTTGGTACGGCTGAAATCCGCGAGATCTTCCGTTCGTCCAAGCACGGAAACATCGCAGGTTCCATCGTCCGCTCCGGCATCATCCGGCGTAATACCAAGGCCCGTGTTAGCCGCGATGGCAAGATCATCGGCGACAACCTCAACGTTGACTCGTTGAAGCGGTTCAAGGATGACGCCACCGAGGTCCGCGAAGGCTTCGAGTGCGGTATCGGCCTGGGGTCGTTCAACGACCTGAAGGAAGGCGACATGATCGAGACCTTCGAGATGCGCGAGAAGCCGCGCGCCTAGGGATTCTCCAATGCAGGCGCCTGGCGGTCATGACCGCCGGGCGCCTGCACCTTCACCAACACACCATGAGGAGGGGCTATGGCCGATCCAGCACGCGCCGCAAAACTGGCAGACCGAATTAAAGTTGTGGTTGCACAAGCGCTGGAGCGCAGGGTCAAGGACCCGCGTCTCGGATTTGTCACCATTACGGACGCCCGCGTCACCAACGACTTGCAGCACGCCACGCTTTACTACACGGTTTTCGGCGACGAGACCCAGCAAGCGGACACCCGCAAGGCGCTGGAGTCCGCGAAAGGCGTCCTGCGCTCCGAGGTGGGCAAGAACATCACGGTACGGCTGACCCCGACCCTGGAGTTCGTTCCGGACGAGATCCCGGTTAACGCCAGTCATCTGGAAGAACTGCTGCGGGCCGCCAAGGCCCGCGATGCTGAGGTTGCGGCCCTGGCAGAGGGAGCAGTTTTCGCCGGCGAGTCCGATCCTTACCGCAAGGACGAAGAGGACGACGACGAAGAGGGCTTTACCGACGAACCGGACGAGGCAGCCAAGTAGCCTACGCCGATCCGCAGTGCAGAAGGCGGCAGACCTTACGTCTGCCGCCTTCTGGGTTCCGCCGGCAGCCGGATAGTTGCTGCAACCGGCGCGACGCCGTGCTCTTACCGGAGACGGACCTTGATCACCTGTCCGGCCGCGGGCATCTGCGGTGCAGCGTTCATGGTGGCGTAAAGGGTCCGGCCCTTGATCTCCACCGCTCCCGGGACTTTGGTCTTGAGGAAGGTACGCACTCTCTCGCTGCCCTCTCTGACGACGGAGATCTTGTCGCCGAACATCTCGGCCACGTAAATATCCCCGCGCCTGCTCAACGCCAGCCCGGTGGCGCCGGCGAATCCGTCCGCTATATCGATAGTCTTTCGCGTCCACGGGTGGACCTTGTAGACGGCGCCGAGCTCTCCCCAGCTGGTGTCTTCGGCCCCGCCGGGTAGCGTGCTGACGTACAGCCAACCGTCGTCGCCGATTTCTACGTCGGTAGGTACCGGCTCAAGATACAGACGTTCACCGATAACACAGTCCGGCAGTTTCTTCTCCCGGGCGAGTTCCTCGGTGATTTTGACCTTGGTCGCGGGAAGTACCGCAACGGTCCTCACCCGTTCGGAATCCTTGTTGATCCTGAAGACCGCGTTGGCACCGGCATCGGCCACAAAGATGCTGCGCCGGTTCACCGCCGTGGCATATGCGTGCGAATCCACGCTGCCTTTGTATTTGTCGGGCCGGTCCATGGGCATCTTGATCTGGTCGAGGCAGCTCTTGCTGTCGACGTGGCGGAAGCCGTAGGTCACCTTCCCGTCCGGATTATGCTTGGCCTCATGCTTGGCAACATCGGCGATGTCATGGACCCTGCCGTCATCCGACCGGGACTTGATCACCTGGACGTTCGGTGCCGGATCGTGTTCGCCGGCACCGGTACCCTCCATGAAATACAAGGTGTCGCGGAAGCGCGATACCGCGCCGACTTCCGTTCCCTTCTTTGCCGTCTTATAGACCTTGCGCAAGTCCCCGTCCTCAGTGATGCGGTCGAGGGTGCCGGCGAAGTTTTGCGTCACGTAGACCTCGGTGTTGTGCCTGCCGGTAGCCAGGCTCAACGGCGAGAACAGCGGGGGATCCACGGTGAGTGTTTCGACGTGGCGCGGACGGGAATCGTGATCACCGTGCGCCGCGTTGCCTGGGGCGATCCCGGAGGTCAGAACCATTCCAAGGGCGATGGGCAAGGCGATGTATAGCTTGGTGCTTTTCACAGCTATTGCTCCTGTGCATGACCGGCAGGCGTGCCCGGCAGGCACGGATGGGGCCTGTTGGATGAAGATGGTAATGCCTATGAGGCAACAGCACCGGCGGCCCTCGGTGCTCCCCAACGGATGCTTCCGTGATAGCAGTAGGGTCAAGGTAGTCCTGCGTCATCCCGCTGTCAACGATCAAAGGATTAAAGGAAACCATGGAAAACAATGCTGATCGCGTAGCCGAATATCTGGCCCGGACAGTTGCCCTGGCCATGCGAAACGTCGATGCCGAAGGCGGCCCCTTCGGCGCGATTGTGGTGGCCCCTGACGGAAGGATTTTCGAGGGCAGCAACCGCGTGACCGCCAACAATGACCCGACGGCGCACGCAGAAGTCGTGGCTATCCGCCATGCCTGCAGCGAACTCGGAACCTTCAATCTCGCCGGCTGCTCCCTCTACAGCAGTTGCGAACCCTGTCCGCTGTGCCTCTCCGCTGCGCTCTGGTCAAGGCTGGACCGGGTGTTCTTTGCCGCCGACCGCCACGATGCAGCCCGGGCCGGCTTTGACGACGCCGCCTTCTATGACTACATCCAGGGCCGGGGAGATCTTAGTCTCATGCCGGTGGAACAGATTGTGGTGCCGACCTCGCAAGAACCCTTCCGCAGCTGGGAACAACTCGATGCCAAAACGGAGTACTGAGGTACCCGGGGCCGCCGCCGGCGTGACTGGACCAGGCCGCCAACCCCATATACTGAAAGGCGTGAATTCCGGGCCGGTCCGTTCAGGACTAATAATCGTGGACAAGCCGCAGGGGTGGACCAGCCATGACGTGGTGGGCCGCATGCGGCGACTGGCGGGGACCCGAAAAGTGGGCCACGCAGGCACCCTGGACCCGATGGCCACCGGCGTGCTGGTGGTGGGCGTCAACCGGGCGACCCGGCTGCTGACTTACATTGTGGGCACCTCGAAGACCTACACTGCAACCATCAGACTGGGCCAGTCGACTGTCACGGACGACGCCGAGGGGGACGTCCTCAGCGAAACCATTGCCGCCGCGGTCACCGAGCAGGAGATCCACGCCGCCGTCGCCACGCTGACGGGAGAAATCCAGCAGGTGCCCAGCAGCGTTTCCGCCATCAAGGTCAATGGTGAGCGGTCCTATGCACGGGTCCGGGCCGGCAATGAGGTGAAACTGGCTGCCCGGCCGGTGACTGTCAGCCGTTTCGACATCCATCGGATCCGGCGCGAACGCGGCGGCAAACTGCTCGACGTGGACGTAACCGTGGAATGCTCGTCCGGAACGTACATCCGGGCCCTCGCACGCGACCTCGGCACTGCGCTGGGGGTGGGAGGGCATCTGACAGCCCTTCGCCGCACACAGGTCGGGCCGTACAGCATCGAGGCCGCAGCAACGCTGGAGCAACTGGCAGAGGAACTGCAGATGCTCGAGCTGGACGATGCTGCGCGCGCACTGTTCCCGGCACGTGAACTGAACGACGCCGAAGCAGCCGATCTTTCCCATGGACGGCGGATCTCCGCCGGGCAGGACCCGGCGCCGGTGGCAGCGTTTGCGCCGGATGGGACTTTGATTGCACTTTTGGAAAACAAGGGCGAAACCGCCAAGCCCCTGCTGGTGTTTGCCGCCGGGAATGATGAGGGTAAGCGTTAGTGGTCGTCGACGGTTTTTTCATTACCGGAGCAATTGTTTGCCTTCTCGCCGCACTGATCTGCATTGTCGCTGCGGTGATTAGGCAGCCGCCCAATGACATCACGATCCTCTCGGTAGCCGCCGTCGAACTCTTCCTGCTGGTGTACGGTATCGCCGCCATTGTGCGGCAGGCCGGGGGAGAGTCAGTCGCGGGAGAGGTCTGGGAGTTTTGGGGGTACTGGATTACCGCCCTGCTGGTGCCGGTCGCGGCCTTCTGGTGGTCCATTCTGGAACGAACCCGCTGGAGCAACCTGATCCTGGGTGCGGTGGGCCTGACCATTTTCGTGATGCTCGTGCGGATGGAGCAGATTTGGGATGGAGCCTTGGCAGTATGAAAGCGGAGAACAGCATGACTTCCCCTCAGGAAACCCCGGCAGAACCGGTGGAAACCGGCTCCCGTTCAAGCGGCCCGGGTCGGCTGATTGTGGCCGTATACGGAGTCTTCGCCATCTCGGCCACGGCCCGGGCGTCCTATCAGATTGCGACGAAATTCACCGAGGCGCCGGTCGCCTACCTGCTCTCGGCCTTTGCCGCCGTGGTCTATATCCTGGCCACCGTCGCTTTGGCCAAGAAGGGCCTGCGCTGGTACTGGATCTCCGTCGCTGCCATCAGCGTTGAACTGCTCGGAGTTGTTGCCGTGGGTCTGCTGAGCCTGCTGGATCCGGCCCTGCTGCCGGAGGACACCGTATGGTCCGGCTTCGGGCAAGGCTATGGCTACATCCCGCTGGTTCTGCCGCTGCTCGGACTCTGGTGGCTCTGGCGGCACCGGCCCGGGCAGGAACGAATGCGGTAATACCGCCGCGATCGTCCATAATGGACAACGGCGCCGCCGGACTTTTACCGGGTGCGCCGAGACTGAACAGCTCATGAATAGCTAACGATGCGAGGAGCCTGCTGTGCACTACTGGAAAGACCTAACCGAAGTACCCTCCGGTTTTGGTCCATCAGTGGTAACGCTGGGCAATTTCGACGGCGTGCACCGCGGCCACCAGCAGGTGCTGGCCAAGCTCGTGGAGACTGCCGCACGCCACAGCGCCAACGCCGTCGCCATCTCCTTTGACCCCCACCCCGCACAGATCCACCGTCCCGAGGCAGCGCCCCAGCAGATCATGGGACTGCAGGACCGCATCGAGGCGCTCGAAGAGACCGGTATCGACGGCCTGCTCATGATGACCTACACACTCGAACTGGCAGCGGACACGCCGGAGGAGTTTGTCCGCAGAGTCTTCGTTGAAGCGCTGGGGGCGTCCGCCGTCGTCATTGGCCACGATGTCCGGTTCGGCAAGGGCAATTCCGGTGACCTGAACACCATGCAGGAACTCGGCGAGCAGTTCGGCTTCGCCGTCGACGTGATCGAAGAGTACGGCTCGGACCAGCCGGATGCACCGGATTCCGTCCTCAGGGGCCGGCGCTGTTCCTCGTCCTGGGTCCGGGAAGCGCTGGCTGAGGGCGACGTGGCGACGGCTGCCCAGGTGATGGGCCGGCTGCACCGGGTGCGCGGCGAGGTGGTCCATGGGGATGCCCGCGGCCGCGAACTGGGTTTCCCGACCGCTAATCTTTCTCCCGATGCCAGCGGATTGATCCCCGCCGACGGCGTCTACGCCGGCTGGCTGATCGACGCATCCGGACGACGCTGGCCGGCTGCCATCTCGGTGGGTTCGAACCCGACCTTCGAGGGCGCCAGCCGCCGTGTCGAGGCCCACGTCATCGACCGCCCGAAGGAAGCGAACGGGGACTTCGACCTCTACGGCCAGCAGGTAGTGGTGGAGTTCGTCCACCGGCTGCGCGGCATGGTCGCCTACACCGGACCGGAGGCTTTGATCGCCCAAATGGAGATCGACGTCGACCAGTCCCGGGCGCTGCTTTCGACAGACTAACTCCCGGACAGGTAAACTGAGGGCTGAATTCGGCTGCGGTCCGTGGCGGCTGGATTTCTTCGTGCTTGATCCGGCAACCCCGGCCAAGCGTGAAGACCCCGGCAGCGAAGTGCTGATACGGGCCTCACGGCACAACTTCTAGGAGTTATTGTGGCATTGGACGCCGCTATCAAGCAGGAAATCATCAAGGAATACGCCACCCACGAGGGCGACACGGGTTCACCCGAGGTACAGATTGCAGTTCTGTCCCGCCGCATCTCGGACCTGACGGAACACCTGAAGATGCACAAGCATGACCACCACACCCGCCGCGGCCTGATGGCCCTGGTTGGTCGTCGCCGCCGCATGCTGGCTTACCTGCGCGAGACCGACATCACGCGCTACCGTGCGCTCATTGAGCGTCTCGGCCTGCGCCGCTAGTCTGCTGTGAAGGCGGCTCTTTCTGAACTGCTGAAGGCATAGGAAAGAGCCGCCTTCGCTTTGCATGGCGCAAATCCACCGGCCGGATCCGGCAGGTGGGCAACCATAATAGAAAACAGGAGTGACCGGCGTCGTAAGCATTCGCGGTCCTCGGTAGTGATTTCCGGGAGTGGACGGTGCAGCAATGCGCAGCCGCCCGGGGGTCTCGATCGAAGACCGGGTGTTGACAGGCCCCAGGGCCAGCCGCAGGCGCTTCCCACCGAGGGAAGCACGCAAGTCTGGGCCGATGCTGGTCACCTCCGACACCACAGAAACGGAGGTGACTCTCTTGGAGGGTCCCGAAATTCAGTTCTCGGAAGCGGTCATTGATAATGGCCGTTTCGGCAAGCGCGTTATCCGGTTTGAAACCGGCCGCGTTGCACAGCAGGCCGCCGGCTCGGCGATGGTCTACATCGACGAAGACACCGCACTGCTGTCCGCCACCACCGCCGGCAAGTCCCCGCGCGAGGGCTTTGACTTCTTCCCCCTGACGGTGGATGTCGAAGAGCGCATGTACGCTGCCGGCCGCATTCCCGGATCATTCTTCCGCCGCGAAGGCCGCCCGTCCACGGAAGCCATCCTGGCCTGCCGCCTGATGGACCGCCCGCTGCGCCCGGCCTTCGTGAAGGGCCTGCGCAACGAGGTGCAGATCGTTGTCACCGTCCTGGCGATCAACCCGGACGTGCTGTACGACGTTGTCGCGATCAACGCGTCCTCCATGTCCACCCAGCTCTCGGGCCTGCCGTTCTCCGGCCCCATCGGCGGCGTGCGCGTAGCGCTGATCGAAGGCCAGTGGGTTGCTTTCCCGAAGCACACCGAACTGGAGAAGGCCGTCTTCAGCATGGTTGTCGCCGGCCGTGTCGCCGGTGACGACGTCGCCATCATGATGGTGGAGGCCGAAGCTACGGACAACGCCTGGCAGCTGATCAAGGAAGAGGGCGCCCCCGCCCCGACCGAAGAGGTTGTGGCCGAGGGTCTGGAAGCGGCCAAGCCGTTCATTAAGTCCCTGTGCGACGCCCAGGCCCAGCTGGCCGCGGCCGCTGCCAAGCCGACCGTCGAGTTCCCGGTCTTCAAGGATTACGAGGACGACGTGTTTGCTGCCGTGGAAGCCGCTGCTGCCACCAAGCTGACCGAGATCTTCTCGATCGCCGACAAGCAGACCCGCAACGATGCTGCGGACGACTTCAAGGCAGAGATCGTGGCACAATTCGGTGGGTCGGAGGAAGCCCAGTTCGCCGGACGCGAGAAGGAAGTCTCGGCTGCCTTCAACTCCGTCACCAAGCAGGTCGTCCGCCAGCGCATCCTGAAGGACCAGGTCCGCATCGACGGCCGTGGCCTGACGGACATCCGCACGCTGACCGCTGAGGTGGAGGTTCTGCCCCGCGTACACGGTTCGGCCATCTTCGAGCGCGGCGAAACCCAGATCATGGGTGTCACCACGCTGAACATGCTCAAGATGGAACAGCAGATCGACTCGCTGTCGCCGGTAACGCGCAAGCGCTACATGCACAACTACAACTTCCCGCCCTACTCCACCGGTGAGACCGGCCGCGTCGGTTCGCCGAAGCGCCGCGAAATCGGCCACGGTGCCCTCGCCGAGCGCGCCTTGGTTCCGGTGCTGCCCTCGCGTGAAGAATTCCCGTACGCCATCCGCCAGGTCTCCGAAGCCCTTAGCTCCAACGGCTCCACCTCGATGGGCTCGGTCTGCGCCTCGACGCTGTCCCTGCTCAACGCCGGTGTGCCGCTGAAGGCTCCGGTTGCCGGCATCGCCATGGGCCTGGTTTCCGACCAGGTCGACGGCGAGACCCGCTACGCCGCGCTGACCGATATCCTCGGTGCCGAAGATGCCTACGGCGACATGGACTTCAAGGTTGCCGGTACTGCCGAGTTCGTCACCGCGATCCAGCTCGACACCAAGCTCGACGGCATTCCCGCCTCGGTTCTGGCCGCTGCGCTGAAGCAGGCCCGCGAAGCCCGCCTGCATATCCTGGGCGTGCTCGAGGCCGCGATCGATACCCCGGACGAACTTTCCGAGTTCGCTCCGCGGATCATCTCGGTCAAGATCCCCGTGGACAAGATCGGCGAGGTCATTGGCCCGAAGGGCAAGATGATCAACCAGATCCAGGAGGACACCGGCGCCGATATCTCCATCGAAGATGACGGTACCGTCCTGATCGGCGCGACCGACGGCACGTCCGCCGAAGCAGCCCGCTCCGCCATCAACGCCATCGCGAACCCGCAGGTTCCCGAGGTGGGCGAGCGTTACCTGGGCACGGTTGTAAAGACCACCACGTTCGGCGCCTTCGTGTCGCTGACGCCGGGCAAGGACGGCCTGCTGCACATCTCCGAGCTGCGCAAGCTGGCCGGCGGCAAGCGCGTGGACAATGTCGACGACGTTGTCTCCGTAGGCCAGAAGGTCCAGGTCGAGATCACTAAGATCGACGACCGCGGAAAGCTCTCGTTGTCTCCGGTTGTTGCCGACGAGGCGGCCGGCGACGAGGCTTCCAGCGAGGATGTCCTGGAGCCGGCGGAAGGTTCCGCAGAGTAAATGCCTGAAGCATTTGGCAACGAACTCCCCGCTGCAGAGTCACGCTCTGCGGCGGGGAGTTCCGCTATGTCCCGAGGAATCCATTTGCCGCTATCCGCCACGGAAGGCCATACGGACGCCACCGATCTTGGCGGGTCCGATCCCACGTTGATCCATGGGGATCCGGGCGGCTCCGTGGTGCGGCGTTCCGTACTTCCCGGCGGCGTCCGCGTGCTGACGGAAGCGATGCCCGGGCAGCGTTCGGCAACCATTGGCTTCTGGGTTGGCGTCGGCTCCCGGGACGAGGCGGAGGGCCAGCACGGTTCGACGCACTTCCTGGAGCACCTGCTGTTCAAAGGAACGAAGCGGCGCACAGCGCTTGAGATCGCATCGGCTTTTGATGAGGTCGGCGGGGAATCCAATGCCGCGACGGCCAAGGAAAACACCTGCTACTACGCCCGCGTGCTCGATACCGATCTTCCTATGGCCATCGATGTCATCGCGGACATGATCACCTCCGCCGTGCTGGACAACAGCGAGCTGGAGCAGGAGCGCGACGTCATCCTCGAAGAGCTGGCGATGGACAACGACGATCCCTCGGACGTGTGCCACGAGAAGTTCGTCGAGGCCGTCTTGGCGGGCCACCCCCTTGGCCGGCCCATCGGCGGCACCCCCGAGGCGATCATGGCCGTGCCCCGCACTGCCGTCTGGGACCACTACCAGCGGTACTACCGTCCGGATGAGCTGGTTGTGACCGCAGCGGGAGGACTGGAGCACGACGACGTCTGCCGGCTGGTTCTGCAGGCTCTGGAAGGCGCGGGATGGGTACTCGAACCCGGAGCCGCTCCGGTTCAGCGCCGCTCTGTCGAGCGCACGGAGATCACGTCCGTAGCGGGTATACACGTACACCGGCGTCCGGTCGAGCAGGCCAACATCGTCATGGGCTGCCAATCCCTAGTCGCCACCGACGAGCGCCGGTTCGTCATGAGTGTCCTCAACGCGGTTCTTGGCGGCGGCATGTCGTCGCGGCTGTTCCAGGAAGTCAGGGAAAAACGCGGCCTGGTCTACGCCACCTACTCCTTCGCGGGGTCATACGCGGATGCCGGCTACTTCGGTATGTACGCGGGCTGCTCTCCGGCGAAGACCAAGCAGGTTATCGAACTGCTGGGTGCCGAACTGGACAAGCTGGCCTCAGACGGAATTACGGACGAAGAACTGCGCAAGGCAGTCGGGCAGTTGTCCGGCGGCATCGTCCTGGCGCTCGAAGACAGCGGGTCGCGGATGTCGCGGCTTGGACGGGCGGAACTCGTCTCGGGAGAGTTCCTGGACGCGGACGAGACACTGGCGAGGATCCGCGCCGTCACACCGGAGGAAGTGCAGGCGCTGGCTGCCGAACTGGCCGCCGCACCGCGCACGGTAACCGTCGTCGGACCGTTTGATTCACCGGCGGACTTTGGTCTCTGAAGTTCCGCAATTTCCACCCGGCGGCCGGGTGTCCGGAAAAGAACCGGGCACCCGGCTGCTGCCTTTTCCGGGCGCTTGGGGGGCCGGAGTGTTATCGGACCTTTGGATGACTCCGGTCCTGCCGTTGAGGGGTCCGTGGGCGCACAGGAAATGTAAATGGACTCCAATGAGGCACTAGACTGATTCCGGCTGTGGGTGACTGCAGTCACATGCATTTACCGCACCGTAATTGGAGAATGTTTTGGAAGACTTAACGGAGTTTCTCTCGACCGTTAGCTCGGTTGTCTGGGGTCCATTTCTGCTCATACCGCTGCTGCTGGGCACCGGTCTCTATCTGACCATCCGCCTGGGCGGTCTCCAGTTCCTGAAACTGGCAGTGGCGCTGCGGCTCGGGCTGTTCACACGCAAAGATGTCGGGGCCGAAGGCGATATCTCACAGTTCCAGGCGCTGACCACGGCCCTGGCTGCCACGGTGGGCACCGGCAACATTGTCGGTGTCGCAACGGCCATTGGCATTGGCGGGCCCGGCGCCCTGTTCTGGATGTGGGTCACGGCCATGGTGGGAATGGCGTCCAAGTATTCGGAAGCGTTCCTTGGGGTGCGTTTCCGTACCACGGATGACGCCGGCGAAAAGTCCGGCGGTCCGCAGTATTATCTGCAGCGGGGCATCAAAAACGGCTTCGGCAAGTTCCTTGCCATCGCTTTTGCCATTTTTGCCTTCCTGGCCTCCTTCGGTATCGGCAACATGACCCAGGGCAACTCCATCGCCACGAACGTGGAAAACAGCTGGAACATCCCGCTGTGGGTTACCGGTGGCGTCCTCGCGGTTCTGACCCTTTTGGTGCTCGTGGGGGGCATCAAGTCCATCGGCCGGGTGACCGCCGGTCTTGTTCCCATCATGATCGTGTTCTATGTGCTCGGCGCCATCTACATCCTGATCGCGAATATTGACGGCGTTCCCGCCGCCCTCGCCCTGATCTTCACCGACGCCTTCACCGGCACCGCTGCAGTGGGCGGATTTACCGGCTCCGCCATCATGCTGGTCATCCAGATGGGCGTGGCCCGCGGTATTTTCTCCAACGAGTCGGGCTTGGGTTCCGCAGCCATCGCTGCAGCCGCCGCACAGACTACGCACCCGGTGCGCCAAGGTCTGGTCTCCATGACGCAGACGTTCATCGACACCATAATCGTGGTGACCTGCACCGGACTGGTCATTATTACTACCGGTGTCTGGGATCTCGGTGGTGATTCAGCGGCTACCATGACGGGCGAGGCGTTCAGCCACGGCCTGCCCGGCGATTGGGGGCACTGGATCGTCACGATCGGGCTGGTCCTGTTCGCTTTTTCGACGATTCTCGGCTGGGCTTACTACGGCGAACGCAATGTGGAGCGGTTGTTCGGCCGCCGCGGGGTGACCCCCTACCGCGTGGTGTTCTCCATAGTCGTCTACGTCGGCTGCACAGTTCCGCTGGCTGTTGTCTGGAACTTCTCCGACGTCATGAACGGTCTGATGGCCCTGCCGAACCTGATCGGATTGCTCATCCTCTCCGGCCTGATTGCGCGTGAGACCCGGCACTACCTCAAACACGATCCGGAGCTCAGAGCAAACAAGGACGAGATCGAGGCATTCATGCGGGACCAACCCGGCTGGGATGAGTGGAAGGCCGGCGACGTTGTCGGGTCCTCGCATCACCACGAGCGTCAGGTGCCACAAGGCGGTAGCAGGTAGTCTCCACACCTGTGCAAAGCGATAAAGGGTCCCGTTTCCGGTTCAGGAAGCGGGACCCTTCATCATTGCCATCCAGCCGACGCGGCGGGATCGGGGAGCGGCGGCACAGAGGCGCAGCGGCACGGAGGCAGGATGCTGCCGGTTATCCGCCGGCGAAAGGCGGGAGGATGTCGATGATGTCCTGATCTGCAAGGACGGTCGAACGGTCTTTGCAGGCGATCTCGTTGCGCAGGAAACTGCTGCGCGCGATGACCGTCTCCAGGGCCGGCGCGCCCCCCGTGGATAGTGTGCCGGGGTGCGGGTGCTCCCGGACCAGCACGTCCAGAACGGCTGCCAGAGTGCTGCCTTCGGGCAGGACGACCTTTTCCTCTTCGACGCCGGCCGCAGCTTGGGCCGCGCCGAAGTACCTGATCAACAACAACAATTCAACCGCCAATCGCGCTCATGCTTCGCTCGGGCTGGACGAAGTCTTCGGCGCCCAGCCCTGTATGGTGCATTCCGTGCGCCCGTGGTTTGGCCCACATCGCCTCGCGCCACCGCTCGGCGATGGCTTCGTCTCCTGCACCGCTGCGAAGCAGGTCGCGCAGGTCGGTCTCCTCATGCGAGAACAGGCAGGAAAGGACCTTGCCCTCGGCCGTGATCCGGGTCCGGCGGCAGTCGGCGCAGAAAGGCTCGGTGACCGAGGCGATGATGCCTACAGTGCCGACTACGACGCCGGGGGCAGAGCGCCGTCGTACTTCCCACCTTTCCGCCGGCGCACCGTCACGGCGCCGCGGATCCGCGGTGAGGACGAACTCCTGTTCCAGCAGCGCGCGGATCTCCGCGGCCGAAATCATATTCTGCCGGGTCCAACCGTGGTCCGCGTCCAGCGGCATCTGCTCGATGAAGCGCAGTTCGTAGCCGTGGCTGACGGCCCACTCCAGCAGCCCGGACGCTTCCAGGTCGTTGATGCCGCGCATCAGCACCGCGTTGATCTTGATCAGACCGAGGCCCACCCGGTCCGCTTCTTCGATCCCCTTGAGCACGCGGTCCAGGAACGGTCGGCGGGTGAGCTGGGCGAAGGTCTCAGGATGCAGCGAATCCATCGAAACGTTGATGCGGGACAGTCCTGCGTCTTTAAGGATCCGGGCCTTCTTATCGAGTCCGAGGCCGTTGGTGGTCAGCGATACCGGCAGATCCGGATGGTTGTTCCGGACACTGGTGATGATGTCGGCCAACCCGGCGCGCACAAGTGGCTCGCCGCCGGTCAGGCGCAGTTCGCGCACTCCCAGATGATTGACGGCGATGTCCACCAGGCGGACGATTTCGGTATCCGTGAGGACCTGCGCCTTGTTCAGCCAGTCGAGGCCCTCGGCCGGCATGCAGTAAGTGCAGCGCAGATTGCATTTGTCCGTCAGGGAGATGCGCAGGTCCGTCGCGGAGCGGCCGAAACGATCAATCAGTCCGGGGCCGGCATCCACCGGGCGCGCGGGCAAAGCGCCGCTGCCGCGGGCGCCGGCCGCGATCTGCGGCATCCCCAAATTAACGCTCATGTATCGAGGGTACGTCAGCGCCGCCTGCCTTGCCGAGCCCCGTCTCCCCATGTGGACAGCGGGTAGCTGCTGTTAACCTGTTCAACCCGCAATTGCGGAACTATGCTGGACTTCGTGACGCAAATACGAGTAGCAGAGGCTGCGCGCTTCCTCGGAGTCAGTGACGACACCGTCCGACGATGGATCGATGCCGGCACGCTGACCGGGCAGCAGGACCCCGCCGGGCGGACCGTGGTCGCCGGGACGGAGCTGGCTGCTCTGGCCAAAGAACAGGCCGCCCTGCCACCTGACCAGGCCGCGGCCGGCAGCTCGGCCCGGAACCGCTTTGTGGGGCTGGTGACTTCCGTGGTGATGGACACGGTGATGGCCCAGGTGGAGCTGCAGTGCGGTCCGCACCGGGTCGTATCGCTGATGAGTGCCGAGGCCGTCCGCGAGCTGGGGCTGGAACCAGGCTCGGTGGCCACGGCAGTCGTGAAGGCAACCAACGTGATCGTACAGACGCCGGCCACCCAGCCAGCGAAGGCACGGCCGTGAGTTTGACGGTACAGCGGACCAGTCAGAGCACTGCGAGGCCCGGACGGCTTGCCGCAGCTCTGCTGGCGCTGGCCGGAACCATCGGGCTTGCTGCCTGCGGCACCGGTTCGGGCGGTGCATCCAATCAAGGAGGCGTGGAGGAGAGCACCATCACGGTCTATGCGGCCGCGTCGCTGGCCGCGCCGTTCACTGCGCTGGCGGAATCCTTCGAGGCCGAGGTCCCGGGCAGTACTGTCCGCCTGAACTTCGCCGGCTCGGCCGACCTCGCCACCCAGATCATCGAGGGCGCACCTGCCGACGTCTTTGCCTCCGCGGACACCGCAACTTTGGCGCGCGTGCAGGAGGCCGGGGGAGTTGCGGGCAGCGTGCAGGAACTGGCCACCAACACGCCGGCCCTTGTGGTGCCGTCCGCTAACCCAATGGGCATCGAAACACTGGCGGACCTGGAACGGCCGGACATAAAGCTGGTGCTGTGTGCCCCGCAGGTGCCGTGCGGTGCCGCGGCCCGGAATCTGGCCGAAGCCGCTGGCGTGAGACTGGCACCGGTCAGCGAGGAAAATTCGGTGACGGCGGTCCTCGGAAAAGTGACCGCGGGTGAGGCGGATGCCGGCTTTGTTTACCGGACCGATGCCATGCGCGCCGGGGACGCGGTCCGCACCATCCCCGTGCCGGATGCTGCGGACGCCGCGGTGACCTACCCGATCGCGGTTACTGCCGGCGCCGCCGGTTCCGGCCGGGAGGAGCTCGCCCGGAAGTTCGTGCAGTATGTGACCGGTGAGCAAGGGCAGAGTGTGCTCACCGACGCAGGGTTCGGCAGGCCATGAACGGGGGTCCAGCCAGCACAAGGCCCGCGCAGGACGGAACAGCCGGCCTTGGCACACGGCTGCCCGCGGCGGGGCGGCAGTCCGGCAGGCAGGGGACGACGGGGCTGCCGGCTGCGGTCTTCGTCTTCGCCGCGGCCGGAACCGTGTTGGTGCTGCTGCCGTTGCTGGCCATGGCGCTGCGGGTGGACTGGGCCGGTTTCTGGCCGCTGATAACGAGCGACGGCGCACTGGCCGCTTTGGGCCTGAGCCTGCGGACCGCCACCGCCAGCACCCTGGTGTGCCTGCTGCTGGGCACGCCACTGGCACTGGTGCTCGCCCGCTCCAGCTTCCCTGGCCGCAAGCTGCTCCGGGCGCTGGTGCTGCTGCCGCTGGTACTGCCACCCGTTGTCGGTGGGATGGCACTGCTCTATACGTTCGGCCGCCAGGGCCTGCTGGGCAGCACCTTGGAGCTCTGGGGGATACAGATCGCCTTCACCACCACGGCCGTTGTGCTCGCGCAGAGCTTCGTTGCGCTGCCGTTCCTGGTGCTCAGCGTTGAAGCGTCGCTGCGCAGCGCAGGCAGCCGCTACGAGCAGGCCGCCGCCACCCTGGGTGCCCGTCCTGCTACAGTGCTGCGCCGGGTGACGCTGCCGCTGCTGCTGCCCGCGCTGGCGTCAGGCACCGTGCTGTGCTTCGCCCGGGCGCTGGGCGAATTCGGTGCCACTTTGACCTTTGCCGGCAGCCTGACCGGCATGACCCGCACACTGCCGTTGGAAATCTACCTCCAGCGCGAGACGGACCCGGACGCCGCGGTGGCCCTTTCGATGCTGCTGGTCGCGGCCGCCGTCGTGATTGTGGCGCTGACCTATGGGCGCACCGGCCTCCGGAACGGGGTCCGGCGGTGAGTTTTACCCTGCAAGCCGCCTTGGCCGAACGGCAAGTGGACGTCAGTTTCAAGGTGAACGACGGCGAGACGGTCGCCCTGATGGGGGCGAACGGGGCCGGCAAGTCCAGCATGCTGGCCATCATCGCGGGGCTGGTCCGCCCGGACCGCGGCGAGGCGGTGTTGGACGGGCGCGTCTTGTTCGGATCGGGCATCGTCCTGCCACCGCACCGGCGGTCGGTGGCGTTGCTGTCCCAGGATGCGCTGTTGTTCCCCCAGCTGAACGCACTCGAGAACGTCGCCTTCGGCCCGCGGAGCCAGGGAGTCCCGAAGCGCGCTGCCCGGAAACGTGCCCTGGAGTGGCTGGCAGAGGCCGAGGCCACGCAACTGGCCGCGCGCCGCCCGGCCGAGCTGTCCGGCGGACAGGCCCAGCGGGTGGCGATCGCCCGGGCGTTGGCGGCGGAACCGGACCTGCTGCTACTGGACGAACCGCTCGCGGCGCTGGATGCCACCGCGGCTCCTGTGATCCGGCGCATGCTCCGGCGGGTGCTCGCCGGCCGCCGCGCCGTCATCGTCACCCACGACATTCTCGATGCCCTCCTGCTGGCAGACCGCGTCCTGGTCCTGGAACAGGGCCGCGTGGTGGAGCAGGGCACTCCGAAGCAGCTCATCGCGCATCCGCGCAGTGCCTTCACCGCGGAACTGGCCGGCCTGAACGTCATCGGCGGCACGGCGGCCGCGGATGGTCTGCGTGCGGGCGAGGGCCAAGCCGGTATTCCCTCGGGATCGCCGGTGGCGGGGACCGCAGTCCAGCCGCTGGAACCGGGGGAGTCCGCGGTGGCCGCCTTCCGCCCCGCTGCCGTATCCGTCTTTGCCGAGCGGCCGCACGGCAGCCCGCGCAATGTGCTGGCGGTGACCGTTGACGATCTGGAGCCGGCCGCCGGACACTTAAAAGTACGGGCCGGTCAGCTCGCCGCAGAGGTCACGGCTGCTGCCGCGGCGGAGTTGGATATCTACCCGGGCCGCAGCATGTTCTTTGCCGTCAAGGCGGCGGAGGTCAGCATCTATCCGGCCAAGAGCGCCTGACCCATTCGGTCGGCGCAACCGCCGGAAAACCCGCGAGGCTGGAGGCCCGATGGCACCGAACCCAGGGGCACCGAACCGAGGGGCACCGAACCGAGGGGCACCGAACCGAGGGGCACCGAACCGAGGGGCACCGAACCGACCGGCGGCCAACGAAGATGCGCCGGACGAATCGATCCGGAACGAATCGGCGCCGAACCGATGGGCTGCGGCCGCCGGCGCCGCTGCTGCGCTGCTGGGAACCGCAGCCGGCGAGCTGGCCGCGGCGTTCCTGAGCCCTTCCGTCTCGCCGCTGACAGCGGTGGGTTCTGCCGTCATCGACGTGCTGCCGCCGCTGGTGAAGGACCTGGCGATTGCGGTCTTCGGGACGGCGGACAAGGCCGCATTCTTCGTTGCTATGGCTTTGGTTATCGCGGCCCTCGGCGGCGTGGCCGGAGTGCTCGAGGTGCGACGGCGGTACGCCGGCAGCGCTGTCGTTCTCGGCTTTGCAGCGGCGGGCGCGGTGGCCGTGCTGGCCAGCCCGCAGGCCGAACAGTTGGCGTTGGCCGCCCTGATGGTCGCCGGGGCCGTGGCCCTGGTGATGCTGCAGATCCTGGTCCGGCGCTGCGTCCAAGCCACTGTCGCTCCTGTACGGCCGGCCGGTCCGGGGTTGGACCCGGCCCGGCGCACCTTCCTGTTGTGGCTGGGAGGTACCGCGGCAGCGGCCGCGTTGACCGCCGTCGTCGCTACGGGTATCCGCAGTGCGCAGCAGGGCGCAGCCCGCCTCCGCCAGGCCTTCCGGCTTCCCGCCCCGGCGGATCCTGCGGAACCGATTCCGGCAGGCGCAACACTGCCGCTAGCCGGCATCACGCCGCTCGTGACACCGAATCCGGACTTCTACCGGATCGACACCGCACTGGCGGTGCCCGTGGTCAATGTGGACCAGTGGCGGTTGAAGGTGACAGGCATGGTTGAGCAGCAAGTGGAGCTGGATTTCGATGAGCTGGCGGGTCAGGAGCTGGCGGAGCGGTACATCACGCTCTGCTGCGTCTCCAACCCGGTGGGCGGAGGCCTGATCGGCAATGCGAAGTGGCTGGGTTGGCCGGTCCGGGACTTGCTGGCCAGGGCCCGCCCGCAGGCCGGCGCGGACATGGTGCTCTCGCGCAGCGTCGACGGCTGGACCGCTTCGACACCGCTGGAAGTATTGACCGACGAGCGGGACGCGCTCTTGGCCATCGGCATGAACGGCGAACCACTGCCGCTCGAACACGGCTTTCCGGTGCGGCTGGTAGTGCCCGGGCTCTTCGGCTATCTCTCCGCCACCAAGTGGGTCACCGAGCTGAAGCTCACCCGTTTCGAGGACGAGACTGCCTACTGGACCACTCGGGGCTGGAGTGCCCGGGGCCCGGTGAAGATGAGCTCACGGATCGATACCCCCCGCAACGGCGCGCGGCTGGACCCCGGCGAGGTGGGCATCGGCGGCGTGGCCTGGTCCCAGCACACCGGGATCAGCGCCGTGCAGCTGCGGGTCGACGACGGCGCCTGGCAGGATGCCGAACTGGGCGCTCCCATCTCCGCGGACACCTGGCGGCAATACCGGTACCGGTGGAACGCGCCGACAGGCCGTCACCGGATCCAGGTCCGGGCCATCGATGCGGCGGGAATGGTGCAGACCGGCGAGAGCGCTCCGGTGGTGCCGGATGGCGCCACCGGCTGGCATACCGTGAGCGTGACCGTCGCTTAGGATGGCTCCTGAAGAGAAGGGAGTCCGGCGTGGCCGCTACAGTAGCTGAGCACCGCAAAGCGGTCACCGAGCTGGTCCGTGCCGCCGTGCAACGCAACGGCCGGCAGGATGACACGGTCGGGCTGCTCGAGGCCCGCAACCGGATCCTGGCCAGGGACATTAGCGCCCCGGTCAGCTTGCCGCCCTTCGCCAACTCGCAGATGGACGGCTATGCCGTGGACAGCGCCGCAGCGGGCGGCCGGTCGGAGTTTACGGTGGCCGAAACCATCGCCGCAGGTTACCCGGCTCCGCCGCTGGCCGCAGGCTTCGCGGCGCCGATCATGACCGGAGCCATGCTGCCGGCCGGAGCTGACGCCGTCGTCCCTATCGAACAGGCGGACCCGGATGGTTTCCGCACGCCCGCCCCTGGGCTGACGGTGAGGCTGCCGGCCAGCGTTCCGGCCGGCCAGTTCGTCCGCGCCGAGGGCAGCGACGTTGCCGCCGGCACCCTTGCCCTCGCCGCGGGCACGCGGCTCAAGCCGGCCCAACTGGGACTGCTGGCGGCGCTCGGCGTCGCGGAGGTAGCGGTGCGGCCGCGGCTGCGCGTGCTGCTGCTGAGCACCGGCGACGAGGTCATCGCACCCGGCGGCGCCTTGGGTCCCGGACAGATTTTCGATGCCAACACCACCTTGCTGGCAGCCGGGCTCGCCGAGGCCGGCGCGGACGTGGCCGGCAGCCGGATCCTGGCCGATTCTCCGGAGGACTTCCTGGCCCGGCTGCACGAGGACCTGGAACGGCACGAACCGGACCTGCTGTTGACCTCCGGCGGCATCAGCAAGGGCGCCTTCGAGGTAGTCAAGCAGGCCCTCGCCCGCGACCAGGTGGAATTCGGCCCGGTGGCGATGCAGCCCGGCGGTCCCCAGGCCATCGGCACGGTCGCCGGCGTTGCCTATCTGGGCTTTCCTGGCAACCCGGTCAGTTCGCTGGTGTCCTTCGAGACTTTCCTCCGTCCGGCGCTCAGCGAGGTGCTGGGCGACCCGGAGCCGCGCACCGTCCTGCAGGTGCCGCTGGCCGAGGCTGTCCAGTCCCCGGAGGCCAAGCACCAGATCCGTCGCGGCCATTACGACGGCGGCTCCGTCACCTTGATCGGCGGTCCCGGCTCGCATCTGCTTCACGCGCTGGCAGCGTCCAACGCGCTGGTGCATTTTCCCGTCGGCGTAACGGAGGTCCCGGCCGGGCGGAACGTGGAAGTATGGCTGTTATGAGCGAGCAGGACCGGTTGACCCATGTCCGTGAGGACGGCACGGCGCACATGGTGGACGTCAGCACCAAGGCCGAAACCACCCGTGAAGCCACCGCCCAGGCAGTGCTGACTACGCGGGCGGACGTTGTCTCCCTGCTGGCCTCCGGCGACCTGCCCAAAGGCGACGCCCTGGCGGTCAGCCGCGTGGCCGGCATCATGGCAGCGAAGCAGACGCCGTCGCTGATTCCGCTGTGCCACCCGCTGCCCATCAGCAAAGTCACGGTTGACTTCTTCCCCGGCACCAGCGAGGTGCGGATCGAGGCGACCGTTCGCACCCGGGGAGTCACCGGCGTCGAAATGGAGGCGCTCACCGCGGCCTCGGTGGCGGCGCTGAGCCTGTACGACATGATCAAGGCCGTGGACAAGCACGCCGTCATCGGCGACATCAAGGTGCTGGCCAAATCAGGCGGCAAGAGCGGGGACTGGACGCTGTGAGCACTGAACCCAGGACCAGCATTGGCGCTGCCAGCACCAACGGAGGCGCGGGCACGCGGCGCACCGCCGGCATCGTTGTCGCCTCCACCCGCGCGGCAGCCGGGACATACGAGGACCGCAGCGGGCCGATCATCTCCGAGTGGCTGGCCGCCGAAGGCTTCGAGCCGCTGCCCGTGCGCGTGGTCCCGGACGGGCCCGAGGTCCGAGCGGCGCTGGAAAGAATGCTGGCCGAGGGCGTCCGGGTCCTCATTACCAGCGGCGGCACCGGCCTGACCCGTGACGACCGGACCCCGGAGATCACCGCTGCGCTCCTGGATAAGGAAGTGCCCGGGATCATGGAAGCAATCCGCGCGGCAGGCCGGCCCCACACGCCGCTGGCCGCCCTGAGCCGCGGGGTGGCCGGCGTGGCCGACGGAACCTTCATCATCAATCTTCCGGGCTCGCCCGGAGGCGTCCGCGACGGGCTCACGGTACTGCAGCCGCTGATCGAGCACATCTGCACCCAGTTGGAAGGGCACCGCGACGCCGGTCACGAAGGCGCCGGACACCTTGCCTCAGCGGAGAACTTCACCCACACCACAAGCCACAAAACCGGAGGGCATCATGGGCACTAGCGAAGTGCTGTACGCAGGGGTCGCGGATTCCCCCTTGGACGTTGCACAGGCGATGGCCGCAGCGGAGTCACCCGAATGCGGCGCCGTCGTGACTTTCAGCGGCGTAGTCCGCAACCACGACGGCGGGGAAGCGGTGTCGGCACTGGGCTACTCCGCACACCCCAGCGCCGGCCGGGTTATTGCCGAGGTCGCCGCCGACATTGCCGCGAAGTACGACGGCGTGCGCATCTGGGTTGCGCACCGGATTGGATCGCTGCAGATCGGGGATCCGGCGCTGGTGGCCGCCGTCGCCTCCGCCCATCGTGCCGAAGCGTTCGCCGCGGCGTCGGAACTCGTGGACACGGTCAAGGAGCGGGTGCCGGTCTGGAAGGAACAGCATTTCGCGGACGGACGTACCGAATGGGTAGGCATCGGCCAGTAGCGATACGCTGGAAACCATGACTGAACAACTTGCGGTGGCCGTGCTCGGTGCCGGCGGACGAATGGGCGCGGAGGCGGTCAAGGCCGTTGACGCCGCCGAAGACCTCAAACTTGTGGCGGCACTGGGGCGCGCGGACAGCCTGGATTCGCTGGTCGACACCGGCGCGCACGTCGTTGTGGATCTGACCACGCCGGACAGCACCGAAGCTAACGTACGTTTCGCCGTCGAACACGGCATGCACGCTGTTGTCGGAACCACCGGCTGGGACGAACGGAAGCGCCGCAACTTGGCCGACCTGCTGGCAGCGCACCCCGGAACCGGTGTGCTGATCGCGCCGAACTTCGCGCTGGGCTCGGTGCTCGCGTCCGCATTCGCCGCCAAGGCCGCCAGGTACTTCGAATCGGTGGAGATCATCGAACTGCACCATCCCGACAAGGTCGATGCGCCCTCCGGCACCGCGGTACGCACCGCGCAGCTGGTTGCCGCATCGCGCCAAGAGGCCGGAGTTTCGGCCAGCCCCGACGCCACCACCAAGTCCCTCGACGGCGCCCGCGGCGCGGACGTGGACGGGGTGCGGGTGCACAGCGTGCGGCTGCGCGGCCTGGTGGCGCACCAGGAAGTGCTGCTCGGCGGCCCCGGGGAACAGCTGACCATCCGGCACGATTCGTTTGACCGTGCCTCCTTTATGCCCGGAGTCCTGCTGGGCGTGCGCGCCGTGGCGGCCCACCCGGGATTGACCTACGGCCTGGACGGATACCTTGACCTCAATGACTGACTCCGCAACCCCGGGAACCGGCTCCGCCTCCTGGTATTCACGCCACGGCGAGAAGATCTGGGTGTCGGCCATCATCTTCCTGCTGCTCGCGTACATGGCGCTGACCGTGCACCGCGCCTGGCTGCTTCTGCAGGACCCGCAGCCGGTGGCGATTGCCCTCGGCGCCGCCCTGCTGGTGCTGCCAGTGGTGGGCGCCTGGGCCCTGATCCGCGAAATCCTCTTCGGCTCGCGCATGTCCAAACTCGCCAAGATCCTTGAGGCTGAAGGCGGGCTGCCGGTGGATAACCTGCCGCGCACCCCGGGCGGCCGCATCGTCCGCGAGGCGGCAGATGCCGAGTTCGAGAGGTACAAGGCGGAGGCCGAAGCCGCGCCCGGGGACTGGCGCAGCTGGTTCCGGCTCTCCTGCGCCTACGACGCCGCCCGCGACCGCAAGCGGGCCCGCGAGTCCATGCGCAGGGCCATCGAGCTCAGCCGCAGCTGAAGCCGCCGCCGTGGACGGCAGACTGTGTAGCGCCGTCAGCAGCGGCGGGTCGGCGTGCCGCCGTCGAAAGTTGGAATGCGTAACCGAAGTTGCGTGCGTCAGCTGTACTGGCGGTGGCCGCCGCGGATGGCATCGCGGGTTGCCCGCGAGGCGGTGGACGTGATGAATTCGAACGGCCCCCGCATGTCCAGCACCTTCAACGTTGTGCCCACGGACAGGGCCACGATGACCTGCACCCAGTAAATTTCGTTGTCCCCGGGCCAGGCCGCATTCTTTGGGATGAGGCTCATGACCCAGACATGCACCGAGTACAGGGTCAGCGTCATGGCACCGGCGCCCGAGAGCGGGAGCAGCATATTCGGCTTTTTCGTGGTCAGCAGCAGGCAGATGGCAAGCACCACCGCCGCCGTACCGGAGGTATGCAGCAGATCGAAGGTTGTGCCGGAATGCGGGCCGGAGATTCCCAGCCACCACCAGGAATCATCCGTGTCCACCCAGCTGAGGTTCACCTGGTAGATCAGGGCGAAATCCGCACGTTGCGCAGCCTCGGTGGAAGCCAACTGTCCGTAGCCGCCCAGGCCGTCCATGATGAGCCACGAGCCGGCTTTGGCCAGCGCCGCTGCCGCCAGGCCTCCGGATAACAGCCACAGCTGGACTGCGGCGCGGCGGATATCAAGCCGGCCGATGACAAGCCCAACAAGGATGTAGCCGAGCCACTGCAGCACGGGGTAGTACCCGGTGACGAAGATGTCGGCCAGGAACCTGGACGGGATAAACACGTCGAGAATCATCGGATTGTGCCCCAGGCTCTCCAAACCGAGGGAGTTTTCCAGCCACGGGCGCAGCAGGTAGGCAGCCACGGGGGAAAGCACCAGCCATCCGCCTGCCCACGCTGCCAGCACGGGCAGACGCAGCTGCAGGAACGGCAGGGCGCACAGGAACAGCACCGCATAGTGGACGAGGATGACCGCAATGCTGACGTTCAGCGTGCCAAGCATCAGACCAACGAGGGCGATAATGGCCGCGCGCACCGCAATTCCGGACCGGTCGGCCAGCAGCGACCGGCCGCTGTGCGGGCGGCTGCCGCCGGTCAATAGGCCGAGTCCGACGCCGGCCAGGACCGCGAAGAGGGCGGAGGACCGGCCGGAGAACACGAGGCCGGTGAAATTAGGCTCCGGGTTGGCGCCGGACGTCCACAACGGAAAGATATGGGTGGCCATCATGCCCAGCAGGGCCAGGCCCCGGGCGGCGTCGATTCCGGCCAGCCGCTGCCCGGCGGAACCGTTGTGTGGGGATGCCATAATCCGATATTCTCACAGCCCCCTGTTTCGGGGCCTGCGGCGTAACAATCGCAGCTCCTCCAGGTGGAAGCGGTGCCGTGATACGAAACTCCCGGGGGCCGTTGCAGCAAACCGTGGTCCACGCGGTAACGTTTTGTCTATGTCTGAGTCTTCTTCCCGTGAGTACACCTTCGGAACCTTGGTGACTGCCATGGTTACCCCCTTCAACGAGAAGGGCGACGTCGATTATGAGGTCGCCGGAAAACTGGCCTTGAAGCTCGTCGAGGACGGCTGCGACGGACTGGTGGTCACCGGGACCACGGGGGAGACCTCCACGCTGCTGGACGAGGAAAACCTCGGAATGTTCCGGGCCGTGGTCGACGCCGTCGGCGGACGTGCAAAGGTCATCGCCGGCTCCACCACCAACGACACGCGGCACTCTATCCGTCTGTCCCAGGAAGCGGCGAAACTGGGCGTGGACGGACTTCTTGTCACCGCGCCGTACTACAACAAGCCCAGCCAGGCCGGTGTCCAGGCGCACATCGAAGCCATCGCGGATGCGGTCGATCTGCCTGTGATGGTCTACGACATCCCCGGCCGCGCCGGCATCCGGATCGAGACCGAGACCCTGTACCGGTTGGCCGAACATCCGCGCATCGTCGCGCTGAAGGATGCCAAGGCGGATTACCAGGAGACCACACGCGTCCTGGCGAACACCGATCTGGATGTGTACTCCGGCGACGACTCGCTGACGTTGCCGCTGATGGCAGCAGGTGCCGTCGGCCTCGTTTCAGTCAGTGCCCATGTTGCGACGGCGCAGTACCGGGCGCTGGTCGACGCCATGCATGCCGGTGATCTGGCTACGGCGCGCCGACTGCACTTTGAGCTGGATCCGGTCCAGCGGGCCGTCATGACCCATATCCAAGGGGCGGTCGCGTCCAAACTCATTCTTAAGTGGCAGTCCGTACTGCCCAACTCGGTGGTCCGCTTACCTCTGGTCGAGCCGTCCGACGCCGAGATCGCAATGATCCGCGCAGACCTCGAAGAGGCCGGCTGGAACCTGGAGGTTTGATCTAAAGTATGAGCGAGTCCACAATTACAGAGCTGAGGACCCCGCCGAAACTCGCCGACGGTACCTTGCGCGTAGTGCCGCTGGGCGGCCTGGGCGAGATCGGCCGGAACATGGCGGTGTTCGAGATCAACTCGAAGCTGCTGATTGTGGATTGCGGTGTCCTCTTCCCTGAAGAACACCAGCCCGGCGTGGATCTGATCCTGCCGGACTTCTCATATATCGAGGACCGGCTGGACGACATTGTTGGTGTGGTCCTGACCCACGGGCATGAGGATCACATCGGCGCGGTTCCGTACCTGCTGCGCATGCGCCAGGACATTCCGTTGATCGGTTCCCAGCTGACCCTGGCGCTGGTCGAGGCAAAGCTGACCGAGCACCGCATCAAGCCCGACACGCTGACCGTTTCCGAAGGCCAGATCGAGCAGTTCGGGCCGTTCGAGTGCGAGTTCGTTGCCGTCAACCACTCCATTCCGGATGCGTTGGCTGTTTTCATCCGAACAGCCGCGGGTAATGTGCTGCACACCGGCGACTTCAAGATGGACCAGTTGCCGCTGGACGGACGCCTGACGGATCTGCGTGCCTTCGCCCGGCTTGGCGAAGAAGGCGTGGACCTGTTCATGTCGGATTCGACCAACGCCGACATCCCCGGCTTCACTACCGCGGAGAAGGAAATCGGACCGGTGCTGGAACGGCTCTTCGGGCAGGTCCAGAAGCGGATCATCGTCGCGTCGTTCTCATCGCACATCCACCGAGTCCAGCAGGTGCTTGACGCCGCGGCCGCCCACGGCCGCCACGTAGCTTTCGTCGGCCGCTCCATGGTCCGCAACATGGCCATCGCCGAGAAGCTGGGCTACCTGAACGTTCCCCCGGGAATCATCGTTGACCTGAAAAACGTCGAAGATTTCCCGGATGACCGCATCGTGCTCATGTCCACCGGCTCCCAAGGGGAGCCGATGGCTGCCCTCTCGCGGATGGCGAACGGAGACCACCGGATCCAAGTGGGCAAGGGCGACACCGTGATCCTCGCGTCGTCGTTGATCCCGGGCAACGAGAACGCCGTCTTCCGGATCATCAACGGCCTGCTCAAGCTGGGTGCCGAGGTGATCCACAAGGGCACCGCCAAGGTCCATGTCTCCGGCCATGCCGCTGCCGGTGAATTGCTGTACTGCTACAACATCCTTAAACCCAAGAACGCGATGCCGGTCCACGGCGAAACGCGCCACCTGATCGCCAACGGCAACCTGGCGCGGCAGACCGGGGTCGCCGACGAGAATGTCCTGCTGGCCGATGACGGCAGCGTGGTCGACCTCGTCGACGGCAAGGCTCGGATCGTGGGCCAAGTTGAATGCGGTTTCGTCTATGTGGACGGCTCCAGCATCGGGGAAATAACCGATTCGGACCTGAAGGACCGCCGGATCCTGGGCGAAGAAGGCTTCATTTCGGTGATCACCGTAGTCAACCGCAGTACGGGCAAGATCGTTTCCGGTCCGGAAATCCATGCGCGCGGTTTCGCCGAGGACGACGCGGTCTTTGACGTCATCAAGCCCCAGATCACTGCCGCCCTGGAGGAAGCCGTGGTCGGGACGAAGGAGCACACCACCTACCAGTTGCAGCAGGTGGTCCGCAGGGTCGTGGGCACCTGGGTCAACAGGCGGCACCGCCGGCGGCCCATGATCGTGCCGGTCGTGCTCGAAGCCTGATCTGCTTTCCGGTACACACCGCGGCTCGCCGCCGGTGCCGCAGCTGGCGGGGTCGGGCGCCCGTGATTCGGCTGACACCTGCTCGCACTGGATGGCAAATCCCCCAGTTGCCGGACCTTTGCGGGTAACGTATCCGATATGGCGACTCGTACTTCTCCTGCCAAAAAAGGCACCCAGCAGTCGCGCGGTAAGAACTCAGGCAGTGCTTCGCGCTCTACTGCGGGACGCGGCGCGGCCAAAACCAAAGCTCTCAATGTGCAGCCGGAGGACCACCTTCCGCTGCCGTTGAGGATGGTCCGCGGCGCTTGGATGGGTACCGCGCACATCGTCGCGGCGGGCATCCGCAAACTCGGTCCGGATGTGCACCCGGACAAGGACCTGCGCCGTGACGGCACCGGTTTCTTCATGCTGCTGCTGGCCGTGGTCATTGCGGCGGTTGAATGGTGGGCCCTCACCGGCGGATTCGCCGACGTCGTCCACGCCGTGGCCGGCGGGACGTTCGGCTGGATGGCATTGCTGCTGCCGGTTTTCCTGCTGATCTTCACCGTGCGCCTGATGCGCTCCCCGGAGGATGCCCGCGGAAACAACCGGATCGCCATCGGGCTGACTCTGATGACGCTCTCCGGAACCGCCCTGGCACACGTCATCGGCGGCGAGCCCGGCCTCGCCGACGGACTGGATGCGTTGTGGGCGGCCGGCGGTATGGTCGGTTTCCTTATCTCTTCGCCGCTCGCCTCCATCAACGAGTGGCTCGCGGTTGCGGTCTACGCTCTGCTGGCCTTCGTCAGCCTGCTCATCGTGACCGCTACGCCTTTCCGGCATATTCCGGCCCGGCTCCGCGCACTTTACGAAGGCCTCATGGGCCAGGACCTCAACGAGGTCACGGCCAACGGCCATGACCAGAGGTACCTCTATGAATCGGACCAGAGCGAACCGAAGGCCAAGAAGCCCCGGAAGCGCCGGTTCGGCCGGGACAAGCATGCACCCGAAGACGAAGAGCAGGACGAGGGCTACTACGGCGACGAGGCCTTCGAGACTCCCGTCATCGAAGACGAGGACGCTCCGAGGGCAGCAGCCCCAGGACCGGCCGCCCCGAAGGTGCCGCCGGGCGTACGCCGCCCCACCCAGTCCGAGCTTGCCGCCGAGAAGCTCAAACGCGATCAGGGCCTTATGCCGGAAGGCGCCACCGAGGCCCTCCCCGTTGTGCCCCCTGCCTCGACCGGGAGCGTGGCGGCGGTTCCAGCCAACCCGGTCCAGCCGCAGCCGCCGGCGACCCCTATCCCGCAGCGGACCGAGCAGCTCCAGCTCTCGGGCGATGTGGCGTACACGCTGCCGCCCTCGGACTACCTGCCGGCGGGGCCGCCGTCCAAGGAGCGCTCCGAGGCGAACGACTCGGTCGTTGCCGCGCTAACCCAGACGCTGGACCAGTTCAAGGTGGAGGCCCGGGTGACCGGGTTCTCCCGCGGCCCGACCGTGACGCGGTATGAAATCGCACTCTCGCCGGGCACCAAGGTGGAGCGCGTGACTGCGCTGTCCAAGAACATTTCCTATGCGGTAGCCAGCTCGGACGTCCGGATACTGAGCCCCATCCCGGGCAAGTCCGCCATCGGCATCGAAATCCCGAACACAGACCGTGAGACGGTGTCGCTCGGTGACGTGCTGCGGTCCAACAACGCGCGCAAGACGGACCATCCGATGGTCATGGGCGTCGGCAAGGACGTCGAAGGCGGCTACGTGGTGGCCAATCTGGCGAAAATGCCCCACCTGCTCGTGGCCGGCGCCACCGGTGCCGGTAAATCCGCGTTCGTGAACTCGATGGTCACCTCGATCCTGATGCGCTCGACGCCGGACGAGGTCCGCATGGTCATGGTGGATCCGAAGCGCGTGGAACTGACCGCCTACGAAGGCGTTCCGCACCTGATCACGCCCATCATCACTAACCCGAAGAAGGCCGCCGAAGCGCTGCAGTGGGTGGTCCGGGAAATGGACACCCGCTACGACGATCTGGCCAATTTCGGCTACAAACACATCGACGACTTCAACAAGGCCGTGCGCAACGGCAAGGTGGTCCCGCCGGAGGGCTCCAAACGGATCGTCAAGCCGTACCCCTACCTGCTGGTGATCGTGGATGAGCTTGCCGACCTCATGATGGTCGCCCCGCGTGACGTGGAAGATTCCATCGTCCGAATCACCCAGTTGGCCCGCGCTGCTGGCATCCATCTGGTGCTCGCCACTCAGCGCCCTTCGGTCGACGTCGTCACCGGCCTGATCAAGGCCAACGTGCCCTCCCGTATGGCGTTTGCCACGTCGTCCGTCACCGACTCCCGCGTGGTGTTGGATCAGCCGGGCGCCGAAAAGCTGATCGGCCAGGGCGACGCGCTCTTCTTGCCGATGGGTGCCAACAAGCCCATGCGCGTCCAGGGCGCTTGGGTCAGCGAATCCGAGATCCACAAGGTTGTCGAACACGTCAAGAATCAACTGCAGGCTGTGTACCGCGACGATGTGGCTGTCGAGGCGCCCAAGAAGCAGATCGACGACGACATCGGGGATGACCTGGAGGTGCTGTTGCAGGCCACCGAACTGGTTGTGACCACGCAGTTCGGTTCCACCTCCATGCTGCAGCGCAAACTCCGGGTCGGTTTTGCCAAGGCCGGGCGACTGATGGACCTGCTCGAATCCCGCGGGGTGGTGGGGCCGTCCGAAGGTTCAAAGGCCCGTGACGTGCTGGTGAAGCCGGACGACCTCGCAGTGACGCTGGCTGCGATCCGCGGCGACGATGTCCCAGCCGCCGCTGCACCGGGCGCTGATCCCATGACAGATGCTCTCGCCGACAACGCCAATGCCAACCACAACTTCGACCAGGACGGGCCCGAGGATCTTGTCCAGGCAGACCTGGATGCCAGGTCGCAAGCCGCGGAGTATTACGACGACGATGACGACCAGGGATCAGAAGATGCCTGGAGCCTGACCGGCAGATAGACGGGTAACCTTAGCGTCGTGACTGATTCACCTGCCCATCCGGTGCCCACGCTCAATATCGCCAACGTCCTGACGACGCTGCGCATCCTCCTGGTACCGGTCTTTATTTGGCTTCTGCTCGCGGACAACGCCGAGCACGGGCTGTTCCGGTGGCTCGCCGTCGTCGTTTTCGCCGTTGCTATCTACACGGACAAACTGGACGGCGACCTGGCCCGCAGCAGGGGACTGATCACCAACTTCGGAAAGATTGCCGATCCGATCGCCGACAAGCTGCTGATCGGGTCTGCACTGATCCTCCTGTCGGTCCTCGGCGAATTGCCCTGGTGGATCACTGTGGTCATCCTGGTGCGCGAACTCGGCATCACTTTGCTGCGGTTCGTGGTGATCAAGTACGGCGTCATGCCGGCGTCGCGAGGGGGCAAGCTGAAGACCGTGCTCCAGACCCTTGCCATCTTCTTGTATCTGCTGCCCCTGGGAACCTGGCTGGGGGAGTGGGCGGTCTGGATCGCCTTTAGTGTCATGTTGGTGGCGGTGCTGGTCACGGTGGTGACCGGCGTTGACTATGTCCTCAAAGCCGTGCGGCTGCGGTCCGGAGCGCGACCGGAGGCCGGAAAGTGAACGAGCATACGTTGGCGCAGCAGATTGTCTTGGCGGCGGTGGCGGACGGCGTGCGTATCGGCACGGCCGAATCACTGACCGCCGGAATGGTCGCTTCTGCGCTGGCTACCGTTCCGGGTGCCTCGGCTGCCCTGCAGGGCGGCATCGTGTCCTACCAGAGCGACGTGAAGTCCGGCGTGCTCGGTGTTGATCGTGATCTGCTGGCGAGAGAGGGTGCCGTTCACCCCGACGTGGCCAGACAGATGGCTGAAGGAGCCCGGCGGGTCCTTGGCGCCGACGTTGCTGTTTCGACCACCGGTGTGGCGGGTCCGGAACCGCACGGGGGCCAGCCAGTAGGCACCGTATTCATTGGAACCGCCGACACCGACGGCTCGGACGCCGTTGCCTTTACCTTCGGTGGCGGACGGGCGGAGATCCGTGCCCAGGCTGAAGAAGCCGCCTTGGAACGGTTGCTGGAGGCCATCCAGCGCACCACGGCGGCGCGTGGTCAAAGGTGACTTATCCCGCACCGTGCACGTCACGGGAACAAAATAATTAGCCCAGTAGTTATCAATGGTGTCAGCAACTGTTACGGTAGTTGGCCTAAGCTGGAGACAAGCGGCAGCAGCCGCCAAGCATTGAGGGAGTAAGGCGATACAGATGGTCAAGCAACCCGTGTCCGTAAACGGCGTCGTCCGTTGGCGTGATGTGGGTCTGACGGAAGAATCCCACCGGGAGCAGAAGGAGCGCAAAATGGTAGTGCTACGCCACGAGATCGGTGACGTCTTGCGCGACGTCCGGCAGCGGCAGGGCCGCACCCTGCGCGAAGTATCACACAGCGCCCGTGTTTCCCTCGGTTACCTTAGCGAAGTGGAGCGTGGTCAGAAGGAAGCATCCTCAGAGCTTCTGTCGTCCATCTGCTCGGCACTTGATGTACCGCTTTCCCTGATGCTCCGCGAAGTCAGTGATCGCGTCGCTGATGCAGAAGGTGTCGTCATACCGGATACCGTGCCGCAGGAACTTTCCCGCGAGTTTGTCGCCGACATTCCGGACGAACTGCCGGACGGCCTGAGCCGCGGGCTCGCATCCGCGCGGTCCTAACAAGCCAACAAGCGGGCCGGTTACCTACGATCAGGTAACCGGCCCGCTCTTGTGTTGCGCAGATTTTTGTGTCTGCGGCGTAGCGTCCGCAGCTTGAATCAGGGTTGGTCGTGCACCGGCTGTTCATGGGCATAAGACTCGTTGAGGCGGTCAAGCAACTGGGCGAGGGACGTCAGATCGTCCACACTCCAGTCGCCGAGCCGGTCATGGAAGGCTGCCTTCCTGGCCGTCTGGGCGGAATGTAATTTCTCCCGTCCGGCTTCGGTCAGGGTGATGGCCTGGGCGCGGGCGTCCAACGGATCCGTTTCCTTCTGTACCAAACCGAGCTGCTCGAGCAGTGCGACCTGGCGGCTGACGGAAGGCTTACCCACCCCGATGCTGGCTGCCAACTCGGTCAGGCGCATCGAGTCTTCCCGCTGCAGCAGCATCAGCAGGCCGTAAGCGGCCGGCTCCATGTCCGGATGCACCTGGCGTGCCACGCGATGGGAGTTGGCTCGTGCGCGGCGCCACAAAAGACTGAGCTGCTGTTCCAGGGCGTCGATTGCGACGTCGAAGCCAGTCTCATCCGGTGCGGGATCCTGTCGGGTCATGAAGCCATTGTAGTGAGGCGGCGGAACTCCCGTCGCAGCCGCCGCCGTGAGAGTATGGAAACGTGCGCATAAGTGACTTTTGGCGACTAATGGATGATGAATTCGGGCCGGGCTATTCGCGCGTCCTCGCTTCGGATTTGGTCCTTACGAGTCTCGGCGGGAGGACTGCCGCGGCCGCTCTCGAAGCTGGCATACCGCCAAAGTCAGTCTGGTTGGCGGTGTGCGAGATGCAGGATGTGCCCGCCGAACGCCGTCTGGGCCGCGATATCAAACCCTCCCGCTAATTCCGACACGCAAATGAGAAATCGTAAATGTGTTCGAATCAGCGCTTTTGAACGGATATGCTCCTACACAGAGGCTGGAATCCCCGCCGCATGCGCGGATTATCCACAAATGCCATCCCTGATCAGATTCTGTCAGTGCGGAAAGCTACGGTCAGAATGAGCAATGAACATGGCCCTGCCGGGCCCCAAGATACCGAGGTGAAGAATGGCCGCACCAGCTGACCGCGAGAAGGCTTTGGAAGCAGCGCTTGCACAAATTGATAAGCAGTTTGGCAAGGGTTCGATCATGCGCCTGGGCGATGACACCCGGGCGCCGATCGAAACCATTTCCACCAGCTCCATTGCACTGGACGTCGCCTTGGGCATCGGTGGACTGCCGCGCGGACGCGTGGTGGAAATCTATGGTCCGGAATCTTCCGGTAAGACCACATTGGCGCTGCACGCTGTTGCCAATGCGCAGCGCAAGGGCGGTATCGCCGCATTCATCGATGCGGAACATGCCCTGGATCCCGAATATGCCAAAAAGCTCGGTGTTGATACTGACGCTTTGCTCGTGTCACAGCCGGATACCGGCGAGCAGGCGCTGGAGATCATGGACATGCTCATTGGCTCAGGGTCGTTGGACATCGTCGTCATCGACTCGGTTGCGGCGCTTGTTCCGCGTGCCGAAATTGAAGGTGAAATGGGCGACACCCACGTCGGGCTCCAGGCACGGCTGATGAGCCAGGCGCTGCGTAAGATCGCAGGCCGGCTGCACCAGAGCAAGACGACCGCGATCTTCATCAACCAGCTGCGCGAAAAGATCGGCGTCTTCTTCGGCAGCCCGGAGACGACCACCGGTGGTAAGGCCCTGAAGTTCTACGCCTCGGTACGTATAGACGTTCGGCGGATCGAGACCTTGAAGGAAGGCTCCAACCCCGTCGGTAACCGCACCCGGGCCAAGATCGTCAAGAACAAGATGGCACCGCCCTTCAAGCAGGCGGAATTCGACATTCTGTACGGCCACGGCATCTCGCGCGAGGGCGGCCTGATCGATATGGGTGTTGAGCATTCCCTGGTTAGGAAGTCCGGAGCCTGGTTTACCTACGACGGTGACCAGCTGGGCCAGGGTAAAGAAAATGCGCGTAGGTTCCTGGTAGACAACCCGGACCTGGCAGACGAGATCGAACGCCGCATTAGGGAAAAGCTTGGCATCGGGGTTGTGCCGGACGAGGGCGAAGGCGGGGAGCCCAAGCTCAAGGCCGTCGACGGCTTCTAGCCTGCCGTGACCGGCAAACGAAGCAGGGCCGCAGAGCCGACCCCCGGCAGCCCTGCGGACCAGACTTCCGAAGCGGACCCGCATGAGGTGGCGCGCTCAATAGTTCTGCGCCAGCTCACAATGGCTCCCCGCAGCAGGAAACAACTGGCGGAGAAGCTGGCCGAGCGCGACGTACCAGTTGACGTCGCGACTGCCGTGCTGGACAGGTTCGAAGAGGTACAGCTCATTGATGACGCTGAATTCGCCCGAATGTGGGTGCTGAGCCGGTCCCAGACACGGGCGTTGGCCCGTGGGGCGCTCAAGCGGGAATTGTCGGACAAAGGCATCGACGGAGAGATAGCGGAAGAAGCGCTCGACCAGTTGACACCCGAGGACGAGCTGGACAGCGCCAGGGAGCTGATCCGCCGGAAAATCCGGCCTGACTGGAATATGGCCGATCGCCTCGTTCGGGACAAGCACGTTCGGCGTCTGGTGGCCATGCTTGCCAGGAAGGGCTATCCGCCGTCGATGGCGTTTCGCGTGGTGAATGAGGAACTCGACGCCCCGCAGGAGCTCTGGGACTGACAGGTCGGCCATTCGCATTGGCTCCTCCGGAGCCGATTGTGGCGACCTGCTGCCCAGGTCTTACCCTTAAGAGGTGAGCGTGACCATCCCTGCCCCCGAAGCGATCCTGCCCCAAGGCACACAGCGTACCTATCAGGTACGAACCTTTGGCTGCCAAATGAACGTGCATGACTCCGAACGCCTGTCCGGCCTGTTGGAGAACGCAGGTCTGGTAGAAGCGCAGGGCGCCCAGGCCGACGTCGTAGTTTTCAATACGTGCGCAGTACGCGAAAACGCGGACAACAAGCTGTACGGAAATCTCGGCCAGTTGGCTCCTGTCAAAGAACAGAACCCCGGTATGCAGATCGCCGTCGGCGGATGTTTGGCCCAGAAGGACCGGGAGACGATCCTGAAAAAGGCCCCGTGGGTTGATGTGGTCTTCGGCACGCATAACGTGGGCTCGCTGCCGACGCTGCTGGAACGGGCACGGCACAATAACGAGGCACAGCTGGAGATCCTCGAATCCCTGGACGTCTTTCCCTCCACACTGCCGACCAAGCGGGATGCGGTCTACTCGGGTTGGGTCTCCATTTCGGTGGGCTGCAACAACACTTGCACGTTCTGCATCGTTCCCTCGCTTCGAGGCAAAGAGCGGGACCGCAGGCCCGGGGACATTCTGTCCGAAATCCAGGCGTTGGTCGACGACGGCGCCATCGAAGTCACGTTGCTCGGGCAGAACGTCAACTCGTACGGCGTCGAATTCGGCGACCGGGGTGCGTTCGCCAAGCTGCTGCGCGCGTGTGGCGATATCCAGGGCCTCGAGCGGGTGCGGTTCACGAGTCCGCATCCCGCCGCATTTACCGACGACGTCATCGAAGCGATGGCGGAAACGCCCAACGTCATGCCCCAACTGCACATGCCGTTGCAATCCGGCTCGGACAAGGTGCTCAAGGACATGCGCCGCTCCTACCGGTCAACCAAGTTCCTGGGCATCCTGGATAAAGTCCGGGACCGTATTCCGCACGCAGCCATTTCCACCGACATCATCGTGGGATTTCCCGGGGAGACCGAGGAAGACTTCCAGGCAACGCTGGATGTGGTGGAGAAGTCCCGCTTCGCAACCGCATTCACGTTCCAATACTCGAAGCGTCCGGGGACACCGGCCGCGGAGTTGCCCGACCAGCAGCCCAAATCAGTGGTCCAGGAACGCTATGAGCGCCTGACGGCCTTGCAGGACAGGATCTCCGCTGAGGAGAACGCCAAGCAGGTAGGACGCCGGGTCGAAGTCATGGTAACCGCTCAGCAAGGCCGCAAAGCCAGCGAGACCCATCGGCTGTCTGGTCGGTCCCGCGATCAGCGGCTGGTCCACTTCTCCGTGCCGGCAGGCGCAGAGCCACCGCGCCCCGGGGACCTGGTGAGTGTGGTGATTACGGAGGCGGCACCGTTCCATCTCGTTGCCGATCCGGAAAGCGCCGCCGACTACTCACTACGCCGCTCCCGTGCGGGAGATGCGTGGGACCGCTCCCAGGCTGACTCCTGTGGTGTGCCTTCGGCAGGGGCCGCCGGCGGAGTCAAGGCCGCCGTGTCCCTGGGGATGCCGGTACTGCCCGTCCGCAGCAACTAAGCCGGCGACGCATATGGGCTACGGGTCCACGGCTGGGCCGCCGGTCGTTGCGGTCGTCGGACCTACCGGGTCGGGAAAATCGGATCTGGCTGTCGCGCTGGCGCATCGGCTTAACGCCGAGATCGTCAACGCCGATGCCATGCAGTTCTACCGCTGCATGGATATCGGCACGGCGAAGATCACGGTCGCCGAACGCCACGGCATACCCCACCACCTGCTCGACATTCTTGATGTCCACGAGGAAGCCAGCGTCTCTGCGTTCCAGCAGCAGGCCCGGGCGGCCATCGCCGACATACATGACAGAGGCCGGCGGGCCATTCTCGTCGGGGGATCCGGTCTGTATGTCAGGGCGGCCCTGGATGTCATCGATTTCCCCGGAACCGATCCAGGGCTGCGCGGCCAACTCGAAGCAGAGCTGGACGCGCAAGGCTTGCAGGTCATGCGGGAACGGCTGGCAGCTGTCGATCCGGTGTCGGCGGCCCGTCTCGGGGATGCGCGCCGGGTGGTGCGTGCCCTTGAAGTCCATGCTCTGACTGGACGGCCCTTCAGCTCATACATGCCTGACCGCCGTTACTGGCAACCGGCTGTACAGATTGGCTTGGAGGTAGACCGGGACGAGCTCAAGGAACGCCTGGCGCTGCGTGTTCATCGAATGGTCGAGCAGGGCCTGTTGGACGAGGTCCGTAGGCTGGAAGGGCACGGATTGAGGGACGGGAAGACGGCCTCGCGCGCGTTGGGTTACTCACAGTTCCTGCGGGTCCTCGATGGACAGCTTTCCATCGAAGGGGCGGTTGACGAAACGATTGTGGCCACGCGCAAGTTTGCCCGCCGCCAACTGACCTGGTTCCGTGCCGACCCACGCATCCAGTGGCTGCCATGGAAGGACGAGCTCCTCGTGGACAAGGCGGTGGCCGAGGTCGCTAAGCTTGGACAGTGACCGATTCTTCCAGCGCAGCAATTCTGACTTCTCTCTCCGGGACCGCCTTCTCGAAAGGTCATGGCACCGGCAATGACTTTGTCCTGATTGCCGATCCCGACGGTGTACAGGACATCGGTCCGGAAGCAGTGGCTATTCTCTGCGACCGCCATCAGGGCATCGGCGCTGACGGCCTGATCCGCGCTGTACGCTCCAGACATCTGGCCGAGGGCCGCGACCTGCTCGCCGTGGCGCCCGAAGCCGAATGGTTCATGGACTACCGCAACGGGGACGGCTCCCTCTCGGAAATGTGCGGCAACGGCGTCCGTGTGTTCGTGCACTTCCTGATTGAGCAGGGCCATGTCACCTTGAGCGAGGGTCAGTCCCTGACCATCGGCACGCGCGCCGGACTCAAGATCATTACGCGCTCCACAGACGGCTATGCGGTGGATATGGGGCCCTGGGAATTCATCTTTCCTGACCAGGCGGTCGCCAAAGCCATGGATTCCCTGGTCAATGCGGAGGGACTGGAGGTGCCGCGGCCGGCGCTGAGCATCAGCATGGGAAATCCTCATACCGTAGTGGCATTGGCTGAACTCGACGAGCTGGCGGCCACCAAGCTGTTCGAATCACCCGAAGTTGATCCGGTGCCCGCCAACGGCACCAATGTCGAATTCGTTGTTCCGGCCGAGCCGCTGGTTCACGACGGCGCGGGACACATCACCATGCGGGTACACGAGCGCGGGGTCGGCGAAACACAATCGTGCGGAACCGGGGCCTGCGCCTCGGCCGTGGCCATTAGGCATTGGGCCGGCGCAGGAGCACCGAACGAATGGCAGGTGCAGGTGCCTGGCGGCACCGTGCATGTCAGCTTCCTGCCGGGTATCGACGGCAAGGAACATGTACAGCTCAGCGGGCCGGCGGTTCTGGTGGCCAGCGGGACCATCGCGTAGCTTCAGGCTGCCCGGGTGACCCGCAGGATTCTGAAGGCCTTGGCCGTGCTTTCGCGGCGTACCGAATACTCCCCGGGAAGCTCGGCGGCCAACCAGCGCTGAAGCGAATCGGCCCCGAGATTCTTCTGCACCACCAACCAGGCGTTTCCCCCGGGCGCCAGTCGCGGCAGCCACAGCATGAGCAAGGAGTGCAGTTCGCTCTTGCCGATCCGGATCGGGGGGTTGGACCAGATCGTATCGAAGCGCAGTTCAGGGTCCACTTCTTCAGGAAGGCAAGCGCGGACGTTGGCCAGCCCGAGGGCGCGGGCATTGTCATTGGTCAAGGCGATGCAGCGGTTATTGACATCGACGGCAGTAACCGTTGCTCCGGGCGACTTCAAGGCAAGAGTGAGAGCGATCGGTCCCCAGCCGCAGCCGATATCCAGGAGGTTCCCACTGGCCGGCGGTGCGGGCACGTCGTCCAGGAGAACCGCTGTCCCCTTATCAATGCCGTCAGGACTGAAAATGCCGTTGGACGTCGTCAGCCGGCGCGATTGTCCGTTCAGCACCACGGTCAATGGCTTGCGGATCTCGGGTTTTTCGGGCTCCGCACTGAAGTAATGATCTGTGGCCATAATCCGCCAGAGTAGTGCGCCGGGCGGGGAATGTGTATCTAGGCAGTCCTAAGGCGGGTCGAAGTGCTGGTATGGTATTTTCATGTGGAATAAGTGACTGTGCCGTTGCGGGCACCCTGGCCCGCACCGAATCTTCTCTGACGTTGAGCCCAGCTCCGAGGGAAGATCGCGCACAGTCCATCCGGGAACTAACTGAGTTTCTTCTTCCGTGAACCTGTGGCGGTGTGTGCCGCAGTTTCCGAACTTCATTGGCCGAAGCAAAGGCAGCGGCTCCCACCAGATTAAGTGCCGGCGGCCCTGCGCCGCCGTTGTCAGGAGGATTTTCTTGACCCCTCATCAACATAGACCGGCTGGCCCCTCGGTGCCCGAGGCCGCTGAGGTCTACGATAGAACTACAGACTTTTCAAAGGAGAGCATGTCCACCACTAGCAACAGCCAGCCCTCGTCGGAACCAGAGCTGAGCCCGGAGGAAATCCAGGCGGTCATTGACCGGATTCTGGCAAAGGATACTGCGGCACGGACAAAGTCCGGCGGTGTCAGAGGCAGGGCACAGGCCATCTCGACCTTGGACGAGGAACACTCGGAATTCGACGGCGAGCAACAGGACTTGGCCGAACGGCGCGCCTTGCGCCGCGTTGCGGGTCTTTCTACTGAACTTGAAGACGTTACCGAGGTCGAATACCGGCAGCTGCGGCTCGAACGAGTCGTCCTTGCCGGTGTGTGGACTGAAGGTACCGCTGACGACGCCGATAATTCATTGCGTGAGCTTGCGGCGTTGGCAGAGACTGCCGGTTCCGAGGTGCTTGACGGTGTGGTGCAGCGCCGGCTCAAGCCGGACCCCGGCACGTACCTTGGATCTGGCAAGGCGCAGGAACTGCGCGATATCGTCATGAGCACCGGTGCGGATACCGTCATTGTCGACGGCGAACTTTCTCCGTCCCAGCGACGGGGATTGGAAGACATCGTCAAGGTCAAGGTGATCGACCGTACGGCACTGATCCTTGATATCTTCGCCCAGCATGCCAAGAGCCGCGAAGGCAAGGCGCAGGTGGAACTGGCTCAGCTCGAATACCTGCTTCCGAGATTGCGCGGCTGGGGCGAATCAATGTCCCGGCAGGCCGGTGGTCGCGTCGGTGCCGCCGGCGGCGGCATTGGTTCTCGCGGTCCCGGTGAAACCAAGATCGAGCTGGACCGCCGCCGGATTCGTACCCGTATGGCGAAGTTGCGCAGGGAAATCGCAGGGATGAAACCTGCCCGTGACACGAAGCGGGCAAATCGAAAACGAAATGCTGTTCCGTCCGTCGCCATAGTCGGCTACACCAATGCGGGCAAGTCGTCGTTGCTGAACCGTCTGACCGATGCGGGCGTCCTGGTTGAAAACGCGCTTTTCGCCACCCTGGATCCTACGGTGCGGAAAGCCGAAACTGCCGATGGACTCGGCTACACCCTGACCGACACGGTCGGCTTCGTTCGCTCGCTGCCTACTCAACTGGTCGAGGCATTCCGCTCCACGTTGGAAGAGGCTGCGGATGCGGATCTCATCCTGCACGTTGTCGACGCTTCCCATCCGGATCCCGAAGGGCAGATTGCCGCGGTCCGGGAGGTACTCACTGAAGTCGACGCGCGAAAGCTCCCGGAAATCGTAGTCCTGAACAAGGCGGACGCAGCCGACCCGTTTGTCGTCGAGCGTCTGCGCCAGCGTGAACCGCGGCACGTGGTGGTTTCGGCACGTACAGGTCAAGGAATCCCGGAACTGCTTGAGGCCATTAGCGACGGAATTCCACGTCCAACGGTCCAGCTTGAATTGTTGATCCCCTATGACCGTGGCGAAGTGGTGAGCCGGCTACACAGCCCTGATGCGGAGATTCTCTCCGTCGAACATGTAGAAAACGGAACGAAGCTGGAAGTGAAGGTCCGTGAAGGGCTGGCTGCAGAGCTCGGGCCTTTCCTCCATCGTGGTTGAGGCGTCGTTGACCGAGAAGGAAGCGCTGCGTCTGCTCGACGTTGCGGTGCGCGCCATGGGCGGGCAGAACCGCGCTGGGCAGCATGAGATGGCTGATCGCGTTGCTGAGGCGTTCAGCAAACAAGAACATCTGCTCGTTCAAGCGGGTACGGGCACCGGCAAATCATTGGCGTATCTCATTCCCCTGATCGTCCATGCCCTTGAGAGCGAGAAACCCGCCGTTGTTTCCACTGCGACGCTGGCCTTGCAGTCACAGATCGTCAAGCGTGACCTGCCGCGGCTGCTCGAAACCATCTCGGACGAGCTGCCACGCACGGTGGATGTAGCCCTCCTGAAGGGGCGCAACAACTACCTCTGCCGGCACAAACTGGCCGGTGGTTTCCCCGACGAAGACGCTCCCGACGCTCTCTTTACTCTTGGCGAGGATGCTGTACAGCATCCTGCCCCGGCAACCGGTGGCCCGGCCTCCGGGCTGGGAAAAGAAGTGGTACGGCTGCGGGAATGGGCGGACGAGACTGACACCGGCGATCGGGATGAAATCGTCCCCGGCGTCAGCGATCGTGCCTGGCGACAGGTTTCGGTGAGTTCCATGGAGTGCCTCGGAGCGCAGAAGTGCCCGATGGCGACAGAGTGCTTCAGTGAGCAAGCCCGCACACGGGCCGGTGAAGCGGACGTGGTGATTACCAACCATGCCTTGTTGGCTATCAATGCCTTTGAGGGCCTGTCGGTACTCCCGGAATACGACGTGGTTGTCATCGACGAGGCACATGAACTGCAGGACCGCGTCACTAGTGCGGTTGCCGGCCAGCTCTCAGTAGCGATGGTGCATACGGCGGCGTCCATGGCCCGCAAGCATACTGCGGCCAGCGTCGAGTCGATCAACAGCGCGGCGAAGAGCCTCGAAGCAGCCTTGGCAGCCACTACCACGGGGCTGATGGCGTCCGGGCTCCGTGACGATCATGAGATGGCGCTGACGCAGTTGCGTGAGGCTTGCCGGGTCGCACTTTCCGACTCCAAATCGGACACATCGAACAGTGCGGACGGTGGGCGGCAGATGGCCCGCTCCAGGCTGACTGTCGTGCTGGAAGTCTGCGACCGGATACTCTCGGCAGCCCAGGCCCGGGAAGTCGTGTGGATTACCAGGCCTAGCAATTTCGCGTCCGGAACCGATTTCGCGGCAGAGGACGATACCCAGCCCGCAACAGTCAACGTGGCACCCCTGTCCGTCGCCTCCCGGCTGCGTGAGGGCTTGTTCGACGGCCACACTGTGGTTCTGACTTCGGCGACGTTGGCCATCGGAAACGCATTTGATGCGGTAGCCGGATCGTTGGGACTGATGGGGGCTGGTGCACCGGCGTACTCGAGCGCGGATGTTGGAAGCCCGTTCGACTATCCGAAGCAGGGAGTGCTGTATGTGGCTTCGCATTTGCCGAAGCCTGAACGCGGAACCAGCACGGAGCAACTGGATGAACTGGAAGCACTGCTGAAGGCCTCAGGAGGCGGAGCATTGTGTCTGTTCTCTTCCCGGCGGGCAGCTGAGGAAGCGGCCGCCGAAATGCGACGGCGGATCAGCAATGAAATCCTGTGCCAGGGCGAGTCGTCGATCGCTGCCTTGGTTAAGCAGTTTGCGGCGGAACCGGATACCTGCTTGTTTGGGACGATGACACTTTGGCAGGGTGTGGACGTACCCGGAGACGCCTGCAGGTTGGTCGTCATTGACCGGATTCCGTTTCCACGTCCCGATGACCCGCTCATGACAGCGAGGACCCGTTCCGTGGCGCAAGCCGGCGGCAACGGTTTTATGGCAATCTCCGCTACCCACGCCGCAGTCCGACTGGCTCAGGGAGCTGGGCGCCTTATTCGCGCCGCAGGTGATCGCGGCATGGTCGCGGTACTGGATTCCCGTTTGGCGAATGCCCGTTATGGTGGTTTCCTCCGGTCTGCTTTGCCACCATTCTGGTCGACTAAGGACCGGAGCGTGGCGCTGCAGATTTTGGAACGGCTCTCAGCCCGTCAGCCGGGCTGATCCGCACTTCCGCCAAACGAGGCCCATGATATTACCGCGCGACTACAGACTCCGGGCGGCATGCTGGATCATAGCGGGGAGCTCCCAGGCTTGACGGATGGCCCTGTCGTCACACCCCTACCAGGAAGGCCATGGGGCGCGGCGACGGCCACCCACAGTAATCGTGACGCAGAAGACACCGGCCCTTATGATCCGGCCCGGCCGAAGAGACGGACGTCAGTGCAAGGATCATAAGGGTGCGGCGCCGCATCCGGTGTGAAAATCCCTGGCACGCGGTCGCGCGCCGGGACATCCTTGGCGAAATGCATCCGTCTATAGAGTGCGCATCACTGAAACCACTTTGCCCATGACCGTTGCATGGTCGCCAAGGATCGGTTCGTATTGGGTATTTTGTGGCAGCAACCATGTGTGGCCGTCCCGCTGCCGGAATGTCTTTACAGTTGCCTCGTCGTTGAGCAGGGCTGCAACAATATCTCCGTTGTTGGCGCTTTGCTGCCGCCGTACGACAACCCAATCGCCATCACAGATGGCTGCGTCGATCATGGAATCCCCGGAGACCCTAAGCATGAACAGTTCGCCATGGCCAACCAATTGTCTCGGAAGGGGCATAACGTCCTCGACGACCTGGTCCGCCAGGATGGGGCCGCCGGCAGCGATGCGACCGACGAGGGGAACCATGGCCGTATCCGACGCACCGCCGAGTTCTGAAATGGTGGAACCGTTGATACTTCGGACAGCGTCTAGTTGTTCCACCCCGGCTGTCTGGACACCGCCGTCCTCAATGGACAGCGGAGTCAGCACCTCCATGGCGCGGGGACGCTTGGGGTCACGACGGATGTAACCCATCTTTTCGAGTTGTATCAGCTGGTGGGTCACGCTGGACAGGCTTGCCAGTCCGACTGTGTCACCGATTTCCCTCATAGACGGCGGATAACCATTAGCACTTACAGACGCTTGGATGGTTTCAAGGATTTTCTTTTGGCGCGCAGTCAGGCCCTTGGACTTCCCTGCAGCCCGAGGCGGCTTTGCCTGTCTGCTGTCTGCTGTGGCAGCTGCTTTGGAAACGTTCTTCGACATGGCCCGGACTCCGGTTTCTCCGTCCGGTCCGATTCAGCAGTGCCGCCTGAATTCGAACCGGAAGCTTATTTTGTCAGTGGCAGCTGATGCACTGCATGTACGGCCACCTTTGGTTTTAACGCTAGGGGAGTCGCGGGGAACTTTCAAACATTTGTTCTAGTGAGTCTCGACAATGTTCGATCATAAGTGCTAAAACTGGTGAAGAAGGATTCGAACGTAAATTCGAATTGGATGATCTCGGACATCAGCGTTCGAAGATCGGGAAAGGTGTCAACATGTCTGCACAGCTCGCACCGCAGTTGCCTGCCGTACCGCGCAGCGCGCAACCACTCCAGCTCACTCGCCGCGGCCGTCTGCTGCTGATCGGCCTTCCGCTTATCTTGTCGGCCGCTGCTCTGCTGACGCTGATCGGTTTCTTTACTGCTCCCGCAATGGCCTCCACCAGCAACGGCCTAGGAGCCGGCGAGACCATTACTGTCACGGTCGGCTCCGGGCAGACCTTGTGGGAAGTCGCCAGTGCCGTTGCACCGGAGCGGAATCCACATGATGTGATTGCCGAGATTTCCCAATTGAACAACCTCCCGGGCTCCATCGTGCACGCCGGACAGCAACTCCATGTTCCCATCAGCGGTATCGGCCAGCGGCCGTAATATGAGACCCTCCGGCTGGCCCGATTCCTGCCCCGGGCCGGCCGGAGCTTAAGCTTGATCGGTGAGTGACCAGCTAGAACGACTGAATCGCCTGCCTCTCAGGGAAAACCTCCGAGGCTTGGAACCATACGGCGCCCCCCAGCTGCATGTGCCGGTGCTGCTGAATGTTAACGAGAACACCCATCCACTTCCCGATAGTGTTCACAAAGCTATTGCGGCTGCCGTAGATGCGGCAGCGTTGGGGCTGAACCGTTACCCGGACCGCGAATTTACACAGCTGCGTCAATCGTTAGCTCGTTACCTGGGCCATGGGCTGACGGAAGAAAACATTTGGGCTGCCAACGGTTCGAACGAAGTCCTCCAGCAGATTCTGCAGGCTTTTGGCGGTCCAGGCCGCCGCTTACTCAGCTTCCCCCCTACTTATTCGATGTACCCGTTGCTGGCAAGCGGAACCGACACTGAATACGTAACCGGCGCCCGCTCCGCCGACTTCAGTTTGACGGCCGAGGCAGCCGCGCGGGCAGTCAAGGAATCAGCTGCAAACATCGTCATTCTTTGTTCTCCCAACAATCCGACAGGGACGGCTCTTGGCCTGGATGTTGTAGAAGCTGTGTACGAGGCGGGTGCCGAATACAACACCATGGTCATTGTGGACGAGGCATATGCCGAGTTTGCCCACTCCGGCACCCCCAGCGCTTTGGAATTGCTTCAGGGCAGGGAGCGTCTGATTGTTTCGCGAACCATGAGTAAAGCGTTCGCTTTGGCAGGGGCACGTGTCGGCTATCTGGCCGCTGCACCCGAAGTGACGAATGCCTTGCGCTTGGTCCGCCTGCCGTACCACCTGTCCGCCATCACCCAGGCAACTGCCGTTGCAGCCCTGGATCATGCGGATGCGCTGTTGGCCAATGTCGAAGACATCAAGGGCCAGCGTGACAGGATCGTGTCCGAACTCACGAATATGGGTCTGCGTCCCGCGCCCTCGGATTCGAATTTCGTATTCTTCGGGGGAGTAGGCAATCCGCATGCAGTGTGGCAGGGTTTGCTCGACGCAGGGGTGCTCATCCGTGATGTGGGGATACCGGGCCATCTTCGGGTTACTGCCGGCACTGAGGCGGAGACCACTGCGTTCCTGAACCGCCTGCGTGAGCTTGTCTGAGCGATTTCTCCTAGACTGGTATAAGAGGCGCACGTCTTCGTGGACAGCCAAATCGAATTTCTTCAAAGGACTCCAATGACCGTGGATATTGCCACCGGACGCACCGCGCGCCTTGAACGCACTACAAGTGAATCTTCCGTCCTGGTGGAACTGAACCTCGATGGCACGGGCCAATCCGATATCAGCACGACTGTGCCGTTCTATGACCATATGCTCACGGCGCTGGCTAAGCACTCGCTGATGGATCTGACGGTGAAGGCATCCGGGGATACCCATATCGACGTCCACCACACCGTTGAAGACGTCGCAATCACCCTGGGGGAGGTCCTTAAGAGTGCCCTCGGCAACAAGGCAGGAATCAGGCGGTTCGGCGAGGCCACGGTTCCGCTGGATGAAGCCCTTGCCAACGCTGTGGTAGACATTTCCGGACGCCCTTATCTGGTGCACGACGGGGAACCTGCCGGCCAGGAGTACCACCTGATTGGCGGTCACTTCACGGGTTCGCTGACGCGGCACGTCTTCGAGGCCGTCACCCTGCATGCACAAATTTGCCTGCATATGCGGGTCTTGGGCGGCAGGGACCCGCACCACATTGTTGAGGCGCAGTTCAAGGCTTTTGCGCGGGCGTTGCGTGCTGCTATCGAACCTGACCCGCGGGTGGAAGGTATTCCCTCCACGAAGGGGGCCTTGTGAAATCAGCCCCAAAAATCACCGTCCTCGACTATGGATCCGGCAACGTCCGGTCCGCCGTGCGCGCGCTTGAGCATGTCGGGGCGGAAGTAACGCTGAGTCATGCCTCCGAGGACGTTCTCAATGCGGATGGCCTGCTGGTTCCCGGCGTCGGCGCTTTCGCCGCTGTCATGGAGCAGTTGAAGAAGGTGGATGCGTTGCGCTGGATAGGGCGCCGCGTTGCCGGAGGCAGGCCGGTTCTTGGCATCTGCGTCGGTCTCCAGGTGCTGTTTGAGGAGGGTGTTGAACACGGCGTCAGTACCCCGGGTATGGGGGAGTGGCCAGGAACGGTGGAGCGTCTTGCTGCCGATGTTGTACCGCACATGGGCTGGAACACGGTTGAGCCCCCGGAAGGCAGCCGCCTGTTTGCCGGCATTGAGGATGAGCGCTTCTATTTCGTCCACTCCTATGGAGTGCAGCGCTGGGACTTCGATGTGTCCCAGCCGGCCATGACCCCGCCGCAGGTGACTTGGTCCGAACACGGAGGAAGGTTCATCTCCGCTGTTGAAAACGGCCCGCTTTGCGCCACGCAGTTCCACCCGGAAAAGTCAGGCGATGCCGGAGCGGAGCTGCTGCGGAACTGGCTCCGGACGCTGGGCTAGATATGTGGAGCATCGTGCTCATGGGGGTCGCCGGACTGCTTATTGGCGGCGCCTTATCCTTCCGCAGCCAGAAAGCTCCTAAGGCTATTGTCATTAGCTTCTGGGTCTTAGCCGGAATGTCACTGCTAGCCGCTTACCTGCTCACACTCGGCCCGTCCGAGTAGAACTTTCCAACCAACCCAGAAAGCAGATATACCGAATGACTACTGACAACGCCCCGATTCTGGAACTGTTACCCGCAGTGGACGTTGCCGACGGCCAGGCCGTCCGCCTCGTTCAGGGCGAGGCCGGCAGCGAAACCAGCTACGGCGATCCATTGGACGCTGCAATGGCTTGGCAGAACGACGGCGCTGAGTGGGTCCATCTGGTAGATCTGGACGCAGCCTTCGGCCGCGGTTCGAACTCCGAATTACTCCAGCGCGTCGTCAAGGAACTCTCCATCAAGGTTGAGCTTTCTGGAGGCATCCGAGATGACGCCTCCTTGGAGCGGGCGCTGGAACTCGGGGCAGCCCGGGTGAATCTCGGCACAGCAGCCCTGGAGAATCCTGAGTGGACCGCCCGGGCTATCGATCGATTCGGTGACGCCATCGCCGTCGGGCTTGATGTGCGGGGCACGACGTTGGCAGCGCGCGGGTGGACCAAGGAGGGCGGCGATCTGTGGGAGGTGCTGGCTCGACTGGAGGATGCCGGCTGCGCACGTTATGTTGTTACCGACGTGACCAAAGACGGTACCCTCAAGGGCCCGAACATCGAACTGCTGCAGGAAGTAGCCGCCCGTACGGACAAGCCGGTCGTTGCCTCCGGCGGAATTTCGAGTCTCGATGATCTTGTGGCCCTGCGTGCCTTGGTGCCGCTCGGTGTTGAAGGTGCGATTGTGGGTAAAGCACTCTACGCTGGTGCCTTTACCTTGCCGCAGGCCCTGGATACTGCCGGCCGTCGCTGACCCAAGTGGAAAAGCGAGAGCTTCCCGGACACATAGCGGCGGCGCTGGCAGGCGCCGGCGGAAGCACTGACTCCGCCGGACAGGCCTGGGAAGGACGGGACCTGAGCGGCCAGGGTAATCCACTGCACAATTTCGACCAGGACGACGGCACCGCCGATGCTGCCTACACCGAAGCATTGTCCGCGCTCATCGGCGGCACCGGTGGTGAAGCCGATGTTGTCCGCGCCCTGGCGACGGCGCGGGTCTTTGTGCCGATTGTCGCGCAGTTGGCTGAGGAAGAAGCCGGTGTCCACGGACTGTCTGCCGACAAACAGGCGGACATGGCGCTCGTGACGGTGCAGGCTCCGGATGGTCGACGAGCGTTACCCGTGTTTACCTCCATCGCCGCCCTGGAAGCCTGGCATCCGGAAGCGCGGCCCGTGGCTGTCTACGCTGCACGTGCCGCACTTTCCGCGGTCGCCGAGAAGGCGGAACTGCTTGTTGTTGATCCTGGTGCTGAACTTACTTTCGTTGTCCGCCGGCCCGGCATGTGGGCGCTGGCCAAACAGCAGGAATGGGTGCCGTCTTACGAAGACGAACGGTTGACTGGGATCGTTTCGCAGGCAGTCGCGATGGAGGCCGATATCAGCAGTGTCGGTCTGGCACCTGGTGGTGGAATCGGGGCAAAAACCGCCACCGGCAAGATTGTTGCCGGTGGCGGAGCCGGTCCTGAGCTGCGCCTCGTGCTCAAGGTTCGTGAGGGGCTTGGGCGGACGGAACTGCAGGCCTTGGCCGCACGTTTGCAACGGAGGCTGGGGGGCGACCCGGACTTTATGGAGCGGGTGGACTCCTTGGAGATCAGCTTCACCCGATAATAAAAGCTCGACGCCGGAGCGAGACTCCGGCGTCGAACTTGATATAGGCGGGACGGACTTAGCTGACCGGACCCGTGTACTTTTCGCCCGGGCCCTTGCCCGGTTCGTCCTGAATCGTCGATGCTTCGCGGAATGCCAGCTGCAGGGAACGCAGCCCATCGCGCAACGGACCGGCATGCTGACTGCCAATCTCCGGTGCGGCAGCGGTCACGAAGCCAGCCAAGGCCGTAATCAGTTTCCGCGCCTCGTCCAGATCTTTGAGCTCTTCGGCATCGTCGCCGGCGGCCAAGCCGCACTTGACGGCTGCGGCGCTCATCAGGTGGACGGCGGCGGTGGTGATGACCTCTACCGCCGGAACTTCGGCGATGTCGCGCATCTGGGTCAGGACTTCCTGCTCCTGAGTGCTGGCCCGGGGGCCGGAACCATCGGCGGATTCAAAACTATGGCGGTGGTCTGTTGCGGGGGCAGGATTGTTATCTGGCGTGCTCATACTGGTAAGCTTGTCACAGACCGATTGATTCAAGTTATTTTCGTGCCCAAAAGCACACGGCATTACAGGCCGGCGGAAGCAACCCGAATCAATATGCAAGCGGAGACCTCTCCCACCTGTTGGCATGGATATTCCAGAGCTGCCGGGTTCCTGGTCGGCATGTTCATTTTGGCGGTCCTGTCGGACAGCAGGAATGAACAGGAAGCGCCCGTCATGCGGTGTCGTTTCGCAGCCGACGTTTGAGGCCTTCGATTGCGCGTGCAATGGGAGGCCTTCTTTTATTGCAGGCGGTACTCGTTACCAGAACAACAGGAGCAACACATTAGCGAGCCACGAATCAATGATCGGATCCGCGTCCCTGAGGTGCGGTTGGTAGGACCGGCTGGAGAACAAGTCGGTATTGTCCGTATTGAGGACGCCCTGCGTCTGGCCTCCGAGTCGGATCTGGATCTTGTTGAGGTCGCACCGCAGGCCAAGCCTCCGGTGTGCAAGCTCATGGATTTTGGCAAGTATAAGTACGAAGCTGCAGTCAAGGCCCGTGAAGCGCGCAAGAACCAGACGAATACGGTACTCAAGGAGATCCGTTTCCGACTGAAGATTGACAAGCATGACTACGAAACCAAGCGTGGTCACGCTCTGCGTTTCCTCGGCGCCGGGGACAAGGTCAAGGCCATGATCCAGTTCCGTGGCCGAGAGCAGCAGCGCCCGGAGATGGGCATTCGCCTGCTCCAGAAGTTCGCTGATGATGTTGCCGAGGTCGGTTTGGTCGAATCCAGCCCTCGCATTGACGGCCGCAACATGGTGATGGTTATCGGCCCGCTTAAGAACAAGGCTGAAGCCAAGGCAGAAGCACGTCGGGCAGCCCAGAAAGCCGAAGCAAAGGCAGCCAACGAAGCCAAGAAGGAGCGCGTAGACGTTTCCTCGGATCAGGCTCCGATGACCCAGAGCTTGGGTGATCTGTTGCCCGAAGAGCTGACCAAGGCCGCAGCTGAGCCGACTCCTTCGGAGACACCGGCAGAAGCTGCACCCGTGCAGGAAGCGCCCAAGGAAGAGGCACAGGCTCTCGAAGCCGAGGCTCCGGCGCCGAAGGCTGCCCCGGCTGAGGCCGAGACTCCGGAGTCTAAAGCTGAAGCTCCGGCAGCGAAGGTTGCGCCGGCCGAGGCAGAAGCTCCGGCACCGCAAACTCCGGCACCGCAGGTTGCGGCGGCGCAGTCGGAAGCTCCGGCACCGAAGCCCGCAGCTAAGGCTCCTATGCCGAAGCCCATGGCCAAGCCGAAACCAGCCGCGGCCAAGGCTCCTGCCAAACCCGCAGCACCCAAGCCTTCCGGCCGGAGCAGCTCCAAGAGCTGAACCACGCCGGGTTTCACCTGGTACCGGTTGCAGCTTGCATCCGGTGTCCGGCAGACATGTACACCGCCGGTACCCGAATCGGGTACCGCATGAACCGATGGCCGTATGGCCGGAGGAAGACGTAAGGAGAACGGCAGCTATGCCGAAGCAGAAGACCCACAGTGGCGCCAAGAAGCGCTTCAAGCTCACCGGTACGGGCAAGCTCAAGCGGCAGCAGGCTAACCGCCGTCACTACCTGGAGCACAAGGCTTCCACTCTCACGCGCCGTTTGGCCAGCGACAAGATCGTGGCTCCGGCTGATGTGAAGAACATCAAGAAGATGCTGGGCATCTAGCTCTTCCTTCTGATTCACGGTGGGACCATCCGGTCCGCCACATCTTTTCAACTAGCTCCCAAGCCTGAGGGACATTCAACTTAGGCTTCTGGGTATCAACACTTAAGGAGTACGCACGTGGCACGTGTGAAGCGGGCGGTAAATGCCCATAAGAAGCGCCGGGTAATCCTGGAACGCGCAAAGGGATACCGCGGACAGCGGTCCCGACTCTACCGCAAGGCCAAGGAACAGCTGCTGCACTCGTTCGTGTACAGCTACGGTGACCGCCGCAAGCGCAAGGGCGACTTCCGCCGCCTCTGGATTCAGCGCATCAATGCTGCCTCCCGCGCTAACGGCTTGACTTACAACCGCCTGATCCAGGGCCTGAAGGCCGCCGAGGTCCAGGTTGACCGCCGCATGCTTGCCGAACTGGCTGTCTCGGATGCCAATGCATTCGCTGCCCTGGTTCAGATTGCCAAGGACTCCCTCCCCGCTGACACCTCCGCTCCCGCAGCTGTTGAGGCAAAGCCGGCTGTGAAGAAGGCCGAAGCCGCCAAGGCTGCGAAGAAGGCCGAGACGTCCCCGGCAAAGGCCGAGAAGAGCGAAGCCGCTGCCGCTGAGAACACCGAAGCTCCCGCGGGTGCGGTTCTTGTTGTTGACGGTCAGCCCGCCCCCGAGGGATTCACCATCAAGGGCAACGCTGAGTCCAACAAGTACCACGTTCCGGGCTCGACCTGGTACGAGCAGACTGCTGCTCAGTACTGGTTTGACACTGTTGCCTCTGCCAAGGCTGCCGGCTACGAGCCTGCAGGTGGCGAGGCACGCCAGAAGATCGCCGAGTAAGACTGCCGTTTCAAGCAGCATCTGTGGTGACGCTATAGTCGCTTTATGAGCACTACTGGGCGCCCGCAAGCCGTTATGTCGAACCCCCGAGCAGATCGGGTCAAAGACGTAGCCAAGCTTGCCGGGCGCTCAGCGCGTTTAAAGCGCAGGCAGTTCCTGGCCGAAGGTCCGCAGGCCGTCCGCGAAGCCTTGGCCGCACACCGCGCCGATGCCACGCCCGGTGGCAGCGGCGTCGTAGTTGAAGTATTCGCCACCGAATCGTGTCTCGAACGGCTGCCCGAATTGGCCGACCTCGCCGCCGGGATCCCCTTGAGGTACGCGACCGAGGAAGTTGTATCTGCCATGGCAGATACAGTCAGCCCGCAGGGCATCGTTGCTGTCTGCAATTTCCTGGACCGGCCCCTGAACGTTGTTTTGGCGGCAGGCCCGAAGCTGCTGGCAGTCATGTGCCGTGTCCAGGATCCTGGCAACGCAGGGACCGTTCTCCGCGCGGCCGATTCCGCCGGTGCAGATGCGGTAATCCTCACCGAGGGAAGCGTTGACATCTACAATCCGAAAGCTGTCCGCTCGACCGCCGGATCGCTCTTCCACCTGCCCATCGTCGTTGGTCAGGATTTCATCTCGCTGACCGACGAACTCCTCAATCACGGCCTTGCTCTGCTCGCTGCCGATGGATATGGAAACGTAGATCTAGATCGCCTGCAAGACCAAAGCGCGGGCCGTCGGCTTAAAAGCGGAGGTGATGCCGAAGTCATGGCCGCAGAATCCAAGATGCCGCGCCTCGAGGAAGCCACAGCATGGTTCTTCGGCAACGAGGCAAAGGGGCTATCGACCGCCGAGCTGGAGGTGGCGCAATGGCGTGTCGCCGTACCGATTTACGGGGAAGCCGAAAGTCTCAACGTCGGAACCGCAGCTACAGTTTGTTTGTATGCCTCGGCCCGGGCACAGCGGGATTGATATAGCTTGTTCGAAGAGGCAATCGGCGCCGACAACAAGACCAGAATCATTCACCTGGAGACGATGCACCTGGGTTCCGAGGAACTGCTGGTGGCTGCGAAGGTGACTATTGCCCACAGCGCATCAGGCCGCGAGATCGCCGAACAGATCGATGCAGCCGAACAGCCGATCCGTGAGGCTGTGCCGAATGCCCGCGTGATCTACTTGGAGCCGGATATCTTCCGTGCTGACAGAACATCCGCGGCTTCGGAATCAACAGGAGCATGACGCCGGCGATCAAGGAGGCCGGAAATAGCGGCAACTGCCAGTCCGAGGAACGCCAACCCGGCACCGACGAGGGCAGGTGCTTTGAATCCCCATCCTGCTGCGATGACAGCTCCTCCGAGGAAGGCGCCTAGCGCGTTCGCCATGTTGAGGGCCGAATGGTTCAGCGACGCGGCCAGTGTCTGCGCATCAGGCGAGGCATCCATCAGACGGGTCTGCAGTCCCGGGATGAGACTGGAGCCTGCGGCGCCAAGCAGGAAGACGAGCGGAACTGCCAGCCACGGGATACCCGCTGCTGCCCAGAACAGCACCAGCACGATAATGATCGCCGTCATGACTATGTAGATGCTGCCCATAACCGAGCGGTCGGCAAGCCGGCCGCCGACAAGGTTTCCAGCGACCATGCCGAGGCCGTACAGTCCCACGATCAGCGGCAGTGCCGATTCGGGCACGCCCGTGACGTCGGTCATGGTTGGGCTGATATACGAATACACCGCGAAAAAACCGCCGAAGCCGACGATGCCGATCAGCAAAGCCAGCCAGACCTGGATCCGTTTGAGTGCGCTGAGCTCCTTGCGGATGCTCGCTTCGGCATGGGTAGGAGTGAATGGGACGAAACGCTGGAGGAGGACGAGGGTAATGACGCCCATGACGCCCACGGCCACGAACATGAGCCGCCAACCGTATTGCTGGCCAAGCCACGTAACCAGCGGAACTCCGACAACGTTTGCCACCGAAAGCCCCAGCATGACGGCGGCCACGGCTTGGGCGCGCTTGGCCGGGGCAACAAGGGAAGCCGCGATCACGGCAGCGACGCCGAAGTAAGCGCCGTGGGGGAGACCGGACAGGAAGCGGGTCAGGAGCATTGTGGTGTAATCCGCTGCCACCACCGACGAGAGGTTGCCGATGGTGAACAACCCCATGAGCCCCAAAACCATGTATTTGTGTGGCACTCTGGCACCGAGTGCAGCCAGGATAGGCGCACCCACGACCACGCCCAGGGCGTAGGCCGAGATCAGCTGGCCGCTCTCGGGAATGCTGATTTGCAGACCCTCAGCCACGTCCTGGAGCAGGCCCATGATGGCGAATTCCGTTGTTCCAATACCAAATCCGCCTGCGGCCAGGGCGATAATCGCCCAAACAACATGGGTGCTGTTGCCGGGTTCTCTGACGGGTCGGGCGGATTTGGAAGTCATAAATGCAGAAGCTCTCGGTCGAAGTCAGGCGGCCAGCAGTCGGAGGTATAGGCGCAGGGCTTCTGCCGGCAGATGGTGGGAGTGCAACGCGCCGACGTCGTTGTCCATTTCCACTCTAACCGAGGCGACGGGCCGGTTCAGGGGAGGCACCGTACAGTCGGTAGACTCGGTTCCGTGGAACAGCCTCTAAAACAGATCGTCGGAGCCGCGATCCTGGACTCTCTTACGGAGCCTTCCGAACTCTTGGTCGCCCGGAGAACGGCACCGGAATCCTTGGCCGGCCTGTGGGAATTTCCCGGAGGCAAGGTGGAGCCGGGAGAAGGCTGCGAAGCAGCGCTTCTACGTGAAATCCGCGAAGAGTTAGGTGTCGACGTCCAGCTTGGCTCGGAGGTTCTAGGTCCGCTGGAACAGGGCTGGCAGCTTAACGGTACTGCCGCGATGCGGGTCTGGAACGCACGAATTCTCGACGGCGAACCTCGTCCGCTCGAGGACCACGACGAGCTGCGTTGGGTGCCCTTGCGGCACGCTGAACTCAACGCCCTGCCTTGGATTCCCGCCGATCTTCCGATCATCACGGCTGTACTGGAGACGGTGGAACAGGTAGACACCGCCCGATCCTGAACGGATGAATACGCCGATCCTGAACGGATGAATATGGTGGACTGAACGAAGAAGCCGGGAGAAATGCCGGAGCCAGGATCTGGGCGGGCTTCTTCCTGTTCGTGCTGCTGACTGAGCCACCACGGACTTTGCCTCGACGACTGCCGGCAGGGTGCCAGACGCTCAGAAAAGCGTGGGCTCCAAAGCAGGCGATGCCTCCGGGGTTGTATGTCCAGGGGCCGGAGCCTGCCCCTCGGCTGCCGGAACGGCCGTGCGGACGCGCAGATGGGCGGCGCCGCCGGATAGCGAGTAGCGGGTTTTGAGCTTTGCTACCCGTCCTGCCAGCCACTGGCGGTAGTCCTTGGAGGCGTAGGTGCCGCCGTTGTAAAGTCCGTGGTACCTGCCCACAAGCTCCGGGTATTCCCTGCCCAGCCACCGCAGGTACCACTCCCGCGCACCTGGGCGCAGGTGCAGGGCGCCCGCTGTGACGCCAGACGCTCCGGCAGCAGCCAGCTGGGAGAACAAGCGGTCCAAATGCTCGTCCCCGTCCGTAAGCCACGGCAGGATCGGCATGGCCATGACGTTGCAATTAAAGCCCGCGTCCGCAACCGCCTTGATGAGGTCCAGCCGGGCCTTGGGCGTGGGTGTCCCGGGCTCGACCTGCTGCTGAAGCCGCGCATCCGCAAAAGCAAGAGACACGCCGATTCCGATGTCCACACTTTCGGCGGCCTTGGCCAGGAGCGGCAGGTCCCGCTTCAGCAAGGGCCCCTTGGTGAGGATGGAGAACGACGTTCCGGAGTCGGCAAGAGCTTCGATGATGCCGGGCATAAGTTTGTAGCGGCCCTCGGCACGCATGTAGGGGTCCGAGTTTGTTCCCAGCGCAACTGGTTGCCGTTTCCACGATGGCCGGGCCAGTTCGCGGCGAAGCACTTCGACGATGTTTGTCTTGACAATGATCTGGGTGTCAAAGTCCCGCCCGGCATCCAGATCCAAATATTCATGGGTCTTGCGCGCAAAGCAGTAGGTGCATTGGTGCAGGCAGCCGCGGGTGGGATTGATGGTCCACTCGAACGGCATGGCCGACTGCGTAGGAACTTTGCTGAGCGCAGACTTGCAGACAATTTCGTGGAAGGTGACTCCGCTGAACTCGGGGGTTTGCGTGGAGCGCACCAGGCCTGCCATCTTCGCAAGGCCCGGCAACGCCAGATCATCAACAGAATCCAAAGCTTGCCCGTCCCAACGCATAAGACAATTCGAACACACGTTCGAGGTCTTCGGCAAGGGCTGCGCAGGTTCAGACTAGTTCTTCGTGCGTCGGCGCCGCACGGGACGCTCACAATAGCCCCCTTCGCGCAGGCCTGCCCACCGTTCGAAGATGTTGCGCGAGGCGAGATCGCCGGTTCGCAGCAGCGACCAGAGCGCGGCCACGCCATACAGCGGCAGGAAAGGCAGTCCCAAGCAGCAGGCGTACTGGGTGCTGTGGCGTGCCTCGTGACCCATCAGGACGGAATTGGCGGCCAGATGCGCGGCGGTCGGGCGGAGCAGTACCACGTTTCCCAGCGTGAAGGCCGATGCTTTGGGCACCGGCCAGGTGTAACCCTGCGCAACAAGCAGGCCGCGGGGCCCGGGCTGGAGGGAACATCCCGCCGCCTTCGCTACGGCGAGTCCCACCAGGGTGGAGAGATTGATCAGGTTCAGGTAGCGGCGCAGGCGCTCACCGGCGGTCATGCCAACATCATAGGTTCTGCAGGTGCGGCGCCTCCCGGAGGGCGTGTCCGTCGATGGGCAGCAACTGGCGTCCGCTCCCACGATGTCGGAGGTGTCGGCACTGTCCACTAGACTGTTTGTGCTGAGACATGACCGATGTGCCGGGCACCTGAAGCGCTGCCATAGCGTATTCGAGGCACCTGTTCATGAGCCGAAGACACACCTGCATACAGAATCAATAGGTAAGAACATACATGTCTGAAACCACACTGGGGACTGAGACCCCGCAGGCCGCCGCGGCGCCGCATCCGCTGGACGAGGCAGCCATTGGCGCCGCCGTCGAGCAGGCGCTGGCCGCGATTGCCGCTGCCGCCAACCTTGAAGAACTGAAGGCCGCCCGCATTGCCCACACCGGTGAGAAGTCGCCGCTGAGCCTGGCCAACCGCGAGATCGGCAAGCTCGCCAAGGAAGAAAAGGCTGCGGCCGGCAAGCTTGTGGGCCCGGCGCGAGGACGGCTGAATAAGGCGCTGACTACCCGTACCGAGGAGCTCGAGGCGGAGCGGGATGCGCAGATCCTCGTGGATGAGGCCGTGGACGTTACGGCTGCCCCGCGCCGTCGTCGTGCTGGTGCCAGGCACCCGCTGTCCATTCTGCAGGAACGCGTGAGCGACATCTTCGTCGGCATGGGCTGGGAAATCGCCGAAGGTCCCGAGGTGGAGTCCGAGTGGTTCAATTTCGACGCGCTGAACTTCAAGCCGGACCACCCCGCGCGGGAGATGCAGGACACCTTCTTCGTGGAGCCGCCGGAAGCCCACCTGCTGATGCGTACGCATACTTCGCCGGTCCAGGTGCGGTCCATGCTGGAGCGCGAGGTGCCGATTTACGTGCTCTGCCCGGGCAAGGTGTTCCGCACCGACGAACTGGACGCCACCCATACACCCGTGTTCCACCAGTTCGAAGGCCTGGCCATCGACAAGGGCCTGAGCATGGCTGACCTGCGCGGGACGCTGGAGCACTTCGCCCGGCAGATGTTCGGCGCCGACGCCAGCATCCGGCTGCGTCCGAACTTCTTCCCCTTCACCGAGCCTTCCGCGGAGCTGGACATCTGGCATCCGGGTGCCAAGGGCGGCCCGCAGTGGATCGAGTGGGGCGGCTGCGGCATGGTGCACCCCAACGTGCTGCGTGCTGCCGGAATCGATCCCGAGGTCTATTCGGGCTTCGCCTTCGGCATGGGCATCGAGCGCACGCTGATGTTCCGCAACGAAGTCGGCGACATGCACGACATGATTGAAGGCGATGTACGGTTCAGCGAACACTTCGGGATGGAGATCTAAGTAATGCGTATCCCACTTTCCTGGTTGCGCGAGTATGCCCAGGTACCGGCGGAAGCAACCGCTGAAGACGTCATGGCCGAACTGGTCAAGGTTGGTCTCGAAGAGGAGGACGTTCACCGTCCGCTCGACGAACTGAAGGGCCCGGTAGTCGTCGGGCAGGTGCTCTCGGCCGAAAAGGAACCGCAGTCCAACGGCAAGACCATCAACTGGTGCCAGGTCCGGGTGGTGCCGGAGGGCCAGGAGCAGACCCTGACCGGAGACGGCATCGACCCCTCCGGGGTGCAGGGCGTTGTCTGCGGCGCGCACAACTTCGAGCCGGGGGACAAGGTTGTCGTCACCCTGCCCGGCGCCGTGCTGCCCGGTGACTTCAGGATCACCCCGCGCAAGACCTATGGCCACGTTTCCGCCGGCATGATCGCTTCCGTGCGGGAGCTCGGCATCGGTGATGACCATGACGGCATCCTCGTGCTCGGGACCCTGGGCCTGGATCCCGAAATTGGGGCGGACGCCCTCGAGGTGCTCAGCCTCTACGACGAGGCTGCCGAGATCAACGTGACCCCGGACCGCAGCTACTGCTTCTCCATTCGTGGCGTGGCCCGCGAATTCGCCCATGCTACGGGTACCGGGTTCAAGGATCCGGCCGCCGCCGTCGTCGTCGATCCTTCCACCGGCCCCGGCTACCCTGTCCGGCTCGAAGACCAGGCACCCATTTACGGCAAGCCCGGCTGCGACAGGTTTGTCGCCCGCACGGTGCGCGGCGTGGACCCCACCCGGCCGACGCCGACCTGGATGGCTTCGCGACTGCGCCTGGCCGGGATCCGTTCCATCTCGCTCGTGGTGGACATTTCCAACTACGTCATGCTCGAGCTGGGCCAGCCGCTGCACTTCTACGATCTGGACCGGCTCCAGGGCGACATTGTGGTGCGCCGCGCCAACGCGGGGGAGACGCTGCGGACGCTGGACGACAAGGTGCGCAAGCTGGATCCCGAGGACCTGCTGATCACCGACGATTCCGGTGCAATCGGCATTGCCGGTGTAATGGGCGGGGCAGCCACCGAGGTCTCGGACAGCACGGTCAATGTGCTCATCGAAGCGGCTCATTTCGAAGAGGTCAGCATTGCCCGCTCCCGCCGCCGCCACAAGCTGCCCTCCGAGGCGTCCAAGCGCTTCGAGCGGGGCGTGGACTGGCAGGTGGCCGACGAGGCCGCGCAGCGCGCCGTGGACCTGCTGACCGAGCTGGCCGGCGGTACCGCGGACACCACGGTGACCGACGCCGGGCAGGAACCGGCCGCCGTTGTTATTGATCTGCCGGCGGGCTTTGCGGCCGAAAGGATCGGCATCGACTTCACCGAGGAACAGATCACCGTGGCGCTTACGGACCTCGGCGCGGATGTTGAAAAGTACGACGGCGGGTACAGGGTTACGGCGCCGAGCTGGCGTCAGGATCTGGAGATCAAGGAAGACCTGGCTGAGGAGATCGCCCGCCTGGTCGGCTATGACAACATCCCGGCGACCCTGCCGGTGGCGCCTCCCGGGCGCGGCCTGACGCGCGTGCAGCAGCAGCGCCGGCGCGTCATGCAGGCGCTCGCGGACGCGGGTCTGACCGAGGTGCTTTCGTACCCGTTTGTCACCAAGGCCGCCAATGACACCTTCGGTGCCGCGGCGGACGGCGAGGAACGCAGCGCGCTCAAGCTGGCCAATCCGCTCAGCGATGAACACGGCTATCTGCGCACCTCCGTGCTGCCGGGGCTGCTGGAAACGGCGCGCCGGAACCACTCCCGCGGCTTCCGTGACCTGGCCCTGTACGAGGCCGGGCTCGTCTTCCTGCCCAACGGCCGCCTCGGCTCGGCGGAGATCCCGCCGCTGGGCGTGCGGCCCCCGGAGGAGGTGCTGGACGAACTGTATGCGGGCATTCCCGAGCAGCCGCTGCACCTTGCGGCTGTCTTCATGGGCCACGATTCGCCCGCCGGCGCCAACCACACCCCGCGTCCCTGGGATTGGGCGGACGCGCTGGATGCAGCGCGGCTGGTGGGTGACGTGCTCGGCGTCGAACTGGTAGTGGAGCAAGGTTCGCACCAGGCCTTCCACCCGGGCCGTACGGCGAGGATTTCGCTGCGCAACGGCCAGAGCGTGGGCTACGCGGGCGAACTGCACCCGAAGTTGCTCGCCGCGCAGGACCTGCCCGAACGCACTGTAGCGCTGGAGCTGAACGCGGACGCGCTCTTCGATGCAGCCCCGGACGTTATCGTCGCCAAGCACCTTTCCACCTACCCGGTGGCCACGCAGGATGTGGCGCTGGTGGTGGATGCGGACACGGCCGCGGAGGCAGTCCGGGAGACCCTGCGCGAGGGCGCCGGCGAACTGCTGGAGGACATCGCGCTCTTCGACGTGTACGCCGGCACAGGCATTGAAGACGGCAAGAAGTCCTTGGCCTTCGGGCTGCGCTTCCGCGCCGATGACCGCACGCTGACGGCCGATGAGGCCTCGGAGGCCCGGGCCGCCGCGGTGGCTCTGGCCGCCGAACGGTTCGGCGCCGTCCAGCGTTAAGCAAAGAGCGAACTGAACAACGACGGCGGGGCGCGCCTTGGTAGGCCCCGCCGTCGTTGGCGGTCTTGGAGGTAAGTGTATGAGGGGTGAGGTCATCCTGCGGCTGGTCCGCCTGGCCGATTCCGGTTCCGGCATGTCCAGCCGCGGCTTCCGCCGGGGTGCCATCCGCAACCTGTCGCGTGACGCAGTGCGTCGCCTGGCCGCGGATGAGCTCGACGTCGAAACCGAACGTGTGCAGTTGGCGTTCGACTGCCGGGACTGCCTGCGCGGCAACGATGGAAGCCATGGCCAGCCGTACCTGCTGCTGGACGGAAATCCTGCGCCCGTTCGGGTCAGTTACAGCCGCAGCGGGGGCTGGCTGCTGGCCGCGCTGTCCTTCCGGCCGGTGCTCCTGGGTGTGGACCTGGAGGACACCGGATCGGCGGCCTTCGGCGAGGCCGACAACATCGACGCCGTGATGCTCACCCACGACGAACGCGCCCTGCTCGCCCGGGCTGTTGACCGCCGGCGCCTCCGCGCACAGCTCTGGACACGGAAGGAAGCCGTGCTGAAATCCACCGGCCACGGCCTGCGCCTTGCCCCCGATGAGGTAGGGGTGGCGGATGCGGAAGGAAGCGCACTGCTGACCATCTGGCCCGGTTCCGCCGGGGAACGGCCGGGCGTGCAACTCGTGGACCTGCAGCTCACCCCGGCCATGGCCGACGGGACGGCCGTCCCGTCAACGCTGACCGCGGCTCTCGCCATCGGCGGTTCGGCCGACCCGGGTGTTATTTTCCGGGAAACTCTGGCAGTGCCGCGCTGACCAGCCATGGCTCCAGGAGCGTGGCGGCGGAAAAGTCCGGCCGCCCCGCTTCCGAGTCAGCGAGCTCGATGAACTGGCTTGTTGAGACGGATCCGTGCCGGTAGTCGGCGCACCAGCGGCGCAGAATGCGGAAAAACGGCTCGTCGCCGAGCGCGGTCCGCAGGGCGTGCAGGGCCAGGGCACCGCGTTTGTAGACCCGGTCATCGAACATCAGCTGCGGACCCGGATCGCCCACGGTGATGTCCTGTTTGAGCGCTGCGAGCATTTGCCAGGCGGCTTTGGCACGGCCGGCGGCAGGCAGGGAGCCGGAGGCCTCGGACCAGATCCACTCGGAATAGCACGCGAAGCCTTCGTGCAGCCAGATATCTTTCCAGCTTGCTGCCGTCAACGAATTGCCGAACCACTGGTGCGAGAGCTCATGCGCGATCAGGCGCTGCGCCTCCCACCCGTTGTCCAGGTGGTTGCGGCCGATGATGGACAGCGACTGGGCCTCCAACGGGATTTCCAGTTCGTCCTCGGCCACCACTACGGTGTACCGGTCAAAGGGGTACGGGCCGAAAGACCGGACGAATACTGCCATCATGTCTTCCTGCCGGGACAGGGCCGCGACGGCGTCCGTGAGCAGCGGTGCAGGCGCTGCGACCAGCTGGGCCGCGACGGCATCGCCCTCCGGGCCGGCTGGCCCCGGAGGCACAAGATCCTGCAGGACGTACCGGCCTATCTGGAGCGTGGCCAGATAGGTTGCCATGGGTTCGCGCATTTCATAAACCCAGGTTTCCCGGGAGGCCTTTTTATGGTGGCCTACCAGTTCGCCGTTGGCCACAGCGCGGTAGCCGGCGTCCGTGGTTGTGCTGATGCGGAAGGTAGCTTTCTGGCTGGGGTGGTCGTTGCAAGGGAACCACGAGGAGGCGCCGTCGGGCTGCCCGGCGACCAACACGCCGTCGGTGAGTTCCTCCCACCCCACCTCGCCCCAATCGCCGTTAATCGGTGCGGGAGTGCCTTCGTAGCGGATATCCAGTACCAGCCGGGTCTCTGCGGGCAGCGGTTCCTTCAGTGCGAGAACCAGTTTGCCGTTGCGCTGCGACGTTTTCCTGGGGCGTTGCCCGTTGACCTGGACGCGGCTGGCCTGCAGCCCGGTCAGGTCCAGTTCCAGCCGGCTGGTGTCCCTGAGCGTGCGTCCGGTGAGCACGGCGCGTCCGGCCAGCCGGTTGGACGCCAGCTTGCACTCCAGGTCAAGGTCATAGTGCGTGACGAGCAGGTCGCCGGTGCCGCGGCCCGGAAGATAGGGATCCGGCAGCGGCGCAGACACAGCTGCCGGCAATGCAGCGGCAGGACCATCGGCTGAGGCATCGGCGGGACTTGATGATAGGCAGGTCATGAGGTGGTAAACGTCCAAGGTCGTACGGGATTGCCCATCCAGTAGCTCGCCGCGGGCACGGTCTCTCCCCGCATCACCAGGGAAGCCGGGCCAACGGTGGCGCCGTCGGCAAGGGAAGCGGCCGGCAGGATGACTCCGTGCGGGCCCATCGTGGCGCCGGCTGCGAGTTCCACCGTATCAATGCTCATGATCCGATCGTGGAACAGGTGGGTCTGGACCACGCAGCCGCGGTTGACTGTGGCACCATCGCCGAGCCTGACCAGGTCCGCCTCGGGGAGCCAGTAGCTCTCGCACCAGACGCCATGGCCGATCTTCGCGCCCAGCGCCCGCAGCCACCAGACCAAAGCGGGTGTGCCGGCTGCGGCGCGGCCGAACCACGGCGCGCTAACCAGTTCCACAAACGTGTCCACCACTTCATTCCGCCAGATGAACGAGCTCCACAGCGGATGCTCGCCGGGCTTGATCCGCCCGACCAGGAGCCACTTGGCCAGCACCGAAGTGCCGGCCGCGGCGGCGCCGGCCAGCATCAGTACCAGGCCGCCGGCGAGGGCGGCGGCGAGGTAGCCGTAGGTTCCGGCCAGCCAGTCAAAGACCGCGAGAACCACCAGGGCCAGTGCCACGGTGACGGCCACCGGAACAAAACGGCACAATTCCCAGAGTGTGCGCGCCAGCTTAAGCCTCGCCGGCGGGGCGAAGGTGCGGCTGGAATCCGCTTCGATGGAGGTCCGGCGCAGGCGTACCGGCGGGCTGCCCAGCCAGGAGGAACCGGCCTTGGCCTTCGACGGTGTGGCGGACAGGACGGCAACCAGCGAGTTCTTCGGCACGCGCCGTCCGGCCGCGGTCATGCCCGAGTTGCCCAGGAAGGACCGCTTGCCGATCTTGGCCGGGGCGATCTTCATCCACCCGCCGCCAAGTTCATACGAGGCCACCATGGTGTCGTCCGCCAGGAAAGCACCCTCGCCGATGGTGGTCATCTTGGGAACCAGCAGCACGGTGGATGCCTCTACGTTGCGGCCTACCTTGGCGCCCAGCAGGCGCAGCCAGACGGGGGTAAACAGGCTCGCGTAGATGGGGAAGAGGATGTCGCGCGCCATGTCCAGCACGCGTTCGGTGGCCCAGACCTGCCAGCCCACCCGGCTGCGCACCCGGTGATAGCCCTCCTGCACGCCGAGCCCCAGCAGGCGGACCGTAACGAGAACCAGCACCAGGTTGGTCAGGAACCAGACCAACGCCGCGGCCGGCACGGCGGCGAGCAACGGCACAAACGCGGCCCACAGGCTGCTGTTGCCGGGCACCAGGAAAATAACGACGGCGATCGCGGCCGCCGCTGCGGCAAAAGGGATCAGCGCCAGGGCAGCGGAAGCCAAGGGGTAGAAGATGCTCCACAACGGGCTCGATTTTGCCGGGGGTTCCGGCCAGGCGTGCTTTGACTTGCCGGTGCGTTCGGCGGGGGAGCCGGAGAAATTGAGACCGGCCTTGACCTTGCCGGTGACAGCGGAGCCGGGCTCCACGGTGGCGCCGGCACCGATGCTGGTGCCCGGCATGAGCGTACTGCGCGCCCCGATGGTGGCCCCGGCCCCCACGCTGATGGCACCGATATGGACCCTGTCGCCGTCGAGCCACCAGCCGGAGAGGTCTACCTCGGGTTCGACGGACGCCCCCCGGCCCAGCGTGAGCAGGCCGGTCACCGGCGGTACCGAGTGCAGATCCACGTCCCGGCCGATGTCGGCACCGAGAGCGCGTGCGTAGTACGGGACGAAGGGGGCACTGGCGAGGGAGACGGCCGATGCCATGTCTGCGATCTGTTCGGCCAGCCACAACCGCAGATGCACCCGGCCCGAGCGCGGGTAGGTACCGGGCCGGAGCCCCCGCAGCAGCAGCCGGGCGGCGAGCACGGAGATGGCCATCCGCCCGGGCGGGCTGACAAAGACGGCCCAGCTGGCAAGGACCCACCACCAGGACAAGGTCGGCGCCGCCGTCAGCACGCCCAGGAGGGACAGTGAGTTGTTGAGGATCATCAGGTACGTCAGCCAGCGCATGCCGACCAGGACAGTCAGCGGGATCCCCATCAATGTCTGGAAGATCTGGCTCTTGCGCTGCGTGCGCCGGACCTGCCGTTCCCTCGGCTCGGCCTGCACTCCGTCCGGAACCGACTGGCGCGCGGCCTCAATGAGGGCGCCGATGCGGGGATGGGCGTAGATCTCCGACACGGCAATGGTGGGGTACCGGACCCGCAGGGCCGACACGAGCTGGGCCGCAGCCAGCGAGCCCCCGCCGCTGGCGAAGAAGTCCGCATCCAGCGAGGCGACCGGCAGGCCGAGCACCGAACTCCACTGCTGCGCAATCCAGGCGGCGTCCGCCTCCAGCCGGAGCTCTCCTGCGCCGTCGGCCGGCTCGGAGCCCGGCAGCGGCCAGGGCAAGGCGTTGCGGTCCACTTTGCCGCTGGTCTTGGTGGGCAGGGTGTCGACGACGGCCAGCAGCGGGATCAACGGAGCCGGCAACTGGCCGCCCAAGAGCTCGCGGGCGCTGTCGACGTCGTAATCAGCGGGCGCCGCCAGGTAGCCGACCAGGATCTGGTTGCCCGCGGCGGTGGTCTTCACCGCGGCCGCGGCGCCGGAGACGCCGGGCAGGGCCTGCAGGGCGCTGTCCACTTCCCCGAGTTCAATCCGTCGGCCGCCGAGCTTGACCTGCTCATCCGCCCGGCCGACAAAGAGCAGGCCGGCCGGGTCATAGGTGACCAGATCGCCGCTGCGGTAGGCGCGCGCCCAGCCCAGGGACGGCATCGGCGCGTACTTCTCCGCGTCCTTTGCCGGATCGAGGTAGCGGGCCAGGCCCACGCCGCCGATGATCAGCTCGCCCGTGCCGCCCTCGATGACCGGAACGCCATCGGAATCCACCACGGCCAGGTCCCAGCCGTCCAGCGGCAGGCCGATCCGCACCGGACCGTCCCCGCCCAGCGGCGCGGCGCAGGCCACCACGGTTGCCTCCGTAGGGCCATAGGTGTTCCAGACATCGCGGTCCGCCACGGCCAGCCGGCGTGCCAGTTCCGGCGGGCAGGCTTCGCCGCCGAAGATGAGCAAGCGGACATTTTCCAACGCCTCGGCCGGCCACAGTGCGGCCAGCGTCGGCACCGTGGAAACCGCCGTAATTCCGCGGCTGAGCAGCCACGGGCCCAGATCCATGCCGCTGCGGACCAGGGAGCGCGGCGCCGGCACGAGGCAGGAGCCATGCCGCCAGGCGAGCCACATTTCCTCACAGGAGGCATCGAAGGCCACCGAGAGCCCGGCCAGCACCCGGTCCTGCGGACCCAACGGCTCATGCGGCAGGAAGATCCGGGCCTCGGCGTCCACAAAGGCGGCGGCGGACCGGTGGGTGACAGCAACGCCCTTCGGCGTCCCGGTGGAGCCGGAGGTGAAGATCACCCAGGCATCGTCTGCCAGCTCGGCCGGCCGCGGATTCGGGAACGGCGCCGGACGCTCCGGCGACGTCACGATTTCGCCATCGGCTTTCAGAATGCCGGCCACTTTGGCCTCGCTGAAAACCAGCCGGGCGCGTTCATCGGGGTCATCCGCATCGACCGGGACGTAGGCCGCGCCGATGTACAGGGTCGCGAGAATGCTGACATACAGTTCGCGCGTGCCGGAAGGAATCCGAATGCCCACCTTGTCGCCCGCCCCGAGCCCGGCCTCATGCAGCAGCTTCGCCTGCCGGCGGACGGCCTCCAGCAGTTCGGCGTAGCTCAGGGGCTGCTGCCCATCGTCCAGCGCCGAAGCGTCCGGGTAGGCCTCCGCGCTCGCCGTCAGGATGTCTATCAGGGTCCGGGGCGGGGGAGCGCTGCCGGCACCGGGCAGCTGGGGTTCATGCACAATCACTTGAACACCATGGCCAACGAAGGTGAACAAGAGGTGGCCTACCGGCCGGTACCAGGCCCAAAAGTGGCGAAGGTTACGGGATCAACAGGAGTTTGCCGGTGGTGCGGCGGGACTCGAGGTCGGAGTGCGCCTGCTCCGCCTCGGCCAGCGGGTAGCTCGCGCCCACCCGGATCTGGAGCGAACCGTCCAGGACCGCGGCGAAAAGCTCCTCCGAGCGCCAGCGGCGTTCTTCCGCGGTGAGCAGGTGGTCGGCCAGCTTGGGCCGGGTCACGAACAGCGAGCCGGCCGCGTTCAGCCGTTGCAGGTCGAACGGCGGAACCTGCCCGGACGCGCCCCCGAAGAGCACCAACGTGCCGCGGATCCGCAGGCTGGCGAGCGAGCCGTCGAACGTATCCTTGCCCACGCCGTCGTACACCACGTCCACACCAGTGCCGCCAGTCAGCTCGCGCACCTGCTCCGCGAAGCCGTCGTAGCGCAGTACTTCGTCCGCTCCTGCTTCCCGTGCCAGCTTTTCCTTTTCATCGCTGGAGACCGTCGTGATGACCCTGGCACCCTTGGCCTTGAGCAGCTGGGTCAGGACCAGGCCCACGCCGCCGGCACCAGCGTGCGTCAGCACGGTCTGGCCGGACTGGACCTTGAAGCTCGAATTGACCAGATAGTGCGCCGTCATGCCCTGGAGCGGAATGGCCGCGGCTGTCTCGTCGCTGACCCCGTCCGGGACAGGCAGGGCGCCGTCCGCGTCAACGAGCGTATACTGCGCATAGCCGGCGCGTGCCTCGGAGGTGGCCACCCGGTCGCCGGCGGCAAAACCCGTAACGCCGTCCCCGCAGGCCTCGACGGTCCCGGCGATCTCGCTGCCTGGGGTGAACGGGAACCGGACCTTGTACACGCCGCTGCGCTGATAGGTGTCGATAAAGTTCACGCCCGCGGCCGCAACCTTGACCAGCAGCTGGCCCGGGGCCGGTGTGGGGATCTGGACCTCCTGCAGCTGCATAACCTCGGGTCCTCCGGGCGCTTCGGCAACTATTGCTTGGGCCATGGCGTGTGGTCCTCCTGTAATCAACCGCGCACGCGCGTGCCGCGGCAGCTAGACTGGCGTTTTCGCGCACCTGCAGTCTCCGCTGCAGATGCTGGCTTCATCGTATCGTGCATAATTATGACCTCCTGTGAATAAGTTTTCCTGTATAGTGACCTTATGACTTTTTCGGTAGCTGTTTCCGGTGCCAGTGGCTATGCTGGCGGAGAAGTGCTCCGCCTGCTGGCCAGCCATCCAGAGGTCTCCATCGGGGCCATCACGGCGCACAGCAATGCCGGCTCGCGATTGGGTGCGCTCCAGCCGCACCTGCATACTCTGGCCGAGCGTGAGCTGACGGAAACCACCGTGGAAAACCTGGCCGGGCACGACGTCGTCTTCCTGGCGCTGCCGCACGGTGCCAGTGCGGAGATCGCCGCCAAGCTGCCCGAAGAGACCTTGGTGATCGACGCCGGAGCGGACCACCGGCTGGAAGACCCGCTCGTGTGGGAAAAGTTCTACGGCACGGTCCATGCGGGCACCTGGCCATACGGCCTGCCCGAGCTGCCGGGCCACCGCGAACGCCTGCGCGAGGCTAAACGGATCGCCGTGCCGGGCTGCTATCCCACCAGCTCGCTGCTCGCCCTGACACCGGGCTTCAGCGCCGGCCTGCTGGAAACCCAGGACGTGGTCATCGTTGCCGCGTCGGGGACTTCCGGGGCGGGCAAGTCGGTCAAACCGCATCTGCTGGGCTCCGAGGTCATGGGCGGCATGAGTCCGTACGGCGTCGGGGGTGGACACCGGCACACGCCCGAAATCGAGCAGGGCCTTTCCGCTGCCGCCGGCGAAACCGTCCAGGTTTCCTTCACGCCCACGCTCGCGCCGATGAGCCGCGGCATCCTGGCCACCGCCACGGCCCGGGTGAAGCCGGGGACCGACGCCGCAGCGCTGCGCCGGGCCTGGGCCGAGGCCTATGCGGACGAGGCCTTTGTGCACCTGCTGCCGGAGGGTCAGTGGCCGCACACCAAGTCGGTCCAGGGCTCCAACCACGTAGCCATCCAGCTGGCCTTCGACGAGCATGCCGGCCGCGTGATCGTCAGCTGCGCCATCGACAACTTGACCAAGGGCACCGCCGGCGGCGCAGTCCAGTCCATGAACATCGCCCTCGGTCTTGAGGAGACCGCCGGCCTGACCCACCAGGGAGTAGCACCGTGAGCGTCACCGCTGCACAAGGTTTCCGCGCCGCAGGCGTGACCGCCGGGCTGAAGGCCTCCGGCAATCCGGACGTGGCCCTGGTGGTTAACGACGGTCCCGCCAGATCGGCCGCCGCAGTTTTCACCTCCAACCGCGTGGCCGCTGCCCCCGTCCACTGGTCCCGGCAGGCGATTAGCGACGGCCGGGCGGACGCCGTGATCCTGAACTCCGGCGGGGCCAACGCCTGCACCGGCCCCGAAGGCTTCCAGAACACCCACAGCACCGCGGAGAAAACCGCCGCACTGCTGGGCATTTCCGCCTCCGATGTGCTGGTGTGCTCCACCGGGCTGATCGGCGAGCAGCTGCCCATGGACAAGCTTCTTCCCGGCGTCGAGGCTGCCGCGGCGGCCCTCAACAACGACGGCGGCGCTGACGCCGCCACCGCGATCATGACCACCGACAGTGTGGCCAAGCAGTCGCGGTTCGACGGCTCGGGCTACGTGATCGGCGGTATGGCCAAGGGCGCCGGCATGCTGGCCCCCGGCCTGGCCACCATGCTGGTGGTCATCACCACCGACGCCCATGTCGAAGCCCCCGCCCTGGACATGGCCCTGCGCGAGGCCACCCGGGTGACCTTCGACCGGACGGACTCGGACGGCTGCATGTCCACCAACGACACCGTAGTCCTGCTGGCCTCCGGTGCCTCCGGCGCGGTCCCGGACCTGGCCCAATTCAGCGCCGGACTGACCACCGTCTGCGCCGACCTGGCCCGCCAGCTGATTACCGACGCCGAGGGCGCCAGCCACGACATCGCCGTCACCACCATCAATGCCGCGTCCGAACGGGATGCGGAGGTGGTCAGCCGTGCGGTGGCCCGGTCCAACCTCTTCAAGACCGCCATCTTCGGCAAGGACCCCAACTGGGGCCGCGTGCTCTCCGCCGTCGGCACCACCGACGCAGTCTTTGAACCGGACCAGCTGAACGTCACCATGAACGGCGTGCAGGTGTGCCGCAACGGCGGCGTGGGGGACTCCCGCGACCTCGTGGATCTGGAAGCCCGCGAGGTCATCGTGATGATAGACCTGAATGCCGGCAACGAGTCCGCCACCATCTGGACCAACGACCTCACGCACGACTACGTGCACGAGAACTCCGCATACTCGAGCTGAGGTACCGATGAACACGATGCTTGTAGCTCAGGACAAGGCGGGCACGCTGATCGAAGCGCTGCCGTGGATCCAGCGCTTCGCCGGGACCACCATGGTCATCAAGTACGGCGGCAACGCCATGGTCAACGATGAGCTGCGCAGGGCTTTCGCCGAGGACATCGTCTTCCTGCACCATGTGGGCATCAAGCCAGTGGTGGTGCACGGCGGCGGCCCGCAGATCAACGCTATGCTTTCCAAGCTCGGCATTGAATCCGAGTTCAAGGGCGGCCTGCGCGTGACCACGCCGGAGGCCATGGACGTGGTCCGGATGGTGCTCACCGGCCAGGTAGGCCGGGAACTGGTCGGCCTGATCAACTCGCACGGCCCCTACGCCGTCGGGCTTTCGGGTGAAGACGGCGGTCTGCTGCAGGCCGTGCGCACCGGCACGGTGGTGGACGGCGAAGAGGTTGATCTGGGCCTCGTCGGCGAAGTAGTCGGTGTGAATCCTTCCGCCATCCTGGATCTGCTTGAGGCCGGCCGGATCCCGGTAATCTCCACCGTGGCCCCGGAGATCAACAACGACGGCGAAGGCACCAACCAGGTGCTGAACGTCAACGCGGACACGGCCGCGGCTGCCGTGGCCGATGCCCTGCATGCCTCGCGCCTGGTGATTCTGACCGACGTCGAGGGGCTGTATGCCAACTGGCCGGACAAGTCCTCGCTGATTTCCTCGCTGACCGCCTCCGAGCTGCGGAACCTGCTGCCGAAGCTCGAGTCCGGCATGATCCCCAAGATGGAAGCCTGCCTCAAGGCGGTCGACGGGGGAGTGGAGCGTGCCGCGGTGGTCGACGGCCGGATGGCGCACTCGATCCTGCTTGAAATATTTACGGCTGCCGGCATCGGCACCCAAATTGTTCCGGACGGAGACGAGAAATGAGTGAGGCAATCCAACAGGCAGCAGCACAGCCGGCGGCCGGCTCGGCGTCGGAACTGGCCAGCCTCGACGGGCTGCACAACCAGGAACTGCTGGCCCGCTACAACCAGTCGCTGATGGGCGTGTTCGGCACGCCGCAGCGCGTGCTGGTCCGCGGCAACGGCTGCACCGTCTGGGACGCCGACGGCAAGGAGTACCTGGACCTGCTCGGCGGCATCGCCGTGAACGCCCTGGGCCATGCGGACCCGTTCATCACCAGCATCATCTCCAGCCAGCTGTCCACGCTGGGCCATATTTCCAACTTCTTCACCAGCCCGACGCAGATCGCGCTGGCCGAAAAGCTGCTGGAGCTGGCGCAGGCCCCGGCCGGTTCGAAGGTTTTCTTCGCCAATTCCGGCACGGAGGCCAACGAGGCGGCCTTCAAGCTGGCCCGCCGCAACTCCACCGCCACGCGGAACAGGATCATCGCCCTGGACGGCGCCTTCCATGGCCGGACCATGGGCGCCCTCGCGCTGACGGCCAAGCAGGCCTACCGGGAACCGTTCGAGCCCCTGCCCGGCGGCGTGGAGCACATCCCCTTCGGCGACGTGGACGCGCTGCGGGCCGCAGTCGACGGAACGGTGGCCGCCGTCGTTCTTGAGCCGATCCAGGGCGAAGTCGGGGTACGGCCGCTGCCTGCCGGCTACCTCAAGGCCGCCCGCGAAATCACCCGCGAGGCCGGCGCGCTGCTGATCCTGGACGAAGTCCAGACCGGCGTGGGGCGCACCGGCAACTGGTTCGCCTATCAGGGCAGCGTGGCCGGCGGCGAGGACATCCTTCCGGACGCCATCACCCTGGCCAAGGGCCTGGGCGGCGGGTTCCCCATCGGCGCCATGGTGACGTTCGGCGAGCAGGTTTCCACCCTGCTGACCGCCGGACAGCATGGCACGACGTTCGGCGGCAACCCGGTGGCAACCGCCGCCGCGCTGGCCACGCTGCACTCGATTGAGGCCCGGCAGTTGCTGCAGCATGCGAACGACGTCGGCGCGCAGCTTCGTACCGCGTTGGCTGGTATCGACGGCGTCACCGAGGTCCGAGGCGAGGGCCTGCTGATCGGCTTCGACCTGGTCGAGGAGGTTGCCGCACCGGCCGTCCGTGCAGCGTTGGAGGCCGGATTCATCATCAACAACCCCGGTCCGCGCACGCTGCGCCTCGCGCCGCCGCTGATCCTCACCGGCACGCAGGCTGGGACTTTCATCCAGGCGCTGCCCGCCATCCTGGCAGCAGCAGCCGAAACTGCCGCCGAAACCACTGCCGCGGCCCACCCCGCAGCCCCCAACGCCGATGCCCCGAAGGACACGCCATGATCCGCCACTTCCTCAAAGACACCGACCTGAGCCCGGCCGAACAGCTCTCGGTGCTGGACCTGGCCGCGCAGATGAAGGAGTCGCCGTACCTGTACCAGCCGTATGCCGCGGAGGGTGCCGGGCGCAAGACCGTGGCGGTGATCTTCGACAAGACCTCCACCCGGACCCGGCTGTCCTTCGCTACCGGCGTGGCGGATCTGGGCGGCGTGCCGCTGATCATCAATCCGGGCGAATCCCAGATGGGACACAAGGAGTCCATTTCGGACACCGTCAAGGTTCTGGAGCGCATGGTCTCGACCGTGGTCTGGCGGACCTACGCCCACTCCGGACTCGAGGAAATGGCCGCCGTCTCGCGGGTGCCGGTGATCAACTCGCTCTCCGACGACTACCACCCGTGCCAGCTGCTGGCGGACCTGCTCACCATCAGGGAGCACAAGGGCGAGCTCGCCGGTCTGACCATGACGTACTTGGGGGATGCGGCCAACAACATGGCCAACTCCTACCTGCTGGCCGGCGTCACGGCGGGCATGCATGTACGCATCGGCGGACCGGCTGGCTACCTGCCTGCTGCCGACGTCGTCGCCGAAGCCGAGGCGCGCGCCGCGGAAACCGGCGGCTCGGTACTCATTACCTCCGACGCGGCCGAGGCACTGGCCGCTGCCGACATCGTCGCCACCGACACCTGGGTCAGCATGGGCCAGGAGGAGGAAAAGGCCCAGCGGCTGGAACTGTTCAGGGACTACGCCGTGGACGCAGCGGCGATGAAGCTGGCCGCGCCGGACGCCATCGTGCTGCACTGCCTGCCGGCCTACCGCGGTTACGAAATCGCGGCCGACGTGATCGACGGCGAGCAGTCCGTGGTGTGGGATGAGGCAGAGAACCGGCTGCACGCTCAGAAGGCCCTGATGGCCTGGCTGATGGACAAGGCCGGTTTGGCACCGCTGCAGAAGCTTTCTTGAAGGCGCTGAAGGAACAACAGGCCGTGACCAGCATGCCCACCACCAAGACCGCCCGCCAGGCCCGTATCACAGCGATCCTGACCGGGCAGTCCGTGCGTTCGCAGGCAGAGCTCGCGGCGCTGCTCGCTGCCGAAGGCGTCCAAGTGACGCAGGCAACCCTGTCCCGCGACCTGGTGGAACTCGGTGCTGTGCGCGTGCGCAGCCAGGACGGCGCGCTGGTTTACGCCGTCAGGTCCGAGGGCGGTGAGCGCGCCCCGCAGGCCGGCATCACGCAGGAGATTCTGGATGCCCGCCTGGCTAAGCTGTGCGCGGACCTGCTGGTTACCGCCGAGGCCTCCGGCAACCTGGTGGTCTTGCGGACACCGCCCGGAGCCGCGAACTTCCTGGCCCTGGCCATCGATCATTCCGTCATGCCCTCCGTGCTGGGCACCATCGCCGGTGACGACACCGTGCTGCTGGTGACCAGGGACCCTAACGGCGGCGCCGACCTGGCCGCCCGCTTCCTGCAGTTCGCGGACGAGCCCGCCCGCAACAGCCAGACCTGAATACATTCCAACCCTGCAAAGCATTAGGAGCACACCCCAAGTGACTGACCGCATTGTTCTGGCCTACTCCGGTGGCCTCGACACCTCCGTTGCCATTGGCTGGATCGCCGAGGCAACCGGGGCCGAAGTGATCGCCGTCGCGGTGGATGTGGGGCAGGGCGGCGAGTCGCTGGAAACCATCCGGCAGCGGGCCCTGGACTGCGGCGCCGTCGAGGCCTACGTGGCCGATGCCCGGGACGAGTTCGCCACCGAATACTGCATGCCGGCGCTGAAGGCGAACGCGCTGTACATGGACGCCTACCCGCTGGTTTCCGCCGTCTCCCGTCCGGTGATCGTCAAGCACCTCGTGGCGGCGGCCAACAAGTTTGGCGCCACCACCGTTTCCCACGGGTGCACGGGCAAGGGCAATGACCAGGTCCGCTTCGAAGTGGGCATCCAGACCCTGGGCCCGGAGCTCAAATGCATCGCCCCGGTCCGCGACCTGGCGCTGACCCGTGACAAAGCGATTGCCTACGCGGAAGCCCGGAACCTGCCGATCGTCACCACCAAGAAGAACCCGTTCTCCATTGACCAGAATGTCTGGGGCCGGGCCGTGGAGACAGGCTTCCTCGAGGACATCTGGAACGCGCCCACGAAGGACGTGTACGACTACACCGCCTCGCCGGAATTCCCGCCGGTGGCCGATGAAGTGGTCATTACGTTCAAGGAAGGCATCCCGGTCGCCATCGACGGACACGCCGTGACCCCGCTGCAGGCCATCGAGCAGCTGAACCACCGCGCCGGCGCCCAGGGCGTGGGCCGGATTGACATCGTTGAAGACCGACTGGTGGGCATCAAATCCCGCGAAATCTACGAGGCCCCCGGCGCTATGGCACTCATCGCGGCGCACAAGGAACTCGAAAACGTCACCATCGAGCGTGAGCAGGCCCGCTTCAAGAAGACCGTGGGCCAGCGCTGGACCGAACTGGTCTACGACGGCCAGTGGTTCTCGCCGCTGAAGCGATCGCTGGACACCTTCATCGACGACACACAGCAATATGTCAGCGGCGAGATCCGGCTGGAACTGCACGGCGGCCGCGCCACCGTGACCGGACGCCGCTCGGACACCGCCCTGTACGACTTCAACCTGGCCACCTATGACAGCGGCGATACGTTCGATCAGTCCATGGCCCGGGGCTTCATCGAGATCTTCGGTCTCTCCTCCAAGGTCGCGTCCGGACGCGACCAGCGCGCAGCGGAAGGCAACTAAGAATGGCACACGGAACCAATGAAGGCGCACTCTGGGGCGGACGCTTTGCCGGCGGCCCCGCGGACGCGCTGGCAGCGCTGAGCAAGTCCACGCACTTCGACTGGCGTCTGGCGCTCTACGACATCAACGGCTCGCGCGCCCACGCCCGGGTGCTGCACAAGGCCGGACTGCTTGACGACGGCGAACTGGCCGGCATGCTGGCGGCGCTCGATGAACTCGACGCCGATGTCCGCTCCGGTGCCTACGTCGCCGCCGAGTCGGACGAGGATGTGCACGGCTCGCTTGAGCGCGGCCTGATCGAGCGGGCCGGCACGCAGCTCGGCGGCAAGCTCCGCGCGGGCCGGTCCCGCAACGACCAGATCGCCACGCTGGGCCGGATGTACCTGCGCGACCACGCCCGCATCATCGCCGGCGGCGTCCTTGCCACGGTGGACGCCCTGATCGGTCAGGCCGAGGCGCACCACGGTGTGGCCATGCCGGGCCGCACGCACCTGCAGCACGCGCAGCCGGTGCTGCTGAGCCACCATTTGCTGGCCCATGCCTGGGCGCTGCTCCGCGACGTGCAGCGGCTGGCCGACTGGGACAAGCGCGCTGCGGTTTCGCCCTACGGCTCCGGCGCCCTCGCAGGGTCTTCGCTGGGCCTGGACCCGAACGCCGTCGCGGCCGACCTAGGCTTCGACTCCGCGGCCTGGAACTCCATCGACGGCACCGCCTCCCGTGACGTCTTCGCCGAGTTCGCCTGGGTGTCCGCCATGATCGGCGTGGATCTGTCCAGGATCTCGGAGGAAGTCATTTTCTGGGCGACAAAGGAATTTTCCTTCGTCACGCTGGACGACTCCTACTCCACCGGATCCTCTATCATGCCGCAGAAGAAGAACCCGGATGTGGCTGAACTTGCCCGCGGCAAGGCCGGTCGCCTGATCGGCGACCTGACCGGGCTGCTGGCCACGCTCAAGGGTCTGCCGCTGGCCTACAACCGGGACCTGCAGGAAGACAAGGAACCCGTTTTCGACGCGGCGGACACCCTGGAATTGCTGCTGCCGGCAGTCTCCGGCATGATCGCTACGCTGAAGTTCAACACCGAGCGGCTCGAGTCGCTGGCTCCGCAGGGCTTTGCCCTCGCCACGGACATCGCCGAGTGGCTGGTCCGCCAGGGCGTGCCGTTCCGCGAGGCGCACGAACTCTCCGGGGCAGCCGTAAAGCTGGCCGAAAGCCGCGGCGTCGAGCTGTGGGATCTCAGCGATGAGGACTACGCCGGTATCTCCGCGCACCTGACCCCGCAGGTGCGTGAGGTCCTGAGCGTGGAAGGTTCGCTGAACAGCCGCAGCTCCCAGGGCGGCACCGCTCCCTCCGCGGTCGCCAGCCAGCTGGAGGCGCTGAAGGCGCAGCTGGAGCCGGTGCGCGCCTACGCCGCGGGCGCCTGACCACCGCGAAAACCAACTAACGACGGCGGATCCGCACCGGCAGCGGGCAGGTGCGGATCCGCCGTCGTTCTCCGCCCTCCGACACTCTTGCTATGCCCTCCGAGTCTCCTCTGAAAACCGAAGTTACCGACCAGTAACTTGGGTCTTTGGGGTAGTTTGTGAAACAGAGATGCAGCCGGAGCGCCGAGCCGAGGAAGTGACGATGACGACGCTGAGCCCGCAGGATGAGAAAGTAGTTCCGTCGGGACGGATCGAACGGATCGCGTCCGACTATGTGCTGGCTTTTGACCGCCAGCTCGACTACCCGCACAGCTACCTCTGGAGCCTGCTGGCGGAGCCCGAACACGTGGCCAAGTGGCTGGGGAACCTGCTCACCGGCTGGGAATTGGGGCAGCCTTACGAACTGGAGGTCGGCGGCACCGTCACCGGTACCGTGCTGCAGCTGAATGCACCGCTGAGCCTGCAGATCACCTGGGAGGACGAGCTGGACAATGAATCCGTGCTCGAGTGGCGAATGCTCAACAGCAACGGCGGCACCCTGGTGCAGCTGCGGGCGCGGTCCGAGAGCCGGGCGTTCCTGACCGAAGGCGCCGCGGGCTGGGAAACCATCCTGGACGCGTTCGAGGATGTGGCGGCCGGACGTACGCCGCAGTCACAGCCGGACCGCTGGGCAAAGCTGCGCGAAGCGTACTCCCGCGAGTACTCCCTTTCCCACACGATGGGCACCCTCGGCAAGGACTCCGGCCACGACTGCGTCCACTTTGACCGGTTGCTGGGCGCGGACAGGTCTACCATCTGGCAGGCCCTGACACAGCCGGACATGTTCGGGAAATGGCTCGCACCCGGGACGCTGCAGCTGCAGGTCGGCGGGAACGTCCGGTTAGACTTCGAGAAATTCACCATGCGCGGCGACGTGACCTACTTGGTGAATGAGCAGGGACTGGAGTACAGCTGGTGCAGCCCGGAAGTGGAGCAAAGTTCGGTGCACTGGCTGCTGGAGAACTCCGACGGCAAGACACTCCTGAAACTCCACCACGGGCTGCGCTCGAAGGCCCGCGTCGCCGAACTCATGGCACTGTGGCACGAGCGGCTCGACGCGCTGGATCTGTACCTCTCCGGAGCCGAAGTCCACCCTTCCGCGCACCACCGGGAAGCCTTGACACATTTTTACCGCCGGATGGCCGGCAGCACCGGATCGTAGTGGAGACCCTCCCCGCCATCCCGGGAGCACTGCTTAAATGGCTCGCACGTCCCGCCGATGAGGTGGCCCCGGGACTGCTCGGTGCGCACCTGCTGCGGACGACGGCGGAGGGCGCCGTGGGCGTGCGGATCACCGAGGTGGAGGCCTACCTTGGCGAAAGCGACCCGGGATCGCATGCCTTCCGCGGCCAGACCAACCGCAATAGGGCCATGTTCGGACCGGCAGGCCACATTTACGTCTACTTCACCTACGGAATGCACCACTGCGTCAACATCGTCTGCGGCCATGCCGGAATAGCCACCGGTGTCCTGATCCGCGCCGGTGAGGTGACCCACGGACGCGAACTCGCGTACCGCCGTCGTACGTCGGCAAAAAACGATACCGAGCTGGCCCGCGGTCCCGGCCGCCTTGCGCAGGCCTTGGGACTGACGCTGGCCGATAACGGCCGGGCGTTCATCCCCGGCGAACTCGAGCTCCGGCTGCCGGCCACGTCCGCTCCGGCAGCCCATGTGCGCAGTGGGCCCCGGGTGGGCGTCAGCGGTGAGGGCGGGACCGACAGCTACCCCTGGCGGTTCTGGCTGGAGGGGGAGAGAACGGTCTCGCCCTACCGCGCGGCCAAACCCCGCCGCCGCTCGGCCGGCTAATCGACACGCGGGCAAGTCCTGAGCCACGGAGCCGGAAGATGTCCGCGCAAGCAGGTCTTCCCGTCATGCCGTCATTCCTGCAGGCTCGTGGCCGGTAGGGTAGTGGGGTGAGTGAACGAGCTTCTGAGTCCGCTGAATCAGTGATCAGCCGGCTTTCGGCAACCGTCTCCGACTACCCGAAACCAGGCATTGTTTTTCGGGACCTGACGCCCGTTTTCGCGGACGGTCCTGCACTGCGCACCATTGTGCACGCCCTCATCGATCCCTTCGAAGGGCAGTTCGACGCGGTGGCCGGCATCGAAGCGCGCGGCTTCCTGCTGGCGGCCGCCGGAGCGTACGCGTCGGGCAAAGGCGTGGTGACGGTCCGGAAGAAGGGCAAACTGCCGCGCAAGGTTTACTCGGAGGACTACACCCTCGAATACGGCTCGGCGACGCTGGAACTGCATGCCGACGACCTCAAGCCCGGCATGCGCGTGCTCATTCTGGACGATGTGCTGGCCACCGGCGGCACCCTCGGCGCGGCCTGCCGGCTATTCGAACGTGCCGGAGTGCAGGTGTCCGGTTTCGGAGTCGTGCTTGAACTGACCGGCCTGCGCGGACGCGCGGCGCTGGCAGGCCACCGGATCCGCTCGCTGGTCCGCGAATAATTACATCCGGTTTTTTCCGGATCGGCTCCGATGCTGTCGCCGCGCTGCGGCCCTGACGTGGGCGTTCAGGTAATTTCATGCCGGGCACTGTAAGATTGACGCTCTGCCTTTGCGGGAGGAACACATAATGCAGGAAGCGGTTTCGGCACACGCGGAACTTGAACACGAGCGGGACTATGTCGCGGGTTTGTACCAGCGTCTGGATGAGTTGCGCGCCGAAAAACAGCAGCAGCTGGACCGGGTCCGCAGCGGTGGTGCCGTGGGCACGATGCAGAATATTTCTGAACGTGACGCCTTCGCCACCATGTACGAGGACCGGCTCGCCCAGCTCAACGCCGTCGACGACCGCCTTGTCTTCGGCCGCCTGGATCTGGACAGCGGGGAATCCCGTTACATCGGCCGCATCGGACTGAGCACCGCTGATCTGCAGCGGCTCATGGTGGACTGGCGGGCTCCGGAGGCCGGAGTCTTCTACCAGGCCACGGCCTTCGAGCGCCAAGGCGTACGACGGCGGCGCCACTTGATCCTGAAGGGCCGCGATGTCAAAGCCGTTGAGGACGACGTGCTGGACGCGTCGATGCTCGATTCGGGCAACCTGCAGGGAGAAGGCGCCCTGCTGGCAGCGCTGAACTCGAAACGCACCGGCCAGATGTCGGACATCGTCGGCACCATCCAGGCCGAGCAGGACCGGATCATCCGCAGCCCCATGCCGGGCGTGCTGGTGGTCCAGGGCGGGCCGGGCACGGGCAAGACCGCCGTTGCCCTGCACCGCGCGGCGTACCTGCTGTACATGCACCGGGAGCGGTTGAAGTCCGCCGGCGTCCTGCTGGTCGGGCCGTCGAACTCCTTCATGAAGTACATCGAACGCGTCCTGCCGTCACTTGGCGAGACCGGTGTGGTGATGTCCACTCTGGGCAAGCTGATGCCGGGGATCAGCGCCGTGCCGGAGACCAACCAGGCCGTCGCCGAGCTCAAGGGCCGCGCGTCCATGGCCAAGGTGGTGGCGCGCGCGGTGGCTAACCGGCAGCGCATCCCGGCGGGACCGCGCAAGCTCAATGTCGAGGGCACTATCCTTACGCTGACTCCGAAGCAGGTGATCCGCGCCCGGGACAGGGCTCGGTCCACCGGCAAGCCGCACAACGAGGCGCGCACGACGTTCGTGAAGATCCTGCTGCGCGAACTGACCGAGCAGCTGACCCAGGCCTTGGAAGAGTCCTCCGGGCCGGGCAACAATGCGGACCGCAGTTACCTGACGGAAGACGTGCGTACTTCCCGCGACGTGCGGGTGGCGCTGAACTTGTGCTGGATGCCGCTGACGCCGGAGCAACTGATCGGCGAACTGCTAAGCAAGCCCGCGCATCTCGAAGGTGCTACGCCCCAGCTGAGCGACGCGGAACGGGCACTGCTCTTGCGTGATCCGTCGGCGCGGTGGACCGAGGCCGACGTGCCGCTCCTCGATGAGGCTGCCGAACTCCTCGGCCCGATGGATGTTTCCAGCGCCCGCGACAAGTCCCAGCGGGAGCATCAGCGTGCCCGCGACGTCGCTAATGCCGAGCAGTCCCTCGTGAACCTGGACGAGGCGTTGAAGGCCAGCGGGATCGACGGTCTCGTGAGCGCCGAGGACCTGGCGGCCCACAACCAGATCCAGGAGACGCGCTTTACCGCGGCGGAACGGGCGGCATCGGACCGGACCTGGGCCTTCGGCCACATCGTGGTCGATGAAGCGCAGGAACTTTCGGCCATGCAGTGGCGGCTGTTGATGCGCCGCTGCCCGCTGAAGTCCTTCACGGTGGTGGGCGACATCGCCCAGACCAGCTCCGCTGCCGGGGCGCACTCGTGGCAGCAGGTCCTTGAGCCCTTTGCCCAGGACCGCTGGCGGCTGGAAGAGTTGACAGTGAACTACCGCACCCCGTCGCAAATCGCGGAAGCCGCGGTGCGCATGGCTAACGCGGCCGGACTCGTAGTCTCTGCGCCCAAGGCAGTCCGGGACGGTAACTGGGAACCGATTATTGACAAGGTGGACGACGGCGGACTTCTCGGCAGGCTGCTCGAGGCCATGCCGGAGGAGCTCGACGCCCTCGACGGCGGCCTGTTGGCAGTCATCGCCGCGGACCATCGCGTGGAAGCAGCACGGAAGGCGTTGGCGGCTGTCTACGGAAGCCGCGTGGGCGCGGGAGCCGGCGGGTTGGACCAGGACATCACGGTCATCGGACCGAAGGAAGCCAAGGGACTGGAATTCGACGGCGTTGTCCTGCTGGAACCGGCGGAACTGCTCGACGGTGTCAGCGGCAAGGTTGGCGATCTGTACGTCGCGATGACGCGTCCCACCCAGCGTCTTCGTCTTCTGGCCGAGGGCGATGTCCCACCGGGCATCGAAGGCTGATATTTTAGAGTCCGTGTCAACTAATACGTTTCTGAGTTCCCAAAGCAATGACCCCAGTTTCGCCAATGTATGGCAGGAACTGAAGTGGCGCGGACTGGTCCATGTCTCCACCGATGAGGCGGAGCTGGAAAAGCTGCTGGCCGGTGAACCGATCACGTATTACTGCGGCTTCGACCCGACGGCGCCGAGTCTGCATCTGGGCAACCTTGTCCAGCTGTTGACCATGCGCCGGCTGCAGCTGGCGGGCCACAAGCCCCTCGGACTGGTCGGCGGTTCCACCGGTCTGGTCGGGGATCCGCGCCCCACCGCGGAGCGGACGATGAACACCAAGGAAACCGTCGCCGAATGGGTCGGTTACCTACAGAGCCAGGTACAGCGGTTCCTCAGCTTCGAGGGCGAGAATCCTGCCCGGATGGTGAACAACCTGGACTGGACTGCGCCGATGAGTGTGCTGGACTTCCTGCGGGACGTCGGCAAGCACTTCCGTGTGGGCACCATGATCAAAAAAGACATCGTCGCCTCCCGGCTAAACTCCGACGAGGGCATCAGCTACGCGGAGTTCAGCTACCAGATCCTCCAGGGCATGGACTACCTGGAACTGTTCCGCCACTACGGCTGCGTGCTGCAGACCGGCGGGTCGGACCAGTGGGGCAACCTGACCAGCGGTACCGAGTTGATCCGCAAGGTCGAGGGCAAGTCCGTCCATGCCATCGGCACTCCGCTGATCACCAACTCGGATGGAACGAAGTTCGGCAAGAGCGAAGGCAACGCCATCTGGCTCGACGCCGCGATGTGCAGCCCGTACGCGATGTACCAGTTTTGGCTGAATACGGCCGACGCCGACGTTGTCGAGCGGCTGAAGGTCTTCACCTTCCGGAGCAGAACGGAAATCGAAGAGCTTGAGAAGGCAGTAGCTGAACGTGCCCACACCCGCGAGGCCCAGCGCGTGCTCGCCTACGATGTGACCTCGCTGGTGCATGGTGAGGAAGCGACCGACAAGGTGATCGCTGCTTCGGCGGCGTTGTTCGGACAGGGAGAATTGGAAGCGCTGGACGAAGCCACGTTGGTTTCCGCCACGTCGCAGCTGCCCAGCGCCACTGTGGAGCGCGGTTCCTTGAACATCATCGGGTTGCTGGTTGCGTCCGGTCTCGTGCCGAGCAATTCCGGCGCGCGTCGCACCGTAGCCGAAGGCGGTGCGTACGTGAACAACGAAAAAATCACGGATCCGGATGCAGTCATAGACGCTACAAAGCTGCTGCACGGCAAGTACCTGCTGATGCGAAGGGGCAAGCGCACCCTGGCGATGGTCGAAGTACCTGCATAGCCAAAGGCTGCACGTCGGGAAATCCCGGCAAGCCAACCAGGCGGGCCCGGTCCCTGCCAGCTGCCGGCACGGCGGCGGGCACGGGGACGGGTCCGCCTGGTTTTGTGCGGTAGTTCAGACGGATTTGCAGGAGCCCGCAACCTTGTGTATTGTTTTCTGAGTCGCCGCCGCTGAGTCGAAATAGACAAAGCGAGCAGGAGGACAAAATCCCAAGATAAATCGGAAGCAATTCCGGCGTGCACTTGATGCAAAAGCCGGAGACGCTGAAAATCGTTGCGGGTGCATTCTTTATTGAATGGAAAATCGCGGAAAACGCCGATTTGACAAGAGATATCGAATGAAATAAATTTATGAACATCGCAACGAAGAAATGCGAAACAAATTGAATTCAAGTAATTCGAGTTTCAAAAAGTATTCGTTTGCTCCTGTTGTTTGAGAACTCAATAGTGTGCCAAGTTTGTTGATACCAATTTTTTATTGGTTGAATTATTGTCGTGGGGCACCGCCTCCGTGGTGTTTCCGCGATGTTTTTTAGCCTGGTTTGAATTTAGTGCAGTGCTGGTTCCCGTTTTCCCGGGGGCCGGTGTTGTGTCTGTTAGTAAACATTAACGGAGAGTTTGATCCTGGCTCAGGACGAACGCTGGCGGCGTGCTTAACACATGCAAGTCGAACGATGATCCGGTGCTTGCACCGGGGATTAGTGGCGAACGGGTGAGTAACACGTGAGTAACCTGCCCTTGACTCTGGGATAAGCCTGGGAAACCGGGTCTAATACCGGATACGACCTTTCACCGCATGGTGGTTGGTGGAAAGATTTTTTGGTTTTGGATGGACTCGCGGCCTATCAGCTTGTTGGTGAGGTAATGGCTCACCAAGGCGACGACGGGTAGCCGGCCTGAGAGGGTGACCGGCCACACTGGGACTGAGACACGGCCCAGACTCCTACGGGAGGCAGCAGTGGGGAATATTGCACAATGGGCGAAAGCCTGATGCAGCGACGCCGCGTGAGGGATGACGGCCTTCGGGTTGTAAACCTCTTTCAGCAGGGAAGAAGCGAAAGTGACGGTACCTGCAGAAGAAGCGCCGGCTAACTACGTGCCAGCAGCCGCGGTAATACGTAGGGCGCAAGCGTTGTCCGGAATTATTGGGCGTAAAGAGCTCGTAGGCGGTTTGTCGCGTCTGCTGTGAAAGCCCGGGGCTCAACCCCGGGTCTGCAGTGGGTACGGGCAGACTAGAGTGCAGTAGGGGAGACTGGAATTCCTGGTGTAGCGGTGAAATGCGCAGATATCAGGAGGAACACCGATGGCGAAGGCAGGTCTCTGGGCTGTAACTGACGCTGAGGAGCGAAAGCATGGGGAGCGAACAGGATTAGATACCCTGGTAGTCCATGCCGTAAACGTTGGGCACTAGGTGTGGGGGACATTCCACGTTTTCCGCGCCGTAGCTAACGCATTAAGTGCCCCGCCTGGGGAGTACGGCCGCAAGGCTAAAACTCAAAGGAATTGACGGGGGCCCGCACAAGCGGCGGAGCATGCGGATTAATTCGATGCAACGCGAAGAACCTTACCAAGGCTTGACATGGACCGGACCGCCGCAGAAATGCGGTTTCCCTTCGGGGCTGGTTTACAGGTGGTGCATGGTTGTCGTCAGCTCGTGTCGTGAGATGTTGGGTTAAGTCCCGCAACGAGCGCAACCCTCGTTCTATGTTGCCAGCGCGTTATGGCGGGGACTCATAGGAGACTGCCGGGGTCAACTCGGAGGAAGGTGGGGACGACGTCAAATCATCATGCCCCTTATGTCTTGGGCTTCACGCATGCTACAATGGCCGGTACAAAGGGTTGCGATACTGTGAGGTGGAGCTAATCCCAAAAAGCCGGTCTCAGTTCGGATTGAGGTCTGCAACTCGACCTCATGAAGTCGGAGTCGCTAGTAATCGCAGATCAGCAACGCTGCGGTGAATACGTTCCCGGGCCTTGTACACACCGCCCGTCAAGTCACGAAAGTTGGTAACACCCGAAGCCGGTGGCCTAACCCCTTGTGGGAGGGAGCCGTCGAAGGTGGGACCGGCGATTGGGACTAAGTCGTAACAAGGTAGCCGTACCGGAAGGTGCGGCTGGATCACCTCCTTTCTAAGGAGCGCCTCAAATTTAGCGGAACCTTCCCGAGTGTTGGTTGTGCGGTTTGCAGGAGAGCCCATTGCGCAGGCGTTTGTTCTGCGGTGGGTGCTCGAGGGTGGAATATCAACGGATAGATGGTCTTTTGGCGGTTTCCATGCCAGTACGGTGTCCTTTCGGGGGTGCCTGGAACGTGTGGGGGTTGTCCGGGGGGTTGTTGTTTGGCACACTGTTGGGTCCTGAGGCAACAGGGACCGGCCGTTCATGGGCCGGTGTTTGTTTGTTTCTGGTTTCCTGCGCAGTCCGGGTCCGGGCCACGGTGAATACGTGGTGCGGGGATGGGTGCGACGGGGTTGTTGTTTGAGAACTACATAGTGGACGCGAGCATCTTATAAAGAAGCAATTTTGATGAACCTGGATCTGTTTTGGATCTGTGGTTCTCTCGATATTAAATGCTGATTTTGATCTTTTGTGGTCAAGTTTTTAAGAGCACACGGTGGATGCCTTGGCATCAGGAGCCGAAGAAGGACGTGGGAATCTGCGAAAAGCCTGGGGGAGTTGATAACCGAACTTTGATCCCAGGATGTCCGAATGGGGAAACCCCGCCAGGGGCACTTGTGTTACCTGGTGACCCGTATCTGAACACATAGGGTACGTGGAGGGAACGCGGGGAAGTGAAACATCTCAGTACCCGCAGGAAGAGAAAACAACAGTGATTCCGTTAGTAGTGGCGAGCGAACGCGGATGAGGCTAAACCGAGTCATGTGTGATAGCCGGCGGGCGTTGCATGGCCGGGGTTGCGGGACTTTCCGTTGCTGTTCTGCCGGACAGCTGAAGTGAGTGCAGATGCATAGGTGAACGGTCTTGAAAGGCCGGCCGGAGAAGGTGTTAGCCCTGTAACCGTAATGTGTGCTGCCGCTTGGAGAGTATCCCAAGTAGCACGGGGCCCGAGAAATCCCGTGCGAATCTGCCAGGACCACCTGGTAAGCCTAAATACTACCTGATGACCGATAGCGGACAAGTACCGTGAGGGAAAGGTGAAAAGTACCCCGGGAGGGGAGTGAAACAGTACCTGAAACCGTGTGCTTACAATCCGTCGGAGCAGCCCTAGCAGCTGTGACGGCGTGCCTTTTGAAGAATGAGCCTGCGAGTTAGTGTTACGTCGCGAGGTTAACCCGTGTGGGGAAGCCGTAGCGAAAGCGAGTCTGAACAGGGCGTTGCAGTGGCGTGATCTAGACCCGAAGCGGAGTGATCTACCCATGGCCAGGTTGAAGCGCGTGTAAGAGCGCGTGGAGGACCGAACCCACTTCAGTTGAAAATGGAGGGGATGAGCTGTGGGTAGGGGTGAAAGGCCAATCAAACTCCGTGATAGCTGGTTCTCCCCGAAATGCATTTAGGTGCAGCGTTGCGTGTTTCTTGCCGGAGGTAGAGCTACTGGATGGCCGATGGGCCCTACAAGGTTACTGACGTCAGCCAAACTCCGAATGCCGGCAAGTGAGAGCGCAGCAGTGAGACTGTGGGGGATAAGCTTCATAGTCGAGAGGGAAACAGCCCAGACCACCAACTAAGGCCCCTAAGCGTGTGCTAAGTGGGAAAGGATGTGGAGTTGCGAAGACAACCAGGAGGTTGGCTTAGAAGCAGCCATCCTTGAAAGAGTGCGTAATAGCTCACTGGTCAAGTGATTCCGCGCCGACAATGTAGCGGGGCTCAAGTACACCGCCGAAGTTGTGGCATTCATGTATTACCCAAGCCGGGGACTTGTTCCCTTGGTTCAGGGGCGTGGATGGGTAGGGGAGCGTCGTGTGGGCAGTGAAGCCGCGGTGGAAACCAGCGGTGGAGCCTACACGAGTGAGAATGCAGGCATGAGTAGCGAAAGACGGGTGGGAAACCCGTCCGCCGAATGATCAAGGGTTCCAGGGTCAAGCTAATCTGCCCTGGGTAAGTCGGGACCTAAGGCGAGGCCGACAGGCGTAGTCGATGGACAACGGGTTGATATTCCCGTACCGGCGAAAAACCGCCCATACCGAGCCGGTGATACTAACCGTCCAAACCGTGCATCCGTGCCCTTCGGGGCCAGTGTGTGCGGGGCGCGCGGGACCTGAACCGGGGAGGTAAGCGTATTAACAGGTGTGACGCAGGAAGGTAGCCAGGCCGGGCGATGGTAGTCCCGGTCCAAGGATGTAGGGCGAACGGTAGGCAAATCCGCCGTTCACTAAGCCTGAGACCTGACGGGACCCCCGTATGGGGGGATCTGGTGATCCTATGCTGCCGAGAAAAGCATCGACGCGAGGTTTTAGCCGCCCGTACCCCAAACCGACACAGGTGATCAGGTAGAGAATACCAAGGCGATCGAGAGAATTATGGTTAAGGAACTCGGCAAAATGCCCCCGTAACTTCGGGAGAAGGGGGGCCTGCCCCGTGATACAGACTTGCTCTGTGGAGCGGGTGTGGGCCGCAGAGACCAGGGGGAAGCGACTGTTTACTAAAAACACAGGTCCGTGCGAAGTCGCAAGACGATGTATACGGACTGACTCCTGCCCGGTGCTGGAAGGTTAAGAGGACCGGTTAGCCCCTTCGGGGGCGAAGCTGAGAATTTAAGCCCCAGTAAACGGCGGTGGTAACTATAACCATCCTAAGGTAGCGAAATTCCTTGTCGGGTAAGTTCCGACCTGCACGAATGGAGTAACGACTTCCCCGCTGTCTCAACCATAAACTCGGCGAAATTGCACTACGAGTAAAGATGCTCGTTACGCGCAGCAGGACGGAAAGACCCCGAGACCTTTACTATAGTTTGGTATTGGTGTTCGGTGTGGCTTGTGTAGGATAGGTGGGAGACTGTGAAGCCCGGACGCCAGTTCGGGTGGAGTCATCGTTGAAATACCACTCTGGTCACTCTGGACATCTAACTTCGGCCCGTAATCCGGGTCAGGGACAGTGCCTGATGGGTAGTTTAACTGGGGCGGTTGCCTCCTAAAGAGTAACGGAGGCGCCCAAAGGTTCCCTCAGCCTGGTTGGCAATCAGGTGGCGAGTGTAAGTGCACAAGGGAGCTTGACTGTGAGAGAGACATCTCAAGCAGGGACGAAAGTCGGGACTAGTGATCCGGCGGCACATTGTGGAATGGCCGTCGCTCAACGGATAAAAGGTACCTCGGGGATAACAGGCTGATCTTGCCCAAGAGTCCATATCGACGGCATGGTTTGGCACCTCGATGTCGGCTCGTCGCATCCTGGGGCTGGAGTAGGTCCCAAGGGTTGGGCTGTTCGCCCATTAAAGCGGTACGCGAGCTGGGTTTAGAACGTCGTGAGACAGTTCGGTCCCTATCCGCTGCGCGCGCAGGAAATTTGAGAAGGTCTGTCCTTAGTACGAGAGGACCGGGACGGACGAACCTCTGGTGTGTCAGTTGTACTGCCAAGTGCATCGCTGATTAGCTACGTTCGGATTGGATAACCGCTGAAAGCATCTAAGCGGGAAGCCGGCTTCAAGATGAGATTTCCATACACCCTCGAGGTGTGGGAGGCCCCCAGCCAGACCACTGGGTTGATAGGCCGGATGTGGAAGCAGGGACTAAAGACCTGTGAAGCTGACCGGTACTAATAGGCCGATAACTTACACCACACACTTCCCTGGCCGCCGAACCGACTTCAAACGGTTCCCGGCAACATACAGGGGAAGGAAAAGATACGTGCATCGCGTCCACTATGTGGTTCCCGGACAACAACCGTCCGCAGGAACACACAATTGCATACAGTCCAACCATGAACTGATGTAACCACAGGTTTCACCCCCAGCCCGCGGAACCGGGCCCGGAGGGTGGCAAGGGTTACGGCGGTCATAGCGTGGGGGAAACGCCCGGTCCCATTCCGAACCCGGAAGCTAAGACCCACAGCGCCGATGGTACTGCACCCGGGAGGGTGTGGGAGAGTAGGTCACCGCCGGACATCTTTTGAGCGTGAAGGGCTCCACCATGACGGTGGAGCCCTTCACCCATTTAAGGCCATCTTCATGGCGGGAATCGCCGTCGGCCCGTCCGAGCGCTGAAGCCAGGGCCCGCCGTCGTAAGTGGTATCACAGCCCAGTCAGCCGGCCGTGTTGATGGTCTGCACTAGACTGGTCTGGTGGCACATCTTGTGCCGCGTTCTGATCAATAGATCAACACAAATCACCAGATAAATAGAGATGGCGGCTGAAGGCTCCTTTGAGGGGTGCCAGGCCCGCACTGAGAGGAGCTCCGGCATGGCTGATTTCCGTGGTCGTGGGGAACGAGACGACAAGGGCGGTGCCGGACGGGGCAACTTCGGCGTCCGCTCAGGATCTGACAAACCTGCTGGACGTGGCGAGGGGCCACGTCGGGACAGTGAAGCACGACGGCAAGGCGGTGCCTATCGCGGCACAAGCAATTCGGGCGGTGACCCGCGCGGTTTCCGCGCACGCGACGATCGCCGTGGCGGCAGCGGTGAAGGTGCAGCTGGCCGGGATAGATCCGGTCCCCGCCGTGAATATGGCGACCGTCCCCGTCAGGACCGCACCGATGGTCCTCGTCGTGAGTACACCGATCGTCCGCGCCAGGACCGTGGTGCCCCTCGCGGCTCCGGCCAGGGAGGCGAGGGCTATAAGCCTCGCCGTGAGTACGGTGACCGTCCGCGTCAGGATCGCGGTGATGGTCCTCGTCGTGAGTACACCGATCGTCCGCGTGAAGACCGTGGCGGTTCCCGTGGGGCTGAAGGTTACAAACCTCGCCGCGAGTACGGTGACCGCCCTCGCCAGGATCGCACCGATGGTCCTCGTCGTGAGTACACCGATCGTCCCCGTCAAGACCGTGGTGCCGAGGGCTATAAGCCTCGCCGTGAGTACGGTGACCGTCCGCGTCAGGATCGCGGTGATGGTCCTCGTCGTGAGTACACCGATCGTCCGCGTGAAGACCGTGGCGGTTCCCGTGGGGCTGAAGGTTACAAGCCTCGCCGTGAGTACGGTGACCGTCCCCGTCAGGATCGCGGTGATGGTCCTCGTCGTGAATACACCGATCGTCCGCGTGAAGACCGTGGCGGTTCCCGTGGGGCTGAGGGTTTCAAGCCCCGGCGCGAATTCGGTGACCGCCCGCGCCAGGACCGTGGCGGCCCCCGTGGCTCCGATCGGGGCGGGGAGGGATTCAAGCCGCGCCGCGACGGGGAAGATCGCTTCGGCGAACGGAAGTATGGGGCGGACCGAGGCGCTGGTCAGCCTCCGCTGAAGAATGCACAGGATCTGCGCAGCTCCAACAGGGCCGATCGTCCCCGCTCTCCCCAGATCGACGATGACGTTACCGGGCAGGAACTGGACCGGGTTATCCGTGCACAGCTGCGAACGCTGGAATCAAAGAGCGCAGAGTGGGTTGCCAAGCACCTGGTGATGGCGGCGCGTCTCATGGACGACGATCCCGAGCTCGCGTTCCAGCATGCCTTAGCTGCCAGCCGCCGTGGGGGCCGGATGGCTCCGGTCCGCGAGGCTGTCGGACTGACTGCCTACGCCGCCGGCCACTACGGAGAGGCCCTGCGGGAATTCCGTACCTACCGTCGGATCAGCGGCTCCAACGCACACCTGCCCGTGATGGCCGACTGTGAGCGCGGACTTGGCCGACCTGACCGTGCCCTCGAGATGATCCGTTCCGAGGAAGCTACGGACCTGGACGCTGCCGGCAAGGTGGAACTGGCGATTGTGGCGTCGGGCGCGCGGATGGATCTGGAGCAGTATGACGCTGCCGTGGCTGCGCTTGAGATTCCGCAGCTCGACAAGAACCGGGCATTCTCATACAGCCCCAGGCTGTTCCGGGCCTACGCCGACGCCCTTGAGTCCGTGAAGCGCGCTGAAGAAGCCGAGCAGTGGCGCCGCCAAGCGCGACTGGCAGAGAGCGCGTTAGGCGTAGGAGAGTTTGCCGAGCCGGAAATCTTCGACCTCGGTGATGAAGATGAGGAGCCGGAAACCAGGCGTCCACGCGAGGTGTCCACTGGATACGAGGCAGTTCCGGGCGAGGCAGCAGGCAGCGCCGAACCAGATGAAGAAGTATCAGGAGGTGCGGAAGCCGATACCGAGGGCAAGGACGTTGAACCGCGTCTTTCCGAGGCAGCGCTCGAGGACGAAGACCTCCATGAAATCCAGGACCCGGCTGCCGGGGAACACGACGTCAAGCACCCCGGAGACGAAGACTGAACCGATGTTGATCGACGGTTATGACGCTCTGCTCTGTGATCTGGACGGGGTGGTTTACGCCGGTGCCGGTGCCATAGCAGGAGCGACTGAAGCTCTCGACAGGTTGCCGGCGGCCGGTGTCAGACTGGGCTATATCACCAACAACGCGTCCCGGTCTTCCGAGCAGGTTGCGGCGCATCTTCGGGAACTCGGTGCGCCGGCGCGTGCGGACCAAGTGTTTGGGTCCGCCCGTGCCGGCGCGGCACTGCTGGCAAAGCATGTGCCGCCGGGAGCCAAGGTCTTGGTAACCGGCAGCCGGACCTTGGTCCAGGAGATTGAAGCCTTGGGGTTTGTGCCCGTGGATTCCGCTGCCCAGCGGCCCCACGCCGTCATCCAAGGCTTTGATCCTGCGGTGAGCTGGCTGGATCTGGCCGAGGCATCGTATGCGATAGCAGCTGGTGCATTCTGGATAGCCACCAATACGGACCTGACGATTCCCCGCGCCGAGGGGATAGCGCCGGGAAACGGGGCGCTGGTGGCTGCTGTCCAGACAGCCACGGGGGCGACGCCGCTGGTGGCAGGTAAGCCTGAGGCGGCTCTCTTTACGACGGCGGCGGAAAGCCTCCATGCGGTGACACCGCTTGTCGTCGGAGACCGTCTGGACACAGACATCCTTGGCGGCAACAACGCTGGCATGCATACGGCGGCGGTGCTGACCGGCGTCGATACGGTGGAAACGATCCTCGCCGCCCGGACAGCCGAACGGCCGCGCTACCTGCTGGCCAACCTGGGCGATCTGTACCAGCCGTATCCGCAGGTAACTTCTGCCGATGGAATTTTCACCTGCGGCCGCTCGAGCGCTACGGTCGAGAACGGCGTTGTCCGTTATAGCGGTGACCGCAATGAGCTCGACACCTGGCGGGCTGCCTGCGCCGCATGGTGGAACGCCCACCCCGAAACGCCAGCCGCGTTCATGCCGGAACTGGCCGCGCACGCGTCGATAGACTGAAACAGGCCGGGGGAACAGCCCCTGATGGTGGAAGGAACTGACCGATGGATCCGATGTCTGACCCGATCACTTCCGCTGGACAGCTGTCGCCGGAATCAGCCGTTACGCAGTGGCCGGTCTCGGTTGTGTCCACCGAGGACGAGAGCGTGGACGAAATCATTGAGCCGTTGACTTCGCTGCCGCAAGTCCCGATAACCGAACATGCTGCCGTCTTTACCTACATGCATGATGGCCTGCTGGCTGATCTGGATGCTGGAGCAGACTGAGGCAGGAATGACGAGACTGGATCAGGAACTGGTAGCTCGCGGACTGGCAAGGTCCCGGACCCATGCCGCAAAGCTTATCTCCGCCGGCCTGGTGAGCCGCGGGGGGAACGTGGTACGGAAGGCGTCCGCCTCTGTGGCAGCTGATGACAAGCTGGAGGTGGCGGCAGGGGGCGAGCCTGAATACGTCAGCCGGGCCGGGCACAAACTGGCCGGCGCGCTTCGTGCCTTCCCTGCGGTAGAGCCCGAGGGCCGCCGATGCCTGGATGCCGGGGCGTCCACCGGTGGCTTCACCCAGGTGCTCCTTGAAGCCGGCGCGCGGGAGGTAGCTGCCGTCGACGTCGGCCACGGCCAGATGGTGCCGCAACTGAGCGCCGATGAGCGGGTCCATCTCTTCGAGGGCGTGAACGCCCGGTACCTCGACAGTGCCGATATCGGCGGCCCGGTCTCGCTGACGGTTGCGGACCTGTCCTTCATCTCGCTGACCTTGGTGATAGCGGCCCTCAGCGCGGCGACAGAGCCCGACGGCGACATGGTGCTGATGGTGAAGCCGCAATTCGAGGTGGGGCGTGAGTCATTGGCGAGCACCGGCGTCGTCAGTTCGGAAGCCGAACGGCGAAGGGCGGTGGAAAAGGTAGTACGCAGCGGGCTGGAGCACGGACTGCACATCAAGGGGTTGGCCCGCAGTCCGCTGCCGGGCCAGGACGGTAATGTTGAATTCTTCCTGTGGATGAAGGTGCCCGCTATCCGGGCCCCGGCTAGGATCGGAACTGAGCTTGATGCCGCCGTCCGCAACGCCATGGAACAGTATCCGGAACCGCCGGATGCGGAACAACCCAATAAACTACCGGGAGTAAACGCATGAGCAGACGGATTCTGGTTCTGGCCCACACCGGACGCCACGACGCTCTGGCCGCCGCCCAGGAAACGTGTGCCCAGCTCCATGCCTCCGGCCTGGTTCCGGTGATGCGGCGCAAAGAAGCGGAGCACATCCGACAGGTCTATTCCCATCTGGCCGCTCCGCTCGAGATCCTGGACGAAGATGTGAAGCTCAAGGACGTGGACCTGGGCATGGTGCTCGGCGGGGACGGTACCATTCTGCGCTCCGCCGAACTGGTCCGGGACTCTGATGTACCCCTGCTGGGCGTGAACCTGGGCCACGTGGGCTTCCTGGCTGAAAGCGAACGTGCAGACCTTGCCCAGACCGTCCATTGGGTGGTGGAGCGCCAATACACCGTTGAGGAACGGATGACCATCGACGTGCAGGTCTGGCTGGACAAGCGCAAGATCGGCCACACCTGGGCGTTGAACGAGGCCACCGTGGAAAAGGGGGACCGCCAGCGGATGGTTGAGGTCGTCGTCGAAGTCGACGCGCTGCCCATTAGCTCCTTCGGCTGCGACGGGGTGGTGATGGCCACGCCCACCGGCTCGACGGCCTATGGTTTCTCGGCCGGGGGACCGGTGGTCTGGCCCGAGGTGGAAGCCTTGCTGATGGTCCCGATCAGTGCGCATGCGCTGTTTGCCAAGCCGCTGGTGGTGGCCCCGGACTCGGTCATGGCCGTGGAACTGCTGAACCGCACTGACGCCAATGGCGTGCTCTGGTGCGACGGCCGGCGCAGCCTCGACCTGCCGCCCGGTTCCCGTGTTGAGGTAACGCGCTCGGACAAGCCGGTCCGGTTGGCCCGGACCAGACGTACGCCCTTTGCCGAACGGCTGGTACGCAAGTTCGAGTTGCCGACCAAGGGCTGGCGCGGTCCGATCAGCGCGGACGAGGCCCAGCCGCAGACGACGCCGTTGGATACTATCCGGACGATCGAACCGCATCACACCCCGCCCGAGGAGGAACGTCGATGATTGACGAAATCAGAATCAGCAACCTCGGTGTCATTACGGAGGCCGTGTTGCCGCTGGGCCCCGGGCTTTCCGTAGTCACGGGTGAGACCGGCGCCGGAAAGACCATGGTGGTGACCGCGCTGGGTCTGCTGCTTGGTGCCCGTTCGGATGCCGGCGCGGTGCGCACCGGTGCTTCCTCCGCCGTCGCCGAAGCCGTGGTCCGGCTTGCCCCGGACAGTCCCGCCATCGCCCGCGCACAGGAAGCCGGTGCGGACATTGAAGAGTACGATGGCGAAGCAGAGCTGATGCTGGCCCGTACCGTAAACGCCGACGGCCGCAGTCGGGCGCATGTCGGCGGCCGTTCGGCTCCGGTGGGCACGCTGGCTGAAATCGGCGAACAGCTGGTGGCGGTCCATGGGCAGTCGGAACAGCTGCGGCTGAAGAGCCAGTCCGCACAGCGGGAGGCCCTGGACAAGTTCGGCGGACCCAAGCTGGCCAAGGCCCTGGCGGCGTTCCGCCAGTCCTACGACCGTTGGCGGCAGGCGACGGCGGAGCTGCAGTCGCTGCGGACCGAGGCCCGTGAACGGCTGCGCGAAGCGGAGTCATTGCAGCTGGCACTGGAGGAAATCGACGGCATCGACCCGCAGCCTGGTGAGGATCTGGTGCTCAAGGCGGAGGCCACCAAGCTGGCCAACGTAGAGCAGCTGCGCGCTGCCGCACAGCTGGCGCACCAGGCGCTGATCGCGGAGGAATTCACCGACTCCGGCGATGCCACCTCGCTGGTGGACGCGGCGAAACGATCCTTGGAGCAGGTCCAGGCAGATGACCCGGAACTGGGCAAGGCCGCAGGCCGGCTCGCAGAAGTTGGCTATATCCTGGCCGACGTTGCCGCAGATCTGGCCAGTTACTCCGCTTCGCTGGACAACGAAGGCCCCGAACGGCTGGCGGAGCTGGAGGCGCGCCGGGCCAGCCTCGCCGGACTGGTGCGCAAGTATGCACCGAGCATCGACGAGGTGCTGGACTGGAGCGCAACCGCCCGCCAGCGTCTGGAAGAGCTGACTGACGATTCCAGCCGGATCGAGGCGCTGGAAACGGAAATCGCGGCGCTCGATATCGAACTGACCGAAACCGCCGGCAAGATCACCGCCATGCGCGGCAAAGCCGGTGGCGAACTCGGCCGCAAGGTGGGAAAGGAGCTGGCCGCACTGGCCATGCCGGACGCCGAACTGCACATCCAGCTTGAGCCTGCCGAGGAGCTTGGACCGCACGGGGCGGACAACATCGCGTTCCTGCTGAAGCCGCACCCGGGCGCGCCGCCGCGTCCGCTGGGCAAGGGTGCCTCCGGCGGTGAGCTCTCACGGGTCATGCTCGCCATTGAAGTAGTACTGGCCGCGGTGGACCCGGTGCCGACGTTTGTCTTTGACGAGGTTGATTCCGGCGTCGGCGGTAAAGCAGCGGTGGAGATCGGGCGCAGGCTGGCCATGCTGGCCAAGTACGTCCAGGTCATCGTGGTTACCCATCTGCCGCAGGTCGCGGCCTTCGCCGACCAGCACATCCGCGTCTATAAAACCTCAGCGGCCGCAGCTAAGAATGCCGAAGGCGTGACGGCCAGCGACGTCACCTTGCTCTCGGATGAAGAGCGGGTGACGGAGCTGGCCCGGATGCTAGCCGGCCAGGAGGAATCCGAACTGGCCCGTGCCCATGCACAGGAACTGATCGAAGGGGCCAAAGGAAGCCGCTAAGCTGTACGATCGGCTGGAGGAACAGACTCCCGCCACCGCAATATTGGCGGCGGGAAGCTGAGGCTGTGTCATCCAACACGAACGGGTGGCCGTAGCGGTTCTGGCAGTCGGAGCCGCTGGAAAGGTGATAGGCTCGAATTCCGTGGTGCAGCGAACAAATTCCCGGTTTTCCAAGTCGTCCAAGACGACCAAACATATCTTCGTCACCGGTGGCGTGGCGTCTTCTCTCGGGAAGGGTCTGACAGCTTCCAGCCTCGGACACCTGCTCCGGGCGCGTGGACTCTCCGTGACCATGCAGAAACTGGATCCCTATCTGAACGTGGATCCGGGCACGATGAACCCTTTCCAGCACGGCGAAGTCTTTGTCACCGACGACGGCGCCGAAACGGATCTGGACATCGGACACTACGAGCGCTTCCTGGACGAGAACCTGGACGGGCTGGCCAATGTGACAACGGGCCAGATCTATTCCACGGTCATCGCAAAGGAACGCCGCGGCGAGTACCTCGGGGACACCGTACAGGTCATTCCCCACATCACCGATGAAATCAAGCGCCGGATGCGCCTGCCCGCCGAGGGCAAGAAGGCGCCGGACGTCATCATCACCGAAATTGGCGGCACCGTCGGCGACATCGAGTCCCAGCCGTTCCTCGAGTCCGCCCGCCAGGTGCGGCAGGATGTAGGGCGCAATAACGTCTTCTTCCTGCATGTATCGCTGGTGCCCTACATCGGCCCGTCTCAGGAACTGAAGACCAAGCCGACGCAGCACTCCGTGGCAGCGTTGCGCTCCATCGGCATCCAGCCGGATGCCATCGTCATCCGCTCTGACCGCGAAGTTCCGGAGGCCATGCGGGAGAAGATCGGCCGCATGTGCGATGTGGACGCGGATGCAGTGATCGGCTGCCCGGACGCCCCGAGCATTTACGACATCCCGAAGACCCTGCATGCCCAGATGCTGGACGCGTACATCGTCCAGCACCTGGATCTGAAGTTCAAGGACGTGAACTGGACCAAGTGGGACAGGTTGCTGGAGGCCGTCCACAATCCCAAGCACGAGATCGAGATCGCCCTGGTCGGAAAGTACATCGACCTGCCGGACGCCTACCTTTCCGTGACGGAAGCGCTGCGCGCGGGTGGCTTCGCCAATCAAACCAAGGTCAAGATCCGCTGGGTGCCCTCCGATGACTGCGCCACTGCAGAAGGTGCGGCCAGGTCTCTCGCCGGCGTCCATGCCATCTGTGTCCCGGGTGGCTTCGGCATCCGCGGTCTGGAAGGGAAACTGGGCGCGCTGAAGTACGCCCGCGAACGCAAGCTACCGACGTTGGGCTTGTGCCTTGGCCTGCAGTCCATGGTGATGGAATACGCGCGCAATGTGGTCGGTCTGGAGGACGCCTCGTCTACCGAGTTCGACCCCGATACCAAGCACCCGGTGATCGCCACCATGGAAGAACAGCTGGAGATCGTCGAGGGCAAGGGCGATCTCGGCGGCACGATGCGGCTGGGGCTTTACGAGGCCGCGCTCAAGGGCGGCTCCGTGGTTGCCGAAACCTACGGCTCCACCAAGGTTAGCGAACGCCACCGCCACCGCTATGAAGTGAACAACAAGTACCGGGAGCAGCTGGAAGCGGCGGGCCTCGTGTTCTCCGGAACGTCGCCTGACGGCAAGCTGGTGGAATTCGTCGAGCTGCCCAAGAAGGTGCACCCGTACTACGTGTCGACCCAGGCGCACCCGGAACTGAGCTCCCGTCCGACCCGGCCGCATCCGCTGTTCGCCGGCCTGGTTGCCGCGGCACTCAACCACGACAAGCCGGTCTCGAAAGCCGGAGCCTAGCCATGTCCGCTGCCGGTCCAAAGGTGTTTGCCGACCAGCCTGATCCGCGCACGCTGGTTGCTTCCGAGACGTTGTACGAGGGCAGGATCTGGAACGTCGTCAGCGATACCTTCAGTCTCTCCGGCGACGCCGAGGACGTCCTGGTCCGCGACTACATCGCCCACCCGGGCGCGGTAGCCGTCGTGGCCATGGACGACCACGGCCGCATCCTGCTCCTGAAGCAGTACCGGCAGCCGGTCCGGATGTCGCTGTGGGAGATCCCAGCCGGCCTGCTGGATGTCGAGGGCGAGGACTTTGTGGTTGCGGCTGCCCGGGAACTGGCAGAGGAGGCGGACCTCGCGGCCGGCCGCTGGGACGTGCTGGTGGATTTCTTCAATTCACCGGGCTCGTCGAGCGAAGCCATCCGCATCTACCTGGCCAGAAACCTTACTGACGTTCCCGAAGCTGACCTGCATACACGGACGGATGAAGAAGCAGAAATCGAGCACCTGTGGGTGGATCTCGACGACGCCGTCCAAGCTGTGATGGCAGGCCGCCTGCACAATCCGTCGGCCGTCGCCGGCGTACTGGCTGCCGCCGAAGCGTCACGGCACGGATTTGAAGGGCTCCGTCCGGCCGACGCACCCTGGCCGGAGCATCCCTCACAGCGGCACCACCCGGCGCCGGCCGCCGGGACGGGGCAGTGAGGTTGCATGGCCGGAAGCGTGCAGGCCGCCACCACGGCCGGTGATCTAGGAACGACGGCGCTGGACAGGGCCGTATCGGACTATCTGCAGCACATGGCCGTTGAACGCGGCCTGGCGGCCAATACCGTGGCCGCCTACCGCCGTGACCTGAAGCGGTACCTGCATTTCCTGGAACAGCGGTCGGTCAATGACCCGGCGAAAATCAGCCGCCATGACGTCACTGCCTTCGCGCAGGTTCTCTCCGATGGATCGGACGGCGCGTCGGCCCTAAGCGTCCGTTCCGCGGCACGGACCATTGTCGCGGTGCGCGGTCTGCACAAGTTTTGGAGCCTGGAGGGGATCACCGCCACGGATCCGGCCACCGACGTCCACCCGCCGATGCCGGGCAAACGCCTGCCCAAAGCCATCTCGGTCGGCGAAGTTACCCGGATTCTGGAAGCGGTCGGCACCGAAACGCCCACCGGCCAGCGTGACCGTGCGCTGCTCGAATTTCTCTACTCAACCGGCGCGCGGATCAGCGAGGCCGTCGGTCTCGACGTCGATGACGTGAGCGTCGAAACCATCGACGAGGGACCCGCTGTCGTACGTCTGCTGGGCAAGGGCTCCAAGGAGCGGCTGGTGCCGCTGGGATCCTATGCGGCCAAAGCCGTTGACGACTATCTGGTCCGCGCCCGTCCGGGCATCGCTGCCAAAGGCCGCGGCACACCCGCGCTTTTCCTGAACGCCCGTGGCGGACGGCTGAGCCGCCAGAGCGCATGGACCATCCTGAAAACGGCGGCAGAAAAGGCCGCCATTGGCCGGGACGTCTCGCCGCACACGCTGCGGCATTCATTCGCGACCCACCTGCTTGAAGGCGGCGCGGACGTGCGTGTGGTGCAGGAGCTGCTGGGCCACGCGTCGGTCACCACCACACAGGTGTACACACTGGTCAACGCCGACACATTGCGCGAGGTTTACGCCGCGGCCCACCCGCGTGCGCTGGGCTAGCACGTCCTGGGGGCAGGTCAGGAAGGATAGACTCGGCTCATGAGTGAAGTGGCCGTGGCTTTGTGCTTCCTGGTGCGGGAAATGGACGGCGGACTTGCTGTACTGCTGGGCCACAAGAAGTCCGGTTTCGGTACCGGCAAGGTCGTCGGGGTCGGCGGAAAGCTCGAGCCGGGGGAGACCGTAGCTGAGGCTGCCTGCCGCGAGGTCTTGGAAGAGACGGGCGTGACGGTCCGGCAGGAGGACCTGGAACCTGCGGGACGAATCCTGTTCGACTTTCCGTCACGGCCGCTCTGGAACATGGATGCCGCGCTTTTTGTAGCGCGCCGCTGGACCGGGGAACCGGCAGAATCCGAGGAAATTGTTCCGGAATGGTTCAGGCTGGATGCGCTGCCGCTGGCGCTCATGTGGCACGACGCCGGCACGTGGCTGCCCATGGCACTCACCGGGGCGATGCCCAACTTCCGCATCGTGCTCAACGACGACAACGAAACCGCGGCCAGATTCGATCCGCTGGAGCCGCTCCCGTAGAGCCGGGCCCTGCCGCAAGCCATGGAACTACCTGCAGCGCAGGATGCCAGCCGGAAGCACGGCGGGCATCCTGCGCTGCGGCTGTTATTGGTCAGAGCGAACGCTGGTCCGGTCCGTTGTACTCGCTCAGCGGGCGGATCAGGGAGTTGGCTTCACGCTGCTCCATGATGTGTGCCGTCCAACCGGTGATGCGGGCGGCGACGAACAGCGGAGTAAACGTCTGAGTGTCGAAGCCCATCAGGTGGTACGTCGGGCCCGCCGGATAGTCCAGGTTCGGCTTGATGTTCTTCTTCTCGGCCATGGCCGATTCCAGCGCCGTGTACAGCTCAGCCAGGTCCGGCCGGTTGTAGTAAGCGATCATCTTGTCGAGGGCGGCCTTCATGGTCGGGACACGCGAGTCGCCCTTCTTGTAGACACGGTGTCCGAACCCCATGATCTTCTTCTTGGTGGCCAGGGCATCCTCCAGCCACGCCTGCGCGCGCCGGGTGATGTCGCCTCCTTCGGTACCGATCTCTTCGAAGGTGTCCATCACGGCCTCATTGGCGCCGCCGTGGAGCGGGCCCTTGAGCGCGCCGATGGCCCCGGTGACCGCGGAATGAAGATCCGCCAGGGTCGAGGTGATGACTCGCGCCGTGAAGGTCGAGGCGTTAAATGAGTGCTCGGCGTAGAGGATCATCGAGACGTTGAAGGCCTCGATCACCTCGGGGGCAGCTTCCTCACCGAAGGTCATGTAGAGGAAGTTAGCCGAGTAGTCCAGGTCTTCGCGGGGCTCGACAACGTCCTGGCCGCGCCGACGGCGCTGGTCGTAGGCGACGACGGCGGGGAACGCGGCGAAGAGGTCCTTGGCCTTGGCCAGGTTGGCTTCCGGGGACGAGTCCTCCGAGTGCGGATGCCGTGCCCCGATGACGCTCGCCGCCGTTCGGCACACGTCCATGGGGTGGGACGATGTGGGCAGCGTATCGATGACGGACTTGACCACTGGGTCCAGTGCCCGCCCGGAGCGCTCGTGGGCCGTAAATTCCGCCAGCTGCGCGTTGGTGGGAAGCTCGCCGTGCCAGAGCAGATACGCGACCTGCTCGAAACTGCACTGGGCAGCCAGATCCTGGACCGGGTAACCGCGGTAGAGCAGGGAATTGGTGTCCGCGTTGACTTTGGAAATGCGGGTGGTGTCGGCGACGACGCCGGCAAGTCCTTTGTGGATCTGCGGTGCTTCTGTGGTTGCTTCGCTGGTCATAGCGACTCCTTTATCAAGACAGCGATGCCGTCAGTGTTGTCCGGGTACCTGGAAGTTGAAGACCGAAGTGTCGAAGTGGTTGTAAGCTTCATAATCCACCAATTCGTACAAACGTGCACGGGTCAGCATGTTTTCCACGTCGGCTTGCTGCGAACCCTTGGCCTTGATCGTGTCCAGGGTGCGTTCCGCAGCGCCCATGGCGCTGCGCAGCAGTGTTACCGGATAGATGACAATGTTGACGCCGGCCGAGGCCAGCTGCTCGGTGGTGAACAGCTCGCTCTTGCCGAACTCCGTCATGTTCGCCAGCACCGGTACGTCCACGGCGTCGCGGATGGCCTGGAATTCCTCCAGGTTGCGCATTGCTTCGGGGAAGATGGCGTCGGCACCGGCATCCACCAGGGCCTTGGCACGGTCCTGCGCTGCTTCGATGCCGTCCACGGCCCGGATATCGGTCCGGGCCATGATCAGGAAGTTCGGATCGCGGCGCGCGTCCGCCGCGGCGCGGATGCGCTTGGTGGCCGTCTCCAGATCCACTACGTTCTTGCCGTCGAGGTGGCCGCAGCGCTTCGGATTGAACTGGTCCTCGATATGGCAGCCGGCCATCCCGGCGTTTTCGAGTTCCTGGATGCTGCGGGCCACGTTCATGGGCTCGCCGAAACCAGTGTCGGCGTCGACGATCGCCGGCAGCTCGGTCATCCGAGCGATCTGTCCTGCCCGGGTTGCCACTTCGGTCAGTGTGGTCAGTCCGATGTCGGGCAGGCCCAGGTCATTGGCCAGCACCGCGCCGGAAATGTAGACGCCGTTGAAGCCCTTCTCCTCGATGAGCCGTGCCGAAAGCGGGTTGAAAGCACCGGGGAACTGCTGGATCGTGCCCGAGGCCAGGCCTTCGCGCAGCGCTACACGCTTCTGCTCGGGGGTGGTTTTCGCGTACAGCATTTAGAAAAGCCCCTTCGGTCCGGCGCTCAGGTTGATGACGCCGTCGGCCGCTGCAATATTAAGCTGGTCCAGTTCTCCCGCGGCAAGTTCGGGCAGACGTTCGACGGCGGCGAGGAACCTGTCGATTTCGGCCTCCTCCACCAGACGATTGCCGTTCTGGCCGGCAGCCAGCGTGCGCAGTTTGTTGATGTACTGCTCGCGGGCAAACGGGCGGGCACCCAGCGGGTGCGCATCGGCAACGGCAATCTCATCCACAATGGTGCTGCCGTCCTTGAGCGTGATCTCCACGCGGCCGCCGAAGGCCTTTTCGCTGATGTCCAGCGAATGGTAGCGGCGGGTCCATTCCTGGTCCTCTTCCGTGGTCACCTTGTGCCAGAGGTCTACGGTATCGGCACGTCCCGCACGCTCAGGGGTGTAGGAATCGACGTGGTGCCACTTTCCGTCCTGCAGGGCGACGGTGAAGATGTACGGGATGGAGTGGTCCAGCGTTTCCCGGGAGGCCATCGGATCGTACTTCTGCGGGTCGTTCGCGCCGGAGCCAATGACATAGTGCGTGTGGTGCGAGGTGTGGATGAGGATCTTGTCCACGTTCGCCGGATCGGTGGCTTCCGGGTGCGCGCCGTGCAGCTTGCGGGCCAGATCGATTAAGGCCTGTGCCTGGTATTCGGCCGAGTGCTCCTTGGTATAGGTGTCGAGGATGGCGCGCTTGGCTTCGCCGTCGGCGGGCAGCGGCACCTCGTAGGCAGCCTCGGGTCCGTCGAGCATCCAGGCGATGACGCCGTCTTCGCCCTCGTAGATGGGAACCGGCGAGGTCTGCCCGCGCATGGCCCGGTCAACGGCTTCCACAGCCATCTTGCCTGCGAATGCCGGTGCGTGGGCCTTCCACGTTGAGATCTCGCCCTTGCGGGACTGGCGGGTCGCCGTCGTCGTATGCAGTGCCTGGCCCACGGCCTGGAAGATGGTTTCGACGTCGAGACCCAGCAGGGTGCCGATGCCGGCTGCGGCGGACGGGCCGAGGTGGGCGACGTGGTCGATCTTGTGCTTGTGCAGGCAGATGGCCTTCACCAGATCCACCTGGATTTCGTAGCCGGTGGCGATTCCGCGCACAAGGTCGCGTCCGTTGGCGCCGGTGTGCTGCGCGACGGCGAGAATGGGAGGAATATTATCGCCCGGGTGGGAGTACTCGGCGGCGAGGAAGGTGTCGTGGTAGTCCAGTTCGCGCACGGCGACACCGTTGGCCCAGGCGGCCCACTCCGGCGAGGTCTTGCCGGCAACGCCGTAGATTCCTGCTCCGTTGCCGTTCGCCGAGACCGGGTGGCTCAGCGCCTGCGAACGGGCGGCCACGATCGGGCCGCGGTTTAGCGAAGCAACGGCCACGGAGGCGTTGTCGATGATGCGGTTGATGACCATTTCGGTCACGTCTTCGCTGACTTCCACCGGGTCGACGGCGACCTTGGCGATCTTGTAGGCGAGCTGGTCCTGCCGCGGAAGGTTCTCTTCACTGCGGTAGACGCGGACTTTGTGGTTGACGGTCATGAGGCTGTCCTCTCGGCTGACGGTTGGGTGGTTTTGAGATGTTCCAGGCTTTGATACAGATGTACTGCGGTGGCCGCTGCGGCGAGCTGGCCGTCCCCGGCGGCGATGGCCCCGGCGATGTTGGCGTGCTCCGTGGCTGCTGCCAGCAGGCGTTCGGGATTGTCTTTGGCCAGCCGGCGGATCCGGACCAGATGCACCCGCAGGTTTTTCAGCGCCTGCAGCAGATAGGCGTTGTCGATGGCCTCGTCGATGGCCCGGTCCAGCCGGCCCACGAGAGCGTAGTAATCATGGCGGGCCGGATCATCGCCGCGCAGCAGCTGGGCCGCCGAGGCGAACTCCTGCTGCAGGCACGTGAAGACTGCCGGATCCCCGCGCCGTGCCGCCAGAGACGCGGCCTGGCACTCCAGTGCGGTGCGGAGTTCGAAGAGTTCGGCAGCGGTATCGAGCGAGATGGCGGTGACGACGACGCCGCGGCCGCTGTGCGGGGCAGCGAGGCCTTCGGCAGTCAGCCGTCCGAGTGCTTCACGCAGGGGAGTGCGGGAAACCCCCAGCCGTTCGGCCTGTTCCACTTCCCCGAGGACGGTACCCGGCGGCAGCCGCCATTCGACGATGTCCTCCCGCAAGGCCCAATAGGCACGCTCGCTGGCACGCATTGGAACCTCCCGTTCTGCAGGTCGTGGTGAGTTTGAATACAGTACCAGTGTATACACAGCAGGGAAGTAAGCAAGGGCTGATAAGACTTTCTCGGCTGAATAGGCGAGAAATGTATACAGGACTCTTGTTGGACGCGGGTTTCGACCGATAGTATGGCGAGCATCACATCGAAGCTTCGAAAGGGATCAGCGTGGACAGCTACCGCACTATGTACGAGGCCAGTTGCGATGAGCCGGAGAAGTTCTGGCTCGATGCCGCCTCGGCCATCCAGTGGGACCAGATGCCTGCCCAGGCCCTCGACGATGGCAACCCGCCGATGTACCGCTGGTTTCCGGACGGTGAGCTCAACACCAGCGTCAACGCCCTGGACCGCCATGTTGCCGCCGGCCGCGGCGGGGATGCCGCCCTGATCTACGATTCGGCGATGCTGGGGCTGCAGCGCACCTACACCTATCAGGACTTGCTGTCCGAGGTTGAGCGCTTTGCAGGCGTGCTGCGCGGCCGGGGAGTTGGCCAAGGCGACCGGGTCATCATTTACATGCCCATGATTCCCGAGGCCGCCGTGGCCATGCTGGCGGTAGCCCGGCTCGGAGCGGTCCATTCAGTGGTGTTCGGTGGATTCGCGGCACAGGAACTCGCCGCCCGGATTGATGATGCACGCCCCTCGGCCATCGTGACCACCAGCGGCGGAATCGAACCGTCGCGCCGGATCGAGTACCTGCCGGCGGTCGCCGAAGCCATCGGGCTGGCAGGCCACGCCGTTGCCGATGTGATCGTCAAAGCGCGCGAGGGATTCCAACATACCGTCGAGGACTTCGCGACCGCCGGTACGGTTTGGCATGACTGGGACGCGCTGGCGGCAACCGCCGAGCCGGCCGGCCCGGTGTCGGTCAAGGCGACCGACCCGCTCTACATTCTCTATACGTCAGGTACAACCGGCGCCCCGAAGGGCGTAGTGCGGGACAACGGCTCCCATGCGGTGGCCATGGCCTGGTCGATGAAGAACATTTACAACGTTGGCCCGGGCGACGTCATGTGGACCGCTTCTGACGTCGGCTGGGTGGTGGGACACTCCTACATTGTTTATGGACCCCTGATTGCCGGAGCCACCACTGTGCTTTACGAAGGCAAGCCGGTAGGGACCCCGGATGCCGGCGCATTCTGGCGGGTAGTCCAGGACCATCATGTGGATGTGCTCTTTACCGCCCCCACTGCGCTGCGGGCCATCCGCAAGGCCGACCCGGCCGCCGCGCTGGTCAAGGACTATGACATCTCGTCCCTGCGCACACTGTTTGCGGCGGGCGAGCGGCTGGATCCTGAGACGTACGAGTGGATTTCGGCTGCCCTGCAGGTGCCGGTAATCGACCATTGGTGGCAGACGGAGACCGGCTGGGCCATCGCAGCCAATCCGCTCGGCGTGGAGCAGCTTCCGGTCAAGGCCGGATCGCCCACCGTGCCGGTGCCGGGGTACCGGCTGGAAATCGTCGACGCCGGCGGGCAGCCGGTGCCGCCCGGCACCGAAGGCAACATCGTGCTGCGGCTGCCCCTGCCGCCGGGAACCCTGACCACGCTGTGGGGCAACGACGAGCGGTACATCCGGTCCTACCTGGACATCTTCGACGGTTATTACACCACGGGGGACTCCGGCTACCTGGACGAGGACGGCTATCTGTTCGTGATGGGCCGCACCGACGACGTCATTAACGTCTCCGGCCACAGGCTCTCCACCGGGGCAATGGAACAGGCCGTGGCGCGGCATCCCGCGGTGGCCGAATGCGCGGTCGTCGGTATTGCCGATGACCTCAAGGGACAGCGGCCCAGCGGGTTTGTGGTGCTCAAGGCCGGCAGCGAGATGGCGCAGGAACAGCTTCAGCGGGAACTGGTGGACCTGGTGCGCTCGCAGATCGGGCCGGTCGCGGACTTCAAGGAGATACGGATCGTGGCCGCACTGCCGAAGACACGGTCAGGCAAGATCCTGCGCAAGACCATGCGGCAGATCGCCGACGGCGAGGCGTACACCGTGCCTTCCACTATCGAGGATCCACTGGTGATTGACGACCTGGTGCGCCTGCTGCAGCCCTAGCCCGGCGCTCGCCGGCATCACGCCCGGCGCCAGGTGTACTCGAATTCCGGCCGCCCCCGCGTGCCGTAACGGGGAGACCGGACGGCGGCGTTCTGCTCCGCAAGGTGCTCCAGGTACCGGCGTGCGGTCACCCGGGACATGCCCAGCCGTTCGGTGACCTCAACCGCCGAGATGGGGGATGGACTGCTTTTCAGCAGCGTGATGACGCTTTGCAGGGTCTCTTCGGAAAAACCTTTGGGCAGGGTGGCCGCGGCCGGGGTGCGCAACGCGGCGAAGGCGCGGTCCACGGCCTCCTGGGTGGTGGCACTGCCGTGCTGGGCAAGGCTGTCCCGGAACTGCCGGTAGTGATGGAGTTTGTCGCTGAAGGCGGCGAAGGTGAACGGCTTGATCAGGTACTGCGCAATGCCGGAGGAAATGGCCTTGCGAACAATCGGCAGTTCCCGGACTGCGGTTACGGCGATGATTTCCACCGGCAGGCCGGAACCGCGGATTCTGCGCAGGATATCCAGTCCGTGCAGGTCCGGCAGGTTCATGTCCAGCAGCACCAGATCGACGGCGACGGCGGACTCCTGCTGCCTTCCGGGGGACAGTCCCAGGAACGCCAGGGCCTCCGAACCCGTCCGCGCCACACCAGCGAGCTGGAAGCCCTCGATCCGCCGCACATACTCCGCATGGGCGGCGGCTGCCACGGATTCGTCTTCGACCACGAGGACACGGATCGGATCAGGCAATGGTGCCTCCGGTTTCCTCTTCCGTAGCAGGCTGGAGCGGATGCAGCGGCAGCGACACGGTGAATACGGCTCCTTCCTCATTGTCCACGGTCAGTTGCCCGCCCAATCTCTTTACGGCTTGGCGCACCAAGGCCAGGCCCACACCGCGGCGCCTGCCGCCGTCGGCCTTGGAGCTGAAGCCAAGGCTGAATATGCTCTCCAGCTCCGATTCCGGAATCCCCGGCCCGCTGTCGTGAACCTCGATCCATAATTTCTCGGAAGTGCTGAGGAAGTCTATCGAGACTTCCCGGTGCTCGGACCCTGAGACCGCGTCGAAGGCGTTATCGAGCAGGTTTCCCACGATGGTTACGAGCGCGGCCGGATCGAGGCCGGCGCGGGCACCGGCAGGCACCGTTTCGGCGCCGAAGGCAGTGTCCGCAGTGATGTTGAGCTCGATGCCGCGCTCGTTGGCCTGGGCTGCCTTGCCCACCAGCAACGCCGAAATGAAGGGTTCGTCCACGGCGGAGACGACCTTGTCCGTCAGCTGCTGCGACTGCTGCAGGTCGCGGGCCGCGAACTCGATCGCATCGCTGTCCCTGCCCAATTCGATCAGCGACACGATGGTGTGCAGCCTGTTGGAGTGCTCGTGCGTCTGGGCCCGGAGCGCGTCGGTGAGGGTATGCATGGACTCCAGCTCGCCGGCCAGGGATTGGACCTCGGTCCGGTCGCGTAAGGTCGCCACGGTTCCCAGCGGCGCGGCCGGCTTTGCGGCACGGCTTCCTGCCGCGGCACCGGCAGTCCGAGCCCGCTGTGGCGGGCGCACGGCAGGGTCCTGACTGACGACCAGTACCTGGTCATCGGTCACAAGCACCTCCTCCCGCGCAACGCGGCCGCTGAGCAGCAGCTCTTTCAGCGGCCCCGGGATCTTCAGGTCGGCGATGTCCAGAGCCGGGCCTCCCGGCGGCCTGGGCGGCAGGTTCAGCAGCCGGGCCGCCTGGTCGTTGTAGAGCACCAGCTGTCCGCTGGGACCGACCAGGAGCACGCCTTCGCGGACCGAGTGCAGGACCGAATCGTAGAAGATGAAAATTCTGGACAGCTGCTCCGGGCCCCATCCCAAGGTGGCCCGGTTCAGGTAGCGGCTGAGGAGCCACGAGGCCACCGACGACGCCGCCATGACGGCCACGGCGGTGAGGATCACGAAGGGGAGCCTGGCCGCAATGGCCACCGAGACATTGGTGACAGTGACACCGGTGGCCACCATGCCGTGGACGGTGCCGTCCTCGTCCTGGATCGGCACAATCGCCCGGACGGACGGGCCCAAGGTGCCGGCAACAGTTTCGGTCCAGATCTCTCCTCTTAGCGCCTGCTCGGTGCTGCCGATGTACGTCCTGCCTATCTCGGCGGGATCCGGATGAGTAAAGCGGGTGCCATCCGGGGCCATGATCGTGATGAAGTCCACCGAGGCATCGTCCATGATAGCGCGCGCATACGGCTGCAGGGCCGAGGTTGGATTAGGCGTCTGGACCGCTTCCAGGACAAAGGGACTCGCTGCGATGGTCACGGCGACGGATCGCATGCGCTGCTCTGCGCGGCTGTAATTCTGGTCCCGCGCATCGAGGAACAAAACTGTGGCTACAACAGCCGTCAGCACCGTCAGGAAAATGAGCTGGCCGGCGAATATCCGCGCCGCGAGGCTCCAGCTCTTCATGCGTTTTCCTTTCGGTCTGCGAACAGTATGAACGTAATGGTGATGGCAGTCACTGTGACGGGCAACATGGTTTGCAACGCTCCGCCGACCCCGGCGGCACCTCACCTTTCAAAAGGAGCAACCCATGGCATCGACGCTGAAGGTTCCCCAGACTAAGCCAAAGCCCAAGAAGGACAAGACGCACTTTCTCTACATCGCGGTTATCGTAGCTGTTGTGCTCGGTGCTGTGATCGGGTTGGTCGCCCCTGACTTCGCCCAGTCGCTCAAGCCCATCGGCACCGCGTTCATCGGGTTGATCAAGATGATGATCGCCCCGGTCATCTTCTGCACCATTGTGCTCGGCGTCGGTTCGATCGCCAAAGCCGCCACGGTCGGCAAGGTCGGCGGCATGGCGTTGGGCTACTTCATGCTCATGTCTACCTTTGCCTTGGGCCTCGGCTTGGTCGTCGGCAACGTGATCCACCCGGGCGAGGGCCTGGACATTTCGGGCACCGGCTACGAGGTGGAAGCCGCTGAGAGCCACGGCACCGTTGACTTCCTGCTAGGGATCATCCCCACGACACTGCTGTCGTCGCTGACGGCGGGCAACATCCTGCAGACCCTGTTCGTCGCGCTGATCGTCGGTTTCGCGCTGCAGAAGATGGGCCCGGCAGGCAAGCCGATCCTGCGCGGCATCGGACACATCCAGACGCTCGTGTTCCGCATCCTCATCATGGTCATGTGGCTGGCTCCCATCGGCGCTTTCGGTGCCATTGCAGCAGTCGTCGGCGCCACCGGCGTCCAGGCCATTATCAGCATGGCCACCCTCATGATCGGCTTCTACATCACCTGTATCCTCTTCATAGCCGTAGTACTGGGCCTGATCCTGAAGCTGTGCACCGGGGTCAATATCTTCAAGCTGATGAAGTACCTCGGCCGCGAGTACCTGCTGATCTTCTCCACTTCGTCCTCCGAGGCCGCGCTGCCCCGCCTGATTGCAAAGATGGAACACCTCGGCGTTTCCAAGCCCGTGGTCGGGGTGACGGTTCCGACCGGCTACTCCTTCAACCTGGACGGCACCGCCATCTACCTGACCATGGCAGCGCTCTTTGTCGCCACGGCTATGGGCAAGCCGCTTGAGCTCGGCGAGCAGATCTCGCTGCTGGTCTTCATGATCATCGCTTCCAAGGGTGCTGCCGGTGTCACCGGTGCCGGCCTGGCCACGCTGGCCGGCGGTCTGCAGAGCCACCGGCCGGACCTGGTTGACGGCGTGGGTCTCATCGTCGGCATCGACCGCTTTATGTCCGAAGCCCGCGCCCTGACCAACTTCACCGGTAACGCCGTGGCCACCGTGCTGATCGGCACCTGGACCAGGGAAATCGACCGCCCCCGGGTGGACGAGGTCCTGGACGGGCGGCTTCCCTTCGACGAAGAGACCATGAACGCCGGCCACGCGTCGGAAGAAATCGTCGAGGATCTTCGGGAGCCCGTCCGCGAGGCCGCGGCACCGGCACGCGACTCAGAACTGGCGACCTCCCGCCAGTAGCAGTCCCACGAACCCGCGAACCTGGGTTCCACACCGACGGCGGTACGTGCCTTCCCGGCGCGTGCCGCCGTCGGTGTTTCGTCGTCCGTCTCTGGCGATCCAGGCAATTGTCACAAGGGTTGGGAAGTGTAAACCTTAGACCTCTACTTGAAGCTAAAGGCTCGCCGGTGACGCTTGGCATATTCGGGAAATGACAGCATCGTGACTGTAACCTTGTCTGGAAGAAGAACAGCCGCGAAACGATGGAAGCTGGGATAGATACGTGAGTAGCGAACAGGGTTCGACGACTCTGCAGGAAGCGGAAGACGCGGTCATGGGCCCCACCGGCCGGCCGCTCACTGAATTTCCCGAGCCACCCGTGCTGACCTCACACGGACCAGCCCGGATCATCGCCATGGTCAACCAGAAGGGCGGCGTCGGCAAGACCACGTCGACCATCAATCTGGGCGCCGCGCTGGCCGAGGCCGGGCGGCGTGTCCTGCTGGTGGATTTCGATCCCCAAGGAGCCCTTTCCGCCGGGCTGGGTACTAACCCGCACGAGTTGGACCTCACCGTCTATAACGTGTTGATGGACCGCAAGGCCGATATCCAGGAGGCCATCCAGAGCACGGACTTCGAAAACATTGATCTCTTGCCGGCCAACATCGACCTTTCCGCGGCGGAAGTCCAGTTGGTCAACGAGGTCGCCCGCGAACAGGTGCTGGACCGGGCGCTGCGTAAGGTCGAAGACGATTACGACGTGATCCTGATCGACTGCCAGCCCTCGCTGGGCCTGCTCACCGTCAACGCCCTGACCGCCGCCCATGGCGTGATCATCCCGCTGATCTGCGAGTTTTTCGCCCTGCGGGCCGTGGCACTGCTGGTGGAAACCATCGAGAAGGTCCAGGACCGGCTGAACCCGCGCCTGCAGATCGACGGCGTGCTCGCCACTATGTACGACGCCCGCACCCTGCACAGCCGCGAGGTCATCGGCCGGCTGCTCGAAGCTTTCGGCGACAAGGTCTTCGAGACCGTCATCAAGCGCACGATCAAATTTGCCGACGCCACGGTGGCCGCGGAGCCGATCACCAGTTATGCCGGCAACCACGCGGGGGCCGGTGCCTACCGCCAGCTGGCCAGGGAGCTGATCGCCCGCGGCGGCGCACCCTGATGACTGACGCGGGACCGGCGGCGGAGACGCTGGCGGCACCGCGGGCCGAGGGCCGTCCCGGTTTCGAAGTACGGTTGGACAATTTCAGCGGCCCCTTCGACCTGCTGCTGGGCCTGATCTCCAAACATGAGATGGATATCACCGAGGTCGCACTGGCCCGGGTCACGGACGAGTTCATTTCCTACACCCGTCGCCTGCAGGAGTCCGGCCAGGACTGGGCGCTGGACGAAGCCAGCGAATTCCTCGTTATCGCCGCGACCTTGTTGGATCTCAAGGCGGCACGGTTGCTGCCCACTGGCGAAGTGGAGGACGACGAGGACATCGCCCTGCTCGAAGCCAGGGACCTGCTCTTTGCCCGCCTGCTGCAGTACAAGGCGTTCAAGCAGATTGCCGCGCTGATGGGACGCTGGCTGGAGGAAGAAGCTGCCCGCTACCCGCGCCAAGTCAGTCTGGAGCCGCAGTTCGCGGCGCTGCTGCCGGAGCTAATCTGGCGGACTTCGCTGGCGGACTTCGCCAAACTGGCGGGCAAGGCGCTGGAGCCGAAAGCACCAAAGCCCACGGAGGTGGGGCTGGCGCACCTGCATGCTCCGGCCGTCAGTGTGAAGGAGCAGGCGGCGATCATCGCGGACCGGCTCCAAGACGCCGGGCCGCTGTCCTTCCGGGCGCTGACCGCGGATGCTGCCGACACCACGGTGGTGGTCGCCCGCTTCCTGGCCCTGCTGGAAATGTTCCGCGACGCAGTCATCGCCTTTGACCAGGCGTCGCCGCTGGGGGATCTGACGGTGCGTTGGACCGGACCCGACAGGGACTGGAGTACCGAACGGCTTAGCGAGGAATACGAAGATGTGCCGGCGCCCGGGTCCGTCCCCGGGGACGGACCCGTTCCCGCCGCGGCCGGAAAGGAAGGGCAGGATGACTGACAGAGCCGATGCCGCGCCGTTGGCCGCGGAAGAATCCGGCGCGGATCTGCAGTCCCTCCCCGGCGGCCCCCGAGCTGCCCTCGAAGCGGTACTGATGGTCATCGATGAGCCGGCCACCGACGTCGAACTGGCCACCGCCCTGGGTCTGCCAATTGCCGAAGTCCGGACGCTGCTGGTGCAGCTCCAAAGGGATTACGACGGCGCGGGCTCTCCGGACGGTTCACCCCGGGGATTCGAACTGCGCAGCATTGCCGGCGGCTGGCGGATCTTCTCGCGCAGTGATTTTGCCGACATCGTATCCGGCTTCATCCTGGAGGGACAGACTGCCCGTTTGACCCAGGCCGCGTTGGAGACGCTGGCCGTGATTGCCTACCGCCAGCCGGTGTCCAGGGCGCGGGTTTCGGCCATCCGCGGCGTGAATGTGGACTCGGTGGTGCGGACCCTCGTCCAGCGTGGTCTGATTGAGGATGCGGGCACGGATCCGGAGACAGGAGGCCTCCTGTACAAGACCACCTCGTATTTTCTGGAAAGATTGGGTATAGGAAATGTTTCCGAGCTGCCCAAACTGGCACCGCATCTGCCGGGGCTGGAAAATTTGGCAGACATCGACGACTCCGATATCTAAGACTGACTCTCGCTAGTTCTAAGGACAGACCATGACACAGGCGCCCCGATCCGGTTCCGGCCGCAACAACCCACGCGGCGGCGGCAAGGGCCCCCGGCAGTCAGGCAAACCCGGTGGCGGTTTCTCCGGCGGCGCCGGCAAGGGCCGCTCCGGGAAGTCCTTCGGCAAGCCGCAGGACGGGCCCCAGGCCGGCAAACCGCGCCCGGGCCAGTCCGCCGGCGCCAAGCCGGGTTCAGCCGCAGGCCGCAAGCCCGGCGCCTCTGCGGGTCGGAAGCCCGGCCCCAACGCCGCGTCCGCCGGGCCGCGCGCCTACGGCAAGGAGCGTTTCGGCCAGAACCTCGGTCCGGTAAATAACCGCCCGAAGAAGGCCAAGACGCCCAGAACCGGGCACGGCGAGACCTCCGATCAGCATGATCCGCAGGGCGTGCGGCTGCAGAAGGTGCTCGCCGGTGCCGGCGTTGCCTCGCGCCGTGTCTGCGAAGACATGATCGAAGCCGGCCGCGTGGAAGTCGACGGCGTTGTCGTCACCGAGCTCGGCGTGCGTGTAGACCCCGCCACGGCCGTGATCCACGTGGACGGCATGCGGATCCAGACCGACGAGTCGCTGGTGTACTTCGTCTTCAACAAGCCCAAGGGCGTTGTCTCGACCATGGAGGATCCGGAAGGCCGCCCCTGTGTCAGTGATTACCTGAAGAAGAACAAGGACCAGCGCCTGTTCCATGTGGGCCGGCTGGACCAGGCCACCGAGGGTCTGCTGCTGCTGACCAACGACGGCGAACTGGCCAACCGCCTGACGCACCCGTCCTACGAGGTGCCCAAGACCTACTTGGTCCAGGTACGCGGCCCGATGGCGCACGGCATCGGCGCGCAGATGAAGGACGGCATCGAGCTCGAGGACGGCGTGGCCAAGGTGGATTCCTTCCGCTTGGTGGATTCGACCCCGGGGCACGTTCTGGTGGAGGTTGTGCTGCACTCGGGCAAGAACAGGATTGTGCGCCGGCTTTTCGACGCCGTCGGACATCCGGTGGTGCGGCTGGTCCGCACCCAGGTGGGTCCGATCAGGCTGAACGACCAGCGGCAGGGCACTATCCGCGCCTTGGGCAGGACGGAAATCGGTCACCTGCTGGCAACGGTAGGGATGTAAAGCTTGAATCCTGCACACCTACAGGCCACCCATCTCTCGGGTCCGGTTCTGGTTATCGGCACCGGTCTGCTCGGCGCCAGCATCGGACTCGGTCTGCGCGCCCGCTCCGTCGACGTCGTCCTCTCGGATCCCTCGCCCTCGGCACAGGCCGTCGCCCAGGATATCGGAGCCGGACGGGCTCTGGACCCGGGGGAGGAGTTGTCCCCGCAGCTTGTCGTCGTGGCGTCCCCTCCGGACGTGACCGCCCGGGTGGTTTCGCAGGCGTTGCGGGACTATCCGTCCGCCGTCGTTGTTGATATTGCCAGCGTCAAGGCCTCCGTACTCACCGAACTGCAGCAGGACCCGGCACTTGGAGTTGCGGATCTGGCGCGCTATATCGGCACGCATCCGATGGCGGGACGGGAGAAGTCCGGCCCGGTGGCGGCCCGCGGCGAACTGTTCACCTCCATGCCGTGGGTGCTGTGCCCCAACGAGCAGACCAGCGCCGCTGCCTTGAAGACGGCGCAGGCGCTGGCCATTGACCTCGGGGCAGTGGTCTCGAAGATGTCCGTGGATGAACATGATGCCTCGGTGGCCCTGATCTCCCACCTGCCGCAGGTGATGTCCTCGTTGCTGGCCAGCCGGCTGCAGGACACCGAGCCGCATGCCCTCTCCCTTGCGGGGCAGGGGCTGCGCGATGTCACCCGCATCGCCGCCAGCGACCCTGCCCTCTGGGTGCAGATCCTGGGCGCCAACGCAGCGAAGCTGGTTCAGATCCTCTACGGCGTTCGTGAGGACCTGAACCGGCTGATCGGCACCCTGGAGCATCCGGAGGCTGCCGGTGCGCGGCTGGATCTCGCGCAGCTGATCAGCGAAGGCAACGCGGGCCAGGCCCGGATCCCGGGCAAGCACGGCGCGCCGCCGCAGTCGTTCGCCTGGCTGACCGTGCTGGTGGATGACCGGCCCGGGCAGATTGCACAGCTGCTGACTGAGATCGGCGAGGTGGGCATCAACCTGGAGGATCTGCGGCTGGACCACTCCTCTGGACAGGACGTGGGTATGGTGGAAATTTCCGTCCTGCCCAGCAGACGGCAGGAATTGATTGACTACTTGGATTCGCACGGATGGAAGGTACTGCAATGAGCTCGGCAGCTACGGATATGAGGCACTACCGGCTGGGGAAACCACTGGTGGTGGCCATCGACGGGCCGTCCGGTTCGGGCAAATCCAGCGTCAGCAGGGAAACCGCCCGCCGGCTGCATGCGGCGTACCTGGACACGGGCGCTATGTACCGCGCGGTCACCTGGCATTGTCTGGATACCGGTGTGGACCTGCAGGAAGCGGCTTCCGTCGAGAAGGCCAGCCGCGAAGTGGACTTGAAGATCAGCACGGATCCCGACCACGAACTGGTCAGCGTAGGTGGCACTGATGTGACCTTGGCCATCCGTGAGCCCAGCATCTCCTCGGCGGTCAGCGCGGTGGCCACCACCCTGGGCGCCCGGGCCGAGCTCATCCGCCGCCAGCAGCAGATCATCGCGGACTCAGGAAGGCGGATCGTTGCCGAAGGCCGCGACATCACCACCGTGGTGGCCCCGGACGCCGAGGCCCGCATCCTGCTCACCGCCAGCGAAGAAGCCCGGCTGCGCCGCCGCGGTATCCAACTTGGCGGAACCCAGAGCGATGCGCAGCTGCAGGAGCAGGTCCTGACCCGGGACGCAAAGGATTCAACAGTGGTCAACTTCCACGAGGCCGCCGACGGCGTTTTCACCGTGGATTCCTCCGACCTGGACTTCGAGGAAACTGTCGAGGCCGTTCTCGCTGCAGTCCGCAGCGCTGCGCACTGACCTACACGAAAACCGGCCCTCGGCCGCCCTGTGGCTATACAGCGTCACGGTTGAATCCGCCAGCGTGTTTCAATGGACACTGCGGCAGAACCGATCTACATGCATTAACAGAAGGACAGCGACCATGAGCGCCACACAATCCGGCAACGGGCCCACCGGAGACGGATACACCGGCAGCGAGTACGAGCCCGCCGGCGAAGACAACATCGCCGAGCGTCTCGAGGAAATCGACGACGCCGAGGCTGAGCAGCGCGCGCAGTCCCTGCGCGCCGGCTTGGCGGACTATGAGCTGGACGAAGAGGACGCCGCTCTTCTGGCCGGAATGGACCAGGACTTCGACGAGGATGCGCCAAAACACTTAGATCCCGTCCTCGCCATCCTCGGCCGTCCCAATGTGGGCAAATCCACCCTGGTCAACCGCATTCTGGGCCGCCGCGAGGCCGTCGTGGAGGACACCCCCGGCGTGACCCGCGACCGGGTGACCTACGCCGCGCACTGGAGCGGCCGCAATTTCACCCTCGTGGACACCGGCGGCTGGGAGCACGATGCCAAGGGCATCCATGCCCGGGTGGCGGAACAGGCCGAGATCGCCGCCGACATGGCCGACGCCGTGCTGCTGGTCGTGGACGCCAACGTCGGCGCAACGGCAACGGATGAGTCCGTGGTCCGCATGCTCCGGCGCAAGAAGAAGCCCGTCATCCTGGTCGCCAACAAGGTGGACGACATGGCCCAGGAAGCCGATGCCTCCACTTTGTGGGGACTGGGCTTCGGGGAACCGTACCCGGTATCGGCACTGCACGGCCGCGGGACCGCCGACATGCTCGATGCCGTCATGGAGGTCCTGCCCGAGTATTCCGCCTACGGGGGACTGGAACGCAGCGGAGGGCCGCGCCGCGTGGCCCTGATCGGCCGGCCGAACGTCGGCAAGTCTTCGTTGCTGAACAAGCTGGCCGGCAGCGAACGCGTTGTGGTGGACCCGCTGGCCGGAACCACGCGCGACCCGGTGGATGAAATGATCGAGCTCGGCGGACGGACCTGGCGGTTCGTGGACACCGCGGGCATCAGGCGCCGCGTCCACATGCAGCAAGGTGCGGACTTCTACGCCTCGCTGCGGACGCAGTCCGCGTTGGAGAAGGCGGAGGTCGCCGTCGTTCTTCTGGCGGTGGACGAGGTGCTCAGCGAGCAGGACGTACGCATCCTGCAGCTGGCCATCGACTCAGGCCGGGCCTTGGTGCTGGCGTTCAACAAATGGGATTTGCTCGACGACGAACGACGACGCTACCTGGAACGCGAAATCGAGCAGGACCTGGCCCACGTAGACTGGGCGCCGCGCGTCAATATCTCCGCCAAGACCGGATGGCACAAGGACCGCTTGGTGCCAGCCCTCGACACGGCCCTGGAATCGTGGGACAGGCGCATCCCTACCGGACGGCTCAATGCGTTCCTCGGCGAGCTGGTGGCCGCCCACCCGCACCCTGTGCGCGGCGGCAAGCAACCCCGGATCCTCTTCGGTACCCAGGCATCGAGCCGCCCGCCGAAGTTTGTGCTGTTCACCACTGGGTTCCTGGATCCCGGATACCGCCGCTTCATCACCCGCCGCCTGCGCGAGACGTTTGGCTTCGAAGGCACGCCCATCGACGTCGCCATGCGTGTGCGCGAAAAGCGCAGCCGCCAGCGTTAAGTAACGCGGGGCACGGGTGGTAATCGCCGGCCAAAATATGCTGTAAGGTATTTGAGGTAGTTCAGCCGGGCAGGCCCCGGCAGGACAACGGGTTGTGGCGCAGCTTGGTAGCGCACTTGACTGGGGGTCAAGGGGTCGCAGGTTCAAATCCTGTCAACCCGACAGCAGGTAAAAGTCCCGGTGATCGTTGATCACCGGGACTTTTTTCATGCGTGCGCAGGCTCGCGTGGTGAGCGGCGGTGCGTGCCGACATGTGTCGCCGCTGGCTGTCGGAGGGTGAATTTCTGTGCCTATACTTTCAGCTGTGGCCCGTTGCCGTCGGCAACACCGGCCCAGAAGATCCAGCGGCGCAAGAGAGGCATTTACATGAGCAACGTTCCAGCAGACCTTCACTACACCGCCGAACACGAGTGGGTGACCGCTGCAGGCACCGAGGGAGTTGTCCGTATCGGCATCACGGACTTTGCCCAGGACGCACTCGGCGACGTCGTCTACGTGCAGATTCCGGAAACCGGAACCACCATCACCGCCAACGACGTTGTGGGCGAGGTCGAATCCACTAAGAGCGTCAGCGACATTTACGCACCGGTCACCGGTGAAGTAGTGGCATCCAATGATGCGCTGGAATCGGATCCGGCTCTGATCAACTCAGATCCCTATGGTGAAGGTTGGCTGATGGAAATACGGCTCGCTGATGCTTCGGCAACCGAATCACTGCTCAGTGCTTCGGAGTACGAACAGCAGGTAGGCTAGAGCTACCGGTACCGTAGTTTTTTGAACGGTCAACCGGTCACCGACCGGTTGACCGCTATTTTTGCAGGGGAGGACGATTTAATGGTGGGCGAAGAGCACAACGCAAGAGGCACCAGACATGACCATGGTGCTTCGGAGGCTTCAGCCGAGACCACTTCCATCAGCCTGCCCCCGCAGGCAAAGACTTACCTGCCGAAACCGCAGCTGACCACGGAAGAGGAAGCCGCGGTATTGGCGCTGCCGGCGGGGTCGGCCCTGCTGATCGCTCATAGCGGACCCAACCATGGCGCCCGCTTCCTGCTCGATCAAGACGTGACGACCGCCGGCCGGCACCCGGAAGCGGACATCTTTCTCGACGACGTGACCGTATCCCGCAAGCATGTCGAGTTCCGCCGCACCGGCGAAGGATTCACCGTGGTGGACTCCGGCAGCCTGAACGGCACATACGTCAACAACGACCGCGTCGACAGCTTGGCGCTGCGGACCGGTGACGAGGTGCAGATCGGAAAGTTCCGGTTGACCTACTACGCCGGCAGCGGGGCCGCTGGGAAGGGCCAGGCCTAGGCGGTGCCCGCATCCCAACCTATACGGCGTCCGCTCGGCACCGGCAGGGACACGTTCCGTAGCAGCGTCCTCAACATCGGGGAAGTGCTGCAGGAACTGAATGCGGAATTTCCGCAGATCAGCGCCTCCAAAATAAGGTTCCTGGAAGAAAAGGGCCTCATTTCCCCGCAACGGACGCCGGCGGGATACCGCAAGTACACGAGCCAGGATGTGGAGCGTCTTCGTTTCGTGCTGGCTTTGCAGCGGGACCAGTACCTCCCGCTCAAGGTCATCAAGGACTACGTTGACGCGATCGACCGGGGGGAGCGGCCCGAGGCCCTGCCTGGCGGCATGTCGCTGACCCCGCGCATGGTTTCCGGCCAGCTGGCCGAAGAGCTCAACGGGCGGGCGCGGTCCCTGACTCTGGCGGAGCTGCGTGATGCGGCCGGTGCTTCGACGGCATTGGTCCAGGAGCTTGTCAGCTTCGGACTTATCCAGGCCGCGGATTCCCGCTTTGACGAGCACGCCCTTAAAGTTGTCAAGGCCTGCGTACAACTCGAGGCCCACGGTATAGAGCCGCGGCACCTGAGGCCCTTTCGGACTGCCGCGGACCGGGAACTCGGTCTCGTGGAGCGTGCCGTGGCTCCCATCTCGTCACGGCGGGATGTGGCCTCAAAAGCACGGGCGGCCGAAACCGCCAAGGAAATCAGCGATCTTTGCCTGAACCTGCACAGCGCCTTGGTCAATGGACATATCGCGCGAATGGACCGCTGATCGGAGGAGCCATGCTCGAAGTCGAGGTTGTCGGGGTGCGGATTGAACTACCCTCCAATCAGCCGCTGGTCCTGCTCAAGGAAACCGAGGGCGAACGACACATCCCGATCTGGATCGGGGCGCCCGAGGCCAGCGCAATAGCTTTTGCCCAGCAGGGCATCAAGCCCCCGCGCCCCATGACGCACGATCTGCTATGCAGTGTTGTCCGGGAGCTCGACCGGACGATCACCGAGGTGCGGCTTGTCTCCGTTCAGGACACCGTCTTCTACGCGGAATTAGTGTTCGACGGCGGCCAAACAGTCAGCTCAAGGGCATCGGACGCGATCGCTGTGGCTCTGCGGGTTCCCTGCCCGATCTACTGCGCGGAAGAAGTCATGGAGGAAGCCGGGGTGCAGATTGCCGAGGCTTCCGAGGAGGAAGAAGGCGAAGCCGGACCCGCCGAGGAAAATGCTGAATCGCAGTTGCGCGAGTTCCGCGAGTTTCTGGCCGATGTCGAGCCGGAGGACTTCGAGAAATAGTGCCGGGCGTGCCACGGCAGGACGCGGGATTGCGCGATTCCGGCCGACACGCCGAATTCTAAAAGCCAACGTCTTTGACCCAAGCGCCCGGCCGTTCTAACGTCGAAGCATACAGTTCCCATTGCATGGCCGGATAACACAGGGCAGACTTAGAGCAAACCCTGAGAGTGTCGGCGGTGCCGACTTCCCCCTAGGGAACTTTCGACAAGGAGGGTTCACGTGAGTCCTAAAGGTGATGCGGGCGAGTTGTCGCACGCCGTAACGCCGGGTGCCGCGATTCCCGCTAGTGCACAGGGTTTGCTGTTCACCGAGGACCTGCCGGTTCTGGATGAAGACGCCGGCTACCGTGGCCCAACGGCCTGTAAAGCCGCAGGAATCACTTACCGGCAGCTGGACTATTGGGCCCGTACCGGCTTGGTGGAGCCTGCAGTACGCGGGGCTTCGGGCTCCGGTTCGCAGCGGCTCTATAGCTTCCGGGACATTCTGGTCCTGAAGGTAGTCAAGCGTCTGCTGGACACCGGAGTTTCTCTGCAGCAGATCCGTACCGCCGTGGAACACCTGCGGGAGCGCGGCGTGGAAGACCTGGCCCAGATCACGTTGATGAGTGACGGTGCTAGCGTGTACGAATGCACCTCTGCGGACGAGGTCATAGATCTGGTGCAGGGCGGCCAGGGTGTGTTCGGCATAGCGGTCGGACGTGTGTGGCGCGAAGTCGAAGGCAGCCTTGCCGCACTGCCCAGCGAACACGTTGCAGAACAGGATTTCCCCGAGGATGAACTGAGCCGGCGCCGGGTCCGCAAGATCAGTTAGCACTGACAAGCCCGGCGGCACGCACACCGCGTACGCACAAGACTAATAAGGAAGGGCACCCCTGCGGGTGCCCTTCCTTCGTGTCTGCGGGAGGGGCCGGTCAGCTGGGAGTCCGGCGCAGTACGCGGTTGCGCATGCGGCCGGAGTCCGTCAGGTTCTTCAGCAGTTCGTCGAAGAGGCCCGCGGCCTGACGCGCTGATTCCCCAGGCCAATGGTGGATGGCGTGAGCGGCACCCTGGATCTGCTGCCAGTTAGCCTGCTCGGCAATGGTGGGAGCCAGCAGCAGCTCACCGAACATGGATTTCATCTCGGCCAGGCGGAACGTGTGTTCATTTGAACCGGAGCGTACGCGGTTGGCGACCACTCCCGCCGTCGTGAGATTCGGCGCGTATTCGTCGCGGAATAATTCAATGGCCCGCATAGTGCGTTCCGTTCCGGCAACGGAAAAGAGGCTCGGTTCGGCAACCAGCAGCACGCGGTTGCTTGCCGTCCATGCCATGCGGGTGAGGCCATTGAGGGAGGGCGGGCAGTCAATGAGTACCAGCGAGTACCCTTCAACCCGGGAGAGGACCGTGGAGAGCCGGCGCAGGTCCCGGCGGCCGAGGTCAGGCCGGTCATAAATCCCGGTGAATGCAGAGCCGACGGCGACGTCGAGAATCCGCCGGCCCACAGAATGCTGCCCGTTGGCTGCAGCGGTGGCGACCCAGCCGCTGGGTGCAACGTTCGCCGCTAGATCCGCCCGGCGCGCGTTTTTCAGCAGGCGGCCTATATCCGTCTGGCGCGAAGGCCGGACGCCGAGACCCGTGGTCGCGTCTGCGTGCGGATCCAGATCTACGACCAGTGTGGGAATTCCTGCCGCCAGTGCCGCGGATGCCAGGCCCAAAGTAACTGACGTTTTTCCGACGCCGCCCTTGAGACTACTGATGCTCACTACTTGCACGTGTTAAACCAATACCTAACATGTCTTGTCATGACGGCTGCCCGCTGCTGGTGAACCAGTCGGGACCGGCCGAGAACCAAAAATCCCTCCACCATCATATGGTGCCTGCCCGTCGATAAGGGATTCCGGCACCTGTCCCGCCTGTCGGCTCCGCCGGAGGTGGTCCGGGTCCACCCGGATACCGCTATCATTACGTTCCAAGTGGGTGCATTTCGTGATGTGCGCAACACTTACTTGCCACGCGCAATAGCAGTACTTGAGACTTGCACCACAACCCCCGACCGATCGCAATGACGCAGGAGCGACATGTTCTCAAAAATCCTGGTGGCCAACCGTGGTGAAATCGCCATCCGTGCCTTCCGCGCCGCCTACGAGTTGGGCGCAAAGACTGTGGCGGTTTTCCCTCACGAGGACCGGAATTCGATCCACCGCCAGAAGGCCGATGAGGCATATCTGATCGGCCAGCAAGGACACCCGGTACGGGCATACCTCGACGTCAACGAGATTATCCGTGTTGCTAAGGAATCGGGTTGCGACGCGATCTACCCCGGCTACGGCTTCCTGTCCGAGAACCCGGATCTGGCCCGTGCAGCCGCCGGCGCTGGAATCACCTTTGTCGGCCCGCAGGCCGATGTCCTCGAGCTTGCCGGCCACAAGGTTCACGCTCTGGACGCTGCCCGCAAGGCCGGGATTCCGGTGTTGAAATCCTCTGCTCCGTCCGCTGACAAGGATCAACTGCTGGCAGCGGCCGATGAAATCGGATTCCCCATTTTCGTTAAGGCCGTTGCCGGCGGTGGCGGCCGTGGCATGCGGCGTGTCGACACCCGTGAGGCACTGCCGGAGGCCCTCTCGGCCGCCATGCGCGAGGCCGACACGGCCTTCGGCGATCCGACGATGTTCCTGGAACAGGCCGTGCTGCGACCTCGGCACATTGAAGTACAGATCCTCGCCGACGGCGAAGGCAACGTCATGCACCTGTTCGAGCGGGATTGCTCGCTGCAGCGCAGGCACCAGAAGGTTGTGGAGATTGCTCCTGCGCCGAACCTGGACGAGAACATCCGCCAGGCTCTCTACCGGGATGCGGTGAAGTTCGCGAAGGCGCTGAACTACACCAATGCAGGTACGGTCGAGTTCCTCGTGGACACGGTGGGCGAGCGCGCTGGTCAGCATGTGTTCATCGAAATGAACCCGCGGATCCAGGTTGAGCACACCGTTACAGAAGAAATCACGGACGTGGACCTGGTCCAGGCACAGCTGCGCATTGCCTCCGGTGAGACGCTCGCTGACATCGGTCTAAGCCAGGATACGGTGGCGATCAAGGGCGCTGCACTGCAGTCCCGTATCACCACGGAAGATCCCTCGAACGGCTTCAGGCCCGACGTCGGAAAAATCACCGGCTACCGCTCTGCGGGCGGCGCCGGTGTACGGCTCGACGGCGGTACCGTTTATGCGGGTGCCGAAATCAGCCCCCACTTCGACTCCATGCTGGTCAAGCTGACTTGCCGCGGCCGTGACTACGCCACGGCTGTCGCCCGCGCGCGCCGGGCGCTGGCGGAGTTCCGCATTCGCGGTGTTTCCACGAACATTCCGTTCCTCCAGGCCGTCCTCGATGATCCGGAGTTCGTCGCCGGGAATGTCGCGACCTCCTTTATCGACGAACGTCCGGAGTTGCTCCAAGCGCGCGTCTCCGCCGACCGCGGAACGAAGCTGCTGACCTGGCTGGCTGATGTGACAGTCAACCAGCCCAATGGTGCGCTGACGGCTAAGACCGCACCGGTGGATAAGCTGCCCCAGATCGCCCGCGAAGCGCTCGAATCCACGGCCGCCCTGCCGGTGATCCCGGCGAAGGGAACCCGGCAGTCGCTCCAAGAACTCGGACCGGAGAAGTTCGCTGCGGCCCTGCGCGCGCAGCAAGCTGTCGCCGTCACCGACACCACCTTCCGCGACGCCCACCAGTCGCTGCTGGCTACCCGCGTGCGTACCCGGGACCTGGTCTCGGCCGGTCCGGCAATCTCCACGCTGACCCCAGAGCTGTTCTCCGTGGAGGCCTGGGGCGGTGCGACGTACGATGTGGCGCTGCGCTTCTTGGGCGAGGACCCGTGGGAACGGCTGGCCGCCCTGCGTAAAGCTATTCCGAACATCTGCCTGCAGATGCTGCTGCGGGGACGCAACACCGTCGGCTACACGCCCTATCCGGAGGAAGTCACCGCTGCCTTCGTGAGGGAAGCAGCAGCAACCGGCATCGACATTTTCCGGATCTTCGACGCCCTGAACGATGTCTCGCAAATGGAACCGGCCATCCGCGCGGTACGCGAGACGGGGACAGCCGTGGCTGAGGTGGCCCTCTGCTACACCGGAGACCTGATGGACCCCGCGGAGGACCTCTACACACTCGACTACTACCTGGACCTTGCCCAGCGCATCGTCGACGCCGGCGCGCACATCCTCGCCATCAAGGACATGGCCGGACTGTTGCGTCCTGCGGCAGCCAAGAAATTGGTGACGGCACTGCGCGAGCGTTTCGATCTGCCTGTCCACCTGCACACGCACGATACAGCGGGCGGCCAACTGGCGACCCTGCTCGCGGCCGTGGAAGCGGGCGTGGATGCCGTCGACGTTGCCAGCGCAGCCATGGCCGGCACCACCAGCCAGCCCTCGGCCTCCGCACTGGTCGCCGCCCTGGCGAACACCGAGCGAGACACCGGTCTGGACCTTGCGGCCGTAGGCTCGCTTGAACCGTACTGGGAAGCGGTCCGACGCGTATACGCCCCCTTCGAGTCCGGGCTGCCCGGCCCCACGGGGCGGGTTTACCAGCACGAGATTCCGGGCGGACAGCTTTCCAATCTGCGCCAGCAGGCCATCGCGCTTGGACTGGGTGAGCAGTTCGAAGACATTGAGGACATGTACTCGGCGGCGGACCGTATCCTCGGTCGCCTGGTCAAGGTCACGCCGTCTTCGAAGGTCGTCGGTGACCTGGCTCTCCAGCTTGTGGGTTCCGGGGTCGACCCGGCCGATTTTGCCGAGAATCCGCAGAGCTACGACATACCGGACTCTGTTATTGGGTTCCTCTCCGGCGAGCTCGGCGATCCTCCCGGCGGCTGGCCGGAACCGTTCCGCACCAAGGCACTGCAGGGCCGGAAGATCAAGGTCCGCGACGTCGAACTCAGTGCCGAGGACTCGGCCGCGCTCCAAGCCGATTCCGCGACCCGGCGCAGTACTTTGAACCGGCTGCTCTTCGCCGGTCCCGCAAAGGACTTCGAAACGACCCGCGAAACATACGGTGACGTATCTGTGCTCGATACCCGCGACTACCTCTACGGACTGCAGCGCGGCACCGAGCACGTTATCGAACTTGAGAAGGGCGTGCGCCTCATCGCGACGCTCGGTGCAATTTCCGAGCCGGATGAGAAGGGCATGCGAACGGTTCACTGCACGCTCAATGGCCAGCAGCGCAACGTGGCTGTGCGGGACCGAAGCGTTGAATCCCAGGCAAAGGTTGCCGAGAAGGCGGATCCGAACGTTCCGGGCCAGGTTGCCGCGCCCTTCGCCGGTGCCGTCACGGTGACAGCCAAGGTGGGCGACGCAATCGCGGTGGGCGACACCATTGCCACCATTGAAGCCATGAAGATGGAAGCAGGCATCACCAGCCCCGTTGCCGGAACGGTGAAGCGGTTGGCGATCTCCTCCGTAGAGCAGGTTCAAGGCGGTGACCTGCTGCTCGTCATTGAGTAGTGGCTGATACGTAGGTTCTGTTGTTAAGCGGCAGTAGTGAGCGGCTCCCGGATGTTTGGTTTTCGGGGGCCGCTCTTTGCCGGTCCGGCGGAGCCGGCGCACGGGACTTCCCGGCGGTAGTGGCCGGCTGGACGGGCCGGGAGCCGGTGCCACTTACGGAGCCCACCATATATGTCGTCTAAAATGGTTGTCCGTGACTTACTTCGATTTGGCCATTATCGGCTCCGGTTCGGGCAACTCCTTGATAACTCCTTACTGGGACGGCAAGAAGGTGGCAATAATCGATGGCGGGACGTTCGGCGGTACGTGCCTGAATGTTGGTTGCATTCCCACTAAGATGTTCGTCTACCCGGCGCAGCTGGCTTCCGCAGCCAAGGAAGCGGCTTCGCTTGGAGTGGACATGGCGGTCAAGGACGTGCGGTGGCAGGAGCTGCGGGACCGTGTCTTCGGCCGGATCGACGCCATCTCCGAAGGCGGGCGGCGCTATCGCGACGAGGAACTGGACAACGTCACGCTGTATCCGGAATACGCGAAGTTCACCGGACCGAAAACCTTGGTCACGGCAAGCGGTCAAAGCATCGAGGCCGAGCACATCGTTATCGCGGCCGGTTCGCGTGCCCACCTGCCGGATGTTCCCGGTATTGACCTGCCGCAAGTGCACACCTCCGACACCGTCATGCGGATCGATCAGTTGCCGGCGCGTGTACTCATCGTCGGCGGCGGTTTCATTGCAGCCGAATTCGCCGCAGTTTTCTCTGGCTTTGGTTGTGAGGTGACGCAAATCAACCGGTCGGCACCCTTGCTGAAGTCCGAGGACCGGATTGTTTCGGAGCGCTTCACCGCCGCGGCTGCTGCGCAATGGAATCTGAAACTCGGCTGGACGCTTTCGCGGATTGAGGAGTCAGGGCCAGGGGTACGTGCCACCATCGCCGGCACCGACGGCGGTGAAGCTGTTGTCGACGCTGACATTGTCCTGGTGGCGACCGGGAGGCTGACCAATGCCGATTCCCTGGATGTTGAGGCTGCCGGCTTCGACCTGGAGGAAGACGGTCGGCTTGCTGTCGATGAATTCCAGCGCGTGCTCGCCGGCGGCAGTCCCGCCGAGGGCATCTGGGCCTTGGGCGATGTCAGCAGCCCATACCAACTCAAGCACGTGGCGAACCATGAAGCACGGGTGGTGACTCATAACCTTGAGCGTCCCGAAGATCTGCGCCGCAGCGACCACCAGTTCGTACCATCTGCAGTCTTTACCCGTCCGCAGATTGCCAGCGTCGGTTTGACTGAGGAACAGGCGCGGCAGGATGCCGAGGTAAGCGGCGCCCAAATCGTCACGGTCATCCAGGAGTATGGAACCACGGCCTACGGATGGGCGATGGAAGACGCAACCGGATTCGTCAAGCTCATCGCCGACAAGGCCACAGGACGACTGCTCGGCGCCCACATCATGGGCCACGAGGCCTCTATCTTGATCCAGCCCCTGATCCAAGCGATGTCCTTCGGCCTGGACGCGTACACCATGGCGCGCGGTCAGTACTGGATCCACCCGGCCTTGACTGAAGTAGTTGAAAATGCTCTGCTGGCGCTGGGGACGGACGCGCCGTCCACCTAGCGCCAGCAGGCCGTTCCAGGCCTTGGCTAGCGCCGGGAACCGGCTGTCGCGTAGATTTCCTCCACTACGGACGCATAGTCCTGCATGACCTGCGCGCGCTTGATCTTCAGTGACGGAGTCAGGTGCCCCGAAGCTTCGGTGAAGTCCGTGGGAACTACCCTGAAGGCTTTGATCGCTTCGGCTTGGGACACCGACTGGTTGGCATGGTCAATCAGCGACTGGATTTCGGCCCGGACCCTTTCGTGTTCAGCCGCTTCGGCAACCGTAGTACCGGCCGGGAGTCCGTGGCGTTCCAGCCAGCCGGGGAGAGCCTCATCATCCAAAGTGATGAGCGCCGCAATGAACGGCCTTTGGTCGCCGACCACCACGCATTGGGACACCAGGGCGTCGGCGCGGATCTGGTCTTCCAGCAGGGCCGGGATGACGTTCTTCCCGCCTGCAGTGACGATGATCTCCTTTTTGCGGCCGGTGATTTTCAGGAAGCCGTCGTCGTCCAGTTCACCGATATCACCCGTGCGGAGCCAGCCGTCGACGAAAGTTTCCTCGGTCAGGTCCGGACGGTTGAAGTAACCGCGCATCACGCAGATACCCTTGGTGAGGATCTCGCCGTCGTCGGCAATCTTGACCGCGTTGCCCGGCAGGGGAGCCCCTACCGTGCCGATCTTCACAAGGCTGGGAGTGTTGACGGATATGGGCGCCGTGGTTTCGGTCAAACCATAACCTTCGAGGACCAGCAATCCGATGCCATGGAAAAAGTGGCCAAGCCGTTCGCCCAGTGGACCGCCGCCGGAAACCGCGTACTCGACGCGCCCGCCCATGGCCTCACGGATTTTGTGGAAGACGAGCTTGTCGAAGAGCTTGTGCTTCAAGCTCAGCATTAAGGGAATTTTGCCGGCCTGCTCCGCCTTGGACCAGGCGATCGCTGTGTCCGCGGCGGCGTGGAAAATCTTGCCCTTGCCGCCGTCCTCGGCCTTGAGCATGGAACTGTTGTAAACCTTTTCGAAGACCCTGGGCACCGCGAGGATGAAGGTGGGGTGGTAGCTCTGCAGATCCGGCAGCAGGTTCTTGACGTCCGGGGTATGGGCCACGGTGGCACCACAGGTAACGCACAGAACCGAGATGAAGCGCGCGAAGACGTGGGCTAGTGGCAGGAACATGATGGTCCGGGCCCCCTCATGGGCGACGGCCGGCAGTGCGGCGGCGCCGCTTGCCGAAAGCTCCACGAAGTTGCCGTGGGTCAGTTCGCATCCCTTGGGCCGGCCTGTGGTACCGGAGGTATAAATGATGGTCGCCAGGTCATCCAGCCCAGCGAGTCCGCGGCGCTCCTCGATGACGCCGTCTTCGAGATCCGCACCGGCAGCACGCAGCGCATCCAATCCCGTACCGTCCAGCTGCCAGACGTGCTTGACGGCATCCAGTGACTCATTCGACACCGCTTGGCGTACGACGTTCTCGTGCGAAGCGCTTTCGACAAAGGCACCGACGGCACCGGAATCACCCAGGATCCAGGCAACCTGGCTGGGGGAGGATGTCTCGTAAATGGGCACGGAAACGCAGCCCGCGAACCAGATGGCAAAGTCCACCAGCGACCATTCATAGCGCGTACGCGCCATAATCCCCACGCGGTCCCCGGGAGCTATCCCGCTGGCAGCCATTCCCTTGGCAAGCAACACAACGTCGGCGAGGAATTCGGTGGCGCGGATGTCCTGCCATGTCCCGGAGGCATCCTTGCGGGAAAATAATGCGGGGTTGGAAGCTTTTCCGGCCTGCTTAACCACGAGATCCGTGATGTTCGAGTTCCGGGGAACATCCACCATGGCTGGGACGCTGTATTCGCGCACATCGACTCCTTTATTGACAGCAAACCACCCCAAGGGGTTTCCCTTAGCCTATAACCTAAATCACATTGCAGTACTCGCTGGTAACGTACGAATCGATAACGGAGTGCCGCCCGGCTGGGTGTTGCAGCGATTCCAGCACCTTCGGCTCCACCTGGCTGTGCCTGGGCTTCTCAGACCTGGGCGCCGTCGTCGCCGCTGTCCCTCTCGCCGGGCAGCCTTGAGACGAGATACGTGCCGGCAGCTATGATCATGATGATCAAACCGACGACGACGGCAAAGGGCGCGCTGCGCCAGAACATGGCCATGAGCAGCAAGGCCAGGGGTCCGCCGACAGCGCCGCACCAAGCCAGCACCAGCAGAGGTTCGCCCGTGCCCAGGGGCGCAGGCTCGGGCGGTACGAACTCGTCGTCCTCAGGGTCGGTCGCGTAGTAGTCCCTGGGGCCCGAGACGGGCACGCCGCCTTCCGGCGAACTTTCTGCCGGAAAGTTGGGGCCGGACAAGCCTGTTGCGGGTTGATTGCCGGCGTCAGCTGACTCTGGACTGTCCCGACCTGAAGTGTTCTTGTCCTGCGGATCCGGCGCTGCTTCGGCTGACTCGAGCCGGGCGACAAGATCCTGCCAGACAGCATCGTCCTGCGACGGTTCACGCTCAGACATTCGTGGCGTTCCTTTCGCCGGCATTTTCGAGGATGAACCGGGCCGAGTGATCAAAGATCTGTTCAGCATCATTATCCATGGTGGCCACATGGTAGCTGTTGCCAAGTTCAACGACCGTCAAGCGCCGGGAGCCGATCTGCCTGCGGATCAGGGCCGTGCTGGACTCCGGGACTACATGGTCTACGGTGGAGCGGAAAATCAGTGCCGGAGCCTCCACTCGTGGCAGCGCGGCGGTGGTATCGGCGAAGAGCCTGCTCAACTGGTGCACAGCGGCCACTGGGGTACGGGCATACGCCTGTTCATCCTGCCCGGGCTTGTTGATGTCGTTGGCGATGGCGGGGGTGGATCTGACGATGTATTTGAGTACGCCGGCAAACCGGGCAACAGGGTTGGCGAACGTGAGCCCCGGGTTGACCGCGATGACACCGGCGACCGGTCGGTACGCAGCCAACCGCAGGGCCAATGCGCCGCCCATGGAAAGACCTGCGGCGAAGACCGCGCTGCGATCGCGCGCGAGTTCGTCATATGCCTGCTCGACCGTGCCGTACCAGTGCTCCCATGGGGTCTTGGCCAATTCCTGCCAGGTCGTGCCGTGCCCGGGCAGCAGCGGCAGTCGAACGGCGAATCCCGCCGCGGCCAGATAATCGGCCCAGTTCTGCAGACTGCGGGGAGACCCGGTGAACCCGTGGCTGAGCACCACGCCGATCCGTGAATGAGGACCGTGGCCATTGCTCGCAAAGGGCCGGGGCGGCTCCAAGGTGGTCATGACACTATGTTGTCATCTGGTACCTATAATCTTCTATCCGCCCTCGCCGTTGCCACTGGGACTGGGGAGTCTACGCGGGCTGCGGATTACCTAGAGTAGAGTCACAAACGGAAATCGAAGAGACCGGCGCTGCGCTCGGCTCAACTGGAAGGGCTCACGTGTTCTATTGGGTGATGAAGACGATCTTCATTGGACCGGTGGTCCGGCTCCTGTTCCGCCCATGGATCAAGGGCCTCGACAACATTCCAGATGGTCCGGCAATCCTGGCCAGCAACCACATGTCTTTTTCCGACTCGATCTTCCTGCCGCTGGCGGTGCCCAGGCCCGTGGTGTTCCTGGCTAAATCCGAGTACTTTAACGGCCGTGGATTGAGAGGCAGGATGACAGCCGCCTTCTTCCGGCTTACCAACCAGTTGCCGATGGACCGTTCAGGCGGAGCCGCGTCGGCGTCGTCGTTGTCAGGGGGAGCGGATGTCCTGAATGCGGGCGGACTGCTCGGCATTTACCCGGAAGGCACACGCAGTCCTGATGGGCGGCTCTACCGGGGCAAAACCGGCGTCGCCAAACTGGTTCTGAGCACAGGAGTGCCAGTGGTCCCGGTCGCCATGATAGGCACCGACAAGGTCCAGCCCATCGGCCGACGCATCCCGAACATCCGACGGGTCGGAACTATTATTGGGAAGCCGCTGGACTTTTCAAGATACGAAGGCCTGGAGAACGACCGCTTCATTCAGCGTTCCGTCACAGACGAAATCATGTACGAGATCATGCGGCTCTCCGGCCAGGAATACGTTGACGTGTATGCCAACACGGTGAAGGCGCAGCAGGCAGCGCGCAAGTCCGCCAAGGCCGGGCAGGAGCAGCGTAAGGCTGAAGCCGTGGGGGCTGCCGGCGAGGCTCTGCAGAAGCCGGGCACAGTCAAGGCACCTGGTGCCATCACGATCATCGGTAGCCCGGAATCCCTTGCCAAGGCACCCGATGCCGCGCATACAGAGCATGTGCCCCGCGCGCAGCCAGATACCCATGCCGCATCATCTGGCACGACTGACTCCGCCGGCAGCAACGACTCCGGGGAGTCCGGCCGGGGCCGGAAACCGCGCAAGCCCGGGTCCTGAGCCGGGGCAGGCCAAGGTAGGACAATGCCGTCAATGTGACTCATTCGGCCGCACGCATTACGGCGGGGCGGAAACGAGAGTTCAAGGGGTCTAGCATTGATGTGTGACTGAACTTAGTGCATCTGCCCCTGTATCCACTCCGCAGCCCGGCGCCGCCGAATATCCCGGCCTGGATGCCTGGCGTGATCTGCCTGTTGTCCAACAGCCAACGTGGCAGGACAGCAAGGTGTACGAGTCATCTCTAGCCGAGCTCTCCGCCCTTCCGCCGCTGGTATTTGCCGGGGAAGTGGATGTGCTGCGCGGACGGTTGGCCGAAGCCGCCGAAGGCCGGGCCTTCCTCCTGCAGGGCGGCGACTGTGCCGAAACATTCGAAGGCGCTACCGCGGATAAGATCAGTGCCCGTGTGCGCACTATCCTACAGATGGCAGTGGTGCTGACCTACGGTGCTTCCCTGCCCGTAATCAAGATGGGCCGGATGGCAGGACAGTTCGCAAAGCCTCGGTCTTCCAACGATGAAACCCGGGACGGTGTCACGCTGCCGGCCTACCGCGGCGACATGGTCAACGGCTTCGACTTTACCCCGGAGACCCGCGGCCACGACGCGTCACGGCTGGTTCGTGCGTACCACACTTCCGCCTCCACCCTGAACCTGATCCGCGCCTTCACCCAAGGCGGCTTCGCCGACCTTCGGCTGGTGCACCACTGGAACAAGGGATTCACCGCCAACCCAGCTCATTCGCGGTATGAATCCCTGGCCCGCGAAATCGACCGCGCGGTACGGTTCATGGATGCCTGCGGCGCGGATTTCGAGGCGCTCAAGCGGGTGGAATTCTTTGCCAGCCATGAAGCCCTCGTGCTCGATTACGAACGTGCCCTGACCCGGATCGATTCCCGTACCGGCCTGCCTTACGACACCTCCGGCCACTTCCTCTGGATCGGAGAGAGGACCCGCCAGATCGACGGTGCACACGTGGACTTCCTGTCCCGGGTCCGCAACCCCATCGGCGTGAAGCTTGGCCCCACCTCTACGGCGGATGATGCCCTGCGGCTGATCGACAAACTGGATCCGGAGCGTGAACCAGGCCGGCTGACCTTCATCACCAGAATGGGCGCCGGTAATATCCGGGAGAAGCTTCCCCCGCTGGTGGAAAAAGTTACGGCCAGCGGCGCCAAAGTGCTGTGGGTGACCGATCCTATGCATGGCAATACCGTGACTTCGCCGAACGGTTACAAGACCCGCAACTTCGACGACGTCATCGATGAGGTCCGCGGTTTCTTCGAGGTGCACAAGGGCCTGGGCACCTTCCCGGGCGGCATGCACATGGAGATGACGGGCGACGACGTTGCCGAATGCCTGGGCGGTGCGGATCCTATCGATCAGGAAGCATTCCTGGACCGGTACGAATCGGTGTGTGATCCGCGCCTGAACCACATGCAGTCCCTGGAAATGGCGTTCCTTGTAGCGGGAGCGTTGTCCAAGCGCTCCTGATTCCCGCCGTAAGGCTCCGCCGTCCGCTTAGACTACGGTCAGCGTGATGACGGAGCCTTCGGGTATGGACTCGTCCACGGGATCCTGCACCCGCACGGTGCCGAAGAATCCGCCTAGGATCTCGTTAATCTCGACTTTGAAACCCAGCTCTTCGAGCTGACGCCGGGCATCGTTCGCCTGCTGGCCAACAAGGTTGGGAACGTGAACCATGCGTGGGCCCTTTGACAGCGTCAGCGTCACGGTATCGCCACGGATGACATTGCCTTGCGCTGGATTCTGTGCGGCAATGTTCCCCTCGGGAACGTCCCGATGGAATTGAGCCTCCGGAGTAAATTCGACGGTCAGGCCGGCATCCTCCAGAGCCGCGGTCGCCTCGTCCCGGGACAATCCGGTGACATCGGGGACGGCAAACGGCTCTGGTCCCTTGGAGACCGTCAGATCCACCGGGGTGTTTCGGCGCAGCTGCTCTTCAGCCGCAGGCTGCTGTCCGATGACTTGGCCGGACGGAACTTCTTCGTCGAAGGCTTCGGTCACATCGCCGGCCGCCAGATGCGCCTCGGTCAGTTCAGTCTGGGCCTGTTCAACAGTCATTCCGGTGACGGACGGCACCGGGAATAGCTGGGGACCTTTGGAAACGAGCAGAGTCAGCGTTTCAAACCGCCGGATCTGCTCCGGCGCCGGTGGATCGGTTCCGATCGCCACACCGGCTTCGAGCTCCTCGTTGAAGGCTTCCTCAACCCGGAAGCTCAGCCCCTGATCCTGCAGGATGGACTGGGCCTCGCCGACAGGTTTGCCTGAGACTCCCGGAATTTCCACTGGCGCTCCCGGCCCCAGACCGAAGAACCATCCGGCGGTCGCGACAAGTACCGCGAGGATCCCCAGCACGATGGCCCAGAGCAGGCCCCGTCTGCGGGGATGCCTGCGTAGGGATTGCTCGGGTCGCCGTGCCTGTCGGGACAGCTCCTTCGAGCGGGCTTTAGCCTCGCGTTTCGTCAGCGGGGCTGCCGTATCAGAGACATCGGAAGAATCTGTCGCTTGCCCGCGGCCGTTTCGGGCATTCATCGCAGCCTGCGGCCGGGTCAAGGCCTGCGTGTGCTGGTATGACGGCGCAATCACTGTGGTCCGGTTGTCGTCTTGGCCGATAACTTCGGTCTGCGGGCTGGCCGGGCTGGGCAGGCTCTGTTCGTCCGGCGCGGGCGCAACGCCGGACGATCCTGCCCTCGGCGAATCGAGATCGGCGTCGCTCAGCGTGGTGCGGATGTGTCGCAGCTCCCCGAGGAGGGCGCCGGCATCGACCGGACGTTGCTCGGGATCGGAGGAAGTGCACCATAGCACCAGTTCATCAAGGTCCTTGGCCAGGCCGGGCACCAGTGTGGATGGTGCGGGCACCGTGGAGTTCACATGCTGGAAGGCGACATGAATGGGAACCTCGCCGGTAAAGGGCTGCCGGCCAGTGAGCATCTCGAAGAGCATGATGCCTGCCGAGTAGATGTCGCTGCGCGCGTCCGCGGGCGCTCCCGTCACCAGTTCCGGCGCCAAGTACGCTACGGTTCCGATCAGGGTCCCCGTGTTCGAGGTGGTGGAAACCGCACGAGCGAGCCCGAAGTCACCGATCTTGATCCGGCCGTCGGAGGACATTAGCACGTTCTCGGGTTTCACATCCCGATGAACAAGGTGCGCTTCGTGGGCGGCCGCCAGCCCCTCGATGACCGGATCCAGCAATGCCAGGGCCAGCCGCGGAGTCAAAGCACCCTTGTCATTGAGGACATCGCGCAATGTATGCCCCGGGACATATTCCATCGCTAGGTAGGCAACGTGGCCGTCGAACCCTTGGTCCAAGACGCCGACCACATGGGGGTGCGAGAGCTTTGCTGCAGACTTGGCCTCTCGGACGAATCGTTCCAGGAAACTGGTGTCCTCGGCCAAGTGCGGATACATGATTTTCAACGCCACATGCCGGTCCAGGCGGGTGTCGGTGGCCAGATAGACGGTGGACATGCCGCCGCGCGCGAGACGCGAAAGAATCAGGTATCGCCCGTCCACTGTTGCACCGACCATTGCATCCGTAACCCGTTCCTGCACTCTTCGATCCTATGTCCTAACACGGCGAGGGCCCGGATCAACATGGATCCGGACCCTCGCCGCTACCGCGGGCGCCCCCTGGGCGCACCCACCGTGCTGCTATTAGAAATTCTTCATGTGCGCCTTAATGGCCTTCACATACGTCTTGGTGTCGTCAAACATGCCATGGGTCTTTACCGAGTGCTGGCCCTGGTAATACGACGCAATCGCGTCGTCGAGATCATCGCTGGTGCGGACGAGCGAGCGGATGATGGCCACGCCGGCAGTGGCGTTGTCGTAGGGATCCAGCAGGTTCAGTTTCCGGCCAACCAGATCCGAGGCCCAGTCGCCCGAGGACGGAATCACCTGCATGGCGCCGATAGCGTTGGCGGGGGAGACCGCGGTCTGCTGGAAACCGGACTCCTGGTAGGCATGTGCCAAGGCAAGTGCCGGATCAACGCCCATGCTGCGTGCCGTGTCCGCAATGATGGCCTTCATCTGCGACTGGCTGGGCTGCGGGGTGGAGAGCAGCAGGCGCTTGTTCTCGTTTGCCTTCGCAACCACTGCCTTCGGGTACGAGTAATGGAGGAAGGTGCTGGGCACCAAAGGTTCAGCGGATGCAGCGTTCACATCCGTCCCGCCGCTGCCGGCACCCGAGACCTTGATCTTCTGGCCCGGATAGATGACCGACGTCGATTTCAGCCCGCTCGACTGCAGAAGCTTGCTCAGTGTGATGTTGTGCTTGATCGCAATGCCGTACAGCGTATCGCCGGCCTTGACCGTGTAGGAGGAGCCGGAGCCCGAAGCCGTTGTCGATGAGGTCTTAGCGGTCTGTACGGTGGCGGCTGAACCGCTGACCTTGATCTTCTGGCCCGGGTAAATGGTGGAAGTGGCCTTGAGGCCGTTGAGCGAGAGGATCTTGCTCAGGCCCATGCTGTGGCGGGCGGCAATTCCGGACAACGTATCGCCCGACTTGACCGTGTAGGACCCACCGGAGCCCGAGGCTGTTGTCGAGGTCTTGGCGGTGGTGGTCGCGGACGCAGCCGATCCGCTGACCTTGATCTTCTGGCCCGGGTAAATGGTGGAAGTGGCCTTGAGGCCGTTGAGCGAGAGGATCTTGCTCAGGCCCATGCTGTGGCGGGCGGCAATTCCGGACAACGTATCGCCCGACTTGACCGTGTAGGACCCACCGGAGGAAGAGGAGGAGCCCGATGATGACTTGGTGGCTCCCGAGGATGCGCTGCCCGAGAGCTTGATCTTCTGGCCCGGGTAGATGACCGAACTGGGCTTCAAGCCGTTGAGGCTGAGAACTTTCGAAGTGCCCAGGCCGTAGCGAGCGGCGATACCACTGATGGTTTCGCCCGACTTGACGGTATGGGCTGACGGAGTGGGCTTCAGCGCCGGACGCAGGGTGGACGGGAGTTGGAGGGCAACATCCGAAGCCGGAACAATCCTGGACAGTTGCACGGGGAGGTCCGGACCGGCCAGCTTGGGCTGCAGTGCCATGCGGGGAGCCTGCTCCGCCGCTTGGGCCGGAAGCGCAAAAGCAGCGGAGGAAAGTACGACGGCGGGAATCGCCGCGGTGGCCGCGGCGGTCAGCAGCTTGCGGGAAGGCTGGGCTGCAGTCCGTCCCTGGGCGCGGCTGCTGGAGAACGGGCGCTGGTCAGTCATGGACATTCCTCATCAGTGGTCAGCGGCATGTGCCGAAGGCCCGTAGGCTGTTGTACGAGTTACGTGTGTTTCGGTTGTTATCAATGTGAAACTTGTGACTTGAGTGAATCTACACCAATTCCGCATAACACAAAAGCGAAATTTGGTGCATGGATATCTGGGGCGGCGTGTCGACTTCGGAAGTGGTTTGAAAGGCCCGCTCATGGCACGCTTATTACGTGAGTGAACTCGAAGAATTAATTACCGAATGGTTGCCGTTGCCCGATGTGGCCGAACGTCTCGACGTGTCAATCAAGAAGGTCCACAGCCTTATTGATGAAGGAGCCGTGATTGCCGTTCGGATAGGGGAGAGAAATATCCGATCCATTCCCGCTGCATTCATTGTCGAGGATCAGATCCTTGACAGCCTTAAGGGCACGATTGCTGTTCTCGGCGATTCAGGCTTCAGTGACGAGGCAATACTGCGCTGGCTCTTTACTGCCGATGAAACACTCCCGGGTCGCCCGATCGACGCACTGCTCGAGGGCCGCAAAACCGAGATCCGGCGCCGCGCCCAGGCTCTCGCCTGGTAGAGCACGCTGGCCGGACCGTAGCTGGACCGGGGCACTCGGCTGAACGCAATTCCAACTTAAGCGGTGCGCCGCACCGCGCGGTCGGCGAGGTGTTGAAGGGCCTCGCCGACAACGGTATCCACGGGCAGCAACTCCAAAGCGCCAAAAGCAGCATCGCTGAGTTCGGCAATCATCGCCTCAACTGAGCCGAGGGCCCCCGATTGTTCGATGATCGCGCGGAGCCCGTCGATTTCCGCTCCCGTGAGATCAGGAGATCCCAGATGCTTGTCGAGATAGTCACGCTCAGAAGCGCTGCAGTTGTTGAGTGTCAATCCGATCAATACGGTCCGCTTGCCTTCACGGAGATCATCGCCGGCGGGCTTGCCTGTTGTTTCAGGGTCGCCAAAGACGCCAAGGACGTCATCGCGGATCTGGAACGCTTCTCCCAATGGGAGCCCGAATGCGGAATAACGGCTGATCAGTTCCGAGTCACCTCCGGCTAACGCGCCCCCTAGGCAGAGCGGATGCTCGGTGGAATACTTGGCGGACTTATAACGAAGAATCTTCAGCGCCCGGTCCACTGCGTGCTCCCGCGGCCGGCCGGGACCCGCTACTTCTTCAAGTACATCCAGGTATTGACCGGCCATCACCTCGGCTCGCATTCTGTTGAAGATCTTCCGGGCAGTTGTTCCGGAGGCGCCCTCCGAACCGATTCCGGCGAAGACTTCTTCGCTGAAGGACAAACAGAGGTCACCTGCGAGGATAGCGGCGGCTTCGCCGTACCGTTCTGCGCCCAGGGACCACCCGCGTTGGCGATGCCGGAGTTCAAAGCCACGATGAACGCTCGGTTTTCCCCTTCGGGTGTCCGAACGGTCGATGATGTCGTCATGAATCAATGCCGCAGCCTGGAAAAGTTCAATGGCGATACCCGCTTGAACTGCCTGTCCGGCCAACTCAGCACCGCCGGCTCCGCGCCATCCCCAGTACGCGAGCAAGGCACGCAACCGTTTTCCGCCATCTGCCAGAACCGCGACGGCATCTATCAGTTCAGCCGCGTCCTCGGAAATCTCCTGTAACTGCGCCCGTTGTTCACCGAGAAACTCCTGCAACCCCGTGACGAGGCAGTTCTGGAATTTCTCCTGCTCGGCTGTCGAACGGTTTCTGTTGTCAGACGTCTCCATATTCACCGGCTTTCCTCAGAAAGAGGCGATCCGGGCCGGTGATATTGCAGCAAGACATACTCCTCGACGGGCAGGCGGGTACCTGACCAGTCTAGCCACGGTAAAGCGCCGTCATGGCCAACGGAACTTACCATAGAGAGGTGAGCGAGGTACGGCAACAGAACTGCACCATAATGCATGTCGACATGGACGCGTTTTTTGTCGCCGTCGAACTCCTAGAGCGTCCCGATTTAGTCGGCCGGCCTGTGATTGTTGGATCGCCGTCGGGAAGGTCGGTTGTACTCTCAGCTTCGTATGAAGCCAGGGAGCACGGGGTTCGTTCCGCAATGCCGATGTCGCGTGCCCAGCGCCTGAGCCCGCATTCGGTGATAATCGAACCGCATCAGTACAAGTACCACCGCGTATCCGAAAAGGTGATGGAGATTTTCCGGAACATCACCCCCGAAGTCGAGCAACTGAGTGTCGACGAAGCATTTCTCGATGTCAGCGGTTCGATCCGCAGACTGGGCCAACCTCTGGAGATCGGTGCGCTCATCCGGCAGACCATCCGGTCGGAGCTGGGGATCACGGCCACGGTCGGGATTGCCTCGAGCAAGTTCGTGGCGAAGATCGCCTCCACGCATGCCAAACCTGATGGGCTGCTGCTGATTCCGCAGGAGCGCACGGTCGAGTTCCTGCACACGCTACCGGTGGGGGCGCTGTGGGGCGTGGGGGCGAAGACCCGGGACATCCTGGCCAGGCTCGGCATCCATACGGTCGCGGATCTGGCCCACACGCCCCAACAGACATTGCGTCGGGTTCTCGGAACTGCTGGGGACCATGTGTACCGGCTGGCCTGGGGGATCGACGACCGGAAAGTGACACCGGAAAGGCTCGAGAAGAGTGTAGGCGCCGAAGAGACTTTTGCCGACGACGTCTCGGAGACCGCGCAGCTGCAGCGCGAACTGTTGCGTCTTGCGCACAGAACCGCAGTGAGGCTAAGGGCGTCCGGAATGCAATGCAGGGCAGTGGCGCTGAAACTTCGCTACGCGGACTTCACTACCCTGAGCAGATCCCGGCGCCTCGCGGAGCCCGCCGACAGCGCCCATCAGCTGTATGCAGCGGCCGTGGCACAGCTTGCCGGTTTGGGCGAGCGGCCGATGCCTGTTCGGCTGATAGGGCTGCGTGCAGAACAGCTGGAGCCAACGGCCGGCGCGGGGCAGCAACTGACCATTGACGGCACCGAGGATAACTGGCGGATTGCTGAGGAGGCACTGGACAAGGTGAACATGAAGTTTGGCCGTGGCGGAGTCATGCCCGCCGCCTTGTTGCCGCCAGCTCAACGGGGTATCAAACCTAGGCGGAACCAAGTTTCGACCGGTGATGCAGGTGGGGAAACGGGGCTTGCAAAGGGTGGCCGGAAGCGCTCGGAGCCAGGCCGGACGGACGATAGGACTTGATCAACCGTCATGAGCGCTGGATAAGCCGTCAATAAGGACATGCAGCTTTCGAATGAACCGTTTGCAATCTATCCTTAGTAGTAAGGAAATGAAGTTTTTACGGGAAGTTCGAGGAACTCTTTTCCCAGCACGTCCGTTTCATAGATAAGCGGACTACGGGGGACAGGAAGAAGGAGGTTCAGATGCCACTCTCAGAGCATGAACAGCGGCTGCTGGATCAGCTGGAGCAGCAACTGCATGCTGATGACCCCAAATTTGCCAGCCATATGGAGTCGGCCTCGGGCCGGTCGCTGTCAACGAGGCACATAGTTGTCGGCTCGCTGATTGCGGTGGCGGGCATTCTGGTGCTGTTGATTGGTATCTCCAACCAAATCATTGCCTTGGGTGTTCTCGGATTCATAGTGATGGGGGCCGGTGTTTATTGGGCGACCAGCAGGCGCTCAGGAGGGGGCAAGGATGCTTCTTCCACGGCCGGCAAGTCTTCCCCGCCATCCAAGGGAGGGTTTATGTCCAACCTGGAGAACCGGTGGGACGAACGCCGCCAAGGCGAGGACCGTCAATAACCACATCGCCATGGAACCTTAACCAGCCAGCCTCCTTACTCCACTTTCCTCCCATCGGCGGAAATCAGAGCTAAAAGAAAGACCCGTCCAGGACGGGTCTTTTCTTATTTAACGGATTCGAGCGCTGTTGGGCGCCAGCCGGAGCCAATTCCCTCCACCTTCCACCACCTTCATCGTGCCCTGAACTGGCGCGGAATACAGCCCAAGGGAAATACCCGCATCTGCGCTTTATGTGTTGACTGTGGTGAATTGTGGAGTAAAGTGGAGGACATCAGAGGTTAGTGGTGAACGCAGGAGGTTGACTAACTCCTTTATCGGCAAGGCGGTGGCGATGTTCCTCGGAACACATACGCCGCGGTTGGATGAAAAGGGGCGGTTGATTCTCCCGGCCAAGTTCCGTGAGGAACTGTCCGATGGACTCGTGCTCACGCGGGGACAAGAGCGTTGCATTTACGTCTTCAGTCAGCGGGAATTCGAACGGGTGCATGAAGAAATGCGCAAGGCGCCCATATCGTCACGGCAGGCTCGTGACTACATTCGGGTTTTCCTGTCCGGAGCTTCTGATGAGGTACCTGATAAGCAAGGCCGGGTTACGATTCCATCCGCGCTTCGTACTTATGCAGGCCTGGACCGGGAACTCGCCGTTATCGGTGCCGGAACGCGTGCAGAAATCTGGGACGCTCAGGCTTGGAACGAGTACCTGACAGAGAAGGAAGCCGCCTTCTCCGAAACAGATGAAGATGCAATACCTGGAATCTTCTGACCTTGGTCGGATACAGCACTACCGCCGGATTCTTGAATGAGATCTCCAGCCGCCCAGCACGACCACCTGAATCACCTTCCCCGGAATCAGGCGGAGAGGCTAGGCGCGGATGGGGATCTGGTCCAAGAATCAATCGGTTTAAAGGACTTGCAGGAAGCAGAAGAACCCAGGCAACAAAAACAACCGGAGGAGCAGGCTGGATGAGCGAGGATCGCCCGACAGAGGACCGTCACGTCCCCGTGCTGCGCGACCGCTGCATCAACCTTCTGGCTCCGGCAATCGAGAGGGCCATTGAATCCACCGGACGTGCCGTTGTCGTTGACGCCACCCTGGGCATGGGGGGCCATTCCGAGGCGCTGCTCCGGAGGTACGGGCAGCTGCACCTGATCGGAATCGACCGGGATGAGCAGGCTCTGGGACTCGCGAGCAGGCGGCTGGCTGAATTCAGCAACAGGACAGACTTGGTGCACGCGGTCTATGACGAGATCGCCGACGTGGTCCGTGATCTTGGCATGGACACCGTGGACGGAGTGCTCTTTGACCTTGGCGTCTCATCGATGCAGCTCGACGAACGGGACCGCGGCTTCGCCTATTCCTACGACGCGCCGCTGGACATGCGCATGGACACCAGCCGAGGGCGGACCGCGGCGGACGTAGTAAACACTTACAGCCAGGACGAGCTGGTCCGTATCATCCGCAAATGGGGCGAAGAGAAGTTCGCCGGCAGGATCGCCTCAGCCATTGTGGCAGCCCGTGATGAAGCTCCCCTCGAAACAACCGGTCAGCTGGTGGACGCAATCCGCAAAGTGGTCCCGGCTTCGGCGGCACGTACCGGCGGGCACCCGGCGAAGAGGACCTTCCAGGCGCTGCGGATCGAAGTCAACGAAGAGCTGGAGGTGCTTGAACGCGCCATCCCTGCTGCATTGGACGTACTGGGTATGGGTGGCCGGGTAGTGGTCATGTCCTACCACTCCCTGGAAGACAAGATCGTCAAGGGCTTTTTCGCCTCCGGCTCGCGGTCGTCGGCTCCCGTCGGGTTCCCTGTGGAGCTGGAGGAGCACAAGGCGCAGTTGAAAACTTTGACCAAGGGCACCGAGGTGCCGACTGAAGCAGAGATCGCAGAAAACCCGCGGGCGGCTTCGGCCAGATTGCGGGCGGTAGAACGGATTCGGAACAGGAGCTCCTCATGAGTGCAACAGCTCGGAACACCAGGCCGGCAGTTCAACCCATGGTGGAGGGCAGCACGGCCCGGGACGCCCGGTATGCCGCCGCGCTGCCTGAACGGAACACGGCGCCCCGCACACCGCTCTCGGTGGTACCTACCGGACCGGCCCGCAAGCGCGTGCCATTTGCCGTGTTCTGCTTCGTCGTGCTCGTTGCCGCCCTTGGGTGCGTGCTCGTACTCAATATCTCCGTGTCCGGGGGACAGTATGACATCGTGAAGCTGCGCGGCGAGCAGGTTGCCTTGGCCCAGCAGAACGAAAAACTGACACAGCAGCTGGAAAACCGCCAGGCTCCACAGAATCTGGCAGCGGAGGCTGCACAATTGGGAATGGTGGTTTCGCCTTCGGTCGGTTCCATTGATTTAGAAACGATGAAGGTCAGCGGGGACCCGCAGGCGGCAAAGGAAGGCTCTGCGCCGTCACAGTTGGTGGAGCGTCCGGAACTCCCGGCGCAGGCACTGACACCCGCTGAAGCCGCTGAAGCCGAGGCAGGAGCTGAAACGGGAGCCCAGGCTCCGGTTGAGGCCGAAGCTCCGGCAGCAGCGGAAAAGGCACCGGAGGCAGAACAGCAGCCGGCTGAGCCGAAGCGGGCAGCCGAACAGCCGTCAGCCGGCGGCAGTGAGAAGACATTCAGCCCCGAGGAGCTGAACGGCGGAACCATTCCGGCACCGAAGCAAAAAACAGGGCAGTAACAATAAATTGCCCGGTGAGACGAACGAGGATCCCTAGTGGCAAGAACCAAGGCCCAAGTCCAAAGCAAGCGGCGGGCCGAAGTGACGGCCCGAAGGCTCCGCGCAGGACTCGCGCTGGTACTGGTCCTGCTGGTCATCCTCGGCGCACGTCTTTTCCAGCTACAGGGCCTCGATACCGCCGGCATGGCTCAGGCTGCAATCGACAAGCGCCTGCGTACCTCGGAAATACCCGCCTTGCGAGGCGAAATCCTTGACGCCGAAGGAACCGTGCTGGCCCGAAGTGTGCAACGTTTCGACATCGTTGTGGACCAGCGTCTGGTTGAGGATTTCCAACGGTTCAACCAGGAAACCCGCCAGGTTGAAGATGTGCAGATCGAGGGCGAGATTGAGAAGCTCGCGGCCATCCTGGGGCAGGACGTCGCAACGGTGCGGGACGCCGTCGTCGGTGATAAGCCGTTCAACTACGTAGCGAAATCGGTCACGCCTGAAATCCAGGAGAAAGTCGAGAACCTGGCCTTCCCCGGCCTGCAGTCGCGCGAGACCACCACCAGGACCTATCCGGTGGGCGAGGTGGCAGGCTCGGTAGTCGGCTTCCTGGGGTCCGACGGCACGCCGCTTGAAGGCATTGAAGCCACGCAGCAGGAAGTGCTTGCCGGCACGCCCGGTGAGCGCACCTTCGAAATCGGCGCGGACGGCATCCGCATCCCGGTGGCCACCAACGAAGAAGTGCCCGCTCAGGACGGCCAGAGTGTCAGGCTCACCCTGAACTCGGACCTGCAGTGGTATGCCCAGGAGGCCATCGCCGAGCAAGTGAAGGAATACAACGCCGAGTACGGCAGCATCGTTGTGATGAACGCCAAGACCGGTGACATCATCGCGCTGGCCGATTCCACCACGCTGGATCCCAACGATCCCGGGGCCACGCCTGACGGCCAGCGCCAATCCTATGCCGCGACGAAGGCCTTCGAGCCCGGCTCGACGACAAAGATGATCACAATGGCCGCCGCTATCGAAGAGGGCATCACGACGCCGATTACCAAATATAAGATTCCGCCCGAGTACACAGTCAACGGACAGACGTTCATCGATGCCCGGCCGCACGATGCCAAGACGTTGACCACGGCGGGCATCCTCGCGAATTCCTGGAACACGGGCACGGTGATGATTGGGGAACAGCTAACCAGGCAGCAGCGCTACGACTACCTGCGCAGGTTCGGCGTCGGCCACAAGTTCGACATCGGTCTCCACGGGACCACCGCTGGCCTGCTGGCACCGCCGGAGACTTGGGACGGTCGGCAGGAATTCACCGTCCTCTTCGGCCAGGGCCTGGCGCAGACGGCCCTGCACACCGCCGTCGCCTTCGCCACCATTGCCAACGACGGCGTCAGGATGGAGCCGCGGCTGATCGACGCCTATATCGACCCCGACGGTACCGAGCACCCCGTGGCCAAGGAGGAAGTTGGGCGGGCCGTCTCCTCCGAGACAGCGGACCAGGTCCAGGACATGCTGGAGACCGACTCGCACGTGGCCAGTGGCCTGCCGGGTAATATCGAGGACTACCGCATTGGTGTGAAGACGGGTACGGCAGAGGCGCCGTCCGACGACGGCGGGTTCAGCGGCTATACGATTTCCTATGCAGGCATCGCTCCAATGGAGGACCCTGAGTATGTGGTCGTGGCAACCATCCAGCGGCCGGAGGGTGGCGTGTTCTCGCTGACCGCCGGTCCGGTTTTCAAAAAGGTCATGAGCCAAGTGCTCAATACCTACAATGTGCCGCCGTCCACCACCAAGCCGGTTAAACTTCCGCTCGAGTAATGATTCTGGAGAACTTTGTGAGCACCACCCCCCGACAGCCGCACAGGTCTGCCTCGCCTATGCGGCCTGAATTTGTCGCGCCCGTCACCCTGCAGGAACTGCAGTTGGTCCTGGCCGACGCCGGATTGCCGGCCATGGCGTCGGCTGCAGGAACAGACTGGGACACTGCTGTGAGCGGGCTTTCGATCGACTCGCGCGCCGTGGAGCCGGGGGACCTCTACATCGGTCTGCCGGGAGCCAACCGGCATGGTGCCGAGTTCGCCGCGCAGGTCGCCGCGGCGGGTGCGGCGGCAATTCTCACGGACGACGCCGGAACCCAGTTGGTCGCGGCGCAAGACCTGGGCACGGTGCCGGTGCTGGTAGCCCCGGACCTACGCGCCCTCGTTGGACCACTATCGGCCAGGGTCTACAACAGCCAGCCCGCAGGTACCCGGCCGAGCCTCTTCGCCGTCACCGGTACCAACGGGAAAACAACCACCACGTACTTCGTGAACTCCCTGTTGAAGGCACTGGACCAAACCACGGGCCTGATCGGGACGATCGAAATCACCGCGGGCAGCGAACCGATTCCCAGCGCGCTCACCACGCCCGAGTCTCCGGAAGTCCACGGCATCCTCGGCCTGATGCGCGAACGGGGTCTGGATGCGGCAGCGATGGAAGTGTCCTCACACTCCATCTCCTACCGGCGGGTGGACGGAGTCCGCTTTGATGTGGCAGGGTTCACAAACCTGACGCAGGACCATCTGGACCTGCATGGCAGCATGGACGAGTATTTCCAGACGAAGGCCGAGCTATTCACACCCCAGCGGGTCCGCCGCGCCGTTGTCTGCGTGGATGATGCTTGGGGACGCCGGCTGGCCGAAAGTCCCAGCGTGCCCACGGTCTCGCTCAGTGCCACCGGCACGCCTGCGGACTGGCGGGTTGAGTCCATTCAGCGCGCAGGGCTGGGACATACATTCGAGCTGCACGGCCCGGACGGCGTGCTGCGGCTGCATACGGGCCTGCCGGGGGACTTCAACGTGTCCAACGCTGCCCTGGCGGCAGTCATGGTGCTCGCCTCCGGTGTTGACATCCAGCGGCTCCAAGCGGCGCTGGATGCGAGGGATCCGTTCACAGTGGATGTTCCCGGACGGATGCAGCTGATCAGCGAGCAGCCGGCAGGAATTGTTGATTTTGCACACAATCCCGATGCGCTGGAGCGCACTCTGGCGTCCGTACGGCGGCCCGAAGCCGACTCCCGCGTCATCATTGTTTTTGGTGCGACGGGGGACCGCGACCAGACTAAACGGCCCCTGATGGGAGCCATCGCAGCCAGGGGTGCCGACGTCGTTATCGTCACCGACGATGATCCGCACGGCGAAGACGAAGCCGCCATCCGGCAGGGCGTCCTGACGGGCGCCCTCGCGGCGAGACGGGACGAGCAGTTGGACACCGTGATCGAGGAAGTCTTTCCGCGCGGCGCGGCGATCGACCACGCTGTGGAAATGGCCACGGCAGCAGATACCGTCCTGGTTGCCGGCCGCGGACACGAGGTCTGGCAGGAGGTCAAAGGCGTGAACCTGGCCCTCGATGACAGGGTGGAGCTGCGGCAGGCGTTGCGCCGGCATGGATTCTATGCCCTTGGCGCCGACGCGGTAGAGTCCTAGATCGTCATGATTGAACTTACTGCAGCCGAAATTGCGGCAATTACACGCGGGCGCATCATTGGGGAACCGACAGATGGTTCGGAGGATACCGCCGCGGTGACGGTTAATTCCGCCGCGACGGATTCGCGGGAAGTGATTCCCGGGTCACTGTTCGTGGCGAAGCCCGGCGACAAGACGGATGGGCATCTGTTCGTGCCCAGGGCTTTTGCATCCGGCGCCGTGCTGGCATTGACCGAACGCGAAATAACTGACGACGCCGGCCGTCTCCTGCCGCAGATCATCGTGCCCGACGCCGTGGAGGCCATGGGAGCCATTGCCGCCGACGTCGTCGCGCGGCTGCGTGCCCACGGCCCGCTGTCGGTCGTCGGAATCACCGGCAGCGCGGGCAAGACCACCACTAAGGATCTGCTCGCGGGCATCTTGGCCCAGACCGGTCCGACCGTGGCCCCGGTGGGTTCCTACAACGGCGAAGTCGGCGTTCCGCTGACCATTTTCAACGCCGACTTCCACACCCGTTACCTAGTGGTGGAAATGGGAGCCACCGGGCTGGGACACATCACTTACCTGACGGATATGGTGAAGCCGGACACCGGCGTCGTACTGGGTGTGGGAACAGCCCACGCCGGCGAGTTCGGCGGCGTGGAGAACATCGCCCGCGCAAAGGGTGAAATGGTTGAAGCGATCGGAGCCGATGGCACTGCCATCATCAACGCCGACGATTTGCGCGTACGTCAGATGGAGACCCGCACCAAGGCGAAGCTGCTCTATTTCACCGCCGACGCCGGGTTCTCGCCGGATGCTGCCGGGGCTGAAGTTTTGCGCGCCACCGAAGTGCGCACCAATGCCGCCGGGCACCCGGAACTGACGGTCCGCTTTCCTGATGGAACCGAAAGCCGGATTGTTTCCGGGCTGATCGGCATCCACCATGTCACCAACCTGCTGGCAGCGGCCTCCGCGGCCTGGTCGCTTGGCATCAGCGCCGAGCTGATCGCCAGCGGCCTGAACGGCCGCGGCCCGGCGTCCCGTTGGAGGATGGAACGCACCGAGCGGCCGGACGGTGTAACGGTCATCAATGACGCCTACAACGCGAACCCCGAGTCGATGCGTGCCGCCTTGCGGACCCTGGCCGAACTTGGCCGCGGCGAGGGACGGCGTACCTGGGCAGTACTCGGCGAGATGCTGGAGCTAGGCGAGGATTCCATCCACGAGCACGACGCGATCGGGCGGACTGTGGTCCGCTTGAACATCGCGAAGCTGATCGTGGTGGGCACCGGGGCCAGAGCCATGCACACCGGAGCCGTCATGGAGGGCTCCTGGGGCGATGAATCCACGTTCGTCGAGACGCCGGAAGATGCCTACAAGATGCTCCAACGGGACCTGCGACCGGGCGACCTGGTGCTGTTCAAGTCCTCCAACGGTGCCGGGTTGCGGCACCTCGGAGACCAGGTAGCGCTGCGTGAGCCGTCCCCACCTGCCCCGCCGTCCGGCGCAGCAGAAACACCGATTCCTGCAGAGGGAGGTATCCAGTCGTGATTTCCCTGCTTATCGGCTCGGCAATGGCTCTGGTGCTTGCCCTCGTCGGCACGCCGCTGTTCATCAGGTTGCTCGTCAAAAGAGGCTACGGCCAGTTCATCCGTGATGACGGTCCGACTTCGCACCACACCAAGCGCGGTACGCCGACCATGGGCGGGACCGTCATTGTCGGATCTGTTGTCATCGCCTACTTCGGCACGCACTTGCTCGAATGGATGATGAACCAGGACCACCCCGGTCCCACCGTTTCCGGCGGCGTGCTGCTGCTGCTGATGGCCGGTATGGGGCTGGTTGGTTTCCTGGATGACTTCCTGAAAATCTCGAAGCAGCGCAGCCTGGGACTGCGGGCCTGGTCCAAAATTGTGCTCCAGGGCATCGTCGGCGTGCTGTTCGCCATCCTGGCACTGAACTTCCCGGATGAGGCCGGGCGCACTCCAGCGTCGATGAACATCTCCGTGGTCCGCGATATACCGTGGCTGGACCTGGCCGCAGGCGGCACCGTGCTCGGCACCATTCTGTTCATTATCTGGTCCAACCTGATCGTGACCGGAGCTACCAACGGCGTGAACCTGACCGACGGGCTCGACGGCCTGGCGGCAGGCGCCTCCGTCATGGTGTTCAGCGCCTACATGCTTATGGGTATCTGGCAGTTCAATCAGGCTTGCGGTTCCGTCAAGGTGCCGGGCGAGGTCTGCTACGAGGTCCGGGACCCGATGGATCTTGCCCTGCTGGCCGGGTCGCTCTGCGGCGCCCTGATCGGCTTCCTGTGGTGGAACACCTCGCCTGCCAAGATCTTCATGGGCGATACCGGATCGCTCGCCCTCGGCGGCGCCATCGCCGGTTTCGCGATCCTTTCACGCACCCAGTTGCTGCTGGTCGTCCTGGCAGGCCTGTTTGTCCTGATTGCCCTCTCGGTCATCATCCAGGTTGCGTTCTTCAAACTCAGCGGCGGCAAACGCGTCTTCAAGATGGCACCGCTGCAGCACCATTTCGAGCTCAAAGGCTGGGCCGAGGTGACAGTGGTGGTCCGGTTCTGGGTCATAGCCGGCCTGTGCGTGGCTGCAGGACTGGGCATCTTCTACGCTGAATGGGTTGTTGGACTGTGAGCACAAACGAACGGCTTGAATCACTGACATCCTGGGACGCAGACTGGCCCGGACTGCGGGTGGTCGTCACCGGCATAGGCCTGTCCGGCTTCTCTGCGGCGGACACGCTGATTGAACTCGGAGCCAAAGTGGTTCTGGTCGACGCCCAGGACACAGAGGAAAACCGGGCCAAGGCGGACACGCTGAAAATCGTCGGTGCGCATCAGGTGCTGCTGGGGCCTGAGCACACCCAGTCGCTTCCGCTGGTTGACGGCGAACCTGCCGAACTCGTGGTCACCTCTCCCGGCTGGAGCCCGCGGCAGCCCCTGCTCGCGGCTGCCGCTGCAGCCGGGATTGCCATCTGGGGCGATGTGGAGCTTGCCTGGCGGGTACGCGAGCGTGCCGGGCGGCGGACCGCCGAATGGCTCGTCATTACCGGGACCAACGGAAAGACCACAACAGTAGGCCTGGCAGCTTCGATGCTGCAGGCGGCCGGACTGCGGGCCATTGCGGCCGGCAACGTGGGCACCCCCATTCTGGATGCCATCCGGGACCCGCTGGGCTATGACGTGATCGCCGTCGAACTCTCCAGCTTCCAGTTGCACTGGTCCCATTCGCTCTCGCCGCTGGCCAGCGTCTGCCTGAACATCGCGCAGGACCATGTGGACTGGCACGGTTCGTACGAGAACTATCTTGCGGACAAGGCCAAGATCTACGCGAACACCAAGGTTGCTTGCGTCTACAACGCCGAACAGCGTGAGACCGAGGCGATGGTGGAAGAGGCTGACGTCGTGGAGGGCTGCCGTGCCATCGGCTTCACCACCGGTATGCCTGCCGTGAGCATGGTCGGCGTAGTCGAAAATCTTCTTGTTGACCGCGCCTTTATCGAAGCACGCAAGGACTCGGCAGCTGAGCTGGCGGCCTTGACGGACTTGGGCGAACTGGCCCCGCGGCATCTCGTGGCCAACGCGCTTGCGGCCGCAGCGTTGGTCCGTGCCTATGGGGTGGAACCGGCCGCGGTCCGCGACGGCATCCGCAATTACAACCCGGGCGCGCACCGAATCCAGAAAATCGCCGAAATCGACGGAGTGCTCTGGGTCAACGACTCCAAAGCAACCAATCCACACGCGGCGGCGGCCTCGCTGGCGGCGTTCTCCTCGGTGGTGTGGATCGCCGGCGGATTGTCCAAGGGTGTGGACTACAGCGAACTCGTCGTTGCACACAGCGGACGGTTGAAAGCCGTCGTCGTTATTGGCCAGGACAGCACGGGCTTACTGGCGGCGTTGGAGCGACACGCTCCGGATGTTCCGGTGATCACGGTTCCGGCGCGAGACACTGATAACGGAGAGCCCGCGGGCGGAGACGAACATGTCACCGGGGGGAAGATCATGGCTTCAGCTGTGGCCGCGGCAGCAGGAATTGCCGTAGACGGGGATACCGTGCTGATGGCTCCGGCGGCTGCCTCCATGGATCAGTTCACGTCCTACGCCCATCGCGGCGATGCATTCATCGAAGCGGTCCGTGGCATTCAGGAAGGTCAGGCGTAGAGCCCGTAAGGAGCAGTAATGGTCAACACGCCCAACCGGGAACCATCCCGGAAACCGGCGTCGAAGGCGTCTGCCCGGTCGGCCGGTTCCGCCGTCAGGAAGCTCCGGAGTCCGGAGGAAGGCCCCGAGGGGAGCAAAACCGGGCTGCTGGTCAAAGCCAAGGCACTGCTCGACCGGATTGAGGGAACCGGTCAGGAACCGACCGGTTTCAGCTACTACCTCATCCTGGGTTCGGCCCTGGCCTTGACTGCCATTGGCCTGCTGATGGTGCTTTCATCATCCGCCGTGGAATCCATTGCCGACGGCGAGTCACCCTTCAGCTTATTCCTGAAACAAGGCGTGTTCGCCGGTCTCGGAATTGCAGTGATGCTTATTCTGTCCCGGCTCAGCCCGGAGGCCTACCAGAAGCTTGCCTGGCCTGCACTGGCCATTTCGGTGGTGTTGTTGCTTCTGGTGTTCACTCCGCTAGGCGAGTCGGTCGGCGGCAACCGCAACTGGATCAAGCTCCCGGGCGGGATGACCGGCCAGCCGTCCGAGGTCGCCAAACTTGGCATGTCGCTGTGGATGGCTACAGTTCTGGTCCGCAAGGAACACCTGCTGCGGGACTGGAAGCATCTGGTCATTCCTGTTGTACCGGGCGCTGGTTTGATCATCGGCTTAGTGCTGCTGGGCAGGGATCTGGGTACTGCAATGATCCTCATGCTTATTCTTGCAGGGGCGATGTTTTTCGCCGGAGCTCCGCTGAAAATGTTCGTTTCGGCTGGGCTGGTGGCGGTAGCCGGTGTGCTGGTCATGGTCGTGGCGAGCCCCAACCGGATGGGCCGCATCACCATGTGGCTGGACCAGAGCTGCGAGGTCACCACCGGCCTGAACATGCAGTCGTGCAACGGCCTGTTCGCGCTGGCGTCGGGCGGCTGGTGGGGTGTCGGCCTCGGACAGAGCCGGCAAAAGTACAACTGGATTCCGGAAGCACACAACGACTACATCTTCGCCATCATCGGAGAAGAGCTGGGGCTGCTCGGCACCTTCGTCGTCGTCCTCTTGTTCGGTTTGATGGCGGTTGCGGTAGTGCGTACGGTGATGCGGCAGAACGATACGTTCGTCCGGATCTTCGGCGGCTCCATCATGGTGTGGCTCATTGGCCAGGCGTTCCTGAACATGGGCGTGGTGACCGGGCTGCTGCCCGTCGTCGGTGTTCCGCTGCCGTTCATTTCCTACGGCGGGTCGGCCCTGACCATCACACTTGCCGCGGTCGGGGTACTGTTATCTTTTGCCCGGCCTGATGCCCGGGCGGGCAGGAACCGCGCCAAGAAACGTGCCAGGAACCTGGCGCAGCGGCTGGCTCCGGAGCCAGCCGGAAACATCAGCAAGTAATGACCGAGGCAGAAGGTACCAGTACTTTTATGAAGACCCATGAACCGTCCGTGGTTCTCGCCGGCGGCGGCACCGCCGGACACATCAGCCCTCTGCTGGCCATCGCGGGAGCCATCCGGGAGCAGGCACCCGACGCCGCAATTCTGGCCGTCGGCACGGCTGCAGGCATGGAAACCAGGCTGGTTCCCGCTGCCGGCTATGAGCTGGCCACGATCGAGCGGGTTCCATTCCCGCGTCGTCCTTCCCTGGATCTGCTTAAACTGCCGTTCCGGTTCGGCACGGCGGTGAAGCAGGCCCGCAGCATCATCGAAGGCGCGGGAGCGGATGTCGTCGTCGGTGTTGGCGGGTACGTCAGCACGCCCATGTACATCGCTGCCAAGCTGGCCAAGGTGCCGCTGGTGATCCATGAGGCGAATGCCCGCCCGGGGCTGGCGAACCGCGTCGGTGCCCGGCTGACCGATGACGTGGCGGTGGCGTTCCGGAGCACCAAGCTGCCTGATGCCACCTGGGTCGGAATGCCGATGCGTCGGGAAATCTCAACCCTGGACCGGTCCGCTGCGCGTGCCGCTGCGAGGGACCGGCTGGGTTTGGAACAGGATAAGCCAACGTTGATCGTTACGGGCGGATCCTCGGGCGCCGCCAGCATCAACCGCACCATCCGGGCGTCGCTGGAGAAGTTTGCGGCGGCCGGTATCCAGACCCTGCACATAACAGGCAAAGGGAAAGAGCTTCGGGAGGCCGACGGCAGCCTGGTCAGCGTTCCCGGCTACCACCAAGTCGAATTCGTGGACGGTATGGAAAACGTCTACGCCGCAGCAGATCTGCTGCTGGCCCGGGCCGGCGCAGCTACTGTCTGCGAGATCGCTGCCGTCGGCCTGCCGGCTGTTCTTGTTCCGCTGCCGCATGGCAACGGCGAGCAGGCACTGAATGCCGCGGACCTCGTCGGGGCCGGGGGAGCGGTGATGGTCAAGGACGCCGACTTCACGCCTGACTGGGCAACGGCAGAACTGCCTGCACTGCTGCATGACCACAACAAGCTGCAGGCCATGGCAACGGCCGCCGCCGGGCTGGGCATCCGGGACGCAGATACACGCATGGCGGCAATGGTTTTCGAAGCCACAGGGAGGCAGCAGTGAAAGCGGTTGATTTCCATACAACCCGGGAACTTGCTTTTGAGGATCTGGGCAGCGTCCACTTTGTCGGACTCGGCGGTGCGGGCATGTCCGCGATCGCCCGGATCCTGCTGGCCCGGGGCGTCAATGTCTCCGGTTCCGACAGCCGCGACTCCAAGGTTCTGGGCCAGCTGGAGCGGCTGGGGGCGAAGGTCTACATCGGCCATGACGCAGCCAATGTTGCGGACGCGGACACCGTAGTCGTCTCAACGGCCATCCGTCCCGATAACGCCGAGTTGCAGGCGGCGGTCTCCGCGGGACTGAACATCATCCACCGTTCCGTCGCGCTGGCCGCTTCGATCGGATCGCAGCAGCTGATCGCCATCGCCGGTACCCACGGCAAAACAACGACGACGGCGATGGTTACCGTCATGCTGCAGGCCGCGGGCAAGGAACCGTCTTTTGCCATCGGCGGGGACGTGGCCGCGCTTGGGGTCAATGCGGCCTACGGTGCCGGTGAACTGTTCGTGGCCGAAGCTGACGAATCGGACGGTTCGTTCCTGAACTACCGTCCGAAAGTCATTGTGGTCACGAACGTGGAGGCCGACCATCTGGACCACTACGGTTCGGCCGAATCCGTTTACGCTTCCTTCGACAACTTCGCTGCCCTTCTGCCTGAAGACGGAACACTTATCGTCTGCGTAGACGACCAGGGGGCGCGCGATCTGGCGGACAGGGTTCGGGAGTCCGGCGCGCGCCACCGCATCCTCGGCTACGGATATTCGCCCGATGCGGACGTGCGCATTGAAGACAGCGGTTTTTCCGCGGGGACCAGCAGCAGCTGGATCGTCGTCGACGGGCAGCGGCACGAGCTCCGGCTCCAAGTGCCCGGTGCACACAATATCCGCAATGCGACGGCGGCCTTCGCCGTCGGACTTTGCAGCGGTGTTGATCCGGCCGCTGCTGCAGACGGACTGGCTGGATTCACCGGGGCTGCACGCCGTTTTGAGGCGAAGGGCGAGGCAGACGGAGTCCGGGTCTTCGACGACTATGCCCACCATCCGACCGAGGTTCACGCGGCCTTGTCAGCGGCGAAAAAGGTTGCCGGCGGCCACGGAGTCCATGTGTTGTTCCAGCCGCACCTTTTCTCTCGGACGCGGGAATTTGCCGCACAGTTTGCGGAGGCCTTGTCGCTGGCGGACTCGGTGACCGTGCTCGATATCTACCCGGCGCGTGAAGATCCCATTCCCGGTGTGACCAGTGAGCTAATCACGTCCCGGCTCGAGCGGCCCGGCGGATACGAGCAGAACCCGGACCGGGCGCTGAAATCAGTGGTCGACCGGGCCCGGCGGGGCGACATCATTATGACCGTGGGCGCCGGGGACGTCACGCAATTTGGCCCACAGTTGGTAGAACGCCTGACCCAGCGGACAGCGGACGGCGCGGCTTGATGGTTAGCAGGAAGCCGCGCAGACCCGTGACTCCTGCTGGTTCCCGGAAACAGGCTCCGCTGTCCCCTGCGGACGAGTCCGCCAGACGCGCGGATGATGCGGTTCAACAGCCAGCGTCGGGTTCTGCGGGGCGGCAGGCTGCTACCCAAGCAGCCCGCGGGAACGTGCGGGTCAATTCCGGCAAAGTTGGTGTCCTGCCGGCGGAAACCGGGACGAGGACGGCGCCGGCGGCAAAACCGGCACGACCGAAGGTGCGCAAGAAAAACACGGCCACGTCCGGCGCAACCGGATCCGGCTCCGTTCCGGAAGAGAAGGTTGGGCCTGCCCCGCGCAGTACAACCGTCGTGGCATTTCCGGAACCGCCCGGAAGGAAGCTGCGCCGCCGAATCTGGATCGGCGCCGGAGCGGCAGCGGTACTGGTAGTGGCGCTGATTTTGGTACTGGTTTTCTCTCCGGTCCTCGCGATCAAGACCATTACGGTCAGCGGCACCGATTTGACGTCGGAGGAAACGGTCGACGAGGCACTTGCGCCGCTGAAAGAGCAACCGTTGCCACAGGTCGGCGACGACGACGTTCGGCCGCTGCTCGAGGGGCTGCCGGCCGTTCTGGACGTTACTGTCGAGGCCCGGCCGCCCTCGGAACTCGCTGTGGAAATCACGGAACGAATTCCTGTCGCCGTCCTGGAAACGGGCAAAACGTTCGCCTTGATCGATGCAGAAGGCAAACGGATCGGCTCGGTGAAAGAGCGCAAGTCCGCTGAGCTGCCGTTGATTGACGAAAGTGCTGCCAGCAAGGACCAGGAGATATTCCGGACTATCACCGCTGTCCTCAGTGCACTTCCAGCGGATGTCCTGGCTGAGTTGGAACACGCATCGGCCAAGTCAATCGACTCGGTTGAGCTGCAGCTGGCCAACGGTCAAAAGGTGCTGTGGGGCAATGACAGCCAGCTTGAGTTGAAGGCCAAGGTTTTCGAAGCGCTGCTCAATGCGCCCGAACCAGACGTTGAGGTAGAGGTTTACGACGTTTCGACCCCGACCATGCCGGTCACGCGTTGAAACTCAATCTACACAGAAAAGCGACACGCGGCAGCGGTCGTTGCATGACGCCGGGGATGCGCCTAGCGTCTCGGAATAGAAGTTACTTGACATAACTCTAACCCTCAAGTTGAGGGTTAAGGTTACCGAGTGAACCATTGGGCCGGTGTCCGCTCCGGCCTGACGGAATTGATCAGTGCACAGATTCGAACAAGGGACACAGGACGTGGCAGCACCGCAAAATTACTTGGCCGTCATTAAAGTCGTCGGCATCGGCGGCGGTGGAGTGAACGCCGTCAACCGAATGATCGAGGTAGGGCTCCGCGGCGTGGAGTTCATTGCTATTAACACTGATGCGCAGGCTCTGCTTATGAGCGATGCGGACGTCAAGCTGGATGTAGGGCGTGAACTAACGCGTGGACTCGGCGCAGGCGCTGATCCGGAAGTTGGCCGCAAGGCTGCCGAAGACCACGCTGAGGAAATCGAAGAGGTGCTTCGCGGCGCCGACATGGTTTTCGTAACTGCCGGTGAAGGCGGTGGCACCGGTACCGGTGGCGCTCCGGTGGTGGCACGTATCGCGCGTTCTTTGGGAGCGCTGACCATCGGTGTCGTTACACGTCCTTTCACTTTCGAGGGCCGTCGGCGGTCGAACCAGGCCGAAAGCGGTATCGAGACGCTGCGCGATGAAGTGGATACGCTGATCGTGATCCCCAACGACAGGCTGCTCTCCATCAGCGACCGCAACGTGTCGATGCTCGACGCTTTCCGCTCGGCCGACCAAGTCCTGCTGTCCGGCGTCCAGGGCATCACCGATCTGATCACGACGCCGGGCCTGATCAACCTGGACTTCGCTGACGTGAAGTCCGTCATGCAGGGCGCCGGCTCGGCACTCATGGGTATCGGTTCCGCCCGCGGCGAGGACCGTGCAGTCAAGGCGGCCGAACTGGCCATCGCGTCACCGCTGCTGGAAGCATCCATCGACGGTGCGCACGGCGTGCTGCTTTCCATCCAGGGCGGATCGGACCTTGGTCTGTTCGAAATCAACGAGGCCGCCCGCCTCGTGCAGGAAGTGGCCCACCCGGAGGCCAACATCATCTTCGGTGCGGTCATCGACGATGCCCTCGGCGACGAGGCCCGCGTCACTGTTATTGCCGCGGGTTTTGACCAGGTGGATGTTACGTCCGCAGCGCAGCCTGCGCAGAAGCCCGCGAACGCCCCGGCAGCGCCGGCCGTCCCGCCGTCCCAGCCTGCCGAGCACGCACACGTCCCGGCAGCCGCGCCTGCAGCTTCCAGCGGCAGTTGGGGGCAGATGCCGCAGCGTTACGACGTCCCGGCTGATGCAGGCTTCGACGTAGACCTGCCTGCCGTCGTCGAGCCGGATCTGACGGCCGGCCGCACGGATGACCTGGATGTCCCGGATTTCCTCAAATAGAACCGACAACGCGACAACAGACAGGATTGCCGGCAGTGCTTTGGTGGCGTGAACAGGTCGGCGACGGCCTGTGGGTGGCGTTTACCGACAAGGCTGCCGGCAATCTTGCTTTGCATGTGGGCGATGTGCCGGCGGCTGTCCAGGACAGACGCAGAATGTTAGAGGCCGAACTGGGCATGGAACCTGGCTCGTTGCGCTTCATGAACCAGGTCCATTCCGCCTACGTGGGCATGGCATCGACCGCGCAGCCGGGGCCTCCGCCGGAAACGGAAATTGATGCGCTCGTATCACCGGAAGCGGACGTGCCGCTTGCGGTGATGGTGGCCGACTGCCTGCCGGTCGTCTTCGTTGGTTCCACCGCGGGCGGAGGACTTGCGTCCGCCGTCGCGCACGCAGGCAGGCGGGGATTGCTGGATGGAATCCTGGTGAACACGGTCTCCGAACTGCGGGCCGCGGGGGTGTCGGGCATCCGGGCATGGATTGGTCCTTCGATCTGCGGGCGCTGTTACGAGGTCCCCGGTCTCATGAGGACGGCATCCTGTGAGCAACTGCCGCAGCTGTACTCTGAAACTTCTTGGGGAACGCCGGCTTTGGACCTGCCGGCCGGCGCGGCGGGCCAATTGGAAACAATGGGCGTGGAAACGCGGCGGTTGGACGGATGCACCCTCGAGGATTCCCGGTTGTTCTCCTACCGGCGCGATCCGCAGACAGGCCGCTTCGCGGGCCTCGTATGGAGAGAGAAATGACTGACATGGACAGGACTGAGGAGCTTCGCCGAAACCTGACGAAGGTGCGGACGAGAATTGAGGACGCTGCTGCCCGACGCACCGGTCCTGTGCCCGAATTGATTGTGGTGACGAAATTCTTTCCCGCCGCCGACGTGGCCGCGCTAGCGGCGCTCGGTGTTGCGGATGTGGGGGAGAACCGGGACCAGGAAGCCTCGCAAAAAGCGGCGGAGCTGGCGGACACCGCGGCAGGGGAGTCTCTTCGCTGGCACTTCATCGGGCAGCTGCAGAAGAACAAGGCCAAGTCTGTGGTGCGGTACGCGCACGCCGTGCATTCAGTGGACCGTTCCTCTTTGATCGGCGCCCTGGATAAAGCGATTGCCGTTGAGCAGGAACGCCGCAGCGCCGCCGACCAACCCCCGCGGCCGGAACTGCTGTGCCTGATCCAGGTGGACCTCGATGAGCGCACGGAGGTGCCCGGGACGGGGGAGGCGGCCGGTCCTCGAGGAGGCGCCCAACCGGAGCAGATAGAGGAACTCGCGCGCGCCATTGACGCAGCGAATGGTCTCCGGCTGGGCGGCTTAATGGCCGTTGCGCCACTTGGAACGGACCCGGTTCCGGCCTTTGGCCGGTTAATGGATTATTCGGCCAGCCTGCGCGAAATTTTTCCGGACGCATGGATGGTCTCCGCTGGCATGAGCCAGGACCTGGAGCCGGCCATAGCGGCCGGGGCGACACACCTGCGTGTCGGCTCAGATGTCCTCGGACCGAGACCTGCTTTGAGGTAGCGTTTTTGGCGAGAGCAGTGTTGAAGACACGATAGGAGCTAACCATGGCCGGCGCTTTGCGCAAGACAATGATCTATCTTGGGCTCGCCGACGGTGACGAGCACTACGAGTTCGAGGAAAACGAGTCGCCCAGCAAGGAACCTCAGAACCGGGACGAGGACCAGCGTGTGGAACAGAGCCGTGAGGAGCGCCGGGTGGAGAGCGCGCCGTCGCCCCTGAAGCCGGTGGCGGAGGAATATCGTGCTCCCGTTACGCCGATCAAGCGTGCCCCGTCGTCCCGTGAGGAGTCATCCGTGCTGCGTCAGATCACTACAGTCCATCCCCGTTCCTACAATGACGCGAAGATCATTGGTGAAAGCTTTCGCGATGGTATTCCCGTGATCATGAACGTGACCGACATGGGTGAAGCCGACGCCAAACGCCTGGTCGACTTCTCCGCCGGACTGGTTTTCGGACTGCACGGCAGCATTGAACGGGTCACCAACAAGGTGTTCCTGCTCTCGCCGTCGACCATGGAAGTACTCGGCGAGGATAAGCAGGCCAGCGACCACCAGGCGACATTCTTCAACCAGAGCTAGCGGAGCATCCTGCCCATACGGCAGTATGCTCATTTTAACTGCTCGTCTACCGCTAGGAATCGTGGAACCCGCGTGTCCATTATTTTTGCTCTGCTGTATTTAGTGCTCATGCTGTTCCAGTTGGCGCTGATTATCCGCATTGTTTTTGATGTTGTCCAGACTTTTGCCCGGCAATGGCGCCCGCGTGGCGTCGCCTTGGTGGCTGCATCGGCCATCTATGCTGTGACTGATCCACCGCTGAGGGCACTGCGACGGATGATTCCGCCGCTGCGCATCGGCGGCTTTGCGCTGGACCTGGCATTCCTGGTGCTCTTCATTCTGACGAGCATTGCGTTGTTCATCGTTGCAGGCCTTGCCTAGGGACTGACCTGCTCCAGGCGCGGTTAGTTTTCAAGTTCGAAAAGATATACTCTGATTCAGATATCCCTAGTGAATGTAAATCGTCATGGCGATTATTCGCTACCGTTGTCATGAGTGCATTGGCACGAAATCATGATCCACAAGAACCAGTATGAGGTGACCACATGGCTCTGACGCCAGAAGACGTTGTCAACAAGCGGTTCCAACCGACGAAGTTCCGTGAAGGATACGACCAGGACGAGGTCGATGACTTCCTTGATGAAATCGTCGTAGAACTGCGCAGGCTGAACCAGGAAAACGACGAGCTCCGTAAGAAGCTCGGCGAAGCCACCTCGGGCCAGTCATCCGCTGGTAACGTCCCGGCCCCTGTTGCAGCCGCTCCCAAGGTCGAACCGGCCAAGGAAGAGGAGCCGCAGGAGGAGGTCAAGGAAGAGCCTAAGCGCGAGAAGCCCGCAGCGACTGTTCCCGCTACGGCGGCCGCTCCCGTGGTCAGTGCTCCGGCACCGGCCGCTCCGGCAGCCGGTGGCGGCCACGCAGCCACTGCCGAGTCCGCCGCGGGCGTTCTGGCCATGGCGCAGAAGCTTCACGACGAATATGTCAACGCCGGCGTCGAGCAGCGCGACAAGATCATTGCCGAAGCTCAGATGGAAGCGAGCACTCTCGTCAACGATGCACAAGAGAAGAGCCGCAAGACGCTGGGCTCTCTGGAGCAGCAGAAGGCTGTACTGGAGCGCAAGCTCGAGCAGCTGCGCGGCTTCGAACGGGACTACCGTTCACGCCTCAAGGCCTACATCGAGGGCCAGCTGCGCGATCTGGAAGCCCGTGGATCCTTCGCGACTCCGGACGTCAAGGAGAGCTAGAGTCCTCAGCTTGACCCAGTTTTGAGCCCTTGTCCAAGGGTAAGGATGGCCGGTGCCGGGAGTTCCCTGACACCGGCCATTTCTCTAGCCGGCTTCCGTGCCGCCATCCGCTATTGCCGTTAGAAAAGAATCATGTCTGAACCATCTTCCGCGGACCAGCCCGCGGACAGCCGCATTGAAAGCCAGCACACCGGTGTCCGCAACCGGCGCCCTGCTGGTTTTGTCCTGATCCTGGCAAGCTGCGCCGTGTTTGCCTACCTCTTCGATCAGCTGACCAAATGGTGGGTCGTCAGCACCATGACGGAGGGCGACATCATTCCGGTGCTGCCCCCGCTGCTGCACTGGCACTTCATCCGGAATTCCGGCGCTGCGTTTTCGATCGGCCAGGACTACACATGGGTCTTTACGATAGTGATGGTCCTGGTGTCCGGTGCCATCATCTTCTACGCGCGCAAGGTCCGTTCGGCTTGGTGGTCCGTCGCCCTCGGCCTTCTTCTTGGCGGTGCGCTGGGGAACCTGACGGACAGGCTCTTCCGGGAACCATCGTTCGGTGTTGGCCACGTCGTGGATTTCATCGCGTTCCCCAATTTCGCCATCTTTAATATTGCGGATTCCGCTGTGGTCGGCGGCGTAATACTCTGGTGCATTCTGACCTTCATGGGCATTGGCATCGACGGCGAACGCGTATCGTCCGGAAAACAGCCGCCGAAAGATGGCAACACGGAGCAGCGCGGTGCCTGATCAGCTTCACCAGTTCTCCCTTGACCCGGAGACGTCGGGCAAACGTGCCGACGCGGCAATAGCAGGCTTGCTGGACATATCGCGTTCGGCGGCTGCGGCGTTGTGCACAGCGGGCAACGTCAGGCTTAACGGCAAAGTCTTGGGCAAATCGGACCGGTTGCCGGACACCGGAGAACTTGAAATCCGCAGACCCGAAGAGCGGGATCCGTTGGAGATCGTCGTCGAAGAGGTGGAAGATTTGAAGGTTCTCGGTGATGATGATGACTTCGTCGTGATTGATAAGCCTGTCGGAGTGGCAGCCCACCCCTCGCCCGGCTGGGTCGGCCCCACGGTGGTGGGGGCACTGGCCGCACTGGGATACAGGATTTCCACGTCCGGCGCGGCGGAGCGTGCGGGCATTGTGCACCGGCTCGACGTCGGCACGTCGGGAGTCATGGTCGTGGCAAAGACAGAGCACGCATACACACTGCTGAAGCGGGCCTTCAAGGAACGTACGGTCGACAAGGTCTACCACGCATTGGTGCAGGGCCTGCCGGATCCGCTCGAAGGAACCATCGACGCCCCCATCGGCAGGCACCCGGGCTACGACTGGCGCTTCGCCGTCGTGGAGGACGGGCGGAACTCGATCACCCACTACAAGGTGATTGAAGCGTTCGGAAAGGCTTCGTTGGTCGAAGTTCACTTGGAAACAGGGCGGACACACCAGATCCGCGTTCATTTCGCCGCCCTCCGGCACCCGTGCGCCGGGGACCTGACGTACGGGGCGGATCCGAAGCTCGCGGCCGAACTGGGCCTGACCAGGCAATGGCTCCACGCCAAGAAACTCGGTTTCGACCATCCGGTCACCGGCAAATGGGTGGAGTACGAAAGCGAATATCCCCAGGATCTGGCCTACGCACTGGATGCACTGGCCGAACACCGGGTCTGATCTGTACGACGGCGGAACCGCGGCATGAGACGTGCCCGCCTAGAATGAAGTGGTGGCAACTGTGACTAGCTCGATTTCCGGTACTGATTCGTTTGTACATCTCCACAACCACACCGAATACTCCATGCTTGACGGCGCAGCCCGCCTGACGGATCTCTTCGAACATGCCCATGAACTGGGCATGGACTCCGTGGCCACCACGGACCACGGTTTTGTCTTTGGGGCCTTCGATTTCTGGAACAAGGCCAACAACGCGGGCATTAAGCCGATCGTCGGGGTGGAAGCCTATCTGACGCCCGGCACGGCGAGGTCGGACAAGACCCGTGTCCGCTGGGGCGACGGTGGCCGCGGTGACGTCTCGGGCGCCGGCGCGTACACGCATATGACGATGTGGGCCGAGACGACCGAGGGCATGCACAATCTGTTCCGCATGTCGTCGCTGGCGTCACTTGAGGGGTACCTGTACAAGCCCCGCATGGACCGGGACCTGCTGCAGACTTACGGCAAGGGCCTGATCACCACCACGGGCTGCCCCTCGGGCGAGGTGCAGACGAAGCTGCGGCTGGGCCTCTACAAGGAAGCGATGCAGGCGGCCTCGGATTTCCGGGACATCCTGGGGCCGGAGAACTTTTACTGCGAACTGATGGACCACGGCCTGGACATCGAGCGCAATGTCCAGGCGGATCTGCTCAAGCTGGCCCGCGAGCTGCAGCTGCCATTGGTGGCAACCAACGATCTGCACTACACACATGCCGAGGACGCCAAGGCCCACGCGGCGCTGCTGTGCGTCCAGTCCGGCTCGACGATGGCCGATCCTAAGCGCTTCAAGTTCGACGCCGATGAGTTCTACCTGAAATCTCCGGCCGAGATGCGCGCAATTTTCCGCGACTACCCGGAGGCCTGCGACAACACATTGCTTATCGCCGAACGGTGCAACGTCGAGTTCAACACCCAGGCCAACTACATGCCGCGGTACCCCGTTCCGGAAGGCGAGAACGAGGAGTCCTGGTTCATCAAGGAGGTTGAGAAGGGCCTTCATTACCGTTATCCGGCAGGTATTCCCGACGACGTCCGCAAGCAGGCGGACTACGAAGTCGGCGTTATCTCCCAGATGGGCTTCCCCGGGTACTTCCTGGTCGTGGCCGACTTCATCAACTGGGCCAAGAACAACGGTATCCGGGTAGGACCGGGCCGTGGTTCGGGTGCCGGTTCAATGGCGGCGTATGCCATGCGCATCACGGACCTCGATCCGCTCAAGCATGGTCTGATTTTCGAACGGTTCCTAAACCCGGACCGTGTGTCCATGCCTGACTTCGACGTCGACTTCGATGATCGGCGCCGCTCGGAGGTCATCCGGTACGTCACCGAGAAGTACGGCGACGAGCGGGTGGCCATGATTGTCACGTACGGCACCATCAAGGGCAAGCAAGCGCTGAAGGACTCTTCGCGCGTGATGGGTTACCCCTTCTCGACGGGTGAGCGGCTGACCAAGGCGATGCCGCCTGACGTCATGGGCAAGGGCATTTCGCTGCAGGACGTCCACAATCCGGAGGCCAAGCGCTACAGCGAGGCCGAAGAGCTGCGGGAGCTGCTCAAGTCGGATCCGGATTCAGCCAAGGTCTTCGAAACCGCGCTCGGGCTCGAGGGCCTGAAGCGGCAGTGGGGCGTCCATGCGGCCGGTGTGATCATGTCCTCTGATCCGCTGATCGACATCATTCCGATCATGCGCCGTGAGCAGGACGGCCAGGTCATCACGCAGTTCGACTATCCGACTTGTGAGGGCCTCGGCCTGATCAAGATGGACTTCCTTGGTCTGCGGAACCTGACAATTATCACCGACGCGCTGGAAAACATCCAGATGAACCGGGACTTCGAGTTGGTGCTTGAGGACCTGACCTTGGATGATCCTGACTCCTACGCCCTGCTGGCCCGCGGCGACACCCTGGGAGTCTTCCAGCTCGACGGCGGTCCGATGCGGTCCCTGCTGAAGCTCATGCGGCCGGATAACTTCGAAGACATTTCCGCGGTGCTTGCGCTGTACCGCCCCGGGCCGATGGGCGCTAATGCGCACAATAACTACGCGCTGCGCAAGAACGGGCTGCAGGAGATCACTCCCATCCACCCGGAGCTTGAGGAGCCGCTGGCCGAAATCCTGGGCGGAACCTACGGCCTGATCGTCTACCAGGAACAGGTTATGGCGATCGCGCAGAAACTGGCCGGGTACTCGCTCGGCCAGGCAGATATTCTGCGGCGTGCCATGGGCAAGAAGAAGAAGTCGGAACTGGACAAGCAGTACGCCGGCTTCGAAAAGGGTATGCAGGACAACGGCTATTCCGCCGCAGCCATCAAGACGCTGTGGGATATCCTGCTCCCGTTCTCGGACTACGCGTTCAACAAGGCACACTCGGCCGCGTACGGCGTCGTGTCCTATTGGACGGCGTACCTCAAGGCGCATTATCCGGGCGAATACATGGCTGCGCTGCTGACCTCCGTCGGTGACGACAAGGACAAGCTCGCCATGTACCTCAATGAGTGCCGCCACATGGGCATTACGGTGCTTCCGCCGGACGTCAACGAATCCAGCCTGAACTTCACTCCGGTGGGTAAGGACATCCGGTTCGGCATGGGCGCCATCCGCAACGTCGGCGCCAACGTGGTCCACGCCATGGTTGCCGCCCGCGAGGAGAAGGGGCACTTCAGCTCGTTCAGCGATTTCCTTCAGAAGGTTCCCGCGGTTGTCTGCAACAAGCGGACCATCGAATCACTGATCAAGGCCGGCGCATTCGACTCGCTCGGCGATCCGCGCCGTGCCCTGGCCATGATCCATGAAGAAGCGGTTGACTCCGTCATTGTGCTTAAGCGCAACGAGGCCGCCAACCAGTTCGATCTCTTTAGCGCCTTTGACGACGGCGGTGAATCCTCCGGCGGACTGGCCGTGGAAGTTCCGGATCTGCCGGAATGGGACAAGAAGGACAAACTGGCGTTCGAGCGCGACATGCTCGGCCTGTATGTCTCGGACCATCCGCTTCAGGGCTTGGAAGGTCTGCTGAGCCAGCATGCGGACATGACGATCACCTCCGTCATCGGCGAAGACGGTCCGGCGGACGGTGCCATCGTCACCATTGCCGGAATGATCACCTCCCTGCAGCGCCGGATCGCCAAGAACAGCGGCAACGCGTACGCCCGTGCCGAGGTGGAAGATCTGGGCGGCTCCATGGAAGTGATGTTCTTCGGCCAGGTGTACGGACCGATCTCGACCATTCTGGCCGAAGACCTGATCGTCGTCGTCCGCGGCAGATTGCAACGCCGTGATGACGGCGCGGTAACGCTGAATGCCCAGGAGCTGACGGTTCCTGACCTCAGCGATGGCCATTCCGGACCGGTGGTAATTTCCATGGCCAGCTTCAAGGCGACCGAGACCGTGGTGTCTTCCCTTGGCGATGTGTTGCGGACACACCCGGGAACCACCGAAGTCCAGGTACGGCTGAACAGCTCGCGGAAAGTGGAAGTGATGAAGCTTGGCGTCGATCTCCGGGTCAACCCCACGCCGTCGCTCTTTGGGGATCTTAAGGTGCTGCTGGGCCCCGCCTGCCTCGACGTCTAACGCCTCCGGGACTTAGATCTGGTACTCGAGCGGGCTTGGGCGCATGTAGGAGCCGCCGTGGTACAGCAGCGGCGTCGCTTCGTCGCCGAGGGAGCCTTCCACCACCTCGACGATCACCACAGCGTTGTTTTCGAACGACACGCGCATCTGGATCTTGCCGACCAGATAGGCATGGACATCCTTGAGAAGAGGAACGCCGTAAGGACCTGCTTCCCAATGGTCTCCGCTGAAGCGGTCTTTCGTACGGGCGAAGCGGTCGGCGAGCCCGCGGTTGTCTTGGCCGAGAATATGCGCGCCAATATAGGTCGAGTTCGCGACGGCGGGCCAGGATGAGCTGGAGCGGGCCATGTTGAAGGTGAAGCGTGGTGGCTCCGCCGACAGGGACGCCACCGAGGTCGCCGTGAAGCCAAAGGGCTTGCCCTCGTACTCAACGGTGAGAATTGCCACGCCGGCAGCGTGCCGCCGGAAGACCTCCCGGAAGGTGGTTCCCAGCAGTTGCTCGGCGGGCGTGACAGACTGAGCTGCTGCGGATTCGGCACTCACAACAATTTTTCTCCAGAACTACTCGGTGGGGACAGAAGACATCCTGACCCATTAATGTTCAGCGTATTCGGCATCAGGCGGCGCAGGGCATTGTGTTAAGTTGTGCTAATTTTCCTGCCTGCTCCTCAACCACGGCCGCCGGCAGCAAACGACTGGACCCGGCTCAGTAGAATGGAAACGTGAATCCTGCTTCGAACGTTGAATCCTTTTCCCAGTTTCCCCTTTTGGACCTGCGCGGGCGCCATTTAAATACTGCAGAACTGAAGGCCGCCATGCCCCGCGCAGAGACGACTTTTGACGTTGCCTCGGATGCGGTCGAGGAGATCATCAACAAGGTGCGAAGCGACGGGTTCACGGCGCTGGCCGGACTTGCTTTGCGGTTTGACGGCGTGCAGCAGCGGCACCCCCTCGTACCGCAGGAAGAATTGGTCCGAGCGCTGGAGGCACTTGATCCTGCGGTCCGTGCCGCTCTGGAAGAGTCCATTGCACGGGCGCGGGTCTTTGCCGACGCGCAGAAGCCCGCCGATGCCACGGTGGAGATCGCCGCAGGCGCTACGGTTACGCACAAGTGGGTACCGGTTTCGCGGGTGGGCCTGTACGTCCCGGGCGGGCTGGCGGTCTATCCTTCGTCTGTGGTGATGAATGTCGTGCCGGCGATCGCCGCCGGCGTTGGCTCGATCGCCTTGGCCTCACCACCGCAGAAAGACTTCGGAGGCCTGCCGCACCCAACGATTCTGGCTGCCGCCCGTCTGCTGGGCATTGACGAGGTCTACGCCATCGGCGGCGCGCAGGCAGTGGCGGCGTTTGCCTACGGTGTTCCCGCCAATGATTTCGGTCCCGCGCTGGCACCGGTCGATGTGGTCACCGGTCCCGGCAACGTTTTTGTCGCCACCGCCAAGCGCCTCGTTAAAAGCGTGGTGGGTATTGACGCGGAGGCGGGCACCACTGAAATTGCGATCCTTGCGGACGACAGCGCGGAGCCGGCCTTCGTCGCGGCCGACCTAATCAGCCAGGCGGAGCATGATCCCCATGCCGCATCCGTGCTGGTGACGCCGTCGGAGAAACTGGCTGAGGCCGTCCGTCGGGAACTTGCTGTCCAAATTGGCGGCACGAAGCACGCTGACAGGGTTCGCGAGGCCCTTTCCGGACCCCAGTCCGGCGTTATCATGGTTGACGACGTCGAGCACGGCATTGCGGTTTGTGACGCCTATGCGGCGGAGCACCTCGAGATCCACACGGTGAATGCTTCGGGGATCGCCGCGCGTGTCCGCAACGCAGGCGCCATATTTGTGGGCAACTATTCGCCGGTAAGCTTGGGCGATTACTGCGCCGGCTCCAACCATGTCCTGCCGACGAGCGGGACCGCTACCTTCGCGTCCGGCCTCAACGTCACCACGTTCCTGAAAGCCATCCAGATTATCGACTATGATCAGCGTGCGCTCCGCGAAGTAGGCGGGCACATTGTTTCGCTGGCGACGGCGGAAGACCTGCCGGCGCATGGGGATGCTGTCACCGTCAGATTCCCATAACCACGCGCCGCAGTCTGGCGCAGACACAAGATGTAGTAATAACACGCTTGTAATTCGCAAGATGTAGTTTTATGATTGTTCAGTTGCTGTCTGGAACACGAAAGGATCCGGTATGTACTGTCCGTTCTGCCGTAATCCTGATTCCAGGGTCGTGGACAGCCGCCTGACCGATGATGGCTCGGCCATCCGCAGACGTCGGCTGTGTCCTGAATGCGGCCGGCGATTCACCACCCTCGAAACCACCAGCCTGAGCGTTCTAAAGCGTTCCGGCGTGGCGGAGCCGTTCTCTCGGGCCAAGGTCATCAACGGCGTTCGGAAGGCCTGCCAAGGCCGCCCCGTGACTGAGGACGACCTGGCCATGCTGGCCCAGGAGGTGGAGGAATCCATCCGGTCCAGCGGGGCAGCGGAAATCGACGCCCACGAAGTCGGTCTCGCGATTCTTCGGCCGCTGAAGAATCTGGATGTGGTGGCCTACCTGCGGTTCGCCAGTGTCTATCAGGCGTTCGACTCCCTTGAGGATTTCGAAGCCGCGATAGACCGGCTGCGGGTTGAAGCGGAGGCCGGTAAGAACCAGGGCCCCTCAGGAACTCAGCGGCCGTTGACCGCACAGTAACAACGCCACAGTTTCCGGTGGCGGCCACGGAGGGGAAGCCATGGCCGCCACCGGCACCACAGGGAAGGGTCCGCTGCTGCGGGCCCTTTTTCCTTACTTGAAGTACTTGAAACTGAGCGCTGCCTGCAGAGCTCCGCCCACAATACCGGCGTTGTTCTTCAACTCGGCGGGAATGATCTTGGTGTTGAGATCGAGCTTGGGGAGGAAGTCCTGGCTGCGCTTGGAAATGCCGCCGCCGACAATGAACAGTTCGGGCGAGAACAGGAACTCGACATGGGAGAAATAGCGTTGCAGACGCACCGCATAGGCGTCCCAGTCCAGTCCGTCGCGTTCACGCGCAGTAGCTGATGCCTTGGTCTCGGCATCGAAACCGTCGATCTCCAGGTGCCCGAGTTCCGCATTCGGTATGAGTTTGCCGTCATGGATGAAGGCCGAACCGATGCCGGTCCCCAAGGTGATGACCAGCACCGTCCCCTCGACTCCTTCACCCGCTCCGTAACGTGCTTCGGCCAGGCCCGCGGCGTCGGCGTCGTTAATGACCTGGACTTCCCGCCCCAGCTTCCGGGTGAGCAGTGCGTCGACGTCGGTGTCCACCCAACTGGGGTCCACGTTCGCGGCGGATTTGGCGACCCCGTGGCGGATGATGGCGGGGAACGTAACACCGACCGGGCTGCCGGCCGCCGGGGCTTCCGGGCGGGAGGACAGTTCTTCCACGATCTTTGCCACGACGTCGGCAACTGCCTCGGGGGTGGAAGGACGGGGAGTGTCGATGCGGAAGCGATCGCCCAGCAGTTTGCCCTTTTTCAGGTCTGCGATGCCGCCTTTGATGCCGGTTCCGCCGATGTCAATGCCAATGACTGACCGGGCTGCCTTTTTGACAGCCTTCTCGTCGGCGCTGCTGGGCATGGGATCTCCGCACTGTCGTTCGAATACGTCTGGCCATCAGCCTACTGGCGTCTCAGGGCAAAGTCAGGACTTCCGCGCCGGAGTCGGTCACCACGAGGGTGTGTTCGAACTGCGCGGTCCGCTTGCGGTCCTTGGTCACGACGGTCCAATCGTCGTTCCACATATCCCACTCGATGGTGCCCAGCGTCAGCATGGGCTCGATGGTGAACACCATGCCCGGTTCCATGACCGTGCTGTACGCGGGAGCGGCGTCATAGTGCGGGATGATCAGTCCGGAGTGGAAGGCTTCGCCGACGCCGTGGCCGGTGAAGTCCCGGACCACGCCGTAGCCGAAGCGCTTGGCATAGGACTGGATGGTCCTGCCGATGACGTTGATCTGGCGGCCCGGGGCAACTGCTTTGATGGCGCGGTTCAGTGATTCCTGGGTGCGTTCAACCAGAAGCCTGGACTCCTCGTCAACCTCACCGACGAGGAAGGTGTAGTTGGTATCCCCGTGGACGCCGTTGATGTAAGCGGTGATGTCGATATTGACGATGTCGCCATCATGCAGCACCGTGGTGTCCGGTATGCCGTGGCAGATGACTTCGTTCACGGAAGAACACAGCGACTTCGGGAACCCGCGGTAGCCAAGGCACGACGGGTAGGCCCTGTGGTCAAGCAGGAACTCGTGACCCACCTTGTCCAGTTCGTCGGTGGTGACGCCAGGGCGGATATGCTTGCCCACTTCGACAATCGCTTGCGCAGCAATCTTGCTCGCCACCCGGATCCGCTCGATCGTCTCGGCGTCCTTGATCTCAGAGCCGGTGAACTTGGCCGGCGCCGGCTTCCAGACGTACTCGGGCCGGGGAATCGACGTCGGAACGGGCCGGACTGGACTGACGGTTCCCTGGACAAGGGTGCCCAGGGGTGCTGTTGCTACGTTGTGGGGCATACCATCGATCTTATAACCCGGTCCGCTATCGGGCGCTAATCCGTACGGGCCGAGCAGCCGCAACGCAAGGGAGTAGCCAAATGCCGGAGTTCTGGTACAACGTCGTCACCCACGAAGTCGAAGTGGGGGCACAGTCCGACTGGACGCAGCTCATCGGTCCTTATGAAACCCGCGAGGAAGCGGAAAAGGCGCTCGAAAAAGTGCAGCAGCGCAACGAGGCCTGGGACGCGGACGACGACGAGTAGCGCCTTCCAGCGCGCGGAACCGCTGGTGCGGGGCAGCTAGAAGGAGTGCTCCGGGCCGGGAAAGGAACCGTTGCGGACGTCGTCGGCGTAGGCCTTGGCGGCGTCCGACAGCGTCGCGCGTAGGTCGGCGTACTGCTTGACGAATTTGGCGAGTTTACCGCCGCGCAGCCCGGCCATATCCTGCCACACCAGCACCTGCCCCGTCGTGGAAGCGCCGGCGCCGATGCCGATGGTGGGGACGTGGAGGGCCTTGTCCACGTCCGCGGCGGCCTGGGCCGGCACCATTTCCATCAGGACGGCAAACGCGCCGGCAGCTTCGAGTGCCAGCGCGTCGTCAACAACCCGCTGCGCGTCTTCGCCGCGGCCCTGCACCCGGTAGCCGCCAAGTGAATGTTCGCTTTGCGGGGTGAAGCCGATGTGCGCCATAACGGGGATGCCCGCCTGGACCATGGCGCGGACATAGTCTGCGTAGAAGGCTCCGCCTTCCATCTTGACGGCGTGGGCGCCGGCTTCCTTCATAAACCGTACGGAGCTCTCGATCGCCTGGGCGGGGGAGACCTCATAGCTGCCGAACGGTAGGTCAACCACGACAAGGGCGCGTCTGGCGGAACGGCTCACCGCGCGGCAGAGCGGAATCAGTTCATCGACGGTAACCGGCAGAGACGTCTCGTTGCCGTACACGTTGTTGGAGGCGGAATCGCCAACAAGCAGGACTTCGACACCTGCTTCATCGAAGATTTCGGCGGTGTACTGCTCGTACGCGGTGAGCATGGCAAATCGCTGGCCGTTGTCCTTGGCCTGCTGCAGGTGATGGATGCGGACACGGGACACCGGTTTGGATCCGGACGGCCGATGAGCGCCGGCACCCGCGCCGTACGGGGCGGGCTGTTCGGCGCCGGAAGTCTGTGAGGTCATGGGTAGAGCCTAATGCCGCGGCCTTTGTTCACTCCAGCCGCACCCGTCACTGTTGCACGGCACAGGCGCCCGGGAGCATTAGGCTAAGTACAGTAGTAAGCAGGCAAGCCGGAGGCTTTGCCGTGGCCAGGCGCGGAAGGATATCCATGGACCGTCAGCAGGAATTTGTCCTGAGAACCATCGAAGAGCGGGACGTGCGCTTCGTCCGTCTCTGGTTCACCGACGTCGTCGGTTCGCTAAAGTCCGTGGCGCTGGCTCCTGCGGAAGTCGAGGGCGCCTTCGAGGAGGGACTTGGCTTCGACGGCTCGTCCATCGAGGGGTTGGCTCGTGTCTTCGAATCCGACATGCTGGTCCAGCCGGACCCTTCGACCTTCCAGATCCTGCCCTGGCGCGGCGAGGCGGAACAGACCTCGCGGATGTTCTGCGACGTTCTCACACCCGACGGCAAACCGTCTGTTGCGGATCCGCGCAACGTGCTGAAGCGGACCCTGCGCAAGGCCGGCGACATGGGCTTCACCTGCTACACCCATCCGGAAATCGAGTTCTATCTGCTTAAGTCGCAGGAGCTCGGCCCCGACGGTGTGCCGGTGCCGGTAGACCGCGCCGGGTATTTCGACCATGTTCCCGGCGGCGTGGCCCAGGATTTCCGCCGCACCGCCGTGACAATGCTGGAGAACGTCGGCATCTCCGTGGAGTTCAGCCATCATGAAGACGGTCCCGGGCAGAACGAGATCGATCTTCGGTACGCGGATGCCCTGCAGACTGCCGACAACATCATGACGTTCCGGACGGTGGTCAAGGAAGTCGCGCTGATGGAGGGCATCTACGCAACCTTCATGCCCAAACCTTTCTCCGACCACCCCGGTTCCGGAATGCACACGCACTTCTCCCTCTTCGAAGGTGATTCCAACGCCTTTTTCGAAGCCGGTGCCGAATACCAGCTCTCCAAGACCGGACGCCAGTTCATGGCGGGCATCCTGAAGCATGCGCCCGAATTTACCGCGGTCACGAACCAGTTCGTAAATTCCTACAAGCGGCTTTGGGGCGGCGGCGAAGCTCCCAGCTACATCTCCTGGGGCCACAACAACCGCTCGGCCCTGGTCCGCATCCCGTTGTACAAGCCCAACAAGGGCCAGTCCGCCCGGATGGAATACCGCGGGATCGATTCGGCGGCGAACCCCTACTTGGCTTACGCGGTGTTGCTGGGCGCGGGATTGAAGGGCATCGAGGAAGGCTATGAGCTGCCGCCTGCCGCGGAAGAAGACATCTGGAGCCTCAGCTCCGCCGAGCGCCGGGCACTGGGCCACGACCCGCTTCCCTCAAGCCTGCACGACGCCATCCGCGCGATGGAAGAGTCTGAGCTGGTAGCCGAAATCCTCGGTGAACAGGTCTACGAGATCTTCCTGCGCAACAAGCGTGCCGAATGGCACGACTACCGCATCCAGGTGACGCCGCACGAGCTCAAGCGGAACATCGACATCCTCTAAGCTGAGGCCATGAGTCTGAACCGGCGGCTGATCTCCAAGGGCTTCAACGATCTGGAGAAGAGCACACGCTTTCTCGAATCTTCCGAACTCGACGGGGTGGACCAGCAGCGGCTTTTTGCCGGGTTCGCTTATGCCGCGGATCCGGACCTGGCCCTCGTTTCCCTGGTCCGGCTGCTGGAGCGGCATCCGCAGCTGGCCGAGCTGGTCAACGCCGGGGAAGACGAGAGCGAGGCGTTGTTCAGGCTGCTCGGTTCCTCGGAGGCCTTGGCCGAGTTTCTGCTGCGCAGGCCGGAGCACCTGGACGTTCTTTCGTCCAAGGTCAGCGCGGAGCCTGGAGCTGTGCCGGCAGAAAAGCTGCGTGCCTCACTGCTGAAGTCCGTCGGAGCTGATCCTGGCGCCGAACAGCCGCTGGCCACCCTGACCGGCAAAGAAGCCTACAACCTGCTGCGGTCCACCTACCGGCGGCACTTGGCCGAACTGGCTATCCGGGACCTGGGCGCAGCCTCGCCGGTGGACTATATGCCCTCCGTGGGACGCGAATTGGCGGATCTGGCGGCTGCGGCGATTGAAGCCGGGCTGGCTGTCTCCCGCGCTGAACTGGCCGCACGGTTCGATCCGGAGGAGATTGCGGCCGTGCGCCTGGCCGTGATCGGCATGGGCAAATGCGGCGCCCGCGAACTTAACTACATTTCCGACGTCGACGTCGTTTATGTGATCGAAGCCGACGGTATGGACGAGGCGCATGCCTCCACCATTGGCACGGCATTGGCAACCGGGATGAGCAGGGCCGTCTTTTCTGCTGGTCCGGAGCCGGGCCTCTGGGAGGTGGACGCCAATCTCCGGCCAGAGGGCAAGGAAGGCCGGCTGGTTCGCACGCTCGAATCCCATCTGACGTACTACAAGAGGTGGGCCCAGAGCTGGGAGTTCCAGGCCCTGCTGAAGGCACGCGCCATTGCCGGCGACCTTGATTTGGGCCGCCGGTACGAGGAAGCCGTTGCGCCGCTGATCTGGAACTCGTCTGAACGGGAGGGCTTCGTCGAGTCCGTGCAGGCCATGCGCGGAAGGGTGACCGAAAACATTCCGGTGCATGAGCGGGGCCGGCAGCTGAAACTCGGCCGTGGCGGGCTGCGTGATGTGGAATTCACGGTCCAGTTGCTCCAGCTCGTTCATGCCCGGGTGGATGAAACGCTCCGGGTGCGGGACACCACCACGGCCATAGCGGCTCTGAGCAAGGCTGGCTATGTTGGCCGCTCGGATGCTCGGGAGTTCGACGAAGCCTACCGCTATTTGCGGGTGCTGGAACACCGCATCCAGCTGGTCCAGCTGCGCCGGACCCATTTGATGCCCCAGGACGACAATGCCTTGCGCGCGTTGGCCAAATCCTCGCTCGGTTCACTCGAAACACAGCGTCCCGGCCCTGAAGCCCTGCTCCAGAAGTGGCAGCGGACCAAGCGCCGGGTACGTGAACTTCATGAACGGATCTTCTACCGTCCGCTGCTGGTTTCCGCCGCCAACCTGAGCGCGGATGAAGTACGGCTGACGCCAGAAGCTGCCCAGGCCCGGCTCGCGGCACTGGGATATGTAGATCCGCGCGGAGCGATGCGCCATATCGAGGCACTGACCAGCGGAATCAGCCGGCGGGCGCAGCTGCAGCGCCAATTGCTCCCCATCCTGCTGGAATGGATTGCCGACGGCGTGGACCCGGATTCCGGTTTGCTTGGATTCCGGCGGCTGAGCGAGGCGCTGGGGGAGTCGCACTGGTATCTGGGCATGCTTCGTGACTCCAGCTCGGCGGCTGAGCGGCTTTGCCACATTCTGTCCAGCAGCCGGTTCATTACGGACCTGCTGGAAGTCTCGCCGGAATCTGCGGCCTGGCTGGGCTCGGACAAGGATCTGGTTCCGTGGTCGTTCGACGCGCAGTGGTACGAGATAAGGCACAAACTGGCCCGCCACCAGGACCCCAAGGCCGCCATGCGCCTGATCCGTTTGATCCGTCGTCGCGAAACTTTGCGTATAGCCATCGCGGACAGTTCGGGCCTGCTGGACCAGCGGCAGGTCGGCCTTGCGCTCTCCGACACGGACCGGGCGGCCATTCTTGGTGCCCTGCATGTTGCCGAAGCAACTGTCTTTGCCGAGGAAGACCAGCTAACCAACCTCCTCGTGGTCGCCATGGGACGCCAAGGCGGCAGGGAGATTGGCTACGGTTCGGACGCTGACGTTATGTACGTGCACAAGCCGCTCCCCGGCGCCGACAACGACGCGGCCCAGCAGCAGGCCATGCGGATCGTTTCGCAGATTTCCGCGCTGCTCCAGCAGCCGAGCAGCCCGCCCGTGCTTGCCGAGCGCACCCTTGAAATTGACGTGTCGCTGCGTCCGGAGGGGAAGAACGGACCCATCGTGCGTTCGCTCGACTCATACCGGGAGTACTACCAGCGGTGGTCACTGATTTGGGAGGCACAGGCGCTGCTCCGGGCCCGGCCCATCGCCGGCGACGACGACCTCGCGGCCGAATTCACCGCGCTGATCGATCCCATCCGTTATCCGGCCGACGTCGGACCGGAGGAAGTCCGTGAAATCCGCAGGATCAAAGCCAGAGTGGAATCCGAGCGCCTGCCCCGAGGCGCCGATCCGTCCCGGCACCTCAAGCTGGGGCGGGGCGCGCTGAGCGATGTGGAATGGCTGGTGCAATTGCTTCAGCTCGAGCACGCGCACCGGGTGCCTGCGCTACGGACAACCGGCACCTTGGAGGCCCTGGACGCGATCGGCGAGGCAGACCTGCTCCCGAATGCAGATGTGCTCACGCTGCGACAGAGCTGGTCCCTGGCGAGCCGGATCCGTTCGGCCAACATGATCTGGAGTGGAAAGAACGCGGACCTGCTGCCCTTCTCGCGGCGGGACCTGGAGGCCGTTGCCCGCTGGTGCGGCTACAGCCCGGGAAACGCCGGAGCGATCGAGGAAGACTATCTGCGGATTACCCGGCGCGCCCGCGGCATCTTTGAGCGCTACTTCTACGGCTACGGAACCTAAGAAGCGCCGGCGTTCCGCGAGTCGGGCACATAGTCGGGAATCCGGCCTCGCGCGTAAGGTGCTCCGAAACGTGGCGGCGGTGCCCGCGTAAGGCGGGACCCGCCGTCGTACGCGTCATTCGACCCGGCGGTGGCCGCCCGCCCGCCGCTGCGGCTAGGCTGAGGCCAGGACCACTGATGAAGGAGCGCAACGACATGACTGATATCGATGTGATTGCACGCGAACATCTGAGCGCGGCGGGCGGCGCAACGCACGGCCGCAGTGCCGCGATGGTGGCGCAGGACGGTCCGCTGCGCCAAACGGTGCTTGCTCTACGGGCCGGAGCGGTCCTGGGCGAGCACAATGCGCCGCTGGCCGCCAGCATCTACGTCCTGGAGGGCTCGGTCACCGTGGTCTCGGCCAGCGGACGGCTCGTAGTTAATGAGAACCAGCTTGAAATCATCCCGCAGGAACGCCACTCCGTCGAAGCCAACGAGGACTCCGTCTTCCTGCTCACCGCAGTCACCGAAACCCACTTGGACTCCGGCTCCGGAAAAGCATAACCGTTCGTCTTGGACACTGATGGCGTAGGCAAAGAGCGCTTCTTGGTATTCCCTGTAGTGGTGGGCGCACCAGGAGAGCATGCCGCCGGTGTCGAGCATGACCTGGACGTAGGCGGGGACCCCGCATCGATCACACAACATTTCGCCCTCCTAGCTGTGAAGCAACTGGTGTGTGGCTCCAGTGTGCCGCTCTGTGCTTGGGGTGGGCTTGGGATGGATGTCCGGCGAACATAAAAGTCCGCACGGGCCGCCGTCACCGAAGTGTTGGCCGCTCGTGCGGACTCTCTGCAGACTAACCGCGGTTCTGCCGCGGGATCCGGTTAGCAGCCGTAGTAGAGCTCGAACTCATAGGGGTTCGGGCGCAAGGCCAGCGGCGCAATTTCGTATTCGCGCTTGTAAGCAATCCATGTGTCGATGAGGTCCTGGGTGAAGACACCACCGGCCTGCAGGAACTCGTTGTCGGCCTCCAGTGCGTCCAGCGCTTCCTCCAGGGACCCCGGAGCCTTCTGGATGTCCTTGGCTTCCTCAGCGGGAAGCTCATAGAGGTCCTTGTCGATCGGGTCCGCCGGCTCGATGCGGTTCCGGATGCCGTCCAAGCCCGCCATCAGCTGGGCTGCGAAGGCCAGGTACGGGTTGGAGCTGGGGTCCGGCGCGCGGAATTCGAGGCGCTTGGCCTTCGGGTTGGACCCGGTGATCGGGATGCGGATACCAGCGGAGCGGTTGCCCTGCGAGTAGACCATGTTGACCGGAGCTTCGAAGCCCTTGACCAGGCGGCGGTAGGAGTTCACCGTCGGGTTGGTGAAGGCCAGCACAGCCGAGGCGTGCTTGAGCAGGCCGCCGATGTACCAGCGGGCGGTGTCGGACAGACCGGCGTAGCCCTTCTCGTCGTAGAAGAGCGGCTCGGAGCCGTTCCAGAGTGACTGGTGGCAGTGCATGCCCGAGCCGTTGTCGCCGAACACGGGCTTCGGCATGAAGGTGGCGGACTTGCCCCAGGCGTCAGCGACGTTCTTGACGACGTACTTGAACTTCAGCAGGTCATCGGCAGCGTGGGTCAGCGTGGTGAACTTGTAGTTGATTTCCGCCTGGCCGGCAGCGCCGACCTCGTGGTGGGAACGCTCGACTTCGATGCCTACCTCGTCCAGCTCAACGCAGATGGCGTCGCGCAGGTCGGCCTGCTTGTCGGTCGGGGCAACGGGGAAGTAGCCGCCCTTGACCGAGGTCTTGTAGCCCTGGTTACCGCCCTCTTCCTTGCGGCCGCTGTTCCAGTGGGCCTCGACAGAATCAACCTTGTAGAAGGAGTGCTCCGGGCTGGACTGGTAGCGTACGTCGTCGAAAATGAAGAATTCGGCTTCGGAGGCAAAGTAAGCGGTGTCGGCAATGCCGGTCGACGCCAGGTAGGCCTCGGCGCGCTCGGCAACGCCGCGGGGATCGCGGTGGTAGGGGTCGCCGGTGCGCGGGTTCACGATCGAGAAGTTCAGCGCAAGGGTCTTCTCCACGCGGAAGGGATCGATGAACGCGGTGGTGACGTCAGGGATGAGCTGCATGTCGGACTCGGCGATGCCCTGGAAACCCCGGATGGAGGAACCGTCGAACAGTTGGCCGTTGATGAAGAAATCCGCGTCAACGGTCTTGGCTGGCACGTTGAAGTGCTGCTGGACGCCTGGCAGGTCTGTGAATCGGATGTCGACGAACTTTACTTCTTCGTCGGCGATGTACTTGAGGACCTCGTCCGCATTCTTGAACATCGGGTCATGCTCCTTACGCATTCATGGGGGTACCTGCCGGCTGCAACACAGGCGCCAGCAACAGTTACTAATGTAAAAGCAGTGAATTTCCCGTTGGTGTCGCGATTGTTTCCGGCAGGTTACTTAATCGATGTGCACCTAAGCCTAGCGCGGTGTTACCGTCAGCACCCAGACGGCGTTACGCAGGTCACTTCCGGCGCCCGTCACGACCGCCTCTTACCCGGAGGTCGGTAGGCTAGAGGAGTGGTAAGCAGAAAAGACCTTGGTTCCTGGCTCGAAGGACCACCTCCCTCCAAAGAGCAGCAGTGGCCCGGCCAGCGTTTGGGGCTGCCCCAGCGCGGCCCGGGCTCGATCGCCCGCCTTGGCCGCCGCCTCATTGCCCTGATGATCGACTGGATCCTGTGCTATCTCATAGCCGCATGGCTGTTCGGCGGCAACGAGCTGAGCATTCTGCTGATCTTCGCCGTTGAGCAGTTGCTCCTGGTCAGCACGCTCGGCTACAGCATCGGGCACCGCGCAGTCGGCATCCAGGTGCGCAAGCTGGACGGTTCCGCGGCGGGACCGCTGGCGGCCGTTGTCCGTACTGTGCTGCTCTGCCTGGTTGTTCCCGCGGTAGTCTTCGACACCGATCAGCGCGGCCTGCACGACCGCGCCATGGGCACTGTCCTGGTCCGCATGTAGTACACAAAACTTTTCTAACGACGGCGGCGCCCCACCTTGGAAAGGTGGGGCGCCGCCGTCGTTAGTGGCTTGGAATGGTCAGCGGCCGCGCATTGCCTTGCGGTCCGGTCGGGCCTTGAACGGATCAACGCCCTTCGGGATGGGCAGCTTGCTGCTGCCGAGGGCCTGCAGGCGCTTATCCACCGCATGCACCTCCTGCTTGGTCAGTTCCTTCTTGAGCTTCTGGACCTTTTTGGCCACCTTGCTCAGTTCAACCTGGCCCTCGCCGCGGCCGGTTTCGATGACGTGGACCTTCACGTTGGGCAGGATACGGTTCAGCTTCCGGCGTTCGGCGTCCACCAGGGTCTTGACCCGGTTCGAAGGCCCTTCGGTCACGAGGATGACGCCGGGGCGGCCGATCGCACGGAAGACTGCATCCTGGGTCCGCGGGTTGACTGCCACCGGCTGTTCCTGCAGTATCCAGCCGCGGCGCAGCACGCTCAGGGCCGCTCCGGAAGCGCCCGGCTGGCCCTCGATCTGGGCGAAGGCGGCGCGTTCGGCACGACGGGAGAGGATGAAGGTTGCCGCCAGCAGGCCCAGCGGAATGGAGATGATCAACAGGGTGACCCAGTTGTTGATCAGGAACCCGATGAGCAGGCCAACTGCCACGATGCCCAGGAAGGCCAGCAGCATGAGCCAGACTACGTTGGGATCGTTGCGCCGGGTCATCTGGAAGACCTGGCCGATCTGCTTCAGGCGCCCGGGGCCTTTTTTCGCCTTGGCAGGCTTCTCGGCTTTGGGCTTGCGTGAGAAGAGACCACGCTTGGTATTTGCGTCGGAATCGGTGCTATTGGCCATAATGACTCAATTCTATCGTGAAGCTGGCCGGAATTTTGGCCGTGGCGCGGGCACAGCGAGAGGGCCCGGCGCTGCGGCGTCCGGACCCCCTCGGTTGAAAAGTTGCAGCCGGGCGGCGCTACCGGGAGATAAGGCTGGAGGCTTCCTGGCGGGTGGCGCCGGAATCCTCAATGCCTTCGGCGATGTGGGCGAGTTCTGCGGGCAGTTCCCGTCCCTTCTTGCGCATCGCGGTGGCCCAGAGCCTGCCGGCCCGGTATGACGAACGCACCAGTGGCCCGCTCATGACGCCCAGGAAGCCGAGCTCAAGTGCCTCTTCCTGCAGTTCCACGAATTCCTGGGGCTTAACCCAGCGCTCCACCGGGTGGTGGCGTTCGGTGGGCCGCAGGTACTGGGTGATGGTGATCAGGTCGCACCCAGCCTGGTGCAGATCGCGCAGCGCCTCCGAAATTTCCTCGCGGGTCTCGCCCATGCCCAGAATCAGGTTGGACTTGGTGACCATGCCGTGCTGCTGGCCCTGGGTGATGACGTCCAGGGAGCGTTCGTAGCGGAACGCCGGGCGGATGCGCTTGAAGATGCGCGGCACGGTCTCGACGTTGTGGGCGAACACCTCGGGTTTGGTCTCGCAGATGGCGCTGATGTGCTCGGGCTTGCCGGAAAAGTCCGGGATCAGGATTTCGACGCCGGTGCCCGGGTTCAGCTCGTGGATCTTGCGGATGGTTTCCGCGTAAAGCCAGACGCCTTCGTCGGCCAGGTCGTCGCGGGCCACGCCGGTGACGGTGGCGTAGCGCAGGTTCATCTGCTGGACCGACTGGGCCACCTTGGTGGGCTCCATGATGTCGATGGGGGAGGGCTTGCCGGTATCGATCTGGCAGAAGTCGCAGCGCCGGGTGCATTCGGAACCGCCGATGAGGAAAGTTGCCTCGCGGTCTTCCCAGCACTCGAAGATGTTCGGGCAGCCGGCTTCCTCGCAGACCGTGTGCAGCCCTTCCTTCTTGACCAGGTTCTTCATGCTCACGTATTCGGGGCCGATGTTGACCTTGGCCTTGATCCAGTCGGGCTTGCGCTCGACCGGCGTGGCCGCGTTCCGGGCTTCGACGCGCAGCAGACGCCGTCCTTCGGGGGCGAGAGTCACTTCAGGGCTCCTTCGGGCTGGCTGGTGCCAGCTGTGTTGGCATTGTTCTCGGGCAGGCCGGCCGGTTTGACCAGCGCTGCCTCGTACTTGTTCAGTTCCTCTTCGACCCGGCCGGCAACATCGGCGGGGGAGATGTTGCGTCCCGCTTCTACACTCATGCTGGTAGTGCCGGCGTCAGTGATGCCGCAGGCAATGATCTGGGCATACGGGGCCAAGTCATTATTGCAGTTCAGCGCGAAGCCGTGCATGGTCACGCGGTGGTTGACGCGGATGCCGATGGCGGCAATCTTGCGGTCCTGCCGGTCGCCGTCGTCCTTGATCCAGACACCGGAGCGACCTTCGATCCGGGAGCCGTTGATGCCGAAATCGGCGAGTACGTTGATCAGCACCTGCTCGAGAATGTCCACGTAGTCGGCAACCTTGGTGGGGTCCGGCAGGGCGAGGATCGGATAACCGACCAGCTGTCCCGGGCCATGCCAAGTCAGTTTCCCGCCGCGGTCCACGTTGATGATGGGCGTGCCGTCGAACGGCTTCTCATGTTCTTCGGTCCGTTTGCCGGCCGTGTACACCGGGCTGTGCTCCAGCAGGAGGACTTTGCCCTCAGCGGTGCCGGCAACCACATCACTGTGGATTCGACGCTGCAGGTCCCACCCTTCCTGGTAGTCGACGAAGTCGGGGGCAAACCCTATCCGGGAAAACTCAAGGCTCATGGCGACAGCCTACGCCTTGAGACGGTAGTGGCTCCATTTGTGTGAAGGGCCCGTGGCTGTGGATAACTACTGCAGCGGATCGGCGGCTGTAGTAAATCTGGAGCATGATGCTTCAGCACCCGACACATGCCGGCGGCAGCAGCCCTGCAGATGAGCCGGCCCGGCCGCAGGTCCCCGGATTCCGGGTGCAACGCTGGCTCGGCAGCGGTTCGTCGGCCGCCGTGTGGCTGGTGGCGGAGGAGGCCGGCGGCCGCGAATACGCGCTGAAGGTCTTTAATGCCAGCGTCGGTGAGGCCCGTTGGGAGGCGGATCGGGAACGGCTGCTGACCCACGGACTGCGGCATGACCACCTGGTGCAGGTCTTCCGCAACGTGGAGACGGACGCCGGGCCTGGATTGCTGCTCGAATACGCCGCGGGCGGATCGGTCGCTTCGGTCATTGCCGCCCGGGGCCCTTTGTCCGTGGCCGAAACAGTTACGGTGCTGACGCCGATCGCGCAGGCGCTGGCTTTTCTCCATGCGGGCGGCAGGACGCATGGCGACGTTTCGCCCGGCAACGTCCTCTTCACGTTCATGGGCAAACCGCTGCTGGCGGACTTCGGCATCGGCCGCGCCCTGGGCAGCCACCGGGCCGACGACGGCGGGACGCCGGGATTCCGTCTACCGTCGCCAAGGCGCAGCAGCGGTGGGCAACGGCTGGAGCCGGAGGCGGACATCTACGCGCTGGGCGCGCTGGGCTGGTTCATGCTTACCGGACGGGTCCCGGCCGCCACCGCCCAGCGCCCGCCGCTGAATGTCATGGTGCCGGAAGTGCCGTTGCCGCTGGTGGAGTTGCTGGAAGCGGCTCTGATGGATGATGCCGCACAACGGCCGGAAGCGGAAGAGTTTGCCCGCCGCGTTTACCGGACCGCGGACCCGGCACCGGTGGACCTGTCAGCCGCCGTACACCCGTCGGTGGCCCCGCAGTTGCTGACCCGGCGGATTGTCCGGGACGGCAAGAAACGGGCTGTCTTTGGAGCCGAGCGGCGTGTTGCAGCCGCCGCAACCCGCCAGGGTAAAGCTCCCCTTGGCCGCGTCCTCATTGTTGCGGCCTCATTGGCGGTAGCCATTGCGCTGGCCGTCTTCGCGGTTAATCTGCTCGTCGGATCGGAGGCAACTGATATGCCCCGAGACCCTGCTGCACAGGCCGCAGCCGCGGCGGTCCCGGGCCGGACGGCCTCCGCTCCACCCGGCCCGCCGACCGCTCGCCCGCTGCCCGCTGAACTGGTGCGGGCAGCTACAGCCGAAGATCCGGCCGCTGCTGTTGCCGCCTTGACGTGGCTGCGTACCGAAGCGCTGCGGAGCAGGGAAGTGTCCCTGCTGGAGGATGTCAACGTCGCCGGGTCCCCTCCGATGGCGGCGGACACAGAGGTTATTTCCACTCTGGCCCACCAGGATCACTGGTTCAGCGGACTCGCTGCCAAAGCGGAGGACGTCCGGACAGTGTCGCGTACCGGTACTTCAGCCGTGGTCGAAGCCACGATGAGCACCTCACCCTTTGAACAGCGCGATGCCGTCGGCGACCTCGTCCTGTCTGTGACGGAGGCCAAGAGGCAGCCGTTGGTGCTGGTGCTGGAACGCCGGGACGGCAGGTGGCTGATTGGCGAAGTCCGCGAAGGCGCCTGATGCGGCGTGTGCGGGCGGGCTCAGCTGCGGCGGCCTAACTCGTCGTGAATCCAACGGACAGCGACTTGCGGGTTGGCCTGGTCGAACTCGAAACCCGCGGCCTCAAGACGCTCCGGAAGCATGCGTTGGCTTGCCAGGATGATGTTCTCGGCCAAGCCGGGCAGAACGGTGGTCAACACTTCCTGCGGGACGCGGAACTTCGCAGGTCGGTGCAGTTCGGCTGCCAGGACGGAGACCAATCGGTCGACCTGGGCAGGGACGGGCGCGCACACATTCACGGGGCCGGACAGCCCTGATTCGAGCAGGAAGGCCAAGGCTCGTACTTCATCCGCCATCGTGATCCACGGCCACCACTGCCGGCCGCTACCGAGCGGGCCGCCTAAGCCCAATCTGAGTGGCAGCAGCATCCGCGGCAGGGCTCCGCCACGGGGTGTCAGCACTACGCCGGTACGGGTGACGATGGTCGGACACGAGGCCTGCAACGCCGCCTCTTCCCAACGCTGGCAGACATCCGCCATCACGGGCGAACTGCCGACTGCGGATGCTTCCGTAAGGACCTCATCGCCGCGGTCCCCGTAGATTCCGGAACCGGACTGGCTGATAAAGACCTTCGGAGGGGTCTCCAGTTGGTTAATGGCTCCGGCGAGGGTGCGGGTGCTGGCAACACGGGAGGAATACAACTGCTCACGCGAGGACCTGGTCCAGGGCCGGGCCCGCAGCGGTGAACCGGACAGATTGACTACGGCATCGTGGCCCGCGACCACTCTCGGATCCAGGCGGCCGGCCGCCGGATCCCATTCGAATTCACCCTCGCCGCGCGGTGGGCGGCGGACCAGCCGGCCGACTCGGTGTCCGGAGGAAACCAAGTGTCCGGCCAGCGCCTTGCCGATCAGGCCGGACGCGCCGGAAATGAGGATCTTCATCTGCCCATCACATCATCGAATAACCAGTTGGGGAACGGCCTGCGGCAAGTCAACGACCTGTCTGCCGAAGGGAGATGGTTAAGATCGAAGCATGACCTCATCGAGTTACTTCCGCTATCCGCACGTCCACGCCGAGCTGGTCACCTTTGTGGCCGAGGACGATGTGTGGGTGGCACCGCTGCAGGGCGGCCGGGCCTGGCGGATTTCGTCGCTGGGGCTTCCCGCCCGGAACCCGCGTTTTTCGCCCGACGGCGGGCATATTGCGTGGAGCGTGGTGCAGGGCAGTGCACCCGAGGCCGTCGTAGCTGCCGTGGATGGCGGCGGGTTCAGGCAGCTGACTTACTGGGGCCACGCCTCCACCCGGGTCAAGGGCTTTACCGCCACCGGCGACGTCATCGTCACCAGCGCCCACCAGCGTGAAGAATCCCGCCATACCTGGGCGCACGCGGTGCCGTTGGACGGCTCCGTCGCCAAGGTGCTGAAGTTCGGCCCGGTCGATTCGATTGCCTTCGGTCCGGTTGTCGGTGACGAGCGTCCCGTGGCGATCGGCAGCGTGCTCTCCCGCGAGCCGGCCTGGTGGAAGCGCTACTGCGGTGGAACCGCTGGCAAACTCTGGATTGACCGGGATGGTTCGGGGGAATTCCAGCGTCTGGCGGCGGACCTGGACGGCAGCCTGACCGACCCCATGTGGATCGGCGGCCGCGTTGCCTTCCTCAGCGACCATGAAGGCTACGGCAACCTCTATTCCATCGCGCCGGACGGGTCCGGCCTGCGCCGGCATACCGATCACGAGGAGTTCTACGTCCGCCACGCTTCCACCGACGGACAGCGGATAGTGTATGAATCCGCTGGCGAACTGTGGCTGGTGGAGTCGCTCGGTGATGAACCCAAGAAGCTGGACATCAGCCTTGGTTCGGCGTCGACCTCGCGCCGTCCACGGCCGCTGGACGTTGCCCGGCACCTGGCCGCCGCCGTTCCCAACCAGGATGGGACGGCCTCGGTTGTGGAAAGCCATGGAACCATCCACTGGCTCACCCACCGCGACGGACCCTCGCGCGTAGTCGAAGCGACCCCCGGCGTCCGTGCCAGGCTGGCCCGACCGCTCGGTGCCGACACGGTGATTTACGCCGCAGACCACGACGGCGTCGAGGCGCTCTACCTTCGCCGGGTGTTCGAGGACCTTCCGGCCGCCACGGCGGGGGAGCCGGCGCAGCCCAAGAAGCCAGAGCCTGAACCGGACGCCGCCCTGCCCAGGCCTGTCTCCGCTGCAACCGTGGTGGCGGGCCCACAGCCTGCGTCGTTCGTTTCTACGGATGAACCAGTGAACGACGGCGGAACACCTACTGGGCAGGCAGGCAGCCGCGTCAGCGGCACTCGACGCATCGACTTTGCCGCCCCCACGCGCGTGAGCACCATTTCTGCCAGCCCCGATGGCAAGCTGGCGGCCGTGGCGACGGAATTCGGCCAGCTCCTGGTGCTCGAGGCCGAATCCGGCGAGCTGCGCGAAGTAGCCTCGACCGGCCATGGCGCGATCAATGAGGTGGTTTTTTCTCCTGATTCGCGGTGGCTCATGTGGACCGAACCCGTATCGTCCGAGGGCAGCCGGACCAAACTCAGGCTGGCGGAGGTCTCCGCCTCCGGTGGGGACGGCGTTCTGGACATTACCGACGGGCGCTTCCGGGACCACGGGCCGGCCTTCAGCCCGGACGGCAAATATGCGGCGTTCCTCTCGGAGCGCAGCTTCGACCCGGTTTACGACACGCACAGCTTCGACCTGAGCTTTCCGCAGTCCACTAAACCTTTCCTGGTGGCGCTGGACTCCGCGACGCCATCGCCTTTCGGCCCGGCGGTCCACGGCACCGTCCCCGAGCCGGCGGCGGAGGTCGGCATGGAGCCTGATGCCCCGGCCGGAGTTCCACAGGTCGTGGTCGACCCGCTGCAGTTGCCGGAGCGGATCATTCCCATTCCGGTGCCGCAGGGCCGCTACAGCAGCCTCGCCGCGGTGGACGGAGCACTCCTTTGGCTGGCCACGGAGGCTGCGGGGGTCACCGGTGAGGGCCGGGCGTCCGCGGAGGATCCGGACCAGCCGAACAGGCTGGAGCGGTTCGACATCTCACGCCGCGAGGTCAGCGTGTTGGTACCGGCGCTGGAATCCTACGCCGTGTCGGGGGACCGCAAACATTTGGTGTACCTGAACAAACAGCAGGTCCGGTCCGTTCCGGTGGCCGCCAAAGTCGAAGACGACGCGCCGGACAGCGTCCAGGTGGACCTGAGCCGGATCCGCCTGCTGCTGGATCCGCTGAAGGTGTGGGGCCAGGCCTTCGACGAAGCCTGGCGGCTGCAGCGGGACTTCTTCTGGGCCGAGGACATGGCCGGTCTCGACTGGGACGGGGTCTACCAGCAGTACCGCCCGTTGGTGGAACGCCTCGGCTCCCACGATGACTTGGTGGACTTGCTGTGGGAGCTCCACGGCGAGCTGGGCACGTCGCACGCCTACGTAACTCCCGCGCCCGTTACTGAGCCCGGGGCCGGCAGGCAAGGGCTCCTCGGCGCGGACATCGTCAGCACCGACGCCGGGTGGAGCGTGCAGAACATCCTGGCCGGGGAGTCCTCGGATCCGCTGGCACGTTCCCCTCTGAATGCACCCGGTGCCGGGGTCAGGAACGGTGACATCATCGCCGCCGTGGACGGCATTCCGGTGGACCGGCGCAGCGGTCCGGGGCCGCTGCTGGTGGGAGCCGCGGGCAAGACGGTGGAGCTGACCATCATCAACGGAGCCGGGACGGAGGAACCTGGCAAACAGCGCCGGATCGCCGTGGTGCCGGTAGCGGATGAAGAGCGGCTGCGGTACCAGAACTGGGTGGCCGGAAACCGGCGGATCGTGCGGGAGGCTTCCGGTGGCGGCTTCGGCTACCTGCACATCCCCGACATGGTGGCCCGCGGCTGGTCGCAGCTGCACCGGGATCTGGATGTGGAGACCACCAGGGACGCGCTGATCGTCGACGTACGCAGCAACCGGGGCGGACATACCTCCCAGCTCGTGGCGGAGCTGATCGGACGCAAGGTAACTGCCTGGAACCTTGCCCGGGGTGAGCAGCCGGGAACGTATCCGGCTCACGCTCCGCGGGGCCCCGTCGTCGTACTTACGGATGAATATGCCGGTTCGGACGGGGACATCATTACCCAGGTCGCCAAACTGCGAGGCATCGGTCCGGTGGTCGGCACGCGGACATGGGGCGGCGTAGTAGGGATCGACGGCCGGTTCTCGCTGGCAGACGGCACCGGCGTCACCCAGCCGCGGTATGCCTTCTGGTTCACGCAGGATGTGGGCTGGAGCGTGGAGAACTACGGAGTCGAACCGGACATCGAGGTGCCGTATCCGCCGCACGCCTACGCCGCGGGGGAGGACCCGCAATTGGAGCACGGCGTCGGGATCCTTAAAGAGATGCTGAAGGAACTGCCGACCGACCGGCCGCCGGCGTTGTCCGGGTATCGTTCGCTGCGGCCAGGCAAGCTGCCGCGGCGCCCGCAGGACGCCGGCTGAAGGCGGCGCTGAAACACTGAAGGACCCCGGTGCGAAGTAAGCGCCGGGGTCCTTCGGTTAATGCGTTGCAGCAGGCAGCTAGCTGGCCAACGTTGCTTCGATGGTGATGCTGGGGACCGAAGCCAGTGCACCCGAAACCGGGCAGGTGTCCTTGGCACCGGTGGCCAGGCGCTGGAAGTCTTCGTTGCTGATGCCCGGGACGGTTGCGTCCACGGTCAGGCGGATTTCGGTGATCCCGGTGCCCGGTACGAAGTCAACGGCGGCCGACGTCTTGATGCTCTCGGCGGTGGTGCCGTTTTCCTTGAGCATGTTGCTGAACTGCATCGAATAGCAGGTGGCGTGGGCAGCGGCCAGGAGTTCCTCCGGGCTGGTCTTGCCTTCCGCCTTTTCCGCGCGGGCGTCCCACGTCACGTCGTAGGTGCCGAGACCGGAGGTGTCCAGGGAAGTCTGGCCGGATCCGGTGAAAAGGTCGCCCTTCCATACGGTGTGGGCCGAGCGGGTTGTAGCCATGTGCACTCCTTGGTTCGGAACTGATTCGGATGATCCTACTGTGCAGGCAGCGGCCACGGGCCGGTGCCTTCGTCTTCATCCTAGGGGGCGGCAGAATCGTTTGCCACCACGTTGCGTCCGGATTGGAACGCAGCGACGGGCAATGGAAAAAGTTGCTACCGGCATGCAAACGGCCGGCACCCCAAAGGGAGGCCGGCCGTCGGATAAACCCCGCGGATCAGTTCCAGAGGGTTGCGAGGGCGATATTGAGCAGGGCCAGACCGCCCACGGCATGTGCCAGACCGGTCGAGATGGGTTCGTTGGCCTTGTACTTGCGGCGGCCGATGAAGGCCAGCACACCGACAACGAGGGCGATGACGAGCTTGATGCCGAGCTTGACGTAGTTGGCGTCCATGTCCAGAGCCGGGATGAGCCCCATCATGATGACGCCGGTGATCAGTTGGAGCATGGCGCCGTCGAACTGGCGCGGGTGGACGGTCGGCTTCTTCATGTTGCCGATCCAGATGCCCACGATCATGGCCGCACCTACGATGTGCAGAAAGACAAAAATGCTGTAAAGGATCTCCATGGCATTTAGCTTATCGGTTCTGAGCAGGGGATACGCCGTGCCACGGAGCCGCAGGAGCCAATTTTTCTACGAACTGTAGTACGACTGGGTCCCAATTGTGCCGTTAAGCCGACGACGGCGGCGGGTGACGTTCGCTGGAACGCCACCCGCCGCCGTCGTTGTCCGGATCTGGTTAGAGACCCAGGTCAGCCTCGAACGCGCCCTCTTCCAGACGGGTACGCAGTGTCTGCAGGAAGCGGCCTGCATCGGCGCCGTCGACCAGGCGGTGATCGTAGGTCAATGACAGGTACATCATGGAGCGGATGGCGATCGAGTCGTCACCATTGGCGTCGGAGACCACGACCGGGCGCTTGACGATCGCACCGGTGCCGAGGATTCCTACCTGCGGCTGGTTGATGATCGGGGTGTCGAACAGGGCACCCACGCTACCGATGTTGGTGATGCTGAACGTGCCGCCGGACAGTTCGTCCGGGCCGATCTTGTTGGTCCGCGTGCGGTCCGCAACATCGGCGATCTTGCCGGCAAGGCCAGCCAAGTTCAGGTTTCCGGCGTCGCTGATGACCGGCACGAGCAGACCCTTGTCGGTGTCCACTGCGATCGCCAGGTGCTCGGCGTTGTGGTAGGTGATTTCCTGCTTCTCTTCGTCGTACGAGGCGTTCAGCTTGGGGTGCTGCTTGAGCGCTTCCGCGACCGCCTTGGCGATGAACGGCAGGAAGGTCAGCTTCGCGCCGTTCTGCTCCTGGAAGGAGTTCTTGGCCTTGGCGCGAAGCTTGGCAACCTTGGTCATGTCCACTTCATGGACCTGGGTGAGCTGCGTGGAAACATCCAGCGACTCGCGCATGCGGCGGGCAATGACCTGGCGGATGCGCGGTGCCTTCTCCACTGTGCCGCGCTTGCCGGCACCGGCAGCAGCCGGAGCGGGGGCCGCTGCCTTGCCTGCCGATGGAGCGGCCGCTGCGGCAGGAGCATTGGCCGCCTCGGCGGCGGAGAGCACGTCCTGCTTGCGGATGCGTCCGCCGACACCGGTGCCCTTCACGGAGGACAGGTCGATGCTGTGCTGGTTGGCCAGCTTGCGCACCAGCGGAGTCACGTACCCGGCGTCGGAGGCGCCGGCACCTTCTGCAGCCTCGGCCTGGGCCGGGGCTGCCGGTGCCTTTTCAGGAGCGGGGGGCGCAGCCTGCTCGGCCGGAGCTTCTTCCTTGGCCGGAGCGGGCTGTTCTACCGGCTCCTCGCGCTGCTGCGCGGGTGCGGCGGCAACAGGCTCTGCCTCTGCCGGAGCTGCCTTGGCGGGGGCGCCCGCGCGGGATCCGATGACGGCGAGGACGGAGCCGACCTCCGCGGTCTCGTCCTCGTTCACCCGGATCTCCTGCAGCGTACCGGCTACCGGGGAGGGGATTTCGGTATCGACCTTGTCCGTGGAGACCTCAAGCAGCGGTTCGTCGACGGCTACCTCTTCGCCGACCTGCTTAAGCCAGCGGGTGACGGTGCCTTCGGTGACACTCTCACCCAGCGCGGGGAGCGTAACTTCGGTGCCCTCGCCCGAGCCGGACGTGCCCTTGGCGCCGGATTCGGCAGCCGGAGCAGCTTCCTGCGCCGGAGCCTCTTCGGCGGGAGCTTCCTGTGCGGGTGCCTCCTGAGCCGGGGCTTCCTGTGCCGGAGCGGCCTCGGCCGGGGCAGCCTCGCCGGAACCCGAACCGTCGCCGATGCGGACCAGCGCGGCGCCGACGTCGGCAGTTTCGTCTTCGGCGACGAGGATTTCCTCGATGACACCCGCAACCGGGGACGGGATCTCGGTATCAACCTTGTCGGTGGAAACTTCGAGCAGGGGCTCGTCTACTTCTACCCGGTCACCGACCTGCTTCAGCCAGCGGGTAACGGTACCTTCGGTGACACTCTCACCGAGGGCGGGCAAGTTCACGGTTTCAGACATTTCGTCCCCGTTCTCCTTAAATCTGTTTTCTCCGGTCCAGCTCTGGTCGGGCTGGGGAATCTTGTTTTGAAGCTTAGTGCACCCCGCCTCAGGGCGGAGTGCACCAAGCAGGGGGTCTGTCTAACCGTGAAGCGGGCGGCCGGCGAGGGCCATGGCGGCCTCTCCGAGGGCCTCGTTCTGGGTCGGGTGTGCATGGATCAAGGCAGCGACGTCCTCGGGGTAGGCTTCCCAGCTCACGATCAGCTGCGCTTCACCGATCTGCTCGCCGATGCGGCCGCCGATCATGTGCATGCCGACGATGGGGCCATCCTTCTGACGGACCATCTTGATGATGCCGCTGGTGCCGAGGATGGAGCTCTTGCCGTTGCCGGCCAGGTTGTACTCGGCGGTTTCGACGTTCTCCTTGCCGAACTTCTCTTCAGCCTGCGGCTGGTTGAGCCCGACGGAGGCGATCTCGGGCTCGCAGAAGGTGACCTTCGGAATGTTGATGTCTTCAACGATCGCCGGGTTGTTGCCGGCGATTTCCTCGGCCACGAAAATGCCCTGCTGGAATCCGCGGTGGGCCAGCTGGACACCGGGAACGATGTCGCCGACGGCGTAGATGTTGCCGACGCCGGTGTGGCAGCGCTCGTCGGTGATGACGAATCCGCGGTCCACGGTCAGGCCGGTTTCCTCGAAGCCCAGACCCGAGGTGCTGGCACCGCGGCCAACCGCCACGAGCAGCAGGTCGCCGTCGAAAGTCTTGCCGTCGGCCAGGGTGACGACAACGCCGTCGTCGTTCTGCTCTACCTTTTCGAAGAAGACGCCGGTGTTGAACTTGATGCCGCGCTTCTTGAAGGAACGCTCCAAGACCTTGATGATGGACGGGTCCTCGTTCGGAACGAGGGAGGGCAGACCTTCGACGATGGTGACATCCACGCCGAACGACTTCCAGACGGATGCGAATTCGACGCCGATGACGCCGCCGCCGAGGATGACTGCCTTCTTCGGCAGTTCCGTCATGTCCAGGGCCTGCTCCGAGGTGATAACCTTGCCGCCGATTTCCAGGCCGGGCAGGGTCTTCGAATAGGAGCCAGTGGCGAGGATGATGTTCTTGCCGGTGTAGGTGGTGCCATTGACCTCAATGGTGTCTTTGCCGGTGAGCTTGCCCTCACCCTCAATGACGGTGATGCCCTTCATCTTGATGAGTCCGCTAAGGCCCTTGAATTTGCCGGCAACGACGCCGTCCTTGTAAGCCTTGACCGCACCCATATCAATCGAATCCAGGGTCACGTTCACGCCGTACTTGGCGGAATCGCGGGCATGGTCGGCCAGTTCGGCCGCGTGCAGCATCGCCTTCGTCGGGATGCAGCCCCAGTGCAGGCAGGTACCACCCAGCTTGCCCTTTTCAACCAGGCCTACCGTGAAACCCAGCTGTACGGCACGCAAAGCGGCGGCATACCCACCGCTGCCGCCGCCGAGTACCAGGATGTCGAATTCTTGCGCAGTTGCCGAATCGGCCACGTGAACGCTCCCTCGGGGTGTCAGGACGTGCGTCTGCACGTCGACTTTGATTGGGTGAAGTGATTTCTAGGTGTTTTCTGATCACCTTAGCGTCACCCAGCTACCATCATCTACTCGGTGAAGGTGAATCCGGACCACAATGTGCGCGGATTCACTCCACCATGTGATTGACGGATAGCAGCAGGGTGACGCCTATCAAGGTGACCCGTTTAATGGGCTCTTGCCACCACGTCTTCCGCATAAGCTACCAGCGTCCGGACCGCGACGCCGGTACCTTCCTTTGGCGTGTAGCCGTAGGCCGCGCCCTCGTTGAATGCGGGGCCTGCGATGTCCAGGTGCGCCCATGGAATCTTTTCGCCGTTGACCTCGCCGACGAATTCGCGCAGGAAGATTGCCGCCGTGAGCATGCCGCCGAATTTTTCGCCCATGTTGGCCAGATCGGCCACCGGCGAATCCAGGCTGGAACGCAGTTCCTCGGGCAGGGGCATCGGCCAGAACAGCTCGCCCGCACGGTCCGCGGCAGCCTTGACCGCGTCCCGTACACCGTCGTCGCCCATGACGGCGGAAACCCGGCTGCCGAGCGCAACCATCTGTGCACCGGTCAGCGTGGCAACGTCGATCAGCGCATCCGGTGCCTCCTCGCTCGCCGCAGCGAGGCCATCGGCCATCACGAGCCGGCCTTCGGCGTCGGTGTTGAGGATCTCGACCGTCTTGCCGCCGTACACCGTCATGACGTCCGAGGGCCGCTGGGCGTGCCCCGAGGGCATATTCTCGGCCAGGCACAGCCAGGCAGTGACCTTGACCGGCAGGCCCAGTTCGGCAATGGCCAGTAAAGCGTTAAGTACGACGGCGGCACCCGCCATATCGCACTTCATCGTCACCATGCCGTTGGCCGGCTTGAGCGACAGACCGCCGGAGTCGAAGGTGATGCCTTTGCCGACGAAGGCCAGCTTAATCTTGGCCCGCGCAGGGGAGTACTCCACCTTGACCATGCGCGGCGGACGGGCAGAGCCCTTGCCGACGCCCACGAGCCCGCCGAAGCCCTCGCTTTCCAGTTTTTTCTCATCCAGCACCGTTACCTTCACCGGGAGATCCTTCGCCAGCACCGCGGCTGCATCGGCGAACGTTTCCGGGTACAGGTGGCTCGGCGGCTGATTGACCAGGGTGCGCGTGGCGTTGACCGCACGGCCGATGATCTGCGCACGTTTGACGGCTGCTGTCACGCTCTTTTCGCCGGCCACCGGACTCAGCAGGGTGACCGTATCGACATGTTCGGGCCGCTTCCCGGACGCGGAGGCACTGCGGTGTTCGTTGTATGAGTAAGCGCCTAATGCCGCGCCTTCTGCCACGGCAGCCGCGGCGGCCGGTGTCTCGGCGGGCAGGGCAAGGGCGACACTTGAGATCCCGCCTAACTGGCGCACCGCTGATCCGGCGGCCCGGCGCAGGGTTTCGGCGGACAGGGGGACACCCTGCTCCATTTTCCCCAGACCGGTCAGGACCAGGACCTCGGCATTGAGCTCCGGGAGGCCAGGCAGTCTGCGGACTTCATCGGTGGCACCCGTTATGCCGAGGACCGTCAGGGAGTCGTTCAGCGCCTGGGCCGCTTTGCCGTGGAACGGGCTGCCCACCAGGACCGGCCCGGACGTGTCTTGGGCCACCCCCACCACCAGTGCATCGCACTGGATCTTCCGGACGTCCTTGGCCGTGGCATTGATCCTGGGCTCGGTGGTTCTGATCACGAAGTGCTGACCTCACTTGTCTTGAGTAGGAGTCCACCGGGGCCGACCCCGGCCGATGCGTCCATTTGTAGCGTTGTGTCTACAGTAGTCCGTAGGGGCTTTGATGCACCGGAACCTGACGGAACGGCGCTGATCCGATGCGGGCAGGTTCCGGGTCCGGCCGCGTGGGCTGAGCCACCGGAATTATTTCGCCAGCGGGAGCGCTGATACTAAAGATAGTTGCGCCAGTGTGCGCCCAAGCCGACCATCAGAACGGAGGACAGGATGCTCGATGCTAATTCATTGTTCAGCACAAATGCCGAACTGATCGGTTCGCCGGAATTGCGTGGTCTCAACCTGGTCATGGGGTTTACCGGAATTGCCGAAGCCGGCCATGTCGTTTCCCAACTCGCGGACGAACTGCTGGAGCAGTTGGACTCAGAACTCATTGCGTCCTTCGATGCGGACCAGCTCATCGACTACCGCAGCCAGCGGCCGCAGATTTCCTTCGTGGGCGACCACTTCACGGACTACGAGCGCCCGAAGATCGAGCTGTACCGGTTGCATGACGGCATGGGCCAGCCGTTTCTCTTCCTGACCGGCGCCGAGCCGGATTTGCAGTGGGAACGCTTCACCCGGGCAGTGATTTCCCTGGTGGAAAGGCTTGAGGTCCGGCTGGTGACGTGGGTGCAGGCACTTCCGATGCCCGTGCCCCACACCCGTCCGCTCGGCGTGACGGTCCATGGAAACCGGCCGGAGCTCATTGACGGTATTACGGCCTGGAAACCAACCGCCCAGTTGCAGGCAGCCATTGGCCCCCTGCTGGAGGTTCGGTTGATCGAAGCCGGACATGATGTCGCGGGTTATTCCGTCCACGTCCCGCATTATCTGGCCGAGGCGGAGTATCCGCAGGCTGCTGTGACGGCGATGGAGTATCTGGGCGCGGCTGCCTCGTTGGTCCTCCCGACCGACCGGTTGCGCGAGACCGGCCGTGATGTGGAGGCTCAAATAGCGCGTCAGGTTGATGAATCTGTCGAAGTCCAGCACGTGGTTAGCAAACTTGAAAAGCGCTATGACAAGTATGCCGAAAACGAGACGCGTCGCTCCCTGCTGACCAAGGACAACGACGAGCTTCCGGACGCCGAAGAGCTGGGCGCCGAAGTGGAAGCCTTCCTCGCCGGCCTTGCGGATACCCACCGCGGCCCTGAACCGGGTGCGGACTCCACAGGCTGAGGCTCGTTCGCTAATTAGTCTTCCGTCCGGGAGGCGCCAATAATGAGAGGCATGGATACGCGGCGCGCCTGGTGGATATGGGGAACGGGCGTCTTTGCCTACCTCGTCGCCATCACCCAACGCACCTCCTTCGGCGTCGCCGGCTTGCACGCCACCGAACGCTTTGATGCCACCGCGGCGGCGCTTTCCACGTTCACCGTGGTCCAGCTCCTGGTCTACGCGGGCCTGCAGATCCCCGTGGGTCTCATGGTGGACAGGTTTGGACCCCGGTTCATGATCACCGGAGGTGCAGTTCTAATGTGTGCCGGCCAGATCCAGCTCGCATTTGCTTCCTCCATTCCGGAAGGGCTGGCCGGCCGTCTGCTGGTGGGAGCAGGTGACGCGATGACCTTTGTCTCGGTGCTGCGGCTGCTGCCGATCTGGTTCAGCGGAAGACGTATCCCATTGCTCACCCAGCTCACCGGGCAGTTCGGGCAGTTGGGCCAGCTGCTCAGCGTTATTCCATTCGTAGCCTTGCTGAATCTGCAGGGCTGGCAGACAGCCTTCCTCTCAGTGGCCGCTCTCTCGGTTCTGTCCGTCATTCTTGCCGCGACTGTCATCCGCAATGTCCCCTCCGGGGTGGAGCAGGACCTGCCGCCCACACTTCGGCAGACCGGTGTCTCACTGGCACAGGCGTGGAAACAACCGGGAACGCAGCTGGGGCTTTGGTCGCATTTCACGGTTCAGTTTGCCGGGAACGTCTTTATTCTGACCTGGGGATTTCCCTTCCTCGTTTCCGGTCAGGGACTGGAACCGGCTGCAGCTTCGGCGCTGATGACTGTTTTCGTGGCTGTGGCACTGTGCAGCGGCCCGTTTTTCGGACGGTGGGTTGCCCGCCATCCGCTCCGCCGTTCCTCGCTCGTATTGCTGATCATTGCCGCGACGGCAGCCGTCTGGCTGGCCGTGTTGCTGTATCCCGGAAGGGCACCTTTCTGGCTGCTGGTGGTGCTGGTTCTCATCCTGGCGATCGGGGGTCCGGGTTCAATGATCGCGTTCGACTTCGCCCGGACCTTCAACCCGGTCAGCCGGGCGGGCACAGCAACCGGAATCGTCAACGTCGGCGGTTTTGTCTCGGCGCTACTCGTGATGTTCTGCGTCGGAGTGGCGCTGGATGCTCTTTATGCCAGCGGTTTCTCACAGGGGGAGCTCTACGCCCTGGACTCGTTCCGTATCGCCCTGAGCGTCCAGTTCCTGTTCCTGGGCGGCGGCACGGCAGCCATCCTGTTCATCCGCAGGAGGGTCAGGGCCAAAATGGCTGCGGAGGGCCAGGATGTGCCGCCGCTCAGGGTGGCATTGGCCCGACAGCGCCGGCTGCGCAAACAACGCCGGGACCGCCGCCGTGATGCCGGCGCGGGCCGGCGTTAAAGCAGGACAACACCGCCGGATGTGATCCAACAGCTCTTGTGTGCGACCTGCGTACGATTCGCACGGCTCTTCCTCCACAAGCGTGCCTTGGCGCCGACTGCTCCACATCGCGCCGTGGGGCTCTGTCCGTCGGCATCAGGCCCGGCCAGATTAGTGGAATGAACAAACAAACAATTCATGTGTCCCGGCCAGAAGACATCCTTGGCTACATACCCCACGCTCTGGAGTTCCAACCCCGGCAAAGCCTGGTGCTGCTGTCCCTGAACGGCAAACGGCTGGGGGCTACCCTTCGCGTGGACCTGCCGAAGGACAGCGGCGAAGATGAACTGGCGCGTTTTGCCGACGCAGCCACCGCTTACCTTCGCAAGGACAGTCGGGCGGACAGCTCGCTGCTGGTGTTGTACACCGATGCCTTAGAAGGGTGCGCGCAGTTTCCCCCACATGAGACCCTTTTGGATTTGCTCCTGACCGCTCTCGATGGCGCTGGACTGCCCGTCCGGGACGGGTGGGTTGTGGGGCCGGAGTATTTCCGGTGCCTCCACTGCAAGGGGCCGGATTGCTGCCCGGCCGGCGGCCAGCCGGTGGAGCGTATCGCCTCAAGCACCATCAACGCGGAGATGATTTTCCGGGGGAGCAGCGTCGCCCTGTCCGTGGGTCAAGCCGTCGCTCGCCGCCGGTCCGAATCCGCCGCCGCGAAGACTGCAGATGCAATGTTCAGTGAGAGCAGCGAAATCCTCCGGATTCTTGAGGGAAGCTGGCATGCACCTGAGGTGTTCCGACGGGCCCTGCTCTGTTGGGACACAGCCATCCGTTCCGAGCCCGGTCCGGAGCGGATCCCTTTCCTGCTCGCGAGCCTGACTTCGTTTCATGTCCGCGACGCCGTGATCGTGCTGATTTGCCGCGGACTGGACGCTGCTTACGGAGGTGCTGTGAGCAGCGGAGTGCTGACCGGTACCGAACCGCCCGGAATCGATGTCCGTCCGACGGGCCCGATTCCCTACGCGACGTGGAAACCGGGTAAGACTTTGGATGCATACCGGCGCATCTTCGATGCCGTGCTGCTCGGCAATTCCTCCCAGGCCCCGCAATGGGCCAGGGTGGACCGGGCAGCGAATCTGCTGGTCGGCCTTTATTGCGGATCGGCGGGACAATCCAAGGCAGCAGCCGGAACTCTGCTGGCGTGGATTGAATGGGCTCGCGGCCGCGGATCCATGGCGCACGAGACACTGGAAATGGTTCTGCAGGAGTTCCCGGACTACAGCCTTGCCCGGCTGCTCCGTGACTTCGTCGCGACCGGCACCCTGCCTGTTTGGGCTACGGACCGCGACTCATCCTGGTCCGGGTCAGCGGACCGAGCTGCCTGACGGGCATCGCGAGCCCCAGTGAAAGACAGCTGAGCCCTGGCGCCCCGCCATCTCCACACAGGCGCGGCAACACAGGCGAGGAGGCAAATGTCCGTTCACCAGCGGGGTGAAAACGTGAGACAATGGGAATCGAGACCCGGTCGGGTTCGTGTTGCAAGTGGGTATGACCAGTATGGGAATACACGCGGCGCAGAGCAGGTTATGTATCGCAGACCCTGCATCTGTGGCTTTTGCTTGAAATCAAACACGGACTTGACAGGGTCATAGTGGTGTTACCCGCAGGTATCATCACAGACCGCCCGTATGAAAGGTTCTCTGTGTCACCTGAGAAGAAGACTGCTGCAGTTCCCGTGGAGGAGACTGCTACCGCCACGACGACTTCTGCCTCTCCCGCCGCGCCCAAGCGCCGCGGTCGCAAGCCAGGTGCAGCCGCAGCCAAGAAGGGCCCCGCAGCTAAGAAGACCACAAAAGCCGCTGAGGACCAGACTGACGTTGACGTCGAGGATGAGGACGCCGAGCCGGACGTTATCGACGAAGCCGACGAAGCTGACGAAACCGCAAAGCCTGCTGGCAAAGAAGGCGGCTTCGTCTACTCCGACGCCGACGACGATGATGCTCCCGCCCAGCAGGTAGTTTCGGCCGGAGCTACTGCGGATCCGGTCAAGGACTATCTGAAGCAGATCGGTAAAGTCGCCCTGCTGAACGCAGAGCAGGAAGTCGATCTCGCGCTGCGCATCGAGGCCGGGCTTTTCGCCGAAGAGAAGCTGGCCAAGGACGACGGCAGCATGGAAACGCGCCTTCGCCGTGATCTGGAGCAGATTGTCCACGACGGCAAGCGTGCGAAGAACCACTTGCTTGAAGCCAACCTTCGTCTGGTCGTTTCGCTGGCCAAGCGTTACACTGGCCGCGGCATGCTCTTCCTGGACCTGATCCAGGAAGGCAACCTCGGCCTGATCCGTGCTGTGGAGAAGTTCGACTACACCAAGGGCTTCAAGTTCTCGACCTACGCCACCTGGTGGATCCGCCAAGCTATTACCCGAGCCATGGCCGACCAGGCCCGTACCATCCGTATTCCCGTGCACATGGTCGAGGTCATCAACAAGCTTGCCCGTGTACAACGGCAGATGTTGCAGGACTTGGGCCGCGAGCCTACGCCGGAGGAACTGGCGCTGGAGCTGGACATGACGCCCGAAAAGGTTGTCGAGGTCCAGAAGTACGGCCGCGAGCCAATTTCCCTTCACACGCCGCTGGGCGAGGACGGCGACTCCGAGTTCGGTGACCTGATCGAGGACTCCGAGGCCGTTGTCCCGGCGGACGCAGTCAGCTTCACCCTGCTGCAGGAGCAGTTGCACTCCGTTCTGGACACCTTGTCCGAGCGCGAGGCCGGCGTCGTTGCCATGCGCTTCGGCCTGACCGATGGCCAGCCTAAGACTTTAGACGAAATCGGCAAGGTCTACGGCGTGACGCGGGAACGCATCCGCCAGATTGAATCCAAGACGATGTCCAAGCTGCGCCACCCGTCTCGTTCCCAGGTGCTGCGCGACTACCTGGACTAATCTCCACGGCCAATAACAATGGCGCCGTCCCCCGAAAGGGGACGGCGCCATTGTTGTCTATGCAGTTACCGGCTGTGCGACAGCGGAATTGCCGAAGTCTATTCCGCAGCCATGGCGGGCGTCTCGCGAAGCCTGCCGGTCTCGTCCTGCCATTCGGCAGCCTTGGAACGCAACTGCGGTTCGTGCTGGCGGGCGTGGTGTCCGCAGAAAAGCAATTCTCCCCCGGAGGACTCCAACACAACTCGGACGTAGGCCTGGGCCCCGCAGCGATCACAACGGTCCATTGCGGTCAGTTCTCGGGTAGCTACTGCTGTTGTCATGACGACCTCCTTACAAATGTGTATGTCCATACAACCACTGCTTTGGCTGTTTTCTTCACACCTTTAGATCACTTTCGCTGACCGCGTATCACATGTACGTAACGGGCACGATCTGCTGTGATCCCCGACGCGCTGGCCGAAGAGGTGCACATCCGTGCTGCTAAAGGGGACTAGCCTAGTATCGGTCCTTTATTTTGCAAAGCGGCCGCCCGGGGAACCCCGGGACGTTTGAAAGTTCACTTTTCGTATGGCCAAGGAGTTCCTAGTTCAGTGGCGCCACCGAGTTCCGATTACACAGCCCGCCATCTTTCCGTTCTCGAGGGACTGGAAGCGGTCCGCAAGCGCCCAGGCATGTACATCGGGTCCACGGACTCGCGTGGACTCATGCACTGCCTCTGGGAAATTATCGACAACTCAGTGGATGAGGCTTTGGCCGGATTCGGCCAGAGCATCACAGTCATCCTGCATCCGGACGGGTCCGTGGAAATCCACGATGACGGCCGCGGCATCCCCGTTGACGTTGAACCGCGGACCGGCCTGACCGGCGTCGAAGTCGTTTTCACCAAGTTGCACGCCGGCGGAAAGTTCGGCGGAGGTTCCTACACAGCATCCGGCGGTCTGCATGGGGTCGGCGCCAGCGTGGTCAATGCGCTTTCCTCCCGATTGGATGTCCAGGTGGACCGCGGCGGTAAGACCTACCAGATGTCCTTCCGTCGGGGGGAGCCCGGACATTTCGCGGACGCGGGCAAACGCCCCAGCCCCGATTCGAAGTTCGAGCCTTTCCTGCAGAGCTCAACGCTCGAAGTCGTGGGCAAAGCCAAGAGGGGCGTCACTGGTACACGGATCCGCTACTGGGCAGATCGCCAGATATTCACCGCCGATGCCAAATTCTCCTATGAGGAACTGCAGGCCCGCGTGCGGCAGACGTCCTTCCTGGTACCCGGGCTTCGGGTCACCCTCCGCGACGAACGCCGATTGCCCGGTACACCCGGAGAAAACGGGCCGATTGAAGAGGTCTTCCAGCACGACGGCGGGATCGCCGAGTTTGTCGAGTATCTTTCCAACGACAGCGCGGTCACCGATATTTGGCGTGTCCACGGTTCCGGCAAATTCAAGGAAAACGTGCCGGTGCTGGACGATAAGGGCCACAGCCGGATGGCGGAGGTTGAACGGGACTGCGAGGTAGACATCGCCCTTCGCTGGGGGATTGGCTATGACACAAGCGTCCGCAGCTTCGTCAACATTATCGCCACGCCGAAGGGCGGGACACACCAGGCCGGTTTCGAACAGGCCCTTCTGAAAACCTTCCGCAAGGTCATTGAAGCCAATTCGCGCAAGCTCAAGGCCGGCAATGACAAGATCGAAAAGGATGACGTCTTCGCAGGTCTGACCGCCGTGCTGACCGTGCGGCTCGCCGAACCGCAGTTCGAGGGGCAGACCAAGGAAATCCTGGGTACTTCTGCCGTCCGTAATATCGTCTCGCGGGTGGTGGAAAAGGAAATCCAATCGAAGCTTACCTCCACGGCAAGGGGAGACAAGGCCCAGTCTGCGCTGCTGCTGGAAAAGGTTGTCAGCGAGATGAAGTCGCGGATCTCCGCGCGCGTGCACAAGGAAACGCAGCGGCGTAAGAACGCCCTGGAAACGTCCTCGATGCCGGCGAAACTGCTGGATTGCCGTACAGACGATGTGGCGCGCTCCGAGCTGTTCATCGTCGAAGGTGACAGCGCCTTGGGGACGGCCCGGCTGGCCCGTTCCTCGGACCATCAGGCGCTGCTGCCGATCCGCGGCAAGATTCTTAACGTCCAGAAGGCCTCGGTGGGCGACATGCTTGCCAACGCCGAGTGCGCCGCGTTGATCCAGGTGGTGGGCGCCGGTTCGGGCCGCAGCTTCCAGCTTGACGCCGCACGTTACGGCAAGGTCATTCTGATGACCGACGCGGACGTCGACGGTGCGCATATCCGTACGCTGTTGCTGACGCTTTTCTTCCGCTACATGCGCCCGCTGGTGGAAGCCGGCCGCGTGTACGCCGCGGTACCGCCGTTGCACCGGGTGGAAGTCATCAATCACGGCTCAAAGGCCAACGAGCTTATCTATACGTACTCGGAGAATGAACTGCAGCGTCTGTTGGCGGAACTGGAGAAGAGCGGGCGGAACTACAAGGAGCCGATCCAGCGGTACAAGGGCTTGGGCGAAATGGACGCCGACCAGCTGGCCGAAACGACTATGGACCCGCGGCACCGGACCCTGCGGCGTGTCGGCATTGAGCATGCCGAAGCTGCCGAGCGTGCTTTTGACCTGCTGATGGGCTCGGACGTGGCGCCTCGCAAGGAGTTCATTGTTGCCGGTGCAGCCATGCTGGACCGAGAGCGGATCGACGCCTAACGAAAGCCAGGCCTGCAGCGGGGAAGCCGCTTGCAGGCAAGCTGGAGCGGAGCCACCGTTCTGCTGCTACCCGGCCAGCCCCGGGGCCAGGAGCAGGACGGTCGGCACGGCCAGCAGCAAGGCCGAGCAACCCAGCACCAGTGCTTGCGCCGGCTTGCCCAGGGGCGGCGATGGCGACAATAGCCGGTGCAGCCGGTGGGCAGTGCTCAGGGCCTCGGACTCCTCCGGGGTCAGCAACTCTTTGGCCGGAGCGCCGACGCCGGTTGGCCGTTCGCCGCTAGCCACCACGGCAACGGCACGGATCAAGGTTTCCCTGTTCGAGGTTCTGAGTGCCCCGTCATCCGCGAGCATCTCGATCAGTTCGTTGACGGCTCGCTGCGCGAGCTGCGATGTTGGCAGCCAGGGGAGCGCGGAGCGCCAGGCAGCAAAGGCCCACAGCAGCAGGTCGTGGCGCTGGTTCAGATGGGCGCGCTCATGGTTCAGAACCGCTTCGAGCTCTTCGGGCCGGAGCAGCTCCAGCAGGCCTTCCGAGAGAACTGTAACGGAGCCAGCTCCGCCGGGGAGGCAATACGCCACGGGTGCGGGATGGCTGATCACCAGGGTCTTGGGAGAGTTTTCGACTGGAGAACTGAGCAGGTTCAGCAGGTCACGGTGCTTGTTTCGTTGCTTGCGGATCCGGTAATAGGTCAGCAGCAGGGTAAAGACCAGATGGACGCCCAGCAGCAGAGCAGCGCTGAGCGCGAAGACATGGACCAGATCCAGGCCTGGTGCCGGCGCGTAACTGACCAGCAGCTCTGCCAGACCTTGGAGCCCCGCGAGGAGGTTCTCGCCCAGCGGTTCCAGCCCCCAGGTCAGCATGGCGCCGATCATGGAGAGCCCGCCGGCCAGCGCGATGGCTTGCCACAGTACCAGGGCCGTGACCGGTGCCCGTGCCGTCCACTTTGCCCGGGCGAGCAAAACCGGCACCGGCCACGCCAAAATGACCGCCATGGCGGCCAAGAGGTACGAGGCCCAGAACACTAAGGGCTACGCAGTCAGCAACTTACGCAGGGTTTCGGCTTCCTGCTCGGAAACGCTGCCAATGAATTTGGCGAGCACGGCCTCACGGTCCGGCGCCGATCCAAGCACCTCGTTCATCAACTCAACAGTGTGTTCCTCACGGCTGGTCACTGCCCGGTAGCGGTGCGGACGGATGTCCCGTTCACGCTGTACCAGGCCCTTCTTCTCCAGGCGGGACAACACAGTGAGGACAGTTGTTACTGCCAGTTCCTTGCCGTCCGGGCTTGTATCCGTTTTCCGTGCCAGACGGTCACGCAGGGCGTTTGCGGTAAAAGCGATCTCCGCTGGATTTTCTGAGTCGGCCTGCCACAGCAGGTCCATAACCGCGCGTTCCAGCTCCCCAAGAGTTGCCATGTATTTCCTTCGTCCTACCAAACTAGCTGCTCGCCCCGGCGGCTCGGGCCGCCGGGATGTGGTCTCACTCTCTAATTTACCGCGTTTGTAGAAATTGTTCTACACTACGTAGAAAGTTGTATTTCTACGGCTTGTAGAAATGTTTCCCGCCGACGCCTTAGCCTGTGCCGGCTCGTCCCGAAGGGGTATTTATCGTGGAAGCCCTGGAAATCGCCCGCTGGCAATTCGGCATCACCACCGTCTACCACTTCCTGATGGTGCCGTTGACTATCGGTCTCGGTCTAGTGGTTGCCGTCATGCAGACGGCCTGGTGCCGGACCGGCAAGGACCAGTACCTGCGGATGACGAAGTTCTGGGGCAAACTTTTCCTGATCAACTTTATTATGGGTGTGGCCACCGGCCTGGTGCAGGAATTCCAGTTCGGCATGGCGTGGAGTGAGTACAGCCGCTTCGTCGGAGATGTCTTCGGTGCTCCGCTGGCGCTGGAATCGCTGCTGGCCTTCTTCGTCGAGTCGATCTTCCTGGGCCTGTGGATCTTCGGCTGGGGCCGGCTGCCTAAAGCCATCCACCTGCTGAGCATCTGGGCTGCATCGCTGGCCACCATGGGCTCGGCCTACTTCATCCTCGCGGCCAACTCCTGGATGCAGCACCCAGTCGGCGTCGAAATGATCGACGGCCGTCCGGTGATGGTCGATATCTGGGCCGTCCTCACCAACAACACGCTGCTGGTGGCCTACCCGCACACCCTTTTCGGAGCGTTCTCCGTGGCCGGTAGCTTCCTGCTCGGCATTAGCTGGTACCACCTGTGGAAGCGCCGCCGCGACGGGATCGATACCGTGGGTGCCGACGGCAAGGTCATCGTGGGCTCCAGGCCTGCCATCGGCCGCGACGCCGCGGATCATAAAGTCTGGCTGCGCTCCCTGCGGATCGGCGCCGTCGTCGCTATGGTTTCGTTCGGCGGAGTTGCCCTGACCGGCGACCTGCAGTCCAAGCTCATGTTCGAGCAGCAGCCAATGAAGATGGCTGCGGCCGAGGCAGCGTGCCACGACGGGACGGGTTTCTCGATCCTCTCTGTGGGCGATCTAGGCTCCAACAGTTGCGATGACCTGGTTGCAGTTGTCGAACTGCCGGGGCTGCTGTCTTTCCTGGCCAACGGTGATTTCACTACCGACATCCGCGGGATCAATTCGCTGCTGCCCGAGTACCAGGAAAAATTCGGGACACATTTGCCGGACAACCCGATCTACGGTGAGCGCGCCGGAGCTGAGATTGACTATGTCCCGGTCATGGAGGTCACCTACTGGGGTTTCCGGATGATGATTACCTTCGGCATGCTGGCGGCGGGCGCCGCACTGGTTGCGCTGTGGATCGTCCGCCGCGGCACCGTGCCGGAATCCAAGTGGCTGATGCGCCTGGCTGTGTTCGGAATCCTGGCCCCGTTCGGCGCCAACTCGGCCGGCTGGATTTTTACGGAAATGGGCCGCCAGCCTTTCGTTGTCGCACCCAACCCTGATCCGGACGGCGTCGACAATGTCTTCATGTTCACGGCGGCTGCGGTCTCGCCGGGCGTCTCGCTGGCCGAGCTCGTCTTCTCGCTGTCGGCTTTCGCCCTGGTCTACGGCGTGCTGCTGGTGGTGGAAGTGAAGCTGCTCTTCGCCTATTGCCGTGGCGGGGTGCCGTCAGCCATGCCCGAGCTGCTGCACGAAGACAAAGACGGCGACGAAGGCAGCGGCGAGCGGAAGGACGACGACGATGTGCTCGCCTTTGCTTACTGAGGACAACCGCCCGGTCGTATCCGATATGGACAGTCTGGAGAACTGAAATGGAAACCCTGCCCACTCTCTGGTTCATCATCATCGCCTTCTTCTGGACCGGCTATCTGTTCCTGGAGGGCTTTGACTTAGGCGTCGGGATGCTCATGCGCGGTTTTGCCCGTAACAACACCGAGCGCCGGGTGCTGCTGAATACTGTGGGGCCGGTTTGGGACGGCAATGAAGTCTGGCTGGTCACCGCAGGTGCAGCAACCTTCGCTGCCTTCCCGCACTGGTACGCCTCGCTTTTCGCAGGCCTGTATCTGCCGTTGGTCTTCGTGCTGCTCGCGCTCATCTTCCGCGCGGTTGCTTTCGAGTACCGCGGCAAGATGGACTCCGCCCGCTGGCGCAGCGTCTGGGACTGGGCAATTGTCCTCGGCTCCCTCGTGGCCGCCTTTGGCGTCGGAGCCATGCTGGCCCTGACCACGACCGGGCTGCCGCTGAATGCCAACGGGGACCGGGTGGGTGGGCCCTTTGCCTGGTTCAACGGCTACGCGGTCCTCGGCGGTCTGGCAGTCGTCTTGTTCTGCGTCGTGCACGCTGCGGCGTTTCTGGCGCTCAAGACTGCCGGCGACATCCGGATCCGCGCCCGCAAGCTGTTGCTTCGGTGGCTGCCTATCGCCCTGCTCCCGCTGGCGCTATGGGCCATCGCCGTCGTGTTGGCCGGAGGCAAATCCGTCACCTATGTGACCTTGCTGCTGGCCGTCCTCGGGGCTGCGTTCGCATGGATCATGGCCCGCCGGGAACGGGACGGTTGGAGTTTCGGTGGCCTGGGGGTCTTCCTGCTGGCGGGCACCGCGACCATTTTCACTGCGGTATACCCGAACGTGCTGCCGTCCACCATCGACTCTGCCTACAATCTGACCGTCAGCTCCGCTTCCTCTTCGGATTACACCTTGGGCGTGATGAGCGTTATCGCCGCCTTCGGGATTCCCGCAGTATTGGTCTACCAGGGCTACACCTACTGGGTCTTCCGTAAACGTGTCAGTGCTTCGTCGATCCCGGCTGCCCACGCCGTCGTTCCGCAGTGAAGCCCCTGCTTCCGGTCAGTGCCACGAGCAGGAGGGCGCTCTACCTGCTGGGCCTGCTCGCAGCATGCAAGGCGGTCGGTCTCATCCTGCTGGCCGAGGCCGTTGCCGCCGGAATCGCCGGGCTGGCGGCCGGAGAACTCGACTGGCAGCACCTCATGCTGCTGGGAGCAGGCGGAGCAGTTTTGCGTTCGCTGGCCGTCTGGGCCCAGGAAACAGTGGCCCAACGCGCTGCTGCCGGTGTCAAGCAGGAACTGCGCGCGGACCTGGCCCGGCGAATTATTGACGACGGCGGAGCCAGCGCCGTCGCCGGGAGCGGCGCCCTGACCGTCCTGGTGACGCGCGGTCTGGATTCGCTGGATAACTACTACAGCAAGTACCTTCCCGCCTTGGTGACCTGCGCCGTCGTGCCTCTGCTTGTTGGCCTGCGCATTCTTGGTGCGGACTGGGTCAGCGCGCTGGTAGTGGTGCTGACTATCCCGCTGGTGCCGGTCTTCATGATTCTGATCGGCCAGCACACCGAGGACAAGGCCCAGGAAGCCGCCGCGGCGCTGGACCGGCTCTCGGACCACCTGCTGGAACTGGCCCGCGGGCTGCCGGTGCTCGTGGGGCTCGGCCGTGCCGCGGCCCAGACGAGGGCGCTGAGCGACGTTGCCGCCGAGTACCGCAGCCGCACCCTGGCCACCCTGCGTGTCGCGTTCCTGTCTTCGCTGGCCCTGGAACTGATTGCCACGATCTCGGTGGCCGTGGTCGCGGTGTTCATCGGCGTGCGGCTGGTGCACGGCGAGATGCCGCTCGAAGCCGGTTTGCTAGCCCTGATTCTGGCTCCCGAGTGCTACCAGCCGCTTCGCGATCTGGGCAGCGCGCACCATTCCAGCGAGGACGGACTCGAAGCGCTCAAACGCAGCAGCGCCGTTCTCGACTCGCCCGCGGGCCGGCCGCTGCTGTCCGCGACTGCGCAAACGGGCTCGGAGGGCATCACCGTGTCGAACTTGAGCATCCGCTACCCGAAGCGTGCGGAAGCGGTTGTCGATGGGCTGGACTTCACCGTGCCTGCAGGCGGAATCGTGGCCCTGATCGGCTCCAGCGGCTGCGGTAAAACTTCTGTCTTGGAAGTGCTCGCTGGCGTTCGGCGGGACGGGGCGGGCGTCGTGGTTGCCGGCTCCGTGGCAGGAGTGGGCCGAGACCAGATTGCCTGGATTCCGCAGCATCCGGTGCCGGCGCAGCTGACGGTAGCGGACGAGATCGCACTGTATGCCGGCCTGTCGGCGTCTTCGGCGGGGAGACGGGCTGCCGAGCGGGCGCTGGCACAGGTCAACGGGGCGGGGTTGATCGACGCTGCCACCGGCGACCTGAGCCCGGGCGAACTGCGGCGCGTCGCCGTGGCCCGCGCTCTGGCCCGGGTAGACAACGTGCCCGGGGTGCGGTTGCTGCTGGCAGACGAACCGACCGCCCACGTCGACGCCGTCAGTGCCCGTGCCATCGAAGACGCCCTGAAGCGGCTGCGCGGACGCATCACCATAGTTCTGGTGGCACACGATCCGGCTACCGCAAGACTTGCGGACCAGTTGATCCAGATCGGTGCCGGCACCAGTCCGGGGGGCGGACTAACGCATCCGGCCCCGGCGCCGTCCGGACCGGAAACCGAAGCGGCTGTCGCTGTTCATAGCGCTGTAAATGAGGGCCAGCCTGCCCAGCGGCCGTCCCTGTGGCGGAACCTCGCCCTGCTCCGGCCCTGGAGCAGGCAGTTTGTGGCCGCCCTTTTCTTCGGACTGGGCGCGACGCTGTTCGCGGTCTCGTTGAGCGGCTTGTCCGGCTGGCTCATCGTTTATGCCAGTGAACAGCCGCCGATCCTGTACCTGATAACCTCCATCGTCGGTGTGCGTTTCTTCGGCCTGGGCCGTTCCGTGCTGCGTTACCACGAGCGCCTGCGTCTGCATGATGCCGTGTTCGAAAGTACGGACCGGCTGCGGACCCGCTTGTGGAACGGGCTGCTGCAGCGTCCGGCAGGCTGGCGGAAACTTGCACGGGGCGGCGGAGCGCTGGAACGGCTGATCGGCGACGTCGATGAACTGCGCGACATCGCCCCGCGTGCGGTCTTCGCGCCGTTGGTGGGGGTCTTGACCGCCCTGGCCTCGTGCGTGGCTACCGCACTGCTGATGCCGTCAGGCCTGGTGTGGCAGATTCTGCTCGCCGTCGTCGGAATTCTGGTGGCGCCCACCCTGACCCGCCTGGCCGACCGTTCGGCGCAGGCCGCGACCGTGGGCTTGAAAGGGCAGTCGCTGAACGCTTTCGCACGGCTGCTGGGCGCCGCAGCGGATCTGCGGGCCAATGCTGCGGATGCCTCGTTGTTGAAACGGACTCAGGACCTTGATTCCAGCACGACGTCGGCGCTGCAGCACAGTGCGTGGGCGCAGGGACTCGGCCAGTGCGTAACCGTCCTGGCCTGTTCGATCAGCGCCGTCGTGATGATCACCCAGTCCGCTGGAACAGTGCCCGGAGCTGCCGCCGTCGTGATTTTGATGCAGTTGGCGCTGGTCGAGCCGTACGCCGCAGTTAATACCGCCGTCCAGCAATGGGGCGCCTGGCGTGGGCTGGGGGAGCGCGTGCTGCCGGAACTGGGCACCGAGGAGATCCCCTCCAGCAGCACCGAGGATTCCCTGGTGCATGGAGAGTTCGACTCGCTCCGCCTCGAGCAGGTTGCTTACACCTATCCGGGGCAGTCCCACCCCGTGTTCAGCGGGCTGGACCTTCAGCTGCGGCCGGGGCAGTGGCTGGCGGTGACGGGCCCTTCCGGCAGCGGGAAGTCCACCCTGCTAGGCGTGCTGCTCGGGTTCCTTAATCCGAAGCAGGGCCGGTATCTGGTGAACGGCAAGCCGGTCGAGTCCGCTAAACCCGGTGCCGGCAGAGGCATTGCTTGGACTCCGCAGGAGGCCCATTTGTTCAACTCGACTTTGCGCGCCAACCTGATGCTGGCGCGCAGTAAAGCCGATCCTCCGTCGGAGACTGAGCTGCTCAAGGCGATTGACGACGTCGGCCTCGGTAGTTTCGTGGCAGGTCTGCCGGAGGGACTTGATACCCGTATTGGGCCGAACGGACATTTCCTTTCCGGTGGTCAGCGCCAGCGTGTCGCCGTGGCCCGTGCATTGCTGACCCACGCGGAGGTGCTTCTGCTGGATGAGCCGACGGCGCATTTGGACCGCGAATCTGCGGAGGCGCTGCTGGCCGACCTTCGCCGGGCGCTTACAGGAAAGGCGGTAGTCATGGTTACGCACCGGCCGTCCGAGGCGGAGTCCTGCGAGCTGCGGCTGGAACTGGGTTCCCCGGCGCCGCTGCCTGCCTTAGCCTAAAGGCATGAGCAGCCCCGCGCTTCCTGACTACCTCGACGTCCGCCTGGACTGGCGGCCTATGACACCAGCCGACATCGACAACTGGCATGCCTTGATCCGGCGCATGGCCGAAGTGGATAAACCGGTGTGGGTTGAAACGCGCGCGGACCTTGAAGAGGCCTTTGAGTCCGCCGCCAACGATCCGGCCGTGACCACCCTGATAGGGACTGACGCCGACGGGACCGCCCGCGCCGTCGGAAAGGTCAGGGCCAACGCCGGCTCGGCCACGGCATACACATGGGGCGGCGTAGATCCGCAGTGGCGTCGACGCGGGATCGGGCGGGCGGTCTACCGCTGGCAGGAAGAATGCCAGCGCCGTCGGTTCCTGGACGCCGGAATAAGTGGTGGTGTCCTACGCACGTATACAGAGGAACGGGACCAAGGGCACAACGCGCTGATGGGGACCGTTGGCGCGAAGGTCGTCCGCTATTTCACGGAGATGACCCGGCCACTTGCTGATCCGATACCGGATCTGCCGCTGCCCGATGGCTATGTCTTCGCTACTCTCGATCCGGATAAGAGCGAAGCGGTACGATCCGCGCACAATGAGGCTTTTGCCGACCACTGGGGCAGCGAGCCAAAGGACGAGCAGAAATGGAGCTTTCTAGTGAGCCACCCGCAGCTCAAGCCTGAATGGAGCATGTCCATTGTCGAGACTGCTACCGGGGAAACAGTCGCGTACCAGTTGGCCAGTTTTGATCCGGACTACCGCCTGCAGGCCGGGCATGACGAAGGATTCACCGACCTGCTCGGCGTCCGGCGGGCCTGGCGCGGCCGGAAGTTCGCGCCGGCCCTGCTGGCTGAGGCCATGCGCCGCTTCAAAGCCGGCGGAATGGCGAACGCCGGGCTGGGCGTAGACACCGAAAATCCGAGCGGCGCCCTGGGCCTTTACAGCCGGATGGGTTACGTGCCGACCAAGAGGGACCTGGCCTACGACAAGCAGCTCACCTGACCTGAACAACGTCCGCTGGCTTGGTGTGAGTTGCCTTGGTATGAATTGCCGGATGGAAGCGTTGGCCGGGAGTCAGCCGTTGACGTCGTGCAGGTGATGGAGCACGTCGTGCAGAAAATATGCGCCCAGACTGGTTACGGTGAAGACCGAGCCGTTACTGCGCACGCCCTGGCGTTCCCACTGATCGACTACGACGGCGTCGAAGGCACCCGAAACGGACAGAGCGGCGTCTTCAAGCTCTTGTGACACCTCGCTCGGATCCTGCAGACCATAGCCGTCCTCGACGGCCGCGGCATCCTGGTCCCAGTCAGCGAAGCTAGGATTCATGCGCGACAGCATCAAGGCCAAGCGATCTTCGAAGACCCTGCAGACATCGCGGACATGGGCGCCGTACTCCAAGCCGGACCATACCGACTCGTCTCCGCGCTTTGCGACTTGCGGACGGGCGAGCACGGATTGCCATCGGGGGATGCTCTCCCGGACAGCAGGACCTATCCGGTCCGGCGTAACGCCCGTGGGGTCAAAATGACAGTCCGGGCATGCCTGCTTGGTAACCCAAGTCCAATCTTTTGTGTCAGGAATGATCGCCATGCGGCCAGTCTATCCAGCAGGTACTAGCCTGGCGCGGGCTCGTGAGGACAATGTGGCGACGACCGGGCACCAGGCACACCTCCTGCTTCGCGCTGGAGTCGAGCTGGCGTTGTTCCGCCACATACCACCGACATATCGTTCCTACCTAGCGCCGCCGTTCTGGTTATCCACCGCCGGACTAACCGCTTGTGGTCTCCCTCACGCCCCGGTAGAATCGAATGTATGTTCGAGTCAATCGTTCCAGCAGAGATGGGGCCGGTGACGCCGGTTCCCGGCGACGCGGGTGCGGTGCTGGTCCGCGGCTGGGCCGCCGGGCTTTCGGACTTGGATCAGGAGGTTTCCGAGGGGGTGCGGATTGACCGGATCACCGCGATGGAGGAACTCAAGGCCGCCCTGGCTGCCGCGCAGGCCCGGGAGACGGAGGCGTTTGTGGCCTCCCGCCGGGAGGCCCGGGCCGCGGCCGGGATTTCCGCGGAGAAGCGGGGGCGGGGGCTGGCGAAGGAGGTCGGCCTGGCCCGGAAGGACTCCCCGAACCGGGGCGGTAGGCATCTGGGCATGGCGACCACGTTGGTCAGGGAAATGCCGTACACCTATCAGGCGCTGGCCCAGGGCCGGCTGAATGAGTGGCGGGCGACCATCCTGGTCCGCGAGACTGCCTGCCTGGCGGTGGAAGACCGTGCCGCGGTGGACCGGGAACTGTGTGCTGATCCGGCGACGCTGCAAGGGTGCGGGGATCAACGGATCGGGGCGCTGGCGAAGCAGGCCGCGCTGCGGCTGGATCCGCACGCGGTGGTCCGCCGGGCCGCGAAAGCCGAAACCGGACGCCATGTTTCCTGCCGTCCGGCGCCGGACACCATGGCCTACGTGAGTGCCCTGCTTCCGGTGGTGCAGGGCGTGGCCGTTACCGCCGCGCTGGTCAAGGCGGCCGACCGGTTGAAGGCGCAGGGCGATGAACGCGGCCGGGGCCAGCTGATGGCCGACATCCTCGTCGAACGCGTTACCGGCCAGCCCGCCGAGAGCCCGGCGAAAATCGAGGTGCAGCTGGTCATGACCGACCGCACCCTGTTCCAAGGTGACTCCGAGCCGGCCCACCTGGCCGGGTACGGCATCGTCCCCGCGCAATGGGCCCGCGACCTCCTCCGCACCGAGAACACCGACCACGAGAACGCGAACGGCCGCGAGGCCGGCCCCGCCGCCGCCGGCCACCCGATCAAAGGTGCCGCAGAGGGGTCTGGCGAAGCCGTTGCCGGCCCCGCGGATGCCGGCACCGGGAACGGCGCTACGGGTTCCGGCCCGCCAAAAACGGACGAACGAATACCGCCGACCGGACCTCCGGGCTCCAGACGTGACCCCGGCGGTGCAGGCGATGCGGCCGAGGTGGAAGTGTGGGTGCGCCGGCTATACACGGCCCCGGGTACCGGGCAGCTGCTCGGGATGGATTCGCGGGCACGGCTGATGCCGGCCGGAATGCAGCGGGTGATCCAGGCCCGGGACCAGCTCTGCCGCACGCCCTGGTGCGACGCGCCGATCCGCCACCACGACCACGTCGTGCCCTGGCGCAACGCCGGGGACACCAGCGAGGTCAATGGGCAAGGCCTATGCGAAGCATGCAACCTCGCGAAGGAAGCCGACGACTGGCACGCCCAAACCGTCCCCGGCCCACGGCACACCGTGGAAACCACCACCCCCACCGGGCACACCTACCAATCCACCGCACCAGCACTACCCGGCACACCACCGGCACCGGCAACAGAGCAGCCGGACGAGCTGCCGGAGCCGGCACTCAATCAGCACTTGAAGGCGCTGTCGCCCGATGAGGAATCAGTGCCTGTGCCACAGGAAGCGCCGCTCCTCAAGATGGTGGAAGAACTAGCTGCCGAGGAACCACTCACATCTGCGGTAAATCGCGCTATCACCGGATGCGTTGATTTCATCTACTACCGGGCGGCGTGACCGGCGAAGGGCCGTATCGTCCGTCAGGACAGGCTAGGACCGACAGCTTCCACCGTCTGCGACAAGGGAATGCCGGAGCCGTCCCGGCGCCCATGTTCGGTGGGCAGGGAACGGGTTACACCGCTGGCTGCGGAGGCCTTCGCCGGACCATGGCCTGCCCAGCCCAAGCTGAGCTGGTCTTCGCCCTTGAGGAAGCGATGCGCCCTCACTCCGGCGGTGGCCCTGCCCTTCGCCGGGAATTCCTCAAGTGCGGTGACCTTCACAGATCCCGGAGACGTGCCAGGCAAGGCTTGCGCTGTTGTAGCAATAGTGACGACTACGGCGGCGGCATCGTCAGGATCTACGGCGCCGAAGAACACCACCTCGTCGTCTTCAGTCAGCTTGATGCCTGCCATGCCACCAGCTGTGCGGCCTTGAGGCCGGACTGTGGCCGCGGGGAAGCGCAAGAACCGGGCTTGCCTGGTCATGAAGACTAGGTCATCGCCCTCGGCAGCTGCTGTTACGCCCACGATATAGTCCTTGGGCTTGAGTGAAATGATGTCCCAATCCTCACGGTTGAGTGGATAGTCCGGGCTAACCCGCTTGACTATGCCTCGTGCCGTGCCAATGGCGAGAACAGCATTCAGCGGCGCTAAGGCCACCAAAGTTTCACCCTTGGCCAGCGTGATGAATTCGCGAGCAGAGACACCGCCGGTCAAATTCGGAATTCCTGCGGACGGGGCGAGGGCCGGCATGTCCACGACCTGCAACCGGAGCATACGTCCCAAGGACGTGACGGCGGCAATCTCGGCCCGCGCCGAGGTTTTGACCACTGACGTGAACACGTCGTGCTTGATGCGTTGGCCGCCGTCGAGCAATTCATCCTGATTAGCAGTTCGTGCTAATTGTCCCGAAGCCGAGAGAATCACCCAGCAGGGATCGTCGGCGATTTCCAGCTGGACGGGTAGTTTGGTTCCTTTTTTGCCTGCAGGTGCCGCGGTTGCACCGGTAAGAGCGCCTGTGGCTTCCGATTCGAGCAGGATCGTTCGGCGGGGAGTGGCGTATTTCGCCGCGACTTCGCCGAGTTCATCCGAAACCAGCTGGCGCAGTTTGGACTCGGAGTTCAGTATTTCTTCCAGCGCCTCAATCTCCTGGCGCAGCTGCTCCTGCTCCTTCTCCAGCTCGATGCGGGAGAACTTGGTCAGCTGCCGCAGCCTCAGTTCAAGGATGTGGTTGGCCTGGATTTCCGTGAGGTCAAAGACCGCGATAAGGCGCTGCCGTGCTTCGGCAGTTTCTTCGGAAGCACGGATGATCTGGATGACTTCGTCGATATCGACGATTGCGATGAGAAGACCCTCAACCAGATGCAGGCGGTCCTTCTTTTTGCCTAGCCGGAAAACCGTGCGTCTGCGGACCACATCGATGCGGTGGTCCACGTAGACCTGCAGCAACTCCAAGAGCCCCAGTGTCCGGGGCTGGCCCTCTACCAGCGTGACGTTGTTAATGCCGAAGGAATCCTCCATCGGCGAATAGCGGTACAGCTGCTGCAGGACGGCGTTCGGGTTGAAACCGTTCTTGAGTTCAATGACCAAGCGCAGGCCATGGTTGCGGTCGGTGAGGTCAACGATGTCGCTGATGCCCTGAAGTTTCTTGGACGTCACCGCGTCTTTGATCTTTTCGATGACCTTCTCGGGACCAACCATGTAGGGCAGTTCGGTCACGACGAGCCCGGTCCGCCGGGCGGTGAGTTGTTCGACCTGGACGGTGGCCCGGGTCTTGAAGGAGCCCCGGCCCGTGGCATAGGCGTCCCGGATACCGTCAAGGCCGACAATCTTGCCGCCCGTGGGGAGATCGGGACCCGGTACGAAGCGCATGATGTCGTCTAGCTGCGCGTCCGGATTCTGGATCAGGTGCTGCGCTGCGCCAATAACCTCACCGAGGTTGTGCGGGGCCATATTGGTGGCCATACCGACGGCGATGCCGGAGGAGCCGTTGACCAGCAGATTGGGAAATGCAGCCGGGAGGACTTCCGGCTGCATGATCTGGTTGTCGTAGTTGGGCACGAAGTCGACGACATCTTCGTCAAGATGATCCGTCAGTGAGAGCGCCGAGGCGGCGAGCCGGGCCTCGGTGTATCGGGGTGCCGCAGGTCCATCGTCGAGCGAACCGAAGTTGCCGTGTCCGTCGATCAGCGGCATACGCAGTGCAAACGCCTGTGCCATGCGCACCATTGCGTCGTAGATGGCGGTGTCGCCGTGCGGGTGCAGCTTACCCATGACTTCACCGACAACACGTGCCGACTTAACATGCCCGCGGTCCGGGCGAAGGCCCATCTCGCTCATCATGTACAGAATGCGCCGTTGCACGGGTTTCAGGCCGTCACGGGCGTCAGGCAAAGCGCGTGAATAAATCACCGAATAGGCGTACTCCAGGAACGAGCCTTCCATCTCGGCCGTGACATCTATGTCAACGATGTTCTCGGTGTAGTCCGGTTCGTCCTGAACGGTCTTCTGTCGACGGGCCATGTGAAAAGCTCGGGTCCTTACTGCTTATTAACGGTTACAGTGAGTCTATGGTGGAAGAGGCGCAAACCCCGGACTATCCAGAATACTGGGAAGCTGATGTCGTCCTTCGAGACGGCGGTACAGCGCATTTACGCCCCATCGTCCCGGAGGATGCAGAGGCTCTTCAGGCCTTCCACGTGGGTCAGTCGGAGAGCTCGATCTACCTGCGTTTCTTCACTTACAAGTCCAAGCTCAGCTCACGTGAGCTGGCGCGTTTCACCAACGTGGACTATAGCAACCGCGTGGCCTTTGTCATCACCATTGCCAGCGAAATAATCGGCATCGGCCGGTACGACCGGCTCGATGATCCGGCGGAAGCCGAGGTTGCTTTCAACATAGCTGATACCCATCAGAGCCGTGGTCTCGGATCTATCCTGCTGGAGCATCTGGCCGCCGCCGCCCGGGAGAACGGAATCCGTAAGTTCTCGGCCGAAGTGCTGCCCGAGAATCGGAAGATGATTACCGTTTTCAACGACGCCGGGTATGAGGTCCGGCGTCGTTTTGACGACGGGGTGGTGATGCTTGAGTTCGACATCGACCCCACGGAGCGGTCCAGAGCTGTCATGGAATCGCGCGAACACCGTGCAGAGGCGCGAAGCGTCGCCGCGCTGCTGGCGCCGTCGTCAATCGCTGTCATCGGGGCCAGCCGCGAGTGGGGCAGTGTGGGTTATTCACTGCTGGAACACATCGTGGAGGGCGGTTTCCAAGGGACCGTTTATGCCATCAACCCCCAGGCCTTCGAGCTCGGCGGCCTGGTTTCGTACGCCACAATCGCCGAGGTGCCCGAAGAGGTGCAGTTGGCCATCATCGCCGTTCCCTATGAGCAGGTTCTCAAAGTAGTGCAGGAATGCGCTGATGCCGGCGTCAAGGGCCTCATCGTTGCCACCGGCGGATTTGCCGATGACCGTGTTGAGGGACTGTCCCGCCAGCGGGAGCTGGTCCGCAACGCCCGCGCCAACGGCATGCGGGTGATCGGACCGGCCTCGTTGGGCATCATCAACACCGATCCAAAAGTGTCGCTCAACGCTTCGATGGCGCCGAAACTGCCGAAGCTCGGGCCGTTGGGACTTTTCAGCCAGTCCGCAGCGATCGGCGTGATGCTTTATGCAGCAGCTGCAAGGCGCGGGCTAGGACTATCTTCCACACTTTCGGCCGGGAACCGGGCAGACGTTTCCGGGAACGACGTTATGCAGTACTGGGAGGATGATCCGGCGACCAGCGCCGTCGGCTTGTACCTCGAGTCCTTCGGCAACCCCAGAAAGTTCTCGCGCATCGCCCGGCGGCTCTCCCGGAGCAAACCGGTCATTGTGGCGAAATCAGACCTCATGGGCCTGCAACTGCCGCCGGGGCACCATGTGCGGACCACGCAGGCTCCCCAGGGCGCTCTGGACGCGATGCTGCGCCAGTCCGGAGTCATCCGGGTCGGCACCAATGAAGAACTGATGGACATCGCCCAGATACTCGTGAGCCAGGCGCAGCCACAAGGGCCCGGACTGGCAGTTTTCAGTAATTCGCTGGCACTGGGCAAGGTAGTGGCGGACGCGGCTGCCACTCACGAACTGAAGGTCGCCCGCCTGGAAACGGACTTGGACCTGAACACCGGCCAGTCTGTCGCCTTGGATCTGCTGCGCACGAAGCTGATGGAGGCACTGCGCTCACCCGACGTGCATTCCGCCGTCGTTACTCTTCTGCCCGCCGTCGGACTGGGTACCGATGATGTGGCAAGAGCTCTGCAGGAATGCTCGGCGGAAGCGGGCAAACCGGTGATCGCGGCCTTTACCGGGATTCTTGATCCGGCGGTGCGGGTTGAAGGCCTGCTCGCCGCCGATACCGCCGGTCAAGCCGGTGCGCGTCAGCCTGCCGTCCCCAGCTACTCAAGTCCCGGTGCCGCAATCGCTGCGCTGTCGGCGGTAGTCCGTTACACCGAGTGGCTGGCCAAGGACCAAGGCGAAGTTGTCGAGCCCACCGGGCTGCGCCGTGACGAGGCTGCCGCGCTGATTGACGGCCTCATCGAAGGTGTCTCCGGGGCGCGGCTTGTCAGCACGACGACGGAGCAAGCTGGCGAACTGCTCGCGTGCTACGGGATTTCAGTGCTGCCGGCGGCTGGTTTCACGACGACGGAGGAAGCGGTAGCTGCTGCCGACTCTTTAGGCTGGCCGGTGGCGCTGAAAGCCACTGATGAGCGGCTGCGCCAGCGGCTGGACCTGGGTGGCGTGCGGCTCAATATCGTGAATGCCGAGTCACTCCGCCAAAACATTGAACACATGCGCCAAACTCTCAAGCCGTTTGGGGATATCGGACTGGAGATCCAGGCAATGGCGCCATCCGGCCAGTCCTGCACGGTGCGAGCGATCGAAGATCCGCTGCTGGGGCCGGTCGTGTCCTTCGGGCTGGCAGGTGACGCAGTGAACCTGCTGGGGGACTGGTCCCACCGCATCCCGCCCCTGACTTCGGTGGACGTGGCTGACCTGGTGCGCGGTCCACGCGCGGCCACAAAGCTGTACGGATACCAGGGCCTGCCGGCGGTGGACGTCGCCTCGCTCGAAGACCTCATCAACCGTGTGGCCCTGATGAAGGACGACCATCCGGAAATCGCTTTGCTCGAATTCAACCCCGTCCTGGTGTCGCCGCAGGGTCTGACGGTGCTCAGCGCGGACCTGCGGTTGGCCAACCACGCCCAGCGGACGGACAGTGCGCGCCGCGCGATGCGGGACTGAGAGGGCGCGCAGTTCGCTTTAGCTGACCGGCTGCGCAAAAATGGACTCATGAGCCATTCTTCAACCACCGAACGACGCAGCCTCGACGAGGACCTGAACAGGGCAGGTTTTTACCCCGTTATGGTGGCCGATGTGGTTCATGACGCTCTCGATGAGCGCGAGCCGCTGTCCCACGTGGTGCACTTGGAAACCCATTTTGACCGCAACGAAGTGCACCGCCACATCACCGTCCTTGTACTGACCGAGGACATGCTGGTGATCACCCATGTCGACGACCAGCAGCTCGACGATGCCGGGCAGCAGATGGTTGCCCAGATCTCCACGGAATCGGTTCCGGTCAGCCAGATCCGTTCCGTCGTGCTCAGCTACATCTACGCCCAGCCCCAGGACTACAAGCCATCGGATCAGGCCCGGGAGCTCACGCTGGCTATCGCGTGGTCCGGCGGGCAGCGCCTGGATATGGGACCGGCAGGATGCGCCGATCCGCAGTGCGACGCGGATCACGGCTACACCGGCAACATTGTGCAGGAAGACATTGTCCTGCGGGTCAGCGCCGAAGCGGACGGGGCGCAGGCCGTCCAGAATGCCAAGAGCTTTGCCCGCGCGCTGCGGAAGGTCAATACCTCCACCCCGGTCCCGGTCCGGACCGCGGAAACGGTGCAGCCGCGTCAACGCCTGGGGACCAGGCTGGCCCGCGGACACCACCAGCGCTAGCATGCCGTTGCATCACGAACCGCTGCCCCCGGCACCCGGCTTCGGCCGGGACACCATCGCCGATGTCTTCAGCAGCGCGGCAGCAGCCCTTGACGTACCGGGTTTTGAAAATGTCCTGGGTCTGCCCGGCGCCAGTCGCATCTGTGTAGTCATGGTGGACGGGCTGGGAAAGGCCCTGCTCAACCAGCGCGGCGGGCATGCCCCGTTCCTGCGTAAATGCCTTGAAAACTCGCGCACGCTGCGCAGCGCCTTCCCGTCAACGACGGCGTCGTCGCTCGCCAGTTTAGGGACCGGACTCGAGCCCGGCCTGCACGGCATGGTCGGCTACGACGTGCTGGATCCGGCGCAGGACAAAGTGGTCAACCAGCTGGGTGGCTGGGACGCGGAAGTGGATCCGCGCAAGTGGCAGCCGCATGCCACCGTCTTCGAACGCGCTGCGGAGCACGTGTCCGTTACCACCGTCAGCCTGCCAAAGTTTGCTAACTCCGGCATGACGCAGGCGGCACTGCGCGGCGGAACCTTCATCCCGGCGACCTCGGGTCATGCACGGACCCAGGCCACCGTCGAGGCTCTGTCCGGCCAGGACCGGGCGCTGGTCTATCTGTATTTCAACGAGCTGGACAAGGCGGGGCACCGCTACGGCAGTTCGTCGGCGGAGTGGGGCAATGCCCTGGAGGAGATGGATTCGGACATGCGCCGGCTGGCCGGCCAGTTGCCTCCCGATACGCTGCTCCTGCTGACTGCGGACCACGGCATGCTGGACGTCTCCCGTGAACACCGGTACGACTATTCCCTGCAGCCGGAACTGGTCGAGGGGGTCCGCCACACGGGCGGTGAACCGCGGCTGGTGCATTTGTATCTAGAGCCCGACGCCGGTGCGCGGCAACGTGACAAGCTCACCAAAGCATGGCGTGAGTCGTTCGGCAAGCATGCCTGGATTCTTGATCGGGACGAAGCTGTCGCACACGGACTTTTCGGCCGCGTGGATGCTTCTGTTCTGCCTCGGATCGGGGATCTGATGATCGCGGCCCGGGAACCGATCGCCCTGTACGATACGCGCCGGGTGGCGGAGCGTGCCATGGACGTGGTGGGCCAGCATGGGTCATTGACCCGCGCCGAACGCGAAGTGCCGTTGCTGACGCTGGGCTCAACGGTCCGTTCACTCGGCAAAAAGAACACCGCCAAGGGAAAGTAACAGCAGACGGTCCTGATGGGCTCAGGCCGCCTGCTGTTCCGGGAATGCCGGAGCGGCCGCCCGGATTATTCGTGCTTGGTGCCGAAAACGATCTCGTCCCAGCTGGGAACGCTGGAGCGCTTCGGTTTCATCGACCGCTTGCGCTGCTGCTCTTCGGCCGCGGCCGCATCCGCCGACGCCCCCGCTTCCGCAGGTTCTGCCGGCTCCGCGCTTTGGTCCTGATCGGCAGATGCATGTTCGGAGGCAGCGTCCGATGCCCCAGCCTCGCTGTCTTCCGGCAAGGGAGCACCAGAGACCGTTATTTCCCTAGTCTCCATGCTCACACCCTGATGAAGATCGAGCGAAGAATCGGCTCCGTGGCCAGATGAGGCGAGGCTCAGCGTGAACGGACTGCTCGGCCGCCCGCCGTTGCCGTCTGCATCCGTATCATCCCCGGCCAGGATCCCCTCACGCGGATGGGCGGCGGGGATGCCGCCTTGGGTGAGCAGGAGTGCCAGGGCGTCGTCGGCCTCTTCGTCAACACCGAGCCGCTGGCCACGGCGGGACCGAAGCACTTCCAGCAGGTTATCCGAATCCGTGGTGTCTTCGTCCCCTGTGGCCGAGTCAGTTTCGGGATCAGCTTCGGTGTCTGCCTCGAAGTCGAAGACCCGGTCAGCCACGGCCGTGAGGCGGCGCGCCGGGACAGGGCCGTCCAAAGGCTCAAGTTCGCTGAGTTGCTGCGCCCAGCGGTTGCTGTTCTGCACAGTTTTGCTGGTGGGGCTGTAAAGCCACCTGGCGGGAGGTTCCTCACCGATTGAACCGCTGGCAGCGGCGGGCGGCTCGAAACGGGCAACGATCTCCCAAACGCCGTCCTGACGCCGCCAGGAATCCCATTCCAGTGAGGCCGCGTCAATACCGAATGCGTTCACCCGGTGGGCGACCATTTCCCCAAGGGTGGCGGGAGCGTCTCCGAATGCCGAGCGGTAGCTGTCATGTGACGGCAATGCGGACGCGACCTCGACGCGCTGTGCCTGCTGGACCATATAGTCCCGTTCGGCACGGACCGGTCCTTCATAGCGCAGGATGCGTGCCATATCAAGGCCCGATTCGGCGGCGACTTGTTCCGCAGAGGCTCCGGCCCGGATTCGTGCCTGAATCTCGCGGGGGGACATCGCGGCGCCTCCGCTGTCCGAATCAGCAGCGGGAACCCGCACTGACGGGCGCGCTGCTGCGGAACGGAGTGCTTCATCAATCGCCAAGCGGTAACTTTCCCCGCCGTCGCCGCTCAACAGCAGATGTTCGCCATCCTCATGGACACCCACCAGCCGTAGATCCTGCATGAAAACCCTCCACCAGACGACAATTCCTCCCTGAAACTCTGCCATCGATAGCGCCTAATACCTACTGTTTGGGCGGGTGTGGCGTGCAGTTCGTTGCTGAAGTTTCGCAGTGGGGGCGCTTCCGCTGCCCCCCGGCGAAGGAGGGGTTTGATATTTGGGCTTCGAATAGGCCACAATCTTCGCGTTATGGGCACAAAATCCCCGTCGTGGACGTTGTGATCTGACACATCATCGGGCGTGATGGGCTTGCCGGCCCGGAAGACCGGCTTACAACTGCAACACCGGAGCGTGAAGACACAATTATGGCGACTGATTATGATGCGCCTCGCAAGACCGATGACGAGACCAGCGAGGAATCCATTGCGGAGCTGAAGACCCACCGCACGACCAAGCAGTCCGCCGTCGTAGACGAAGACGAAGCCGAAGCGGCCGAAGGATTCGAACTGCCGGGGGCAGACCTCTCCAGCGAAGAGCTGACGGTGCGCATCATGCCTGCACAGGCAGATGAATTCACTTGTGCATCGTGTTTCCTGGTCCGCCACCGGTCCCAGGTCGCCAGGGAAAAGGATGGGCTCCTGTACTGCAAGGACTGTGAAGGCTGAGCGGCCGAATTTACCGGCGGCAGCGGTTGCCGCAGTAGCGTTTGCCGGCGTACAGGCGCCGCAGGACGATGTGGACACGCTGGCGGCCAGATGATGGCCGCCGGCGGTCCGCTGGTTACTGGTCCTGCGGGTTCGAGAGTGCCGCGACGAGCTGGTTCGGGCGTCGCGTGGAGGTGATCCAGTAAGGGGTCCGGTCCGCCTCGTCGGTGATTTCGATCTTCACAACTGGCTGGATCCAGCCGCGGAAACACATGTAGGCGGTGCCGTTCAGTTCCGTTCCGCGCTGGGCCGTGGCGTCGTCGCCGGTGAAGGCCTCGACGCGGCCGACGAATTCCCGCTCGATCTGCGCCCGGCCCACCTGAAGCGTCGTTTGGGTCACGGTGATCCGCGGTGCCGAAACGATCAGCAGGACCGCCAGAATGACCGCAGCGACCGCTGCTGCAATGTAGCCGGTGGTCAGGCTTATCGGTGCCAACACGAATATCACCGCTCCGGCCGTGCCTGCCGCGATCAGCCAGATCCAGAAGTTCGGCCACAGACGTTCCTGGTAAATGACGGCTCCGGGTGTCCCGGAAGCAGAGCCGGTGTTACCGGCGGGAGTGGCGTTTGTGCTCATAATTCCAGCTTTTCACCTTTCCCGTGGCTTTTCACCTCGGAGGCTGGCGGAGCCGCGGTGCCTGCAGTGCATGACGTAGTTGTTCTGCGCCAAAAGCGTTAGAGTGATGTGCGGAAACTCTCGCGGCAGCAGGCCGCCATCGGCAAGGAAATGGTAGCGAGTGCAGGATATTCAACCCACGCTGAACGTTCAGCTGAAAATGCTCGACGACGGTCTGGAGGCACCGGGCTACGCCCATCCTGGCGACGCCGGGGCTGATCTGCGCAGCCGCATTGACTTCAGGATCGGGCCGGGGGAGCGGATCCTTGTCCCCACCGGTGTGGCCATCGCGCTGCCGCAAGGGTATGTGGCGTTGATTCATCCGCGGTCGGGACTGGCGACCAAACACGGCTTGACCATTGTTAACGCACCGGGCACCGTTGATGCAGGTTACCGCGGCGAGATCGCCGTCACGCTGCTGAATACCGATGCCACCGAGACCCTGACCTTCAAGCGCGGGGACCGCATTGCGCAAATGGTTATCCAGCGCGTAGAGCACGCCGCCTTTGAGCATGTCGACGAACTGCCGGACTCCATTCGGGGAGCCGGAGGGTTCGGGTCGACCGGCGGCTTTACGGCAGCCCAATGAAGCGCCGACCGAGTACAACTGCCGCTGGCCAGCCAGCGGCTTCAGAAAGGACCCGACGATGATCTTTGGGCGCCGCAAGAACAAGAACGAGACGAGCGATCTGCCGGAGACCGCAGCGGAGAGCAACGAAGAGCAGACTCCGGGGGAAGCTTCCGATCCCGCAGTGGACCCGGAACAGGCAGAAGCCGCGCAGACTTTGCCGAAGGCTGCCAAGACCGATGCGGAACTGCGCAACAGCGGTCCCTTCGATAGCGCCGAAAAAGAGACCGATGAGGGATACCTCGATCTCGGCGCGCTGAAAATCCAGCCCCGTGATGGACTCCAGCTACGGCTGGAAGTAGAGGAAAAAACCCAGCGGGTCATTGCCGTAACGCTGGATTTGTCCGGTTCCAGTTTGCAGCTGCAGGCCTTCGCCGCGCCTAAGTCCGAAGGCCTGTGGGAGGAAATCCGCGAACAGCTGGCCTCGTCCATTGGTTCCCAGGGTGGGACCGTCGAGGAGGTAAGCGGGCCGCTGGGGACAGAAGTTGTGGCCAAGCTGCCGGCCCAGACACCGGACGGGAAGCGTGGCTTCCGGGTAGCGCGCTTCATCGGCGTCGACGGTCCGCGTTGGTTCCTGCGCGGAGTTATTGGCGGTGCGGCTGCATTGGACCGGGACAAGGCAGCGGAGCTGGAAGAACTCTTCCGCCAGACCGTTGTAGTCCGGGGCGACCAGCCGTTGCCGCCACGGGATCTGCTGACGCTGCGGTTGCCCAAGGACGCGAGCCTGCGCACGCAGGACGGTCAGCCTGCTCCTGGCTTGACTGCACCGGAGCGCGGACCCGAGATCACCCACATTGGCTAAGGACCGGCGTCCCGATGCCGGGTCCGCCGTCGTTATTCCGTTGGAAGGACTGCCGAAGCGTGGGCGTGTGCGCTCCGTGGGATACGTGGAGTCCATCACGATTCTGCCCGTGGGCCAGGCGCCAAGTTTCTCGGCGGTGCTGACCTCGGCGGGGCCCGGAGTCCGGGCCAGCGAGCCCGGCGCGCAGCAGCGGCCGGCGAGGATCCGTTTGATCTGGCTGGGCCAGCGGCGGGTACCGGGGATCGACGCCGGCATCCGGCTGGGTTTCGAGGGAACCGTGTTCGAAGTCGACGGACTGCCGACGATGTACAACCCGCGCTATGAAATCCAAAGCCTGTTGGAGAATTGAGCCATGACTGAAAAACCCGAACCTCGCGATGAGCAGGAGAAATCCGTCAGCGAGCTCGCCGGTGCCTACGCGGCACGGGCGGGAGTGGAGCGCCGTGAAGACGGCCAGATCGACGTGCTCAAATCCGTGGGCGGCGTCCGTGGTCTGACCGAAAGCATTCTGCCCGGCCTGGTTTTCCTCGTAGTCTTCACCGTTGTCCGAGATCTGGCACCGGCCCTGATCGGGGCGCTGGGCATCGCGGCGGTGTTCACCATCCTGCGGCTGATCCAGCGCGGCACCGTGGTCCAGGCGTTTTCCGGACTGATCGGCGTTGCTATCTGTGCCTTTGTCGCCAACACGACCGGCCGGGCCGAGACGTTCTACATCCCGGGCTTCTTCACCAACGCCGCCTATATCGTGGGCATGGTCATTTCGATTGCGGTCAAATGGCCGCTGGCCGGACTGCTGTTCGGCTTCATCCGGGGCGAAGGGACGGACTGGCGCAAAGAACCGGGCCGCTTGCGGGCCTACGTGCTGGCGACCTGGATTGTCATCGCCGTGCTGGCTCTGCGCCTGGCCGTCCAGGTGCCGCTGTACTTCGTGGGCCCGGATGCCTTGGTGGCGCTGGGTACCGCGCGGCTGGTCATGGGCGTGCCGCTGTACGCGCTCGGCCTGTGGCTGGCGTGGATGGTCTCACGCCCGGTCGGCGGCGCCGTCGTCGGCGGCACTGCTGCTCCGGGCAGTCAGCACTGACCGCAGCTGGTCTTCGGCGGCGATGGTCGTCACGAAGAACAGCTCGTCGCTGTCCTCGATAACGTCGTCCATGCTGGGTGTAATGGGCGCATCGTCGCGCAGAATGGCCACGACCGTGGCGTCCTGCGGCCAATCGATGGAGCCCAGCGTCCTGCCGACCAGGGGCGAATCGTGGGGCACGGTGAATTCGACCATGGAGGCCACCCCCGTCTGCAGCGTCAGCAGGCGGACCAGATCGCCGATTTCCACCGCCTCTTCCACCAGTGCAGTCATCAGGCGCGGCGTGTTGACGGCTACGTCCACGCCCCACGAGTCGTCAAACATCCAGTCGTTTTTAGGGTTGTTCACCCGACCCACGGTCCTGGCGACACCGAATTCGCTCTTGGCCAGCAGCGAGACCACCAGGTTCACCTTGTCGTCCCCCGTGGCGGAAACCACCACATCGGCTTCGTCCAGGTTGGCGTCGCGCAGTGTGGTGATTTCGCACGCGTCCCCGATCAGCCAGCGGGCACCCTTGAGGCCGCTGCGGCCGATCGCTTCCGGCTTCTGGTCGATAAGCAGGATGTCGTGGTTGTTGGAGAGGAGCTCCCGCGCGATGGAGGAGCCGACGCTGCCTGCCCCGGCGATAACAACCTTCATTCGGACTCCTTAACCGGCGGCTTGGACAGGACGCCGGAGATCTCATGAGTGGCGGCCACGTTCATCATGGCGTGAACAATATCGCCCTGTTGGTAGCGGGTTTCCGGACCGGGCAGCATCCCCTCGCCGAACCGCGTCAGATACGCCACCCGGGCACCCGAAGCGGCCTCGATCTCCGCGAAGCCGTGCCCGACCCAGCCGTCGTGCAGGGATACTTCACCGAGAATCAGTCGCCCGGAAGCTTCCCGGAAGTCGCCCTTGATGCTCTGCTCGGGCAGGATCCGCCGCAGCACCTGGTCCGCACTCCAGCGGACCGCGGCCACGGTGGGAATGCCCAGCCGCTGGTAAATTTCGGCCCGCCCAGGATCGTAGATACGGGCGACAACGTGGGGAACATGGAAGGTCTCGCGCGCTACCCGGGTGGCCAGGATGTTCGAGTTGTCGCCACTGGAGACCGCGGCGAAGGCATAGGCATTCTCGATGTCCGCGTGCCGCAGCGTGTCGCGGTCGAAACCGACGCCGGTGATCTTGCGCCCGGAAAAGTCGCTGCGCAGCCGGCGGAAGGCGCTGTCATCCTGGTCGATCACCGCCACGCTGTGCCCCGATTCGTCCAGCGTATGCGCCAGTGTCACGCCAACGCGTCCGCACCCCATGATCACGAAATGCGCCACCGGATTCCCTTCCCTTGAAGCATGTTGTCCAGCAGCAAGCTTATCGGCAAGAGAGCCGCAACAGCGCGGTGCCGCCCGCGGCAGTAAGCTTTCATGCGTGATGACTGTGTCCGTATCTGTGCGTGCGTGGAACGGCGGAACATGCTGACCTCCCTTAACGCGCTCAAGCGCATCCTGGTGGGCAGGCCTTTCCGGACCGAACGCGCCAAAGCCCAGCCGCTGCCGCAACGGCTGGCGCTGCCGGTGTTTTCGGCCAACGCGCTCTCCTCCGTGGCGTATTCTCCGGATGAGATCCTGCTGACCCTGGCGCTGGCGGGAGTGGCCGCCGTCGCGCTGTCGCCGCTGGTCGGCCTGGCGGTCATGGTGGTGCTGCTGGTCATCGTCGCTTCCTACCGCCAAAGCGTGCACGCGTACCCCTCCGGCGGCGACTACCAGATCGCCAGCGAGAACCTTGGCAAGAACGCCGGCATCACCGTCGGTTCAGCGCTCATGTTCGACTACGTGCTCACCGTGGCGGTGTCCATGTCCTCCGCCGCGCACTATGTCATCGCGGCGTTCCCCGCGCTCAGGGGATGGCAAACGACGGCGGCCGTTGCCGGCGTCGTAATTCTTGCTTTGCTGCATCTGCGCGGGCTGCGGCGCGGGGGTAGGGCGGTGGCCATTCCGACGTACGCCTTCGTGGGGCTGATCCTGCTGATGTGCCTGGTGGGCTTCATCCAAGACATGACCGGTCAACTCCAGCTGGCGCCGAGCGCGGGGCTGGACATTGTGCCGGACGCGGAGTTCCAGGCCGGGCTGACCGGCCTGGCCGGGGCGCTGCTGGTGCTGCGCGCGTTCTCCACGGGGGCGGCTGCGCTGACCGGTGTGGAAACTCCGGCGGGCAACGTCCAGGCGTTCCAGCCGCCGCGGGCCCGGAACGCCGCGACGGCGCTGCTGGTCCTCGGTGTTGCGGCTACCGTGATGACGATGGCGGTGCTGTATCTGGCCCGCGCCACCCGGGTCCATGTGGTCCAGGTCCCCGCCGAGCAGCTGCGGCTCAACGGCGGTCCGCTGCCGGCGGACTACCTGCAGACGCCCGTTATCAGCCAGCTCGCGGCGACCGTCTTCGACCGCGGCAACGTGCTCTTCTACCTGGTTCTGGCGGCCACCGGGCTGATCCTGGTCCTGGCCAGCCACTCCGCCTTCAACGCCTTCCCGTCGCTGGCCTCCATCCTGGCCACGGACGGTTTCCTGCCCCGGCAGTTGCGCACCCGCGGCGACCGGCTGAGCTACAGCAACGGGGTCATGGCGCTGGCCGGCGCCGCCCTGGTGCTGATCCTGATTTTCGACGCCGACGTCACCAAACTCATCCAGCTGTACGTGGTGGGCGTGTTCGTCTCCTTCACCTTCAGCCAGCTCGGCATGATCAAGCACTTTTCCCGGCTGATCCGGTCCACGCCGCACAAACCAATACGACGGCGGATGGCCCGCTCGCGCGTCATCAACCTCATCGGGTTCATCATGACCGCCACGGTGCTGGTGGTGGTGCTCGTGAGCAAGTTTGTGTTCGGTGCGTGGATCGCAGTGGCCGGCATCCTCATGCTGGCGCTGATCATGTACAGCATCCACCGGCACTACGAGCAGGTGGCGCAGGAACTGGCCGTGGACGAGAACCAACCCGCCACCGCGCTGCCATCCCGGGTCCACGCGGTGATCCTGGTCTCGCACGTGCGCAAGCCGGTGCTGCGTGCGCTGGCCTTTGCCCGCGCCTCCCGCCCGTCGAAACTCGACGCGGTCATCGTGGATATCGACGAAGAAGAGACGAAAGCGACGCTGGCAGACTGGGAACGTTACAAGATTCCTGTGCCGATCACCGTGCTGGCGTCCCCGTATCGCGACACCACTGTCCCGATCATCGAGTACATCAAGAACATCCGGCGTGATTCACCCCGCGATCTGGTGGTCGTGTACATTCCGGAGTACGTCGTGGGCCGGTGGTGGGAGCAGCTCGTGCACAACCAGACCGCCCTTCGGATCAAAACCCGACTGCATTTCGAACCCGGAGTCATGGTTGCCAGCGTCCCCTGGCAGCTGGCTTCCTCGGATGCCGTCCGCAAATACCAGGAGTTTCCCTAATGGCGCAGGCCGCTGACCCCACTGACCCCGTTGAACTCGAACTGAGGATCGGCGCCCCGGCGCATGGCGGGCACTTTGTTGCCCGGCACGAGGGCCGCGTGGTCTTCGTCCGGCACGCGCTGCCCGGTGAACTCGTGCGCGTGCGGATTACCGACGGCGGCGCGGACTCCGGTTTCTGGCGCGCCGACACGGTCGAGGTGCTCGAGGCTTCGGGCCACCGCGTGGCGCATCCCTGGGACCGCGCGGACGCCTTGCTGGCAGCCAAGCGCCACCGTCCGGCAGTGGGCGGCGCCGAGTTCGGCCACATCGAGCTCGCCGAGCAGCGGCGGCTCAAAGCGGCGGTGTTCGAAGAGCAGCTGCAGCGGCTGGCCCGCATCGAACGGCAGGTCATTGTGGAAGCTGCGGATGAGAACGACGACGGCGGGCTGGGTTGGCGGACCCGGGCGGCTTTTGCCGTGGACAAGAGCGGGCATCTGGCCATGCACGCGCACCGCTCAGATGAGCTCGTTCCGGTAACGGAGATGCCGCTGGCAGTGGCTGCCATCAACGATTTGCGGTTGTGGGAAGCGGACCTGAACCAGGTGTCCCGCGTCGAGGTGGCGGCGCCGGCGAACGGCTCCGCGCCGCTGGTGCTGCTGGTGCCGGAGCCCAATGCGTCGCCGCGGCGAATGGCCGCCGTGGCCGCCGCCGTCGATCCGGCCGCATCGGTTGCAGTCTGGAAGCCAGAGGAACGCAAACTCACCCGGCTGAAGGGCAGGACCTGGGTGGCCGAAACCTGCGGGAACCACCAGTACCGGGTGACCGGGGACGGCTTCTGGCAGATCCACCGCTCGGCGCCCCAGGTGCTGACCGAAGCAGTGATGGCAGGCGTGCGGCCGCAGCCGGGGGAGCGGGTGGCGGACCTCTATGCCGGCGCCGGGCTGTTTACGGCCCCGCTGGCGGAAGCGGTAGGCGTCACCGGCACGGTGCTCTCGGTCGAAGGGTCACCGGGCACCAGCCGGGACGCCCGCAAGAACCTGCACGACGCACCTCAGGTGACCATCGTCCAGGGCAAGGTGGAGAAGGCGCTGCGGTCACAGAACGGACTGGACGCCGTCGTCCTCGATCCGCCGCGTGCCGGCGCGGGCAGGACCGTGGTGCACCTGCTGCACGACCAGCGGCCCCGCGTGGTGGGCTACGTTTCCTGCGATCCGGCCTCCTTTGCCCGCGATCTGGGCTACTTCCAGGCCCTTGGCTGGGAGCTCCAAACCCTGAGGGTGTTTGATCTGTATCCGAACACGCACCATATGGAGTCCTTCGCGGAGCTGGTGCCGCCGCGGGCCTGAGCCGCATAGGAAGTGCCTGTCATCACTGCGTCGCATTCCGGGCGGAGGGCTAGGATGGGGAAAGGATGTCCGGGGCCGCGCACGGCACTGCTGCCGATGCGGCCGGAACCGTGAAAGCCAATTCCGGCGAAAACAGACTGCTGATTTCATCAGCGTCTGCCACGATCAGCTGTGAGCGTGAATTAGGGAAGCCTAACTAGCGGGGGACTGCTGCCCGGACAAAGATAAAGTGTGGCGAGAGGAGTCCTGTTATGAGTAATGTGGACAGCTTCGGATCCAAAGGCGTACTAGACGTTGCCGGGTCCGAGTATGAAATTTTCCGGCTGAATTCCGTCGAAGGCGCCGAGAGCCTTCCGTTCAGCCTCAAGGTCCTGTTGGAGAATCTGCTCCGGACCGAGGACGGCGCAAACATCACCGCGGACCACGTCCGTGCACTGGCCAACTGGGACCCGAACGCGCAGCCGGATACGGAAATCCAGTTCACCCCTGCCCGCGTCATCATGCAGGACTTCACCGGTGTTCCCTGTGTTGTTGACCTGGCGACCATGCGCGAAGCAGTTAAGGAACTCGGCGGCGATGCCTCCCGTGTCAACCCGCTGGCCCCGGCCGAGATGGTCATTGACCACTCCGTGCAGATCGACGCCTTCGGCAACGCCGGCGCCCTTGAGCGCAATATGGAGATCGAGTACCAGCGCAACGGCGAGCGTTACCAGTTCCTGCGCTGGGGCCAGACGGCGTTCGACGACTTCAAGGTTGTCCCCCCGGGAACCGGCATTGTCCACCAGGTCAATATCGAATACCTGGCGCGCACGGTCATGACCCGCGACGTCGACGGCAAGCTGCGCGCTTACCCCGACACCTGCGTCGGCACCGACTCCCACACCACCATGGTCAACGGCCTGGGCGTACTGGGCTGGGGCGTTGGCGGCATTGAAGCAGAGGCAGCCATGCTCGGCCAGCCCGTCTCGATGCTGATCCCGAGGGTGGTCGGCTTCAAGCTCAGCGGCTCCATCCCCGCGGGCGCAACGGCTACCGACGTCGTCCTGACCATCACCGAAATGCTGCGCAAGCATGGTGTTGTGGGCAAGTTCGTCGAATTTTACGGCGAAGGCGTCGCCGCAGTTCCGCTGGCCAACCGCGCCACCATCGGCAACATGAGCCCGGAATTCGGCTCGACTGCCGCCATGTTCCCGATCGACGACGTCACGCTGGATTACCTGCGCCTGACCGGACGTTCCGACGAGAACGTTGCCTTGGTTGAGGCCTACGCCAGGGAACAGGGACTGTGGCACGACCCGTCCCGCGAACTGAAGTTCTCGGAATACCTGGAACTCGATCTGTCCACCGTGGTGCCGTCCATCGCCGGACCGAAGCGCCCGCAGGATCGCATTGAGCTCTCCGCGTCGAAGGAACAGTTCCGCAAGGACCTGCACAACTACGTGGCGGCAGCCAATGAGGACGCGCTGGACGAGGCACTTGAGGAGTCCTTCCCCGCCTCGGATTCGCCCGCCATGACCTCCACCGTGCGCCACTCCGCGGCCGCCAATTCGAACGGGCGACCGACCAAGCCGGTCAGCGTCAAGATGGAAGACGGCCGTGAGTTCGTGCTGGACCACGGAGCGGTGACCATCGCGTCCATTACCTCCTGCACCAACACGTCCAACCCCTCGGTCATGCTGGCCGCGGCCGTGCTGGCCCGCAACGCCGTCGAAAAGGGTCTGACCTCCAAGCCGTGGGTGAAGACCTCCGTGGCTCCGGGTTCGAAGGTTGTCACCGACTACTACGAGAAGTCCGGGCTGGTGCCGTACCTGGAGAAGCTGGGCTTCTTCACGGTGGGCTACGGCTGTGCAACCTGCATCGGCAACTCCGGCCCGCTGGAAACCGAGATCTCCGACGCCATCCAGAGCCACGACCTGTCCGTCACGGCGGTCCTGTCCGGTAACCGCAACTTCGAAGGCCGGATCAACCCGGACGTGAAGATGAACTACCTGGCCTCACCGCCGCTGGTCATCGCCTACGCCCTGGCCGGATCCATGGACTTCGACTTCGAGAATGACCCGCTGGGCCAGGACGAGGCCGGCAACGATGTCTTCCTGAAGGACATCTGGCCGAGCCCGACCGAAGTGCAGTCCATCATGGACACCTCCATCGACGAGGAGATGTTCACCAAGGGCTACGCGGGTGTCTTCGAGGGCGACGAACGCTGGAAGGCGCTGGACACCCCCGCAGGCGACACCTTTGCCTGGGACCAGGACTCCACCTACGTGCGGAAACCACCGTACTTCGAGGGCATGCAGGCCACTCCCGCACCGGTGCAGGACATCACCGGCGCGCGTGTCCTGGCCAAGCTCGGCGATTCGGTCACCACGGACCACATCTCTCCGGCCGGTTCCTTCAAGTCGGACAGCCCGGCGGGACGCTACCTGCTCGAGCACGGCGTGGAGCGCAAGGACTTCAACTCCTACGGCTCGCGTCGCGGCAACCACGAAGTCATGATCCGCGGTACGTTCGCCAACATCCGGCTGCGTAACCTGCTGCTGGACGGCGTCGAAGGCGGCTTCACCCGCGACTTCACGCAGACCGGTGGCCCGCAGGCCTACATCTACGACGCCGCGATGAACTACCAGGTCGCCGGCACCCCGCTGGTGGTGCTGGCCGGCAAGGAATACGGTTCGGGTTCGTCCCGCGACTGGGCCGCCAAGGGCACTGCGCTGCTGGGCGTGAAGGCCGTCATCGCCGAGAGCTTCGAGCGCATCCACCGCTCCAACCTCATTGGCATGGGCGTGCTGCCGCTGCAGTACGCCGCGGGCGAGAATGCTGCGTCGCTGGGACTCTCCGGTACGGAGACCTTTGCCTTCGAAGGTGTGACCGAACTCAACAACGGTTCCACGCCGAAGACGGTGAAGGTTACCGCCACGGACGAGGACGGCAAGAGCATCAGCTTTGATGCCGTTGTGCGCATCGACACACCGGGCGAGGCGGACTACTACCGTAACGGCGGAATCCTGCAGTATGTACTGCGCCAGCTGACCGCAGCGTAACGGTTCAGGTACGAACAGCTTGAACGGAGGGCTCCCGGACTCCGCCCCCAGGGCGGGCCGGGGGCCTTCTGCGCGTTATGGTTAAGTGTCGACCGCGGCCCGAAGCAGAGGCGCCTGGCGGGCAATGCTATTCATCAGTAAGGGAGGCTTCCATGGGTCTACTGGAGACAATCCGTAATCCGCAGGACCTCAGCAAACTCAGCACGAGGCAGCTGGAAAGCCTCGCTGGGGAAATCCGCCAGTTCCTTATCACGAACGTGGCTCAGACCGGCGGGCATCTCGGGCCCAACCTGGGGGTTGTCGAACTGACCCTGGGAATCCACCGGGTGTTCGATTCGCCGCGGGACAGCATCGTCTTCGATACCGGCCACCAGTCCTACGTGCACAAGCTGGTCACCGGCCGGCAGGACTTCTCTACGCTGCGCCAGGAGGGCGGCCTGTCCGGCTACCCGGAGCGTTCCGAATCCGTGCATGACATCGTTGAGTCGTCCCACGCGTCGTCGTCGTTGTCCTGGGCAGACGGGATCTCCCGCGCCCGGAAGCTGAACGGCGAAGGTGAGCGATACGTCGTCGCCATGGTCGGCGACGGCGCCCTGACCGGCGGCATGGCTTGGGAGGCCGTGAACAATATCGCGGCTGACAAGGACCGCCGCGTAGTGATCGTCGTCAATGATAATGGCCGCTCCTACGCGCCCACGATCGGCGGGCTGGCAGACCAGCTGGCCGCACTGCGTTCCACCATCGACAAGGTCCGCACGCACAAGGCCTACGAAGGCACCATGGACTGGTGGAAGGACCGGTTGGAGAACGGCGGCGTGTTCTCCCAGCTGGCTTACAAGAGCCTGCACGCCGCGAAGAAGGGCATCAAGGACTGGTGGGCGCCGCAAGGACTTTTCGAGGACCTCGGCATGAAGTACATCGGACCGATCGACGGCCATGACATGGCTGCGGTCGAAGAGGCGCTGACGCAGGCCCGCAAGTACGGCGGCCCGGTCATTGTCCACGCGATGACCGAGAAGGGCCGCGGCTACGCCCCGGCACGGGCCCATGAAGCCGACCAGTTCCACGCCGTCGGCGTTATCGATCCGGAGACCGGCGAGCCGGTTGACGCCGGGGGAGTGCAGTCCTGGACCTCCGTCTTCGCCAACGAAATCGCCGATATCGCCGATGAGCGCGAGGACATCGTCGGCATAACCGGCGCCATGCTGATCCCGGTGGGCCTGCACAAGTTTGCCGCGAACCATCCGGACCGGGTGATCGACGTCGGCATCGCCGAACAGCACGCACTCACGAGTGCCGCGGGCATGGCCTACGGCGGGCTGCATCCGGTGGTTGCGCTCTATGCAACCTTCCTGAACCGGGCGTTCGACCAGCTGCTGATGGACGTTGCCCTGCACAAGGCCGGCGTCACTGTAGTCCTCGACCGGGCCGGCGTGACCGGCCCGGACGGCCCGAGCCATCACGGTATGTGGGACATGGCCATGCTGCAGATCGTGCCCGGGCTGCATCTGGCGGCGCCGCGCGATGCCTCGCGGTTGAAGGAAGAGCTGCGGGAGGCGGTCGCCGTCGATGACGCGCCCACCGTCATCCGCTTTTCCAAAGGCTCGGTCGGCTCGGAGGTCGAAGCCATCGAGCGGCTCAAGGACGGCGTCGACGTCCTCGCCCGCCGCCCGTCCGGCTCCACCGAAAACGATGTGCTCATCGTCAGCATCGGCGCCATGAGCGAACTCGCACTGGAAGTCTCAAACCGGCTCGGCGCCCAAGGCATCAGCTCTACCGTGGTGGATCCGCGCTGGGTGCTGCCCGTGGCCCGGTCCATCATTGCGATGGCAGCGCAGCACCGCATCGTGATTGTGATCGAAGACGGCGTCCGTGCCGGCGGGGTTGGGTCCCGGATCCGGCAGGAAATGCGGGCCGAGGGCGTGGACACCGCGCTGAACGAGGTAGGCCTGCCGGTGGAGTTCCTGTCCCACGGAACCCGGTCCCAGGTGATGGAACGCGTCGGTCTGACCGCGCGCCAGGTTACCCACGATGTCGTCGCCCAGGTACTCGGAACCAAAGTGCCTTTCGCGCGGCCGTTGCCCGGCCAGGAAATGCCAACGGGCCAGATTCCCAAGATCCAGTGAGCGCGCCGGACCCCGCTGCGCCGGGCGCTGCCGCCGCGTCCCGAGGCCCGGACCGTATCGAACCAGGCGAGTTGGTCGTGATGCGGAATAGGAAGTGGAACGGCGAACCCCACTGGGTGGTGCCGGGCGACTATCTCGGCGCGGACCGCTTCGGGCACTGGATCTCCCAGCCTACCGGCTCCTTCGTGGCAAAACCTGCCGTTGCCTTTTACGCTGCCTCCGACGCGTTGGTGATGGTTCCGCACGACGGGCACCATGTGGTGACATTCTTCGACGAGCTGCACCCGAAAAACGTGGAGGTCTACGTCGATATCGTCGCGGACATCCGGTGGCAGCAACTCGCTGCCGGCAGTGGGTATGAGGTCACGCTGATCGACATGGATCTGGACGTCATCCGTACCTTCGACGAGCGCGGGACCTGGATCGACGACGAAGACGAGTTCGCGGAACACCGGGTCGTCATGAATTACCCCGACTGGGCCATCTCCGCGACCCAGGCGGAATGCAACAGAATCTATTCGGCGGTTAGAGACCGCATACCGCCCTTTGACGGCACTGCCGACGACTGGTTTAGAAAGGCCCGCCCATGAGTTTTCTCCGGCTGTACAAGCACGACGACAAGGGAGTCCTGCAGTTCCGCGAGGCCTGGTACGACGAAGACTACGGTCAGTTCGTGGTCAATCACGGCACCGTTGGGCACCAGAGCACCACCCGGGAAACGAACGACGTCGCCGAGGATGCCGCCGCGGCCCTGCTGGAGGCGTTCGCAGTCCAGTGCGCGGAGGACGGCTTTGCGGAGATTGCCAGGGAGGACCAGTTCTGGGTGATCGCGCAGTATGCGCTCAAGACCAGCACCGGCACCGAACGGGACCAGTACCTTGAAGACAAAGCCAGGCGGACCATCACTGAATTCTTCGCCTGGCGTGGGCTGGGGGTGGTGGACCGGTCCGAGTTCGCACCGGGAAAACTGAACATTTTCACGCTGGGACCGGACCCGGCCAAAGCGGTCGCCGGTCTGAAAACGTGCCTGCGCGAAGCGAAGCTGGACTTCACGAAGCTCAGCATCGGAGTGGCGCCTTATGGCGATCCCCGTGCCGTCAGGCAAAAGCATCCACTGCCGGCCAAAGCACCCTTCAGCCTGGAATGAGCCCGCCCTGGCGCCTCACCGGTCCACGTTCCCGGCCGGTACCAGGCCGGCAGCCAGCGCCGGCTCGCGGTAGGCGGCGGCGAGCGTGGCCACGGTCTGGTGGGCGTTCAGCCCGCTGGGGTTCGGCACCGCCCACAGTTCGGCCCCGCCGATTGTCTCCGGTTGGCGTCCGAGTTGTGCCTTGGGACGTCCGAAGCCGACACGGTAGGCAGTAATCCCTGCCATCGCCACTACACGTGGACCGAGCATGGCGACTTTGTCAGCGAGCCGAAGCGCTCCCTCTTGCAGTTCCTCCCGATCCAGCTCGTCCGCCCGGGCGGAAGCCCGGGACACAACGTTGGTGATGCCGACAGCACGGGATATGAGGTGGCTGCGGTCGTCCTCCGTCATTCCTTCTCCGGCGCGGATGATGCGGTCCGTGATGCCGGCGGCCGCCAGGGCCGGATAGAAACGGTTTCCGGGTCGGGCGAAGTGTGTTCCCGTCGCGGCCGACCACAGGCCCGGATTGATGCCGACGAAAAGCAGTCGCAGCCCCGGACCCAGAAGGTCCGGAACCTCGGTATTTTGGTAGCGGAGCAGTTCAGTACGTGTGAAAGCCACGGCTCAACTCTTCCACGGTAGGCCAGTGCGGCAAAGCCAAAAGCCCGGCGCTCCGTCGTAGAGACGGTGCGCCGGGCCTCCGGGCCACCCGCAGGGGCGGGGCGGACGTGTCAGTCGGTACCGGCGTCGAACGCTGCGCGGTCCAGCGCCTCGTCGGCGGCACGGCCGGCTTCGTCGAGCGCGGCGGTATCGGCGATCTCGTCGGCGCCGCCGGCCTCCAGGGCGCCAACCAGTTCGGCGGTCGGGCCGCCCACCAGGCCCTGGGCGGCGTACTGCTCGAGCCGGGAGCGGGAATCGGCAATGTCCAGATTACGCATGGTCAGCTGGCCGATCCGGTCCAGCGGACCGAAGGCGGCGTCGCCTACGCGCTCCATCGAGAGCTTGTCCGGGTGGTAGCTCAGCGACGGGCCGCTGGTGTCGAGGATGGTGTAATCCTCGCCGCGGCGCAGGCGGAGGGTAACCTCGCCGGTGACCGCCGAGCCGACCCACTTCTGCAGCGACTCGCGCAGCATCAGCGCCTGCGGGTCCAGCCAGCGGCCTTCATACATCAGGCGGCCCAGCCGGCGGCCCTGCGCGTGGTAGCTTGCCACCGTGTCCTCGTTGTGGATGGCGTTGAGCAGCCGCTCGTAGGCGATGTGCAGCAGCGCCATGGCCGGTGCTTCGTAGATGCCGCGGGACTTGGCCTCGATGATGCGGTTCTCGATCTGGTCGGACATGCCCAGGCCGTGGCGGCCGCCGATTGCGTTGGCTTCGTTGACCAGGGCCACGGCGTCGGTGTATTCGGTGCCGTTGATGGCGACCGGACGGCCTGCCTCGAACCGGATGGTGACGTCCTCGGTGGCAATCTCCACGTCGTCGCGCCAGAATGCCACGCCCATGATCGGCTGTACCGCTTCAAGGCTGGTGTCCAGGTGCTCCAGGGTCTTGGCCTCATGGGTAGCGCCCCAAATGTTCGCGTCCGTGCTGTAGGCCTTTTCGGCCGAGTCGCGGTAAGGGAAGTTGTGCGCGGTCAGCCACTCGGACATTTCCTGGCGCCCGCCCAGTTCCGAGACGAACCGCGGGTCCAGCCACGGCTTGTAGATGCGCAACCGCGGGTGGGCCAGCAGGCCGTAGCGGTAGAAGCGCTCGATATCGTTGCCCTTGTAGGTGGAGCCGTCGCCCCAGATGTCCACGCCGTCCTCGCGCATGGCACGTACCAGCAAGGTGCCGGTGACGGCACGGCCGAGCGGCGTGGTGTTGAAGTAGGCGCGGCCGGCGCTGCGGATGTGGAAAGCGCCGCACGCCAGCGCGGCCAGGCCTTCCTCCACCAGGGCGGGCTTGCAATCGATCAGCCGGGAGAGTTCGGCACCGTATTCGGTGGCGCGTCCGGGGACTGCGTCAATGTCCGGTTCGTCGTACTGGCCGAGATCGGCAGTGTAGGTGCAGGGAACCGCGCCGCCATCGCGCATCCAGGCAACGGCAACGGAGGTATCGAGTCCGCCTGAAAAAGCGATGCCGACACGTTCGCCGACGGGAAGGGAAGTCAAAACTTTAGCCATGACTTCGATGGTATGTGCAGTAACCCCCAAAGACAGAAGCGACCGCGCCGCTGACGCCTACGTGACGTGCCGGAAATCACCGGTCCACCGCGGCCGCAAGGCCTTCCCGGGTAGGATTCGAGACGGGCCACACAAGCCAAGCGAAAAGGATGTAGTGATGGAATACCGTCGACTGGGCGCTTCAGGACTGACCGTCTCGGCAGTAGGACTCGGCTGCAACAATCTGGGCCGCAGCGGAACCCCCACCGAGACGCAGGACGGATCCACCGCCGTCGTCAATGCAGCGATCGACGCCGGTATCACGCTTTTCGACGTCGCAGACACCTATGGGAAGACCGCCGGTCTAAGCGAGGAATTCCTAGGCAAAGCGCTGGGACGGAACCGCGAGGACGTCATTGTCGCCACGAAGTTCGGCATGGACACGCACGGAGCCAACAGGAACGATTTCAACGCCCGCGGCTCGCGGCGGTACATCGTCAAAGCCGCCGAGGCGTCGCTGCGCAGGCTGGGCACCGAGTGGATCGATCTCTACCAGTTCCACACGCCTGACCCGTTGACGCCGATCGAGGAGACCCTCGCCGCGCTGGATGACCTGGTCAGCAGCGGCAAGGTCCGCTACATCGGGCATTCCAATCGCGCCGGCTGGCAGATTGCGGAGGCCGAGTTCACTGCCCGGATGCGCGGTTACACCCGGTTTATCTCCGCGCAGAACCATTACAACCTGCTGGACCGCCGCGCCGAACTGGAAGTCATCCCCGCGGCGCAGGCTTACGGGCTCGGCGTCCTGCCGTACTTCCCGCTGGCCAACGGGCTGCTGACCGGCAAATACAAGGACGGCAAGGCACCGGAAGGCAGCCGCCTGACCCACTCGCGCACCAACCTACTCAAGGACGCGGATTGGGAACAGCTCGGCGCGTTTTCGCGCTTCGCCGCCGATCGCGGCCTGTCGGAAATCCAGGTGGCCTTCTCCTGGCTGGCGGCACAGCCGGCCGTCGCATCGGTCATAGCCGGTGCCACTAAGCCTGAACAAGTCCGGCAAAACGCCGAAGCCGCTTCCTGGCAGCCCACGGATGATGACCTGGCTGAACTGGACGGGATCTTCCCGGCCGCGCCCAAAGTCGCTCTCTTCTAGCCCGCCATGACGGAATCGGGAGCAGCCATCCGGCTGCTGGTGGACAACGACACCGGCATCGACGACGCCCTGGCCCTGGTCTATCTGCTCAGCCTGTCCCATGTTGACATCGAGGTGCTCACCTGCACGCCGGGCAACGTCGCGGTTGAGCAGGTGGCCCGGAACAATCTGGCTCTGCTGGAACTGTGCGGACGGACCGGTGTGGAGGTCGCCGTCGGAGCGACAGCGCCGTTGGAGATTCCCTTGACGACGACGCCGGAAACGCATGGGCCGCAAGGCATCGGATACGCCGAACTGCCGGCACCGGAGGGCCGCGTTTCGCCGCACCAAGCCGTTGACCTCTGGGTGGAGGCAGCGCGGCAACACCCGGGCGAGCTGACCGCCCTGCTGACCGCCCCGCTGACAAACTTCGCGCTGGCACTGCGGAAAGAGCCCCGGCTGCCAAAGCTGCTCAAACGTGTGGTCATCATGGGCGGAAGCTACTACTACCAGGGCAACACCACGCCGACGGCGGAGTGGAACACCCACGTGGACCCGCACGCCGCCGCCGAGGTCTTTGCGGCGTTCGAGGGCGAACCTGAAGACCGCCTGCCGATTGTATGCGCGCTGGAGATGACCGAACGCATCGAGCTGCGCCCTGAACACGTGGCGGAACTGGGACGGCTAGCCGGCAGCGCCGAGGTCGAACTGGTGCTGCCATCGGATCCGGAAGGCCAGCGCAGCACGGCCGCCAATCCCTTGCTGCGCTGCCTCTCCGATGCCCTGCGGTTCTACTTCGAGTTCCACCGCCACTATGACCAGGGCTACCTGGCGCACGTGCACGATGTCTTTGCCGCCGCCATTGCGGCCGGTACGGTCGACTACCGCACACGACCGGCCACGGTACACGTAGAAACGGGATCCGGTCTGCTCGCCGGGACCACTGTCGCGGACTACCGCGGACTGTGGGGCAGGAAGCCCAACGCCCGGATTGTTTCGTGGAACGATCCGGAGGCTACTTTCCGGGAGGTGCTCGGCTCCATCGGAGCGCTGGCCCGGCGGCTGGATCCTGCCGTCGGGTAGTTGCCCGCTGGATTCGCTAGACTGGGTGACCGGGTCGAGGTGACATAGGCCCAATCCCATCAGTTTTTTCCAGCACTGAGGAATCTCTATGTCCACGTCCCTGACGCTGCCCTCGAACGCCGGCAGCACCTCCCTGCGCTCCCGAATCCTGCCGCTGCTCGGCGCGGCTGTTATTGCCGCCACCTACCTGATGCTGGTCCTGCTCCAGCCGGTGGAAGCGGCCGCCGGCCTGTCCAGCTGGCCCGCCGTCACCGCCTTCGCCGGCTATCTTGCCGGTGCCATCCTGCTGCTGGTCGGCGTCCTGCCGCAGCTGCCGCCCTCGGCGGTGGCCATCATCCCGGTAGGTCTTGCCCTAAACATTGTCCTGGGCCAGTTTGTGGGCAGCACGCTGGTGCCGCTCTACCTGGATTCCATCGGCACCGTCCTGGTGGGTCTGCTGGCCGGCCGTTCAGCCGGCGCCGCCACCGGTGTGCTGGGGTCGCTCGTCTGGTCCCTCTTCAACCCCACGGTGCTGCCCTTTGCCGCTGGCGCCGCGGCCATCGGCTTCCTCGCGGGGACCGCTGGCCGGCTCGGTGTCCTGCGGCGCGTCTACTGGGCGCCGGTGGCAGGTTTCCTGACCGGGGTCGTCGCCGCGGTGCTGTCCGCACCCGTGGCCGCCTTCGTCTACGGCGGCACCTCCGGCGCCGCGACCGGCGCCCTGGTGGCCATGTTCCGCGCCATGGGGGACGGACTCCTGGCTTCCATCACCAAACAGGCATTGATTTCCGATCCGGCCGACAAGGCACTGGCCTTCCTCGTGGCGGCGCTGCTGGTGGCGGCCCTCCCACGACGGATCCGCCTGCAGTTCCCGCAGGTGCAGCGTCAGGCGTCCCGGCCCGGCGAATAGCGCAACGCATGATCCGGCTTCATCCTTTCACCGGGCTCGCCCTGGCCGCCGCAGCCGCGCTGCTTACGTTGGGTGCGGACCGTTGGTGGCTGAGCCTGACCGTCACCAGCATGGCCGTCTGCCTGGCTGCCCTCGCGGGGACGGCCGCCCGGCTGATGCTCACGGCAGGGGCGGTGCTGGCTCCACTTTGGCTTTCGCAGCTGATGGTCCACGCGTTGTTCGATCCCGCCGGCAGCGAGGTGCTCTTCGCCGGCGGCCCCCTCCGGCTGACGCTCGAAGGACTGACGACGGCGGGCAGCCTGGGTCTGCGGACGGCGGCCTTCGTCTCGGTGTTCCTGTTGTATTCGCTGAGCGTTGACCGCGTCGAACTGGTCCGCGCGATCGACGCGGCCCGCGTCCCTGCGCAGCTGGGCTACATTGTTGCAGCGACGCTGGCGCTGGTCCCGGCCACGGCCGAAAGAGCCCGGGCCATCGCCCAGGCGCAAGCCGTGCGAGGGGCCGGCGAGGGCAGCGGCCCGGCCGGCTGGCTGCGCAGGAAACGGCTGCTCGCGGTTCCCCTGGTGCTGTCCAGCATTCAGGATGCCACCGAGCGCTCCGTGCAACTGCAGTTGAGGGGTTTTGCCGGCGGCTCCGGCCGGACGCAGCTTCACCCGGTCCCGGCCAGGACGTGGGAGAAACCCTTCGGGCTCCTGGTGCTGTGCCTGGCCGCGGCAGCGGCGGTGTTCCTGGCTAGCCAGGGAGGCCGCTGATGGAGCTGGAGATCCTGGACTACCGGTATCCGGGCCACGAGATACCTGCGCTCTCCGGAGTGCGGCTGTCGGTGGCACCCGCCTCCCTGACCCTGGTCGCCGGTGGTTCCGGCAGCGGCAAGAGCACACTGGCCGGGATCATGGCAGGGTATCTGCCCGGCCGCACCGGCGGGCAGCTGACCGGGTCCATCCGCCTCGCAGGCCAAACCCTCAAGTACGACGGCGGCGCGCAGCCTGACGTCGTGGACCTGCGGCAGTGGGTACGGCATGTAGCGCACGTACCCCAGAACGCCCGCTCCTACCTGTCCATGGTGCGTTCCACTGTGGAGGAGGAGTTGGCCTTCGGCCTGGAGAATGCGGGTGTGCCCAGAGCTGAGATGGCGGCACGGATCCAGTCCATTGCGGGGCAGTTCGACCTAAGCCCGTTGTTGCAGCGTGATCCCGCCCGGCTGTCCGGCGGGCAGGAGCGGCTGGTGGCCATTGCCGCAGCGGCCGTTACCGATGCCGGCCTACTGGTGTTGGATGAACCGCTTGCCGGGTTGGATGAGCCTGCCGCGGACCGGGTGACAGCCGCGGTGAGGTCGCTGCGGGACGCTGGCACCGCCGTCGTTATCCTGACCTCTGTCCTGGACACGCAGTTTTCTGATGGCGGACAGGCACTGCTGCTGGAGGACGGCCAGAGCGTGGCCGAAGGCATGTCTGCGGTCCGGGAGCGTGCGGAAGCGGCCGGCGCGGTGGTTCCCGGTGTTTCGACGACGGTCACGTCCGTGGTAGTTCCGACGGGAGGCAGGCCGGCGGAGCAGGGAAGCACAGGCAGCGCCGTCCTGCGCTACCGGAACGTCGAATTCAGCTACCCCGATCCGGAGTGCAGCCAGCGGCGGGCAAAGCTGTTCCGCCGCCGTCGGGATGTTCCCGGCGGAGCAGAGCGGGGGCACAAGGGAGGGTTGCTGGACGGCGTCAGCTTTGCGGTGCATCCGGGGGAGTGCGTTGCCCTGACCGGGCCGAACGGTACCGGCAAGACGACGCTGCTGAAGATGGCCTTGGGGCTGATGGTCCCTGATAAGGGAACTGTTTTGGTGGCTGGCCGGGACACGGCGGAAGCATCGGTGGGGCAGCTCGCGAAGACAGCTGGGTTGCTGTTCCAGAACCCGGCGGACCAGCTGTTCGAGCGGTCCGTCTATCATGAAGCCGCTTTTGGCCCACCGGGTTCGCGGCCGAATCCGGAAGCCGTCCGGCAGGCGCTGGAAGCCTGCGGCCTGGCCGGACTTGAGGACGAGCACCCGTACGAGCTGTCGGTGTCCCGGCGGCGGCTGGTCGCCTTAGCGACGGTGCTGGCCCGCCGGCCCGCCCTGCTGGTGCTGGACGAGCCGACGGTTTCCCTGGACGGGCACGGCCGGAAACTGCTGGGCGGGATCCTGGCGGCGGCGACGGCCGGCGGGGGAGCCGTCCTGCTGTCCACGCACGACAAGGAGTTCGCACGCGCGCATTGCCACCGGGTAGTGCAGCTGGGGCGGCAGCACGCGCTTGAGCAAGAAGCTGCCACCATGGAGGGCATCAGCGCTCCGGATGGAACTTCCTTCTGTTGACCCGCTCAGCTGCTCCCACCTGATCGAGGTAGGGTGTGATGCCGCCCAAATGCATCGGCCAGCCGGCACCGGTGATCATGCACAAGTCGACGTCCTCGGGGCCGGCCACCACGCCTTCTTCGAGCATGAGGCCGATCTCTTCGGCCAGGGCGTCCTGGGTGGCGCGTAGCAGTTCCTCGCTGGTGACCGGATTATTGCCGAACTGCATCAGCTCCAGGGTCTCCACCGGAATGTGCCTGCTGCCATCCTCGGTTGTCTCCCAAATGGACGCTTTGCCGGCATCGATCAGACGCTGTTGGTTGGCCGAGACATGGAAACGCTCTCCAAAAGCTACGTGCAGGGATTCCTGCACGTGCTGGGCCACCGGAAGGCCGACCATGGCCAGGAGCGTGAACGGGGTCATAGGCAGACCCATCGGCCGCAGCGCCTCGTCGGCGGTCCTGGCGTCCGTTCCTGCGTCGAAAGCCCGGCTGACTTCGCCCATGAGCCGCAGCAGCACACGGTTGACCACGAACGCGGCGGCATCCTGGACCAGGACCGCAGTCTTCTTCAGCTCTTTGGCCAGCGCGAAAGCGGTTGCCAGGACCGCTTCCTCAGTCTTTGGCGCGCGGACAATTTCCAGCAGCGGCATGAGCGCCACGGGATTGAAGAAATGGAACCCGACCAGCCGCTCCGGATGCTTCAGGTTTGCGGCCATCTCCGTCACGGACAGGGACGAGGTATTGGTCGCCAGAATGCAGTCCGCGGAGACGACTGCTTCTACTTCCGCGAACACCTGCTTTTTCACCGTGAGTTCTTCGAACACTGCTTCAATAACAAAATCCGCGTCGGCGAAGGCGTCCTTGGTGGCCGAACCCGTGACCAAGGCTTTGGTACGGTTGGCCGCGTCGGCGGACAGGCGCTTCCTGGCGTGCAGCTTGTCTACCTCGGCGTGGACATACGCCACACCTTTGTCCACCCTGGCCTGGTCAATGTCCGTCAGCACCACCGGCACCTTGAGCTGGCGGGCGAAGAGCAGTGCCAGCTGGCTTGCCATGAGCCCGGCACCCACGACGCCGACCTTGGTTACCGGCCGGGCGAGCTTTTTGTCCGGGGCGCCAGCCGGTCGTTTTGACCGCCGCTGGATAAGCTCGAGGAAAGCGTAGACGGTGTTGCGGAAATGCGTAGTCTGCATCAGGTCGGTCAGGGTTTCCACTTCGGCGGCGGCCGATTCCTGCTGGGTCCAGTCCCTGCCTTGTTCCAGCAGATCCAGCAGCTTCCCGGGCGCGGGGGATGCGTTGGACGTCTTGGCCTCCACAAAGAGGCGGGCCTCGGCAACCGCGGCGTCCCAGTCGGCGTCGTCGAAATTGGCTTTGTCGGCTCGACGTTCCTTCACCGCTTGGAGGGCCCGGGCATCGCCGGAAATGATCTTCCCGGCCCAGGCCAGCGACTGCTCGAGGAAATCTGCGGGTTCGAACAGGACGTCCGCGATGCCCAGTTCGTATGCGGCCGTGCCGTTGAGCATCTTGTTGTTGCTCAGCGCATTTTCGATCATGACCTTCACTGCATTCTGCGGGCCGATCAGCCGCGGCAACCTGTACACGCCGCCCCAGCCCGGCACCAGGCCCAGGAACGCTTCCGGCAGGCTGATCCCGTTGGCGCCGGTGGACACTGTCCGGTAGTGTGCCGCGAGGGCAATTTCAAGACCGCCGCCCATGGCCGCACCGTTGATGAACGCAAAAGTGGGGATGTCCATTCCGTTCAGGACGTCGTAGACCTCATGTCCCAGCTGCGCCATCCGGCGGCCGGATCCGGCGTCCTGCAGCGAGCCGACGGCGGACAGATCCGCGCCGGCCACCAGATAATACGGTTTACCGGTGACCGCTACGGCGTCGATCTCACCTCGGCCGGCGCGTTCGCGCAGTTCTTCCAGCGCGAGGCCGAGTTCGACCAGGCTGTTGGGGCCGAGGGTGGTGGGTTTTGAATGGTCAAGGTCATTGTCCAGTGTGAGCAGGGCCAGGGTGGCTCCGACGGGCAGGTGCACATCGCGGACGTAGGAGTGGGTGAGCGTTTCGTCCGAAAAGCGGCGGGCCAGGGCGTGGAAATCGGCGGCGCTCATGCGAGGTCCTTTCCTGCATCGCCGGAAACGGCGGCTGTTGTGCTGCTGCGCAAGCTGTAGTCCTGGTGGTGCGGGTTCTCCCAGATGACCGCGGCGCCCTCGCCCAGGCCGATACACATGGTGGTCAGTCCGTAGCGCACGCCAGGATCTTCTTCGAACTGCCGGGCCAACTGCGTCATGAGCCGCACGCCGGAGGATGCCAGCGGGTGGCCGACGGCGATGGCGCCGCCGTATCGGTTGACGCGGTCATCGTCCTCGGCAATGCCGAAGTGGTCCAGGAAGGAGAGCACTTGGACGGCGAAGGCTTCGTTGATTTCGAACAGGCCGATGTCGCCAATATCCAGCCCCGCTTGCTTGAGCGCCTTTTCGGTGGCGGGAACCGGACCAATGCCCATCACTTCGGGCTCGACGCCGGCGAAGGCGAAGGAGGCCAGCCGCATCCTGGCCGGCAGCCCAAGTTCGGCGGCCGTATCGGCCGATGCCAGCAGCGCCGCCGTGGCGCCGTCGTTCAACCCCGCCGCGTTGCCGGCGGTCACCCGGCCATGGGCACGGAACGGCGTGCGCAGTCCGGCCAGCTCCTCGACGGTTGTTTCGGGCCGCGGCGGCTGGTCCGCGGTGTGCAGGTCCCAGCCCTGTCCCGGCTTTTTGGCAGCCACTGGCACCAGGTCCGGCTGGATCCGGTTGCTCGCATAGGCGTCCGCCAGCTTCCGCTGGCTGGCCGCCGCATACCTGTCGGCCCGCTCCTTGGTGATCGCGGGGAAGCGGTCGTGCAGGTTTTCCGCAGTGTTCCCCATGTTCAACGCGGCTGGATCCACTAGCCGTTCGGACAGGAACCGTGGGTTGGGATCGGCGCCCTGGCCCATCGGGTGGTTGCCCATGTGTTCGACACCGCCGGCAATAACGACGTCGTAAGCTCCGAAGGCGATGCCGCTGGCCGTAGTGGTCACGGCGGTCATGGCCCCGGCGCACATCCGGTCGATGGCGAAGCCCGGGACGCTCTTGGGAAGGCCCGCGAGCAGCGCCGCTGTCCGTCCAATGGTCAGGCCCTGGTCCCCGGTCTGGGTTGTGGCGGCGATCGCCACGTCGTCAATCCGGGCGGGAGGCAGGGAGGGATTGCGGCGCAGCAGTTCCCTGATGCATTTGACCACCAGATCATCGGCGCGGGTTTCTGCATAGATGCCCTTCCCGCCTGCCTTGCCGAAGGGCGTTCGGACGCCGTCGACGAAGACGACCTCCCTCAACTGCCGGGCGGGATTCGTAGCGCTCACCAAGGAACTCCTCTTTGAGATGTGGAACACAAACAGCTGCCAGCATCATGTTACTCGTGGGTAACATAAGCGGCAAGCCGCGAAATGTCCTCGGTTCTCGAGAGGTGCGGTGCCGTGCTCTCAGCCTTTCCGGGAGCTCGTCTTCGGGTCCGCTTCGTCGGCCTTCGGCTTGCGTTCGGCCAAAGGTTCGGGGTGCAGGAAAGCCTCGGTTATCACCGGCACGGCCAGCTCGCGTTGCCAGTTTCGTGCGCCCAGTTCCCGAAGGGCTTCGGCAATGGAACCGGCGTTAACCGGTGTCGGCGGGCGCCAGGCGATCCGGCGTAGATAGTCCGGCGTCAGCAGGTTTTCCACCGGCATCTGCAATTCCTCCGCCAAGGCGGCCAGCCGGGGCTTTGCCGTCTGAAGCCGCGCTGCGGCGGCCGGATCCTTGTCCGCCCACACACGGGGAGGCGGGGGAGCGTTGGTCGGCATGTGCAGTTCCGGTAGTTTCTCGAGGCGTCGTGCGGCATCGATGCAGCGCAGCCAGCGGGGAGCCTCGCGCTGGGCGGCGCGGCCGTGGAAGCCGTTGACCGCCAGCAGTTGCGGTACCGTTGTCGGCATTGCCTTGGCTGCGGCGACCATCGCCGAATCCGGAATCAGCCGGCCGGGCGCAACGTCGCGTTTTTCGGCCAGCTGCTCGCGTTCCGTCCAAAGTTCACGCACTGCGGCCAGCTGGCGGCGGTCGCGGATCTGGTGCAGCCCGGACGTGCGCCGCCAGGGGTCCGTCCTCGGCGCAGCGGGAGGAGCTGCCAGCAATGCCGCGAATTCCTCTTCGGCATAGGGCAGTTTCCCCGACGCTTCCAGGACCGTGACGAGCGCTTCGCGGAGCTCAACGAGCACTTCAACATCCAGGGCGGCGTAACGCAGCCACGGCTCCGGCAACGGCCTGGTGGACCAGTCCGCTGCTGAATGTTCTTTGGCCAGCGTGAATCCCAGCAGGTTCTCCATCACGGCGGCAAGCCCGACGCGTGGCAGGCCGGCCAGCCGGGCAGCGAGCTCGGTGTCGAAGAGCTTGTCCGGCCACATGCCCAGGGCCGCCAGGCACGGCAGATCCTGAGTGGCAGCGTGCAGGATCCATTCCACCCCGCGCAGCGCGTCGTTGATGACGTCGAGATCATCGAAGGGTTCCGGATCGATCAGCCAGGTGCCGGCACCTTCGCGGCGCAGCTGCACCAGGAAGGCACGCTGGCCGTATCGGAAGCCCGATGCGCGTTCGGCGTCGACCGCCACCGGACCGGAACCTGCCGCGAGAGCCGCGGCGGCACGCTGCAGCCCCGAGGGAGTGGAAATAACTAGCGGCACCCCTTCGCGGGGAGCCGTCAGCTCGATCAGCTCGGGAGCGTCCTGCTCCGGTTCGTCTGAGGCGGTTGCTGTGCTGTCTGCACGGCGGGAAGCCGCGGCAGACGAATCCGAAGTCAAAAACGTCATGGTTATACCAGTCTAAGGGCAGGTCAGTTCCGGCGCCGGTTAGGAAGGGACGTGACACCCTCGGGTAGGGGCGGCAAACCGGCGAACGTGCACACCATGTCGGACCATGCTTCCAGATGGGACTGGAGGTCCGCGGAGTCCGGAGTCCACGAGGCCCTGAGTTCAATGTCGATCGCGTCCTGGTTATCCGAAAGCGAACCGAAGCTTTCGGAAAGGATCCTGGTGGCCGTGCCGCCGGCATTCCGGTACCGGGCGCCGTGATCGTGCAAGGCGTCCACCAGCCAGGTCCACGCCACGGAACCGAGCAAGGCATCGTTGCCCATATCGGCGTCGAGCTCCGCGCGGATGTACGTCACGATGCGGAAGGTCCCGTCCCAAACAGCGGAGCCGTCCGGATCATGCAGCAGGATGAAACGCCCGGTTGCAAGTTCCACGTCTTCGGTCTCCCGGAGGGCGGCGATGACCGGACCATGCGCGGGACGTGGGCCTGCTGCCGACGGCTGGATGACCTCGGCGCCCAATGCAACGGCGTACGGAGCCAGTCGCGAAGGAGCAGGCAGCTCCGCCAGCTTGAGTTCATTGCGGCAGTTGGCCCGGCGCAACGCGGCCAGGGCAGTCAGGAAGTCCGCGGGTGCCGCGGAGAGATCGCCAATCGCACTCACCCTCCCAGATTAAAACTGTGCGTGCTGCCCGGAACGCTAGGCGCGCCGTTGGTGCCGGATCGTTATCCGCCCAGCTCGTTCCGGATAGCCGCGGCGAAAGCATCGATATCTTCCTCCGTGGTATCGAAAGAACACATCCAACGGACCTCGCCGCGGGACTCGTCCCAGTCGTAGAACCGGAATTGCTGCCGCAGCCGGTCTGCCGCTCCAGGGGGCAGGGCAGCGAAAACGGCGTTGGCCTGGGTCGGCTGGGTAGGCGTCACACCGTCAATGCCCTCCACTGCGGAACGGAGCCGCGCAGCCATGGCGTTGGCATGCGCTGCAGAGCGCAGCCACAGGTCGCCGTCGAGCAGGGCCAGGAACTGGGCGGAGATGAAGCGCATCTTGGAGGCGAGCTGCATGTTCATCTTCCGCAGATACGTCATGCCGTGGGATGCCTCGGGGTTCAGGACCACCACGCATTCACCGAAGAGCAGCCCGTTCTTGGTGCCGCCGAAGGAGAGGATGTCGACGCCGGCGTCGGTGGTAAAGGTGCGCAGATCCGTTCCCAGTGCGGCGGCGGCATTCGCCAACCGCGCCCCGTCCATGTGCACCTTCATGCCGTGGCCGTGGGCATGCTCGGCGATGGCCCGGATTTCGTCAACGGAATACAGCGTGCCCAGTTCAGTGCTTTGGGTGATCGATACGGCCAGCGGCTGCGCCCGGTGCTCGTCGCCCCAGCCCCAGGCCTCCCTGTCGATCAGTTCCGGTGTGAGCTTTCCGTCGTCAGTAGGCACGGGGAGCAGCTTAATGCCGCCCACGCGTTCCGGCGCGCCGTTTTCGTCCACGTTGATGTGCGCGGTCGAGGCGCAGACCACGGCGCCCCAGCGCGGCAGCAGTGACTGCAAGCTGAGGACATTGGCGCCGGTGCCGTTGAAAACCGGAAAGACCTGGGCCTGCTCGCCGAAGTGGGAGGCCATCACTTCCTGCAGCCTGGCCGTGTAGCCGTCATCGCCATACGCAACCTGATGTCCGCCGTTGGCGTGCGAGAGCGCGGTGAGCACTTCCGGGTGGACTCCCGAGTAGTTATCCGACGCGAAGCCGCGCACGGACTGGTCGTGCAGGGAAGCGGACAGCAGCGAGGAGTCATTCACAGTAGATATATTCCTTTTCCAGTGGGAGGAAGTTGCAGTCGGCGGTGTTTAGACTAGCGGGATCCGCCGGCCGTTGATTTCGGCCGCCGGCCTGCCGAACAAATTCTTCACTGCCGTGGCCAGGTCCGCAACGTCGGTGAAACCGGTGAACGGCTTTTCCGGGTTCGCAGCGCGCATCCGGTCATCCACCAGCGCTTTAATGACAAGCACGACGGCGGCCGAATGCTCAGCTTCGGCTGTCTCCTTCGCACCGGGGCCGGCTGCCCGGTCGCGGCGGAACCCGTCGGCCACGGAAAACATCCAGCTTTCGGCGGCGGCCTTGGCTGCGGCGTAGTTGGCGCCGCCGGCGGTGGGGGAGCCCACTGCGGTGGCGGAGACGATGACCGCCCTGCCGTGGGACGACGCAATCAGGTCGTCATAGAACGCGCGCGTGGTGTTGCGCAGGGTGGTGACCAGGTTCCGGTGCAGGAAATCCCAGTCCTCATCGGTCTGGCCGGCAATACCCTTGCCGCCGCGCCAGCCGCCCACCAAATGGACCAAGCCGTCGAGGCTGCCGACCTCGGCGGCAACCCGGGCTGCCAAGTCCCGGACGGCCCCCGCGTCGGCGAGGTCACAGGCAAAGGTGAGTACGCCGTCGTCGTTCGCATAGGCGCTTTGCAGATGTTCGGGATTGCTGCCGACGGCGATCACCTGCGCGCCGGATGCCCGCAGGGCTGCGGAAACGGCCTGCCCCGAGGCGCCGGACGCGCCAGCCACCAGGATGCGCAGCCCGGACGGCATGCCGGAACCTGTGCTGGGGAGTTCGCTCATGCCGCGGCGCCCGTAATGCCGGAGGTCGATTCGATCACGGATTTCATCTTACGGTTCAGCGCCTCGTAGAACATGGACAGCGGGAATTCATCGTCCAGGACCTGGTCCGTCAGTTCGCGGGGCAGCCCGGACAGCGGCAGGGCGTCCGGACCCTTGGCCCAGACTGAAGCCGGGTGCGGCGTCAGCGTCTTGGTGAGCATGTCGTAAGCGGCCAGCCAGTGCGCCGTCTTGGGGCGGTCGATCGAACGCCAATAAAGCTCCTCGATCTGCTGTCCCAGCGCGACGACGACGTCCGCCACGTTGTCCCAGTCGATGCTCAGCTTGCCGTCGGTCCAGTGCAGCACGTGGTGCTGGTGCAGCCAGGCGAAGAGCAGCTGGCCGCCGAGGCCATCGTAGTTGCGGACCCGGTTGCCGGTGATCGCGAAGCGGAAGATACGGTCGAAGATGACGGCGTACTGGACCAGGCGGGCGTGGCGGCGGATGTCCTCCGACGCGTGCCGGTCATTCTGCAACCGCACCGACTCCCGGAAGGCGGTCAGATCGCAGCGCAGTTCCTCCAGCGAATACAGGAAGTACGGCATGCGCTGTTTGATCATGAATGGATCGAACGGCAGATCCCCGCGCATGTGCGTCCGGTCGTGGATCAGATCCCACATCACAAAAGTTTCTTCGGCCAGCCGCTGGTCCGCAAGCAGATCGGCAGCTTCCTCGGGGAGCTGGAGCGACGTGATATCCGCAGCGGCGCCGACGACCTTGCGGAAGCGGGCTGCCTCACGGTCCGCGAAGATGGCGCCCCACGTGAATGCCGGGGTCTCCCGCACTGCCACCGTTTCCGGAAACAGGACGGCCGAATTGGTGTCGTAGCCGGCCGTGAAATCCAGGAAGCGGATGGGCACGAAGAGCTTGTTGGAGTAGTCGCCCGCCTCGAGGTCCGCGATGAAGTCCGGCCAGAGGACCTCGAGGAGTACCGCCTCCACCAGCCGGTCGGAGCTGCCGTTCTGGGTGTACATGGGGAAGACCACCAGATGGACCAGCCCGTTGCTGCGCTGCTGCTGCGGCTGGAACGCCAGCAGCGAATCCAGGAAGTCCGGGACGCCGAAGCCGGCTGCGCACCAGCGGCGGAAGTCCTGCTGCAGCAGGCGCAGATATTCGCCGTCGTGGTTGAACATCGGCGCCAAGTCAGTGATGGCCGACACGATGGTCCCGGTGTGCTCGGCTGCCTCGGCATGGTGCGCGGTATCCGGGATGGAACCGTCATGGACCTGCAGCGGACGGAGCCCGCTGGCAGCTGCCTTTAGCCGCAGCCAGGCCGGGTGCAGTTCGGGCCGCATGTCGGGTGACTGCATGGTGTCGGTGGCGCTGGTGGTGATGCTCATGGATGCCTTCCTTCCGGCAGCGGTTCCGTAACGGAACCGTTGGAGGTGGACTTCTTGCTGTTTCCAAGAGCGTAACAACCAAACAGTGTCACTAATGCCGAATCCCCCGACAGATTAGAAACTGTTGTGCTCGTCGATGGGCGGCGGCAGGAATGACGAAGCCCGGCTCATGCTGGCCGGGCTTCGAATGGGAGGAGCTTGAGGAACTAGGGAGCCTCGTCCTGCTTGGGCTCCAGCTTCAGGGAGACGGAGTTGATGCAGTAGCGCTGGTCGGTCGGCGTGCTGTAACCCTCACCCTCAAAAACATGGCCCAGATGGGAGTTGCAGTTCGCGCAGCGCACTTCGATTCTTTCCATCCCCAGCGCCGAGTCCCGCAGATAGCGGACCTTGCCCTCAGCCAGCGGAGCCCAGAAGGAGGGCCAGCCGCAGTGGGAATCGAATTTCTCCTGGCTGGTAAATAGCTCGTCCCCGCAGGCGCGGCAGCGGTAGACGCCGGCGGTGTGCGTGTCCCAGTACTCGCCGGTATAGGGGCGTTCCGTGCCGGCCTGCCGCAGCACCTGATATTCCTCGGGCGTCAGTTCGCGGCGCCATTCGTCCTCGGACTTAGCGACGGGAAACGTTTCTGGCCTGCTGTTCACTTCACTCATATCCTTTTCAACGCTCACGAGTCCCCAATGTATCCCGAACCGGAATACAGATGGAGCACGGGTATCCCGAGTTTGTCCTGGGCGCGGTTGGCCCAGTCGGTATGGAACGTATCGGCAACGGCATGCGGGGTGGTGATCACCACAGCGCGGTCAGCCGGATGGCGCTCGACGTATTCCACGAGCGCCGAAACGCCGTCGTCGTCGACGATTTCCACCGTTCCCCGCAACCCCCTGCCCTGCAGCGCCTGGACGGAGAGGCGTTTGGCTTCCTCGGCTTCGGTTTTGGCCTCGTCGGGCGAGGGCTGGCCATGCAGCAGTTCGCGGAAGGCCTGGGCGACGTCGAGCAGACTCAGATTGTCCAGAAAATCCAGCACCAGATTCCGTTTGGTGTCCTCGGGAATCAGCACGCTGAATTCAGTACCCTCGGTTGCCAGCAATTCCAGATTCCGAAGATCCGCATCATTGAGCGGCTCTTCGGTGAGTACTACAATCGTTTCGCTCATGGCCCCAGCGTAACCAGCGGGCGCGCGGCAAACAATAACAGGCCTTCTGAGGGGCTTCTCCGCACCCACAGCCGCCTTCCGACTGCCTTCGGCGCCTGCACGGCAGGGCGTTACGCCGTCCGCGGCAGGGTGAGTAAGAATGGTGCCATGGCTTTGTTCGACCGTCGGAAAACTATAATCTCCGCCGCCGCGCCACCGGCCGAGGAAATTCGGCGGCAGTTGCCGTGGATGCGCTGGATGGGCGTCGGCGCGATCGTCGGCGCAGGGCTTGGCTCGCTGCTGGCCGGAGCCACCTCCGGGCTCGCCTCGTATTTCGCCCGCCAGGTACTCACTCCGGTGCGCGAGCATGACCAGAACCTTGCGATCTACGCCGTGGTCGGCAGCAGCCAGCACCAAGAGGTCATTCTGCCGGCCACACCGGACACCACGGCGCCCGGCCTCTACAGCATTTATTTCGACGGCGGACGCGGCCAGGCGCGGATCGGCGCCATCACTTCCTACTCGCCGAAAGACGGAACAGTCCAGCGTACCGTGGAGCGCGTTTACAGCGGCGATCTGGCCGCGGCCCGCCGCGGTTGGTGGGGAGGCGCGGTCTACCCTGACCCCGCGGCCGCGGGACTGGCCAACGAGGAAGTCCGCATCGCGGTCGAGGGCGGCCAGGCGCCAGCGTGGCTGATCAGGGGAGAAGGGAACGCCGGGACCTGGGCCATCATGGTGCACGGCCGGGGCGCCACCCGGCAGGAAGGGCTTCGTGCCGCCCGCACCGCCCGCGGACTGGGGATGACCTCGCTGCTCATTTCCTATCGGAACGACGGCGAAGCCCCCGCCGCGCCGGACGGGCGCTATGGCCTCGGGTTGACGGAGTGGCAGGACGTCGAAGCCGCGATGACCTATGCCCTGGAACACGGGGCCGAGGAGATTGTGCTGTTCGGCTGGTCCATGGGCGGCGCCATAAGCTTGCAGGCGGCGGACCAGTCCGTGCACCGCAACCGGATCAAGGCACTGGTACTGGACGGTCCGGTGATCAACTGGATCGACGTGCTGGCATACCAGGCCAGGCTGAACCGGATCCCCGAGGCCGTGGGCCGTTTTTCGCAATGGCTCATTTCGAACCGAGCGGGCAGGTTGCTGACCGGGCTCGCGGCTCCGCTCGATCTAAAGAAGATGAACTGGGTAGCCCGGTACGATCAGCTCTGCGTGCCGACGCTGATCCTGCATAGCCAGGACGACGAATTCGTGCCCTACGGGCCGTCCGCCGAACTCGCGGACAAGAATCCGCGGTTGGTGACTTTCGAGCCGTTCTCCGGTGCCAGCCACACGAAGGAATGGAACGTCGACCCCGAGCGCTGGGAGCGGGTGGTCACCAGTTGGCTGACCCACGTGCTCAGCGCCCCTGTTCCCGGGGTCAAAGGGCCGGGTATGAACGGCGTACAGCCGGACTGATCAGCCCGTACCAATGGCTGCCAGCCGCGCGCCGGTCAGGCGGATCAGGTCCTGTGCGGCTAATTCGATGTCCAGTCCGCGGCGGCCGCCGGAAACCAGGATCGTGGGATAGTCCACCGCGCTGGAATCAAGGACTGTCGGGCTGGACTGCCGCTGGCCCAGCGGGGAGATGCCGCCGAGCACGTAGCCGGTGCGGCGCTGGGCAGCCAGCGGATCTGCCAGCACGGACTTCTTCGCTCCCAAGGCGGCTGCGAAGAATTTAAGATTGAGGTTTCCGGAGACTGGCACCACGGCCACAGCAAGGTTGGCGTCTGCCATCACCATGAGGGTCTTGAAAATCCTTTCCGGGGGAAGACCGAGCTCGCGTGCTGCCTCAAGCCCGAAGTCGGTCGCAGCCGGATCATGGACGTACTTGTGCAGGGTGTGCGGAACCCCCGCCTGCTGCAGCAGCAGTGTGGCGGGGGTTCCGGTCGACGCGGTGCGCTTTGCCAACGGCGGATTTCGGCGCGGTCAGACGGCTGCGCGGGCGTCCGTAATCTGGCGCTTGATCCGGGCGAGCATGGCAGACATGCCACGCAACCGCAGCGGCGTAATGGCACGGGTCAAACCGAGCTGTTCCGGCACGTCGTCCGGTACGGCAAGAATCTCCGCAGCCGGCAGGCCGTTGAGCCCTTCATGCAGAACGCCGGCAAAACCACGTGTGGTCGGGGCTTCCGGAGGTGCCGAGAAGTAGATCTCCACCGGTTCGCCCGGGCCGTCGCCGATCTCCAAGGTCAGGAACAGCGGGGACTGGCACTCGACAACCTGTTCCAGCAGGTCCGGCTGGCCGGCAAGGTGCTCCGGTAGGTCCGGAAGTGATCGGGAGAATTCCAGCAGCAACTGCAACCGCTCAGGCTCCTCCATCGATTGAAAGTCATCGATGATTTCTGCCAGCGGTGCGGGGATGTTTTGTGCGCTCACAGTCACCTATTCTACTCGTGCGCGCTGCTCTCAACGCCGGGTGGCGGGTACTTCGCCGGGTTCGGCTCCCTTGACAATCGGCACGCGGACCGCGTTGCCCCACTCGGTCCAGGAACCGTCATAGTTGCGGACATTCTCGAAGCCGAGCAGGTGTTTCAGGACAAACCAGGTGTGGCTTGAACGTTCACCGATGCGGCAGTAGGCAATTACTTCATCGCCGTCATTCAATCCGGCCTCGCCCTTGTAGATAGCTTCCAGCTCTTCGCGGTCCCGGAACGTTCCGTCAGCCGCGGCGGCACGGGCCCAGGGCACGGAGGCCGCGCTGGGAATATGGCCACCGCGCAGCGTTCCCTCTTCGGGATAAGCGGGCATTGTGGTGCGTTCGCCGGAGTATTCTTCGGCCGAGCGGACATCAATCAAGGGCTTGCCGAAGTGCTCGAAGACATCGGGCAGGAATGCGCGGATGACCTCATCGCGGCGTTCGACGACGGGATATTCCACCTTTGCAGGCTTCGGCGTCTCGGTAGTGAGCTCCCGCCCCTCGGCAATCCACTTGTCGCGCCCGCCGTCCAGCAGGCGCACATCCTCGTGGCCGAAGAGCGTGAACACCCAGAGTGCGTAGGCAGCCCACCAGTTGCTCTTGTCTCCGTAAATCACCACGGTGGTATCGCGGGTAATGCCCTTGGAGCCGAGCAGCGCAGCGAACGTTTCGCCGTCGATGTAGTCGCGGGTCAGCGCGTCATTCAAATCCGTATGCCAGTCGATTTTTACTGCACCCGGAATATGGCCGGTCTCGTAGAGGAGGATGTCCTCGTCCGACTCGACGACAACCAGGGAATCCGCGTCCAGGTTGGCCGCCAGCCAATCGGTGGAAACGAGCCGTTCCGGGTGGGCGTAGGCGGCGAATTTCTCGTTCTGTTCTGCGGCAACAGGCATAGCAAAACCTTTCCATGCGTCAGGGGTGGTCTCTGCCCAGCCTAACCATAAGCGCGAGGAAACGATCTGCGCGCCGGTCATCATCCGCCACAATGCGCGGAGTCCGTTGCGGCAGGGCTGCATCCACCTGTTTTTCCGGCAGTGGTCTCGGTCACGAATCTGCCGCGGCGTCGTCGGTAGCGTATCGTTTTTCTGGCGGCAATTCACCGCCACGCAGATTTTCAGGAAGGCTACGGTCGGTAAACGTGCCCCAGATTGAACAGCTTTCGCGCCGGACCCCCAAGGTGTCGGTCGACGATTTGTTGGAGGGATTCCATCCTTCGCCGCGCTTCGGCGAAGTCTCCTTCGACAGTTACCGTCCCGACCCGTCCCAGCCCTCGCAGTCCGCCGCCGTCAAAGCGTTGCGGGATTTCGCCGCCGAGGTGGACCACCGGGAACCCAAGGGACTGAAGAAACTTTTTGCCGCCAAGAAGCAGGCCGGCAAAGCAGGTATCTACCTCGACGGCGGCTTCGGTGTGGGAAAAACCCACCTGCTGGCTTCCCTCTGGCACGCGGTTGAGGGTCCAAAGGCCTTCGGCACTTTCGTCGAATATACAAATCTGGTGGGGGCGCTGTCCTTCCGCAAAACGCTGGATGCGCTAAGCAGCTACCGCTTGGTTTGTATCGATGAATTCGAACTCGACGACCCGGGGGACACCGTGCTGATGTCCCGGTTGATGCGCGAGCTGGCTGACGCCGGTGTGAAGCTTGCAGCTACCTCCAACACGTTGCCCGGTTCTCTCGGCGAGGGACGCTTTGCCGCCGTCGATTTCCAGCGCGAAATCCAGGTCCTGGCAGACCAGTTCAACGTACTCCGTATCGACGGCGAAGACTACCGTCATCGAGGACTGCCGGCTGCTCCGGATCCTTTAACTGATCTTGAACTCAAACGGCGGGTCTACAGCGATTTCGATGGCCAGGTGGTCGCGGCCGATGAATTCTCGGATCTGGTCAGTCATCTCGAAGGCGTGCATCCGAGCCGCTACCGGCAGTTCATCGACGGTATCGATGCGGTGGCGTGGCATAACGTCGCGACGATCACCGAGCAATCTGTAGCCCTGCGCTTCGTTGTGCTGGCGGACCGGCTTTATGACAAGGACGTGCCCATTATTGCCAGCGGCCGCCCGTTCGATGAGCTTTTCACCCCTGAGATGATGTCCGGCGGCTACATGAAGAAGTACCACCGGGCTGTTTCCAGACTGACAGCCCTGGCACGTGAAGGGTTGACTGGCGAGGAGTCCTGAGCTCTCCCGACGCTCCGGCCCACACAGCACAAAGGCGCTGGTGCTACCTCCCGGTAGGACCAGCGCCTTTTTGGCGTGCTCTAAGAGAAGTTATGCCGAAGGGCTGCTCTCATCGGTTGCGGCACCGGGGGTATTTCCACCATCTGCCCTGTCGATGAGGTTCGCGGCTTTGGCCTGCAGACCATCTACCTGCCCGGAGTACTTGCCGCCGGTCTTGCTGTCGATGAAATCTCCAGCCTTGCCGACGCCGTCCTTGAGCTTGTCGGAATTCTCGCCGACCAGATGAGCGGCCTTGTCCCTAAGCTGTCCGGCCTTACCCTTGAGCTCGTCGAATACAGACACAGACACCTCCCTTCGCTCCTGGGAGCCGCATGCTCCCGCCTACTTCTATCGTAGGCTCGAGGCAGGGCGCGTCAATAGGCGGGTAGGCCTCGGTACAGGCCGTCGCAAGGAGACGTGTTATGCCTCTGGCACAGTCTTGTCAGACTGGCGCAAAGCTGCGTCAGCCAAAATTAGGTTAGAAGTGGTCCGGAAGGGAAGGGGCGGAGAGAAGCCCGGCTGCCAGGCAGGGGCAATAGCCCGGAATTCCTGGCTTGAGGTCATGACGGGTTAAATGTAAAAACGGCTCCGAGGGGAGCGGTTCTTTGTGGGCGATACTGGGATCGAACCAGTGACCTCTTCCGTGTCAGGGAAGCGCGCTACCGCTGCGCCAATCGCCCTGGATCCTTCAGCATCGGCGCCGCAAGCGCAATGATCGGATTGGAGCGGACGACGGGATTCGAACCCGCGACATCCACCTTGGCAAGGTGGTGCTCTAGCCAGCTGAGCTACGTCCGCGTGGAATGATGCCGGTAAACCGGACCATTTCCGTGGGCGATACTGGGATCGAACCAGTGACCTCTTCCGTGTCAGGGAAGCGCGCTACCGCTGCGCCAATCGCCCATAAAGGGTTTGTTGCATTGCTAAGCAAAACAACTGCAAGAACTCTGAAGTACCGTAACCGAGGTGGGGACGGGATTCGAACCCGCGTATACGGCTTTGCAGGCCGCTGCCTCGCCTCTCGGCCACCCCACCGTGGCCTGCAGATTCAGGACCGGCCAGTAGAACTGGCACTTACAGTGACTTGCGAGCGGACGACGGGATTCGAACCCGCGACATCCACCTTGGCAAGGTGGTGCTCTAGCCAGCTGAGCTACGTCCGCATGTGGATTTCATCAAGTTTACCTCCGGTTTGACCGGAACGTTTTCTCGATTTCCAACGAGTAAAGACTCTATAGGACGTTTTCCGCTTCGTCCAATCGAGGGTTCGAGAGCCGGTTTTACGGCGCATTTGCGGCGTCGAGTCGGCGTGCGCACACACCGGTTGAGGTCATACGAATCCTGACGGGGAGGCCGAGGACCTGGCGCGTCGGTACGACAAAATGCGCCGTTTTTGCGTCGGGGCGAACGTCGGCTAACATTCATAAACGATGCACGTCCGGTTAGCCCGGAGGGCGTCCCAGACGGGCGATTGGCGCAGTGGTAGCGCGCTTCGTTCACACCGAAGAGGTCACTGGTTCGAACCCAGTATCGCCCACCGTCAGAAGCCGGCCCCTTGCCTTTCCACAGGTAAGGGGCCGTTTTCGTTCCGGCAGGAAACCGTCAGCCGTCTCTGACATGATTCTTGGTATGACTGATCCGGCACTGGCCCACAAAACCGACTTCGGGCGGATGTATTCACGCTCAACCACTGATCTGCCCAGTGTGCCGTCCATAACCACTGTCATCTCACAGGCACCCGTGGATCTGGGCGGCTGGTTTTCCCACATGGCGGCCACCGCCATGGCGCAGGACCACCGGCTGACAGAGGCGGCGGGCAATCCAGCGAAACTCCGGGCACTGGCGAAGGAGGCCTCGACGGCGGCGGAACGCTTCCGGGATGCCGCAGCGCTCCGCGGCGACCGGGTACATAGCTACTGCGAACAAGTCTCGCTGCGCGCCCTCGGCCGTCCGCACCGTATGGCTGAGGCCCGCGAGGAACTGAGGGCGAACGGGGAAGAGGCCTTCGCCGCGCGTTTTGACGAGTGGTGGGAGCTCTACCAGGTAGAACCGGTAGCACCCGAAATCACCGTGTGGAACGCCGAGGTCGGGTACGCCGGCACCCTCGATCTCGTAGCCCGCATCGGGGGCCGGCTGTGCCTGATCGATTTCAAGACCAAAGGCACGGACCGCAACGGCCAGGTCAAGCCCATGGACGAAAAAGTTGTTATGCAGTTGGTGGCGGGAATGAAAGCGCAGGAAAGCCTGGTGGACGCCCAGTCGGGGACGTGGGAACCGTGGGCGCACGGTGACTCCCCACTGCTGCTGGGCGTGGCTATTGGTGAGACCGAAGTACGGCCCATGCGGGCCAACCCGGAAGTGCTCAAGTACCACTGGTACAAGTTCTGCGCCTTGCGCCGGGTCTGGGACCTGCAGCTGCAGGTGACCGACGCCGGCCGTGCGCTGCTGCCTATCGGTCCGCCCGCCGCTGTGCTGCGGACTGTGGCCGGATAAGGCCACTTAGACTGGAACGGACACCGGCTGAGCGACAGTAAGGAAGATGAAGGCATGACCGTCCTGAGTATTCGGATTATCGGAGACCCGGTGCTGCGCACCAAGGCAGAGCCGGTTCGCGACTTCGGCCCGGAGCTGGCCAAGCTGGTGGCCGACATGGACGAGACGATGGAAAGTGTGGAGGGCGCAGGCCTTGCAGCACCGCAAGTGGGAGTAAGCCTGCGGGTCTTCACTTATCTGATCGACGGGCAGCGCGGGCACGTCATCAACCCGGTCTTGGAGAACAGCGATGATTTTCAGGAAGACCAGGTGGAAGGCTGCCTCTCGATTCCCGGCCTGGGATACCCGGTGCGGCGGCGACGCTGGTCCCGTGTCACCGGCGTGGATGTCAACGGCAAGCCTGTTTCCTTGGAAGGCGAAGGCATGCTCGCACGCTGCTTCCAGCATGAAGCGGACCATCTGGACGGTGTCCTGTACATAGACCACCTCTCCGGTGATAATCGCAAAAATGCTCTCCGCTCCATCCGCGATGCCTCCTACAACTCCGTGGCCAAGGAAACAGAGGTCAAGCGCTCCTCCAGCGTTGGCTCGGGATTTGCGCGGGGAACGTTCGGACAGCCCTCCGCATGACGGCGACTCCCAGACCTTTCCGCGTACTCTTTGCGGGAACGCCGCAGGTGGCCGTTCCCTCTTTGGAAAAACTCGTTGAATCAGGATTCGAGATAGCCGCGGTACTGACGCGCGAAGATGCGCCGGTTGGCCGTAAGAAGACACTCACGCCCTCACCGGTAGCCGCCCGTGCCCATGAAATGGGCCTGCCCGTCATCCGGACTAACCGGATTGATGATGAGGCGATGGCCGCGATCGCCAAGACCGATGCGGACGTGGCGGCTATCGTCGCCTACGGAGGCTTGGTTCCGGAGCCGGCTTTGCAGATGCTGCGGCACGGCTGGATCAACCTGCACTTTTCCTTATTGCCGGCCTGGCGTGGTGCAGCTCCTGTCCAACATGCCGTCATCCACGGCGACGACGTAACCGGCGCATCGACCTTCCTGCTCGAAAAAGGCCTGGATACCGGTCCCGTGTACGGGACCTTGACGGAAACCATCCGGCCGGAGGACACCAGCGGCGAGCTGCTGGCCCGTCTTTCGAACAGCGGGGCGGTCCTGCTTGCACAAACGCTCTCGGCCATTTCGGCGGACAAGGCAGTAGCCGTGCCTCAGTCAGGGGATGTGACCCTGGCTCCCAAACTAGGCCTTGAAGACGGCCGTATCGACTGGGACCAGCCGGCTCTGGCCCTGCGCCGCAGGATCAACGGCGTGACACCGGAACCCGGTGCCTGGACGATGCTGCAGGGGCAACGGTTCAAGTTAGGTCCGGTTGTACTGCGGCAAGACCGGCGGGACCTGCGGCCCGGCCAGGTGGAACTGGCTGGGGGAGGCTCGGCCTCTGCCCTAGTAGGTACCGGATCCTGCGCCGTGCAGTTGCAACAGGTTCAGCCTGCGGGAAAGAAAATGATGGCGGCGGCCGACTGGGCGCGCGGTCTCGGACAACGTGAGGATGTGCACTTCGAGTGAGCGGACAGGATAGACCGCAGGGTAACCGAAGGGGGCAGGGCCCCGAACGACGCCGCAATGCCGCCGGACGCGAACGCAACCGCGGGGGAGAGCGTTCCTTCTCCCAGTCCGCACCGGCGCAGCGAACACGCAAGGCGGATCCGGCGCGGCTGGTAGCGTTCGAAGTGCTGCGTGCTGTTGACGCCGACGACGCCTATGCCAACCTCGTGCTGCCGGTAAAGATCCGGCAGCACCGGCTCGACAAACGTGACGCGGGCTTCGCCACCGAGCTGACGTACGGAGCACTGCGTGGCCTGGGCACCTACGATGCGATTCTGGCCCGTTGCGTTGACCGCCCGCTGGCCGAACTCGATCCGGCCGTGCTCGATGCGCTCCGCCTCGGGGTCCATCAGCTGCTGGCGATGCGGGTGCCCGCGCACGCAGCCCTGGACCAGACGGTCGGACTGGCGCGCGCTGTCATCGGAGCTGGCCCGGGCGCACTGGTCAATGCCGTACTGCGGAAAGTTTCCGCCAAGGAACTCGCCGGCTGGACCGAGGAACTGACTGCCGGCCAGCAGGACGCCGTAGCCGCTGCAGCTTTGGTGCACAGCCATCCGGAATGGATTGTTAGGGCGATGCGACAGTCCCTCGTCGGGCACGGCCGCAGCGTCGGGGAAATCGAGGATCTGCTGGCTGCGGACAATGCCGCACCGGTGGTGAACCTCGTGGCCCTGCCCGGGCTCGGCACCCTGGACGAAGCGATTCAGGCAGGCGCGGAACCGGGCTCCCTGGTACAGGATTCGGCGCTGTTCTCCGGAGGCGACGTAGGACGTCTGGAATCCGTCCGGACGGGAACAACGAGAGTTCAGGATGCCGGCTCACAGCTGGTCGCCCGCGCCCTGGCCGAAGCGCAGACCCTGACCTCGGGTCCCGAGCGCTGGCTGGATCTTTGTGCCGGACCGGGGGGCAAGGCCGCACTGCTGGCTGCCCTGGCCGCCAAGAAGTCAGCGACCCTGCTGGCCAACGAACCGGCCGAACACCGGGCCGAGCTGGTGCGGCAGTCTCTTCGGCCCGTCGACCGTGAGGTCTGGGAAGTCCGTACCGGGGACGGCCGTGACCTTGGCCAGTTGCAGCCCGAAGAGTTCGACCGGATCCTCGTAGACGCTCCCTGCACCGGCCTGGGTGCTCTGCGGCGCCGGCCCGAGTCGCGCTGGCGGCGCAAACCGTCCGACGTTGCCCAACTGGCGCCCTTGCAACGCGAACTGCTGGATTCAGCCCTGGCTGCGGTGAAGCCTGGCGGGTTGGTAGCGTACGTCACCTGTTCGCCGCACCCAGCGGAAACCACCGCCGTGGTCACCGACGCGCTGCGCCGCCATCCTGACATTGAGCTGCTGGATTCGGCGGCGGCGCTGGATGCAGTCAGCCTGTCGGGAAATCTCCAGGCGGGCCATGCACAGACGGAAGGATCAACGGCCCAGCTCTGGCCGCATATCCACGGAACAGACGCAATGTTCCTGGGCTTGCTGCGCAAGAAGATCTCAGACAATTCAGCCGGAAACGCAAAGTAAGGATCCAGATGGCTCAGTGCTGCATACACCCAAGTATCTTGTCCGCCGATTTCGTCAATCTGGAGGCCGAGCTGGGGAGGATTGGTTCCGCCGACGCCGTGCATGTTGACGTCATGGACAATCACTTCGTGCCGAACCTGACCATCGGGCTGCCCGTGGTGGAGCGGATCCAGGAGATCAGCCGGCTTCCGTTGGATGCGCACCTGATGATTGCGGACCCGGACCGCTGGGCGCCGGCCTATGCGGATGCAGGCCTTGATTCAGTGACCTTCCATGTCGAGGCCGCATCCGCCCCCGTCCGCCTGGCCCGTGAGCTGCGCAAACGCGGGGCCAAGGCAGGCATGGCACTGAAGCCCGGCACCGCCGTCGAGCCCTACCTCGATCTGCTCCCCGAAATGGACATGCTGCTGATCATGACCGTTGAACCCGGATTCGGTGGGCAAGCCTTCCTTGATGTAACACTTCCCAAGATCCGTCGGGCAGCTTCGGCAATAGCCGGTTCGGATCTGCCCGTGGCGATTCAGGTGGACGGCGGCGTGACCGAAGAAACCATCCAGCGGGCAGCGGAAGCGGGAGCTAACGTCTTCGTCGCAGGGTCGGCCGTATACGGTGCCGACGATCCGGATGCCGCGATCTCCGCCTTGCGCAAATCCGCCGAAGCAGCTTGATGTGTCATGTATTACACGACATGACAGGAATATGAGGCCTGCGATGCAGGTTGTGGCAGAATAACAACCACAAACAACGTGCTCCGGGGTCGGTGTAAGTCCGAACCGGCGGTTATAGTCCGCGACCCGTCGCCACGGATTCCGCAAGGAATTCAGGGCAACGGTTGAGCCGGTGAAATTCCGGTACCGACAGTTAAAGTCTGGATGGGAGAAGCACGTACAGTTGGCAGAACAGCCAGCGGTGCGTAGGTTCCGTGCGGAACCACGTCCACTGCCTGAACCTACCGCACTGTCGTTACCCCGGAGCCGCCGCGGCTTTCGGAAAGGAACGACATGGATTTTCTGCGGTGGCTCTTTGAAGCTCAGATTCCCGTCGCCGGCAGTTCACTGCTGCTGCGCGAAGTCGTAGGGAACATCTTCGGCCTCCTCAGCGCCCTTGGCGGCATGCGCCGCAAGGTATGGGCGTGGCCCGTCGGTATCATCGGCAACGCCCTGCTGCTTACGGTGTTTCTCGGGTCGCTTTTCGGCTCAGCCAATACTGCGAATCTGCTCGGCCAGGCCGGCCGCCAAATCATGTTTATCGCAGTGGCGGTCTACGGTTGGCAGCGCTGGCGCCAGAGCAAGCAGGACGGCGCTGGCCATGCGGTAACCCCCCAATGGGCATCCGGCAAAGCCCGGATCGGCCTGGTGGCAGGCCTGATCCTAGGCACCGTCGCTCTGACTCCGGTCTTCGCCGCACTCGGTTCGTACGAACCTGTCTGGGCGGACGCCTGGACGTTTACGGGATCGCTGCTTGCCACCTATGGCATGGCGCGCGGCTGGGTGGAGTTCTGGCTGATCTGGGTGGCGGTCGACATCGTGGGAGTCCCGCTGCTGTTCAGTGCCGGCTACTACGCGTCAGCCTTCATGTACCTCTTCTACGGCGTGTTCACGCTGATCGGGTTCTTTGTCTGGTGGCAGGCCAAGAATCGGTCCAAGCCCGACGTTGAAACCCTTCTGCCGGTTGCCCGCGTCGGCGCAGGGGGCCGGTCATGAGCAACCAGGGATTCTCGCCTGCGGAACACCGGGCGATGGATCTTGCACTGGACACCGCCAAGCTTGGCTACCGCGGCGCCAATCCTTTGGTTGGCGCGGCAGTTCTGGACGCCACCGGTGAAGTGCTCAGCATCGGCTACCACAGCGGTGCCGGCTCGCCGCATGCGGAAATCGACGCGCTGGCCAATCTGCGCCACCGGATATCCCAGCAGCAGGACCTTTCCGACTGCACCATGGTGGTGACCCTTGAACCCTGCAATCACCAGGGCCGCACGGGACCGTGCGCCGCAGCTATCGTCGACGCAGGCATCGGCAACGTCATCTATGCAGCTGCGGACCCCACGCCGGAGGCCACGGGAGGGGGAGATGTCCTCCGCAACGCCGGCATCGCCGTGCGCAGGGGTCTGCTTGAGGAGCGGGCGCTTGAGCTGAACCACAGGTGGTTCCGGGCCAAATCGGAAAACCGTCCGTTCACCACCATGCACATTGCCCAGACGCTCGATGGGCTGATTGCAGCGCAGGACGGCACAAGCCAATGGATCACCTCCGCGGAGTCGCGGCAGGACAGCCACGGCATCCGCAGCCGCGTGGACGCGATCATCGCCGGCACCGGAACAGTTCTGGCAGACAACCCGAGGCTGACTGCCAGGGACGAATCGGGCGCGGTAACGGAGTCCCAGCCGCTGCGAGTGGTGATGGGTCTGCGCGACGTTCCCGAAGACTCCGCCATCCGTGGGGACGACGGTCTGTTCCTGCAGCTGCGAACGCATGATCCGGCCGAAGTGCTGGGCGACCTGGCGGGGCGGGGAGTCGCGCACGCCATGGTCGAAGGCGGTGCAGCGGTGGCGGGAGCCTTCCTTCAGGCGGACCTCGTCGACGAACTGGTTCTCTATCTGGCGCCCATGCTCCTGGGCGATGGGACCCGGTCCACGGGCGACTTAGGCATCCGGACGTTAGCTGAGGCCTCTCAGTGGCGTTGGGACAACAGCGGCGGCGGCCGCACCTCAAATCTTGGCGCAGATCTGCGCCTTCATCTGGAACCGATGCCGCTCGGCATCCCAAGCGGCAGGAAAGGCCTCTAATGTTTACCGGAATCATCACGGAGCAGGGCAGCGTGGAATCGCTGGTCCTGAACCCGGCGAAGGACAGTGCTGTCCTGACCATCAAGGCAGGGGAAGCGATCGCGGACCTTGAACTCGGCGGGTCCCTGGCCGTCAATGGCGTTTGCCTGACCGCCGTGGAATCCAAGCCGGGCGTTGTCAGCGTCGACGTTATGGGGGAGACGCTGACCCGGACCACCACTGGTGAGCTCAAAGCCGGCGCCAGCGTGAATCTCGAGCGGTGCGTTCCTGCCGGAGGGCGTATGGATGGACATGTGGTCCAGGGACACGTGGACGGTGTCGGCGCACTGCTCGAACGCGAAAATATGGGCGACTGGGAGCGGTTGCGTTTCAGCGTCCCCCTCCAGCTCGCCCGCTACATTGCCGAAAAGGGTTCCATCGCGATTGACGGTGTGTCCCTGACCGTAACGACGGTCAGCCCGGTCGACGCCGAGGACGCCTATTTTGAGGTGGGGCTGATTCCCACCACCCTGGCCGAAACGAATCTGGGTGCCAAGGCCGCTGGCGACAAGGTCAACCTCGAGGTAGATGTGCTCGCCAAGTACGCCGAGCGGTTGCTGGCCTTCTCCCAAGCGGACAAGGCAGCAGCCCGCCACGTAGCAGGAGCACATTCATGAGCGCGGCAGTGGAACCCCGGATCCGGCTCGACGCCGTTGAGCAAGCCATCAGCGCCATCGCTGCCGGTCGGCCGGTTGTGGTGGTCGACGACGAAGACCGGGAGAACGAAGGCGACATCATATTCGCGGCGGACGCCTCCACACCTGCACTGATGGGCTGGACGGTCCGATACACCTCGGGAGTGATCTGTGTCCCGATGACGGGCAGCCGCGCTGATGAGCTTGGCCTTCCGCCGATGGTTGAAGTCAACCAGGACGCAAAGGGCACCGCCTACACGGTTTCCTGCGATGCGGCCACCGGAGTTACCACCGGCATCAGCTCCACCGACCGTGCACGAACGGCGCAGGTGCTGGCGTCCGAGCTGAGTACTGCCAGCCAGTTGAACAGGCCGGGCCATATCTTCCCGCTCCGGGCTGTCGACGGTGGCGTCCTGGCGCGCCGCGGGCACACCGAAGCTGCCGTCGATCTCTGCCGGCTCGGTGGCCGGTCGCCCGTAGGCGTGATCGCAGAGCTCGTGCACGATGACGGGGAAATGATGCGGCTGCCCGCGCTGCGCGACTTTGCCAATGAGCACGGTTGCCCGCTGGTATCCATCGAGGACCTTGTCCGGTTCATCGCGGCCGAAGGAACAGGCCCACAGAGTACGCAGTCGCTCCAGACACGTGAATCCGCCGGACAGGAGGCGCACCAGTGACCACCAGAAACGACCCATCGCCGGCCGCGGTGTCGGTTCCGCCGGCCTCCCCGGCGCACGTGACCGGCGGTCCGGCCGTGCAGTTGCCCACGGCTTTTGGCTATTTCACGGCACGAGCATGGACGGACAGTGCCACGGGGGTGGAGCATCTGAGCATCACTTCGCCGGTGCGCCCCGACACGGCTCCGCTGGTTCGGCTCCATTCGGAGTGCCTGACAGGGGATGTCTTTGCTTCCTTCCGCTGCGACTGCGGTGAGCAGCTGGACCAGGCTCTGGCTTTGATCGCCGAACAGGGCGGCACCGTGTTGTACCTGCGCGGCCAAGAGGGGCGCGGTATCGGACTGGCAAACAAGATCCGTGCATACGCCTTGCAGGAGGACGGCGCGGACACAGTTGAGGCCAATGAACAGCTGGGTCTGCCGGTGGATGCGCGCGACTATTCAGCCGCGGCGTCGATCCTGCACACCATGGGGCTGGACACCATCCGGCTCCTGAGCAATAACCCGGCCAAGAGCAGTACGCTCTCCGGCTATGGGATCAGCGTCGTGGAAATGATCTCCTCCGAGGTGCCATCCCGCGAGCAGAACCTGCGCTATCTGCAGACCAAACGGGACCGAATGGATCATCGGCTGGCCTTGCTTGAAGACCACCCGGTCCACCAAAGCTGATAACAGCGGCACCTTCCCAGTACTGAAGATGAACCCGCCGCCAACCCCGGCTGGGTACGAACATTCACAGAAAGCAGAGAGTAAAAAATGAGCGGACACGGAGCACCGGTTATCGACGTCGCCGAACTGAACGGCAATGCGGGCGAACTGAAGCTGGCCATCGTCGCAGCCAGCTGGCATACGCAGATCATGGACGGCCTGATCGACGGCGCCCTGCGGGCAGCCAAGGAAGCCGGCATCGCCGAGCCCGCGCTGGTTAGAGTTCCCGGCAGCTTCGAGTTGCCGGTGGCAGCGGCGCGGCTGGCACCGCACTATGACGCGGTGGTGGCCCTCGGCGTCGTTATTCGTGGTGGAACACCGCACTTCGAGTACGTCTGCCAGGCAGCCACCGAGGGGCTGACCGACGTCAGTGTCAATACCGGGACACCCGTAGGATTCGGGGTCCTGACGTGCGATACGGAGCAGCAGGGTCTTGACCGCGCCGGGCTTGAGGGCTCAAACGAGGACAAGGGCCACGAGGCTGTTACGGCCGCATTGGCGACGGCTGCCACCTTGCGCCAGCTCGGAGTCTAAAGGCCTCGGACAAGGGGATTCGTCACATAGCCCGGGCCGGTTTGCGGCCCGGGCCATGTGCTGGCGTAATCTTGGGAGCGTGAAATCCTTCGAATCCCTTTTTGCCGAGCTGAGCGAGAAAGCGCAGACGCGCCCGGAGGGCTCGGGTACCGTAGCCGAACTGGACTCTGGTATCCATGGCATCGGGAAGAAGGTTGTGGAAGAGGCGGCCGAAGTATGGATGGCTGCGGAGTACGAGTCGGATGAAGCGGCGGCGGAAGAAATTTCCCAGTTGCTCTACCACCTGCAGGTCCTGATGATCGCCAAAGGCCTGACCCTGGCAGACGTATACAAGCATCTGTAGCGGGACGCCGCCAGAGGTGTTCCGCCAAGCCTGCCCGGGGCAGTTTCCCCAAAACCGGCCGTCGTACGGCCAACCGATCCTCTGCAGAAAGTCATCTTCATGCTACGCGTAGCCGTCCCCAACAAAGGTTCCCTGTCCGAAGCCGCGTCCGCGATGCTCACCGAGGCCGGATACCGGCAGCGTCGTGACAGCCGTGAGCTGGTCATGATGGATCCGGACAACGACGTCGAATTCTTCTTCCTCCGCCCGCGCGATATTGCCGTCTACGTGGGCAAGGGCACGCTGGACGTCGGGATCACCGGCCGCGACCTTTTCCTCGATGCACAGGTGGAAGCCGAAGAGCTCCTGAGCCTTGGCTTCGCCGCCTCAACGTTCCGGTTCGCCGGCCCGGTTGGTGAGTTCTCCGACGTCCAGCAGCTGCACGGCAGGCGCCTGGCCACCAGCTACGACGGACTGCTGCAAAGCTACCTGACCGAGCGTGGCGTGGATGCCAAGGTAGTCCGGCTGGACGGCGCCGTGGAGTCCTCGGTGCGCCTGGGGGTCGCCGACGCGATCGCGGATGTTGTGGAAACCGGGAGCACGCTCAAGGCCGCCGGGATGGAGATCTTCGGCGAACCCATCCTCCGCTCCGAGGCCGTTCTCATCGGCCGCAGGGGCGAGGTGCCCACGGGCCTGGAGGTCCTGATCCGCAGGCTCCGCGGCGTCATTGTCGCCCGCGAGTTCGTGATGATGGACTATGACATCCGCAAGGAACTGGTGGAGCAGGCTGCTGCCCTGACACCGGGCCTGGAATCGCCCACCGTCTCCCCGCTGCGCGACTCCGAGTGGGTCGCGGTGCGCTCGATGGTCAGCCGCACACAGACCAACCGGATCATGGATGAGCTGTATGACCTGGGCGCACGCGCCATCCTGGTCAGCACCATCCACGCCTGCCGCATCTGATCGGGGAAGTGCAAGTGTCTGTAGCAATCCGCGTCATTCCCTGCCTCGATGTCGACGCCGGCAGGGTGGTCAAGGGCGTCAATTTCGAAGGCCTGCGCGACGCCGGGGATCCGGTTGAACTGGCACACCGTTATGACCGTGCCGGAGCCGACGAACTGACCTTTCTGGACGTGACCGCCTCCTCCGGAAACCGCGAGACGACGTTCGACGTCGTTGCGCGCACCGCGGAGGAAGTCTTCATCCCGCTGACGGTCGGCGGAGGTGTCCGCAGCGTCGCCGACGTCGATAGATTGCTGCGCTTCGGTGCCGACAAGGCGTCGATCAACACCGCAGCCGTGGTCCGCCCGGAGGTCATCGACGAGATTACTAACCACTTCGGCTCGCAGGTCCTGGTGTTGTCGCTGGATGCCCGGCGGACGGCTGATTCCTCGGTACCTTCCGGCTTCGAGGTCACGACGCACGGCGGCAGGCAAGGCACGGGCATTGATGCAGTGCAGTGGGCTAAGGAAGCCGCCGACCGTGGGGTAGGGGAGATCCTGCTGAACTCCATCGACGCCGACGGCACCAAAGAAGGCTTCGACCTGGAGATGATCCGGACCGTGCGTGCTGCGGTGCAGGTTCCGCTGATCGCCTCCGGTGGCGCTGGCAAGCCCGAGCATTTTCCGCCGGCGGTGGCGGCCGGTGCCGATGCCGTATTGGCCGCGTCCGTGTTCCATTTCGGACCCGACGATGCCATCGCCCAGGTGAAGAACGCTATTCGCGCCGCAGGCTACCCGGTGCGCTGAGACCGGACGCGTGCGGAGTCAGAGACCGATTTCGGCGCTCTGCAGCAGTGCGACGGCGTCCGGTTGGCCTTCGAAAGTAACGAGAGCGTGCTGGGTACGGCCATGCGCATGCATGAGCAGTTCTCCGGGCTCTCCGACGATCGCTACCGACACCGAGGCACGCTTCGCAACGTGCCGGGGGCCATCGGGGCGCACCAGGACAATGCCCAGATCCACCCCGCGGTACAGGAGGGCGGCCCGCTTGATCAGGTCGTCCCACAAGGCGTTGGAGTATTCCTCATCCAAAGCGCGCGGTGCCCACCGCGTGGTGGCACGCCGGACGTCTTCGGTGTGCACAAAGTACTCGATAAGATTCGCGGCGGCATCCACCGATTTGAGCTTCAGCGGCGAGAGCCGGGGCGGGCCGGCGCGGAAGGCCTTCACCAACTTGCTGTAGCCCGCTGTTCCGCGGGATTTGTCCGCCAGCTTTCGGGTGGCTTCGTCCGAAACCTTCGACAGGGGCTTGAAGGCCATGCCCAGCTGGGCCGTCAACCGGTGTTCGCGCAGATACAGATGCGCCGCCAGTTCGGCAGTCCGCCAGCCTTCACAGAGCGTGGCGGAGTCCGGGCCGGCTGCCAGCAGAGTCTCGGCCAGAACTTCACGGGACGGGTCAACGAAATGCATCAATCCTGAACCTAGCATGAAGCGGCCATTTTTGGGCCGCCCATAACGTTGTGTGGCCTCGTTGGCGGGCGGCAAACGGCCCACTGCCGAAGCACTAGACTTGAAAGGATGTCCTCCCAGTCTGAATCCCAGAACGTATCCATGGCCGGCGCCGGCAGCGAAGCCCTGCCCTCCGCCGTTGCAGACCTGCTCAAGCGCGATGCCGCAGGCCTCGTCGCCGCGATCATCCAGCAGCATGACACCTCCGAAGTGCTGATGCTGGGCTGGATGGATGACGAGGCGCTGCGCCGTACGATCTCTTCCGGGAGGGTGACGTTCTATTCGCGGTCACGCCAGGAGTATTGGCGCAAGGGCGATACATCCGGGCACGTGCAATGGGTAAAATCCGTTGCGCTCGACTGCGACGGCGACGCCCTGCTGATCCAGGTCGACCAGGTCGGCGCAGCCTGCCACACAGGCACCAGAACCTGCTTCGATGGCCGCAGTGTCGACGTCGTTGTTGGAAACCGTACAGAAGAAGAACCGCTAGCGAAAGAAAACCAGTAATGCAGGACCTTGGTGTCATCAGCCCCACGCTGGAGGAGTTCCGCTCCCTTGCCCGCGACCGGCGGGTTATCCCGATCTCCCTCAAGGTGCTCGCTGATGACCAGACACCCATCTCCCTTTACCGCAAGCTCGGCGGCGGGCAGGCAGGAACGTTCCTGCTCGAGTCCGCCGCAGTGGGCGGGGTCTGGTCCCGCTACTCGTTCATCGGAACCCATTCCAGGGCCACGCTGACCAGCAAGAACGGCCAGGCGCACTGGCTGGGGGAGCCGCCGGCCGGCGTGCCGCTGGACGGCAACCCGGTCGAGGCGCTGCGCCAGACGGTGGAGGCGCTGCGCACCGAACGTTTTGACGGGCTGCCGCCGTTGACGTCCGGACTAGTGGGCTTCGTGGGTTGGGAAGCGGTGCGTCGTTGGGAAAAGCTGACCAGCCCGCCCGAAGAGGACCTGCCGCTGCCGGAGCTGGCCATGTGCCTGGTCACGGACATGGCCGTCCACGACAACGCCGAAGGAACTGTCACCCTGATCGCCAACGCCATTAATTTCGATGGCAGCGACGAGCGGGCGGACGATGCCTGGCGCGACGCGGTTGAGCGCATCCGCCGGATGCTGGCCCAGCTCAATGAGCCGCTGGTCCAGCAGATTTCCGTACTGGAGAACAGCGCACTGTCGACCGATGAGCTGATGGACTCCGTCACGCACAGCTGGGCGGAAGAGCAATACCTGGCGGCTGTGGACCGGGGCAAGGAAGCGATTGTCGACGGCGAAGTCTTCCAGGTGGTGATTTCGCGCCGGTTTGAAACGGAGTGTTCGGCCTCGGCACTGGACGTCTACCGGGTGCTGCGCAACCTCAATCCGAGCCCTTACATGTACCTGTTCAGCCTGGAAGACGCCGACGGCAACGCCTACTCCATCGTCGGGTCTTCGCCCGAGGCACTGGTTACGGTGACCGGGGACGAAGTTATTACCCACCCGATCGCCGGATCCCGTCCGCGCGGCAAAACCGTGGAACAGGACCGCGAGCTCGCCGAAGAGCTGCTCGCCGACCTGAAAGAGCGCGCCGAGCACCTGATGCTCGTGGACCTGGCGCGGAACGATATCTCGAAGGTCTGCGATCCGGGCACCGTGGATGTCAGCCAGTTCATGGAGGTGGAGAAATTCAGCCACATCATGCACCTCGTCTCCACCGTGGTCGGCAGGCTCTCCGACGATAAGTCTGCTTACGACGTGCTGGCCGCGACTTTTCCGGCAGGCACGCTCTCCGGCGCGCCGAAACCGCGGGCACTGCGTCTGCTTGACGAACTCGAACCGCACCGCCGCGGCATCTACGGCGGAGTAGTGGGCTATCTGGACTTTGCCGGCGACATGGACATGGCTATTGCCATCCGTTCCGCCCTGCTGCGCGATGGCCGGGCCTATGTCCAGTCGGGCGGCGGAATCGTGGCGGACTCGGATCCCGCCACCGAAGCCATCGAATCTGTGAACAAGGCCGCGGCTCCGCTGCGCGCGGTGACCTTGGCCACCCGGCTGCATGCCGCCGATCCGGCAGCCATCGTAACCGGTGAAGGCAACTGATGGCTGAGCGGACCGAAGTGAAGCCACCGTCGCGGTGGCAGCGCAAGAGCACCGTAGTGATGGCCTCCATTCTGGCCTCGCTGGCTGCCTTCGGTGCCACCACCCAGACCTGGCTCAACGTGAGGCTGCCGCAGAGCACGGTGCAGACACCGGACCTTAGCGTGGCCGGCAGCGAGGCCGCTATCGCGGTCACGGCGCTGGCGTTGGTGGGACTGGCCGCGGCACTGGCGGCTTCTATCGCCGGCCGGATTGCCAGGATTGTCATTGCCGTGCTGCTGGCGTTGGCCGGAGCCGGCATCGCACTCTCCAGCTACCAGGTCATCGCGGATCCGGCCGCTGCGGCATCAACCGCCATTGGGGAGGCCACCGGGCAGGTTGGGCAGGCCGCGGAAATCTCTTCCACGATGTTTCCCGTGCTGGCGCTGGTGGCCGGTCTCCTGATGGCCGCCTGCGCGGTATGGCTGGTACTCGCCGGCCGCCGCTGGCAGGCCAACAGGAAGTACACCAGCGCTACCGCACGGCAGGCGGACGGTTCGCCGTCCGACCGGGGCGGTCCTGTCGACGAGATCGACAGCTGGGACCAGCTCAGCCGTGGCACGGATCCCACAGACTAGGGGACCGGGCGGGCCTAAAGTCATACTGGTCGGTTCGCCGAAAATCAATGGCAGAATATAGTCAGTACCGTTTCTTCAGGGAGTTAGATAATGGGCAATCACGCCACCGTCACCGAGAAATCATCCAATGAGCAGGCCGTTGCCAGCATCCACGACGAAGTCATTGGCCACGGAAACAGCCCGGCTGCCTGGACCTGTGTCCTGATCATGATCGTAGGCAGCATTGTCGCCGGTATCGGTTTCGTCATGGCTTCGCACCTGGTTTTCTGGGGCGGCGTTGTTGTCATGTTCATTGGCCTGATCGTTGGCTGGATCATGAAGAAGGCCGGCTACGGCGTGGACGGCGACAAGCTCATGAACAGCGGTCACTGAGAGTGACTGTTCTCGACGACATCATCGTTGGGGTCAGGGAAGATCTTGAAGCCCGTCGGGCGGAACTTCCGCTGGAGCAGCTGACGGAACGCGTTTCCGCCGCGGCTGCGCCGCGTGACGCCTATGCCGCCCTCGGCGGCCCGGACAGCCCGCGAACCGAACTCAAGGTGATTTCCGAGGTCAAGCGCAAGAGTCCGTCCAAGGGCGACCTTGCGCAGATCGCAGACCCGGCTGAACTGGCACGCCGTTATGAAAAGGGCGGAGCGGCAGTTATCAGCGTGTTGACGGAGCAACGCCGCTTCGGCGGGTCGCTCGCGGATCTGGATGCCGTGCGCGACGCCGTCGACATTCCGGTCCTGCGCAAGGACTTCACGGTCGACGAATACCAGATCTGGGAAGCGCGGGCACATGGTGCGGACCTCGTCCTGCTCATCGTCGCTGCGCTGGAAGATTCCCAGCTGCGCGCGTTCCTGGACCTGACGCACCGTTTGGGCATGAATGCTCTGGTGGAAACGCATACGGCCGAGGAGATTGAACGCGCTGTTTCCGTCGGTGCCCGGATCATCGGAGTCAACGTGCGGAATCTCAAGACGCTGGATGTGGACCGTTCCATCTTCGCCTCGCTGGCGGAAAAGATCCCGTCGGAGGCGGTCATCGTGGCCGAATCCGGCGTACGCGACGCCGACGACGTTGCCGACTATGCAGCGAGAGGTGCCAATGCGGTGCTGGTCGGCGAGGCACTGGTGATTGGCAACGCACCGGAGCAAGCCGTCACCGATTTCGCTGCAGCCGGTGCCCGGGCAATCGCGGACCGCAGCCAGGGCAGCTAACACAAGCAATACCGTCTCGGCGGCAGGCCCGGTTCTCAAGGTTCCGGGCCTGTCCGCCGAGAGGTTCAAAACAGACAGGACGGCCAAGGCCATGACGCAGAGCCCCGAGACGCCCGACGCCGGTGACAAGCCGGACGCCGCGGATGCATTCCTTTCAGGCGGAAGCCTCCGCCATGCCCCCGGCCCCTACTTCGGCAACTACGGCGGCCGCTGGATGCCCGAGTCGCTGATCGCGGCGTTGGACGAACTGCAGGACACGTTCGACAAAGCCAAGGCAGACCCGGAGTTCATCGCCCAGGTGGCCGAACTGAACCGGAACTACTCGGGCAGGCCGTCGCTGTTGACGGAGGCCAAACGGTTTTCGGCCCATGCCGGCGGGGCCCGGATCTTCCTGAAGCGCGAAGATCTGAACCACACTGGCTCCCATAAGATCAACAACGTCTTGGGCCAGGCTCTTCTGGCCAAGCGGATGGGCAAGACCCGCATCATCGCCGAAACCGGCGCCGGACAGCACGGCGTGGCGAGTGCGACGGCGGCGGCCCTCCTCGGCCTCGAATGCGTGGTCTATATGGGCGCCGAAGACACGCGACGCCAGGCACTGAACGTCGCGCGGATGGAACTGCTCGGCGCTACGGTTGTCCCGGTGACAGCCGGCTCGCAAACCCTGAAGGACGCCATCAACGAGGCGTTGCGCGATTGGGTTGCCAACGTGCACACCACGCACTATCTGCTGGGCACCGCCGCCGGAGCACATCCGTTCCCCGCGTTGGTGCGCTACTTCCATGAGGTAATCGGGGACGAGGCACGCGAGCAGATTCTTGCCCAGACCGGCCGGCTTCCGGATGCAGTCTGTGCATGCATCGGCGGCGGATCGAACGCCATCGGCATTTTCCACGGTTTCCTGGACGATCCTTCGGTGGAACTCTACGGCTTTGAAGCCGGCGGCGAGGGCGTCGACACTGACCGCCATGCAGCCACCATTACACTCGGCCGTCCGGGAGTACTCCACGGCGCCCGGTCCTACCTGATGCAGGATGAGGACGGCCAGACCATCGAGTCCCACTCCATCTCGGCGGGCCTGGACTACCCGGGCGTCGGTCCGGAACACTCCTACCTTTCGGACATCGGACGCGCCAAGTACGAACCCGTGACCGACAGCGAAGCCATGGACGCATTCCGGCTGCTTTGCCGCACCGAAGGCATCATTCCGGCCATCGAATCCTCGCATGCACTCGCCGGTGCCCTGCGGGTCGGCAAGAAGCTCACTTCCGGCAAGGACAATCCGCAGGACGTGGTGATTGTCGTCAACCTGTCCGGCCGCGGAGACAAGGACGTTGCCACCGCTGCGGAATGGTTCGACCTGCTGGACGGAAACTCACCGGAAGCCGAAATCGGCGCTGAAGGAGAACAACTGTGAATTCTGCCGCCATCGCCAGCAAATCAGCTGCCGCCATCGAGAAAGCACGGTCGGAGGGCCGTACCGCGCTGGTCGGCTACCTGCCCGCCGGCTACCCCGACGTGCAGGGCACGATCGATGCCGCCGTCGCACTGGCCGAAAACGGTGCCGATGTGATCGAGATCGGAATCCCGTACTCGGACCCCGTCATGGACGGCCAGGTTATCCAGGCCGCCACCGTGCAGGCCCTCGAAAACGGATTCCGGGTCCATCAGGTGTTCGACATCGTAGCCGGTATTACCGCTCGGTGTGAGGCTGCCGTTCTCGTCATGACCTATTGGAATCCAGTCATGCGCATGGGAGTCGATGAGTTCTCCCGGCGCCTGGCCGAGGCCGGGGGAGCAGGCCTGATCACCCCGGATCTGGTCCCGGACGAAGCTGCCGAATGGTTCGAAGCGTCGGATAAGTACGGACTGGACCGGGTCTTCCTGGTGGCGCCCTCGTCGACGCCGGAACGCATGGCCATGACGGTCAAGGCCAGCCGTGGTTTCGTCTACGCCGTGTCCATCATGGGCGTCACGGGCGCACGTGACAGTGTCAGCAGCGCCGCCCAGCAGGTCGTCGACGCGGCACATGCCGCGGGCGCAGAGCGCGTCTGCGTGGGCCTGGGCGTTTCGAAGGCCGAACACGTCCGCGAAATCGGTGCCTACGCCGAGGGCGCCATCGTCGGCACCGCACTGGTCGCCACCCTGGGCGCCGAGGGCGTGGAAGCCGTGGGCAAACTCGCGGCGGAACTGCACAGCGGTACCGCCAAAAACTGATCCTCCGCCGCCACCAAAGCCAAACAAAGGACCGCTACCGGTGCAGACGACTACTTCCCTTGTGATCCCGGCGTCGATTCCGAGTCCGGACTGGTCCGGGTTCAGCATCGGCCCGCTGACCATCCATGCGTATGCCTTGTGCATCCTCGCCGGCATCATCGCGGCTTTGTGGCTGACGGACCGCCGCTGGAAGGCCAGGAAAGGACCCGAAGGGGTGGTCTGGGACATCGCCATTTGGGCAATTCCCTTCGGCATCATCGGCGGGCGGCTGTACCACGTCTTCTCCTCGCCGGACGCATACTTCGGCCCGAACGGTGACCTGAGCCTGATCCCGCAGATCTGGCTGGGCGGTCTCGGAATCTGGGGAGCCGTGGCGCTGGGCCTGCTGGGCGCGTGGATCGGCTGCCGCCGTGCAGGGGTCAAACTGACCGCCTTTATGGATGCTGCTGCCCCCGGTGTGCTGCTGGCCCAAGCCATCGGCCGCTGGGGAAACTGGTTCAACCAGGAACTGTTCGGCAGCCCCACGGACCTGCCCTGGGGCCTGGAAATCGACGCCGACCATGCCAATTTCCCACCCGGCGCCGAACCGGGCACGCTGTTCCATCCGACGTTCCTTTACGAATCGCTTTGGAACCTGGCCGGGGTTGCCCTGCTGTTGCTGATCGATAAGCGCTTCAAGCTCCGCCGCGGAATGCTCTTCTGGCTCTACGTCGCCTACTACACCTTGGGCCGCGTCTGGATCGAAATGATGCGCATCGACGATGCGGAAATGATCACACTCTTCGGCGTGACGCAGCGCTTGAATGTCTGGACTTCGCTGCTGCTGCTGGTGGCCGCGCTCGTCATATTTGTCCTGCTCTCCCGGAAGCCCCGGACTCCCGAGACGGACTCCGTCTACCTGTCCAGCCCGGCGCCACAGGCGGAAACAGATCCCAAGAACGACGGCGATGCTTCCGCCGCCTCCCGCAAATCGGGCACCGGCGGTGTTAACACAACAGAAACCGGCAAGAAAAAAATGGACAAAAACGTGTCCGGGGCCACCGGGCGTGTTAGTGTCTCTGAGAATCCTTCGGAGACAGGAAAGTCCTCCGCGTCCGGCACCAGCGGCACGACTGGGCCCGCGGACTCCGAAGGCAAATAGCGCCCCCCGGGCCACCGCCCGGTGAGTTGCAGCATCTGTGCCGACCACACTGATGTGGAATCTCCGTAAATAATCCGTCAACCAGTACGGGTTCAGCGGGTATGACTGCGCTTCTGTCCGGTTTTTCGGAATCAGCAAAATTGTTATGCACCAACCGTGCTGCATAACGTGGGCTAGGTCATACAATTTCCAGTACTAAAGTACGGCTTCGTGCAAGCTGCCGTGCTTCGGGGCCAACGGCGTCCCCTTCTCGAGTTCCACTTACGGGAGAAGGAAAACCGTTATGACTCCTCCGTTCAACGGATCCAGTACACCACGCAACTTCGGCGGCGGGAATGGCAGCGCGCAGGTCGCTTCGCCGTTTACCCGTTTCGCCGCCTATCCTGAACGCGCGGGCCTCTACGACCCCGCCAATGAGAAAGATGCCTGCGGACTGGCAGTTATTGCCACCCTGCGCGGCGAACCCGGCCACGACATTGTCGATGCAGCCCTGACCGCCCTGCGCAACCTCGAACACCGCGGTGCGGTGGGCGCGGACGAAGGTACCGGGGACGGAGCGGGATTGCTCACGCAGATCCCGGACGAGTTCTTCCGTGCCGTGACCGGATTTGAGCTCCCGAGGGCCGGCGAGTACGCCGTTGGAACTGCCTTCCTCCCGAACGAAGAGTCGGAAGCCGAGGTAGCCCAAGCCGGACTGGAATCATTGGCCGAAGAAGAAGGCCTCGTGGTCCTGGGCTGGCGCGAAGTCCCGATAGTCTCGGACCTGGTTGGCGCCATGGCACGGGCCTGCATGCCACACTTCGTGCAACTGTTCCTGGGGATGGATCCCCGCGGCGGCACGGACGCATCGGAACTCGACGCCAAGGTCTTCCGCGTCCGCAAGCGTGCGCAGAACAAGTTCGGCGTCTACTTCCCGTCCTTGTCGTCCAAGACCATTGTGTACAAGGGCATGCTGACCACCGCGCAGCTGGAGCCGTTCTATCCGGACCTCTCGGATAGCCGCTTTAAGACCAAGCTGGGGATTGTCCACTCCCGCTTTTCCACCAATACGTTCCCATCGTGGCCGCTGGCCCAGCCGTTCCGCACCATCGCGCACAACGGTGAGATCAACACCGTCAAGGGCAACCGGAACTGGATGCGTGCCCGCCAGTCGCAGTTGAGCAACCCTGTGCTCGGGGACATTCCCGAAGAACTGTTCCCGATCTGCACTCCCGGGGCCTCGGATTCGGCTTCCTTCGACGAGGTCGCCGAGCTGCTGATGCTATCCGGCAAGCCGATCACCCAGGCCATCATGATGATGATCCCGGAGGCCTGGGAAAACCACACCACCATGGATCCGGAGCGCAGGGCGTTCTACCAGTACCACTCGATGCTGATGGAGCCGTGGGACGGTCCGGCAGCGGTGTCGTTCACCGACGGCAAGCTCGTCGGCGCGGTGCTCGATCGCAACGGTCTTCGGCCGGCCCGTTACTGGGTCACTGAGGACGGCCTCGTGGTGCTCGCCTCCGAAGTCGGCGTCGTCAACATCGAACCGGAGCGAGTAGTCAGGAAAGGCCGGGTGTCGCCGGGCAAAATGTTCCTCGTCGACACCGAAGCCGGCCGCCTGATCGAGGATCAGGAGATCAAGTCCGAGATTGCCGCGGCGAACCCGTGGGGCGAATGGGTCAAGGACAACATGATCCGCCTTGAGGACCTGCCCGAGCGCGAACACGTGGTCCACACCCCGGCGTCAATCAACCGCCGCCAGCGCACCTTCGGCTACACCCACGAAGAGCTGCGGATCCTGCTGGGTCCGATGGCGCGTACGGGCGCGGAACCGCTGGGCGCCATGGGAACCGACACCCCGATAGCCGTGCTCTCCAAGCGGCCGCGGCTGCTGTTCGACTACTTCGTGCAGTCCTTTGCCCAGGTCACCAACCCGCCTCTCGATGCCATCCGCGAAGAGCTCGTCACGAGCATGCGAGGGTCAATCGGCCCGGATGGCAACCTGTTGGCCACCGGCCAGGTCCGTGCGAAGCAAGTGGCGCTGAAATTCCCGGTCATCAACAATGATGAGCTGGCCAAGATTACTGCGCTCGAAACCGATGAGGGCGCCAAGGCCGCGCTGAAAGTCCGCGGCCTGTACCGTCCCGACGGCGGCGAGTCGGAACTGCGCGCCCGGCTGCAGGAGATCTGCGAAAAGGTCTCGGCTGCCGTCAACCGCGGGGTCAAATTCATTATCCTTTCCGACCGCGATTCGAATGCCCAGTGGGCACCGATCCCGTCGCTGCTGCTGACCAGCGCGGTTCACCACCACCTCCTCAAGAGCGCCAACCGCACTAAGATCTCCCTGCTGGTTGAGGCAGGTGACGTCCGGGAGGTGCATCACGTTGCCGTCCTGATCGGCTTCGGCGCCTCCGCGGTCAACCCCTACCTGGCGATGGAAAGCTGCGAAGAGTTGGTCCGCAACGGCGACATCCAGGGCGTGACCGAAGCCGAGGCCGTCTACAACCTGATCAAGGGCCTGGGCAAGGGCGTCCTGAAAATCATGTCCAAGATGGGCATTTCCACCGTCGCGTCTTACTGCGGCGCACAGACCTTCGAAGCCCTTGGCCTGGCGCAGAGCCTGGTCGACCAGTATTTTGCCGGTACCCAGTCCCAGCTTGGCGGCGTGGGCCTTGATGTCATCGCGGCCGAAACCGCGGCACGGCATGCACAGGCCTACCCGAGCGACGGAATCGAGGATCCCCACCGCTCACTGGAGGTTGGCGGCGAGTACCAATGGCGCCGCGAAGGACCGCCGCACCTGTTCAACCCGGAGACGGTTTTCCGGCTGCAGCACTCCACGCGTGAGCGCCGCTATGACATCTTCAAGGCCTACACTAAGGGCGTGGATGACCAGTCCAAGGACCTGATGACCCTGCGCGGGCTGCTCAAGTTCAAGACGGGGAACCGTCCGGCCGTCCCGCTGGAAGAAGTCGAACCGGTGTCCAGTATCGTCAAGCGGTTCTCCACCGGCGCGATGAGCTACGGTTCCATTTCCAAGGAAGCCCACGAGACGCTGGCCATTGCCATGAACCGGCTGGGGGCCAAGTCCAATACCGGCGAGGGCGGCGAGGACGAGGACCGGCTGCTGGACCCGGAGCGCCGCTCCGCCATCAAGCAGGTCGCTTCCGGCCGTTTCGGTGTCACGAGCCTGTACCTGACCAACGCCGACGACATCCAGATCAAGATGGCCCAGGGCGCCAAGCCCGGCGAGGGCGGGCAGCTGATGAGCCAGAAGGTCTACCCCTGGGTAGCCCGGACACGGCACTCGACCCCCGGTGTCGGGCTTATTTCCCCGCCGCCGCACCACGACATCTACTCCATCGAGGACCTGGCGCAGCTGATTTACGACCTTAAGCGGTCCAACCCATCTGCCCGTGTGCACGTGAAGCTGGTGTCGGAGGTCGGAATCGGCACCGTGGCCGCTGGCGTAACCAAGGCGAAGGCCGACGTCGTGCTGATTTCCGGGCACGACGGCGGAACCGGCGCCAGTCCGCTGAACTCGCTCAAACACGCCGGTGCTCCCTGGGAGCTAGGGCTGGCCGAGGCACAGCAGACACTGATGCTCAACGGTCTGCGGGACCGTGTGGTTGTCCAGGTTGACGGCCAGCTCAAAACCGGCCGGGACGTCGTGATCGCGGCGCTGCTCGGCGGCGAGGAATTCGGCTTTGCCACCGCACCGCTGGTGGTTTCGGGCTGCATCATGATGCGGGTCTGCCACCTCGATACCTGTCCTGTAGGCGTGGCCACCCAGAACCCGGAATTGCGCTCCCGGTTTACCGGAAAGCCGGAATTCGTTGTGAACTTCTTCGAATTCATTGCCGAGGAGGTCCGCGAGATCCTGGCCGAACTGGGCTACCGCAGCCTGGACGAGGTTATCGGCCATTCCGAGCTACTTGATGCCGGCAAGGCCATTGATCACTGGAAGGCCGATGGGCTGGACTTGGATCCGATCCTGCGCGGCTACCGTTTTGATACCCACTCGCCGCTGCGCAACACGACGCAGCAGAACCACGAGCTGGACAAGCATTTCGACAACCAGTTGATCGCGATGAGCGCCGAGGCACTGACCAACCGGGCGCCGGTGCGGATCAGCCTGGACATCGTCAACACCGACCGTTCGGTGGGGACCATGCTCGGCCACGAAGTCACCAAGCGCTTCGGCATCGACACTCTGGCGCAGGACACGATCGACGTAACCCTGAATGGTCAGGCCGGCCAGTCGCTGGGCGCCTTCCTGCCCGCCGGCATCACGCTGCGCTTGCTGGGCGATTCCAACGACTATGTGGGCAAAGGCCTCTCCGGCGGACGGATTATCGTCCGTCCGGATCGGGGCAACGTGTTCCCGGCTGAACGCAACGTGATCGCCGGAAACGTGATCGGCTACGGCGCCACCAGCGGCGAGATGTTCCTCCGCGGCCAGGTGGGCGAACGGTTCCTCGTTCGGAACTCAGGTGCTACCGCCGTCGTCGAAGGCATTGGCGACCATGGCTGCGAGTACATGACCGGTGGAACTGCACTGATCCTGGGGCGAACCGGCCGAAACTTTGGTGCGGGCATGTCCGGCGGTGTCGCCTTCGTGCTGGAACTGGACCGGGCACGGCTGAACAAGCAGAGCATGGACAACAAGGAATTGCTGCTGCTTCCGCTGGACGCCGAAGACCGCGAGACCGTTGGCGCGCTGATCAAGCAGCATGCGGAGGAGACCGGTTCCCGGTTGGCCGAGCAGCTGCTGCAGGATCTTGACGCGACCATTTCACGCATGACCAAGGTGCTGCCGCGGAACTACTCGGCTGTGCTGGAAACCCGGGCTACCGCTGAATCCGAGGGACTCGATCCCGACGGCGATGTTGTCTGGTCACGAATTTTGGAGGTTACCGGTGGCTGATCCACGCGGATTCATGAAGGTACGCGAACGCCAGACCCAGCCGAGGCGACCGGTCCCGGTCCGCATCATGGACTGGAAGGAAGTGTACGAGGCACAGGAAAAAGGCGTACTGAAGGCCCAGGCCGGCCGCTGTATGGATTGCGGCATCCCGTTCTGCCATCAGGGCTGCCCGCTGGGGAACCTGATTCCGGAGTGGAATGACCTCATCTGGCGCGGCAAGGGACAGGAAGCGATCGAACGGCTGCACGCCACCAACAACTTTCCGGAATTCACCGGGCGGTTGTGCCCGGCCCCGTGCGAGTCGTCCTGTGTCCTGGGGATCAACCAGCCCGCGGTGACCATTAAGCAGGTTGAGGTTTCCATCATCGACGAGGCCTTCGACAACGGCTGGGTCACCCCGCTGGCGCCGGAGCGGTTGACCGGACAGACCATCGCCGTCGTCGGCTCCGGCCCCGCCGGCCTGGCAACTGCCCAGCAGCTGACCCGGGCCGGACATACTGTCGCGGTGTACGAGCGCGACGACAAGGTCGGCGGTCTGCTGCGTTACGGCATCCCGGACTTCAAGATGGAGAAAGACCATCTGGAGCGTCGGCTGGAGCAGATGCTCGCCGAGGGTACCCGGTTCCGCACCGGCATCGAGATCGGCAAGGATGTCAGCTGGGAGCAGCTGCGCCGCCGGTACGACGCCGTGGTGATCGCTACCGGCGCCACCGTGCCACGGGACCTGGCCATCCCCGGCCGGGAGCTGGACGGGGTCCACTTCGCCATGGAGTATCTGGTCCAAGCCAACCGGGTGGTGGCAGGGGAGAAGGTGGAGAACCAGATCGATGCCCGCGGCAAGCATGTGGTGATCCTCGGCGGCGGCGACACCGGGGCGGACTGCCTCGGTACCGCCCACCGCCAGCACGCTGCATCGGTCACCACGCTGGCCATCGGAAAGCAGCCGCCGGCCGAGCGAGCCGCGCACCAGCCATGGCCGACGTTCCCCACGCTGTTCGAAGTAGCCAGTGCCCACGAGGAAGGCGGCGAGCGTACCTACCTTGCTTCCACGGTTGAATACCTAGGCGACGACGAAGGCAAGCTGCGCGCTTTGAAGGTTGCGGAGACCGAATTCGTGGACGGCAAGCGCGTGCCCAAGGCGGGGACCGAACGTGAAATTCCGGCGGACCTGGTCTTCCTGTCCCTCGGCTTCACCGGTCCGGAACCGGCAGGTATCGCCGAACAGGTGAAGGCAGAGTTCGACAGCCGCGGCAACGTGGTCCGGGACGGTTACTACATGACCAACACGGACGGCATCTTCGTGGCCGGTGACGCAGGCCGCGGCCAGTCACTGATTGTCTGGGCGATCGCCGAAGGCCGCGCGTGCGCCGCCGCCGTCGACAAGTGGCTGACCGGGCAGACTCGGCTGCCCGCGCCGGTGGCTCCGACCGACAGGCCGATAGCCGCACTGCCCATGTAATGAACCCGGCTGTACGCTGTGGATACGCCCATAACTGCATGAGAGAACTAGGCTAGGTTTATGAGACGAGCGAAAATAGTTGCAACTTTTGGTCCTGCTATTTCCAGCTACGAAAGCACCTTGGAAGTCCTCAAAGCGGGCGTTGACGTTGCCCGCATGAACATGAGCCATGGCGACTACAGCGTGCATCAGGGAACTTACGAAAATGTGCGCCGCGCCGCGGCCGAGCTGGGCAAACCTGTTGGCATCTTCGCTGATCTCCAGGGACCCAAAATTCGGCTCGGCCGCTTCGCGGACGGCCCGCATGACCTGAAGGTGGGGGACACCTTCACCATTACCACCGAAGACATCGAAGGCACGGCCGAGCGGTGCTCGACCACCTTCAAGGGCCTGCCTCAGGACGTCAACGCGGGAGATCCGCTGCTGATCGACGACGGCAAAGTTGCTCTGCGAGCCGTGAAGGTCACGGACACCGAGGTCGTCACCGAAGTGACCGTGGCAGGCGCCGTCTCTAACAACAAGGGGATCAACCTGCCCGGTGTCGCGGTCAACGTGCCGGCGCTGAGCGAGAAGGACGAAGCGGATCTGCGCTGGGCCATCCGCACGGGCGTAGACATGGTGGCCCTTTCCTTCGTGCGCAATGCAGCGGACGTCCGCCGCGTGCACGAGATCATGGACGAAGAAGGCCGGCGTACTCCAGTCATCGCCAAGATCGAAAAGCCCCAGGCCGTGGACGCGCTGGAAGAGATCATTGATGCCTTCGACGCCATCATGGTGGCCCGGGGCGATCTCGGCGTGGAGCTGCCGCTTGAGGACGTGCCAGTGGTGCAGAAGCGTGCCATCGAACTGGCCCGGCGTTGGGCGAAGCCGGTGATCGTGGCCACCCAGGTGCTGGAGTCCATGATTGAGAACCCGAGGCCTACCCGTGCCGAGGCATCCGACTGCGCAAATGCCGTTCTGGACGGCGCGGATGCGGTCATGCTTTCCGGCGAGACCAGCGTGGGCGCGTACCCGCTGGAGACTGTCAACACAATGGCCCGGATCATCGAGTCCACCGAGCAGCACGGCCTGGACCGCGTTCCGCCGCTGGGTAGCAAGCCCAAGACCCGCGGTGGCGCCATCACGCGTGCCGCAGTCGAAATTGCGAACCAGTTGGACGCCAAATATCTCTGTACCTTCACGCAGTCCGGGGACTCGGCACGCCGGCTTTCGCGCTTGCGTCCGGGGCGGCCGATCTTCGCCTTCACCCCGCTGCAGTCCACCCTGAACGTCATGTCACTGATCTGGGGAATCCAGCCGCTGCTGGTGGAGTTCGTCGAGCATACGGACAAGATGACAGCCCAAGTTGACCGTGTGCTTTACGAGAAAGGGCTGGTGGACGTTGACGACCTGGTTGTCATCGCCGCCGGTTCCCCTCCCGGAAAAGCCGGATCGACCAACTCGCTCAAGGTTCACCGTGTAGGCGACCTCGCAGACGCCGGTGAATTGCTCAACGGCTCGAACCCCCGGCACGAGAAGGTCGGTCCCTGGCCCAGCTAGGAACCGACAGCATTTGAAACGCCAGTGGCCGGTCCATTCAGGACCGGCCACTGGCGTTCGCGGGGCTAGTTGACCTGGTTGATGATGGTTTCGGCGACTTCGCGCATGCTCAAGCGGCGGTCCATGGAGGTCTTCTGGATCCAGCGGAAAGCCTCGGGCTCGGTCAGGCCCATCTTGGTGATGAGCAGGCTCTTGGCCCGCTCCACGAGCTTGCGGGTGGCGAACTGCTCCTGCAGGTCGGAGACCTCGGACTCCAGAGCCTTGATCTCCTGGTGGCGGGAGAGCGCAATCTCGATGGCTGGCACCAAATCGGCGGGGGTGAACGGCTTGACCACATAGGCCATCGCGCCGGCGTCACGTGCCCGCTCGACCAGTTCCTTCTGGCTGAAAGCGGTCAGCAGCACCACGGGGGCGATGCGTGCCTTCACAATCTGCTCTGCCGCGGTAATCCCGTCCATGACAGGCATTTTGACGTCCATCAAGACCAGATCCGGCTTGAGCTCGGTGGCGAGCTCGACGGCCTTCTCCCCGTTGTCGGCTTCGGCAACGACGTCGAACCCTTCGCCGCGCAGGATTTCGACAATGTCCAAGCGGATCAGAGTTTCGTCTTCGGCGACGACAACGCGGCGTGTGGGGGTGGACTCGGTTTGCTCAGACACTGGTACTCCTCGATGAGTTTTGTAACCCTTTTGCTGCGGTTCTCGGAAATAGCCTATCGGCATGTAGAGTAGATTCGCGCACTCAAGGAGCATGACAGTCTTCACAAAAGCCTGTTGACCGCTGGAGAAGTTACGGCGGGGTGTTCCAAGCCCGAGTGGCGGAATTGGCAGACGCGCTGCACTCAAAATGCAGTATCGAAAGGTGTGTGGGTTCGAGTCCCACCTCGGGCACCGGTAGCCAGTAGGGCCCCTTCTCTTGTATTCCAAGGGAAGGTGCCCTGTTGATTTTGGCACCGAGACGAGACGTTCCGATGAGGCTTGTTGGCCGTGGATGGCGGGGTCGTAACTTGTTCGGACATGGTTGAAGCCCTTAGGCCTGTCTGTGACTTCACCTAAGGTCCATGCCGACGTCAGGGATGTTGATGGAGCCGCCAACGGCTGATGTAACCTTTGATGCGAATTGGATCGACCATCTTTGCGGCGATTCTCTGCGTGTAGACGTACTCCTTGCGACGGGCAACTGACTGCGGCAGGCTGGGTCAGGGACCAACAATGACAGGAGTGGGCAGATGAAACATGAACCAGCAATTCCGGGGATCCGCGAGGTTGTCCGGGAACTCACGGATGATCTGGGACCGACTATGGTCTCTGCCCTGGCCGGCGACCGAGTCCGGCTAACCGCTGACGACTGGGTTATGGAAGAAGGCCCGGAGCCTGATGAAGAGGAGGCGGAACGTCTCCGGTTCGCCTACGACCAGTGGCAGTTGCTGGCTGCACAGGGAGCTGACCGTGCCCGGGCCTGGTTTATCGGAGACAACCCGAGGCTCGATGATGATTCTCCGGTGATGGCTATCCACGACGGCCGGTTCGATGACGTGAGGAACGCAGCGCGTGCATTCCTGGAGGAAGGCCGGCGGTAAACCTCAGAACGGTCTATCACTAGTAGGGCAGACGGCGGCGCGGTAGTTAGAGATGTCGCGGCCAATGAAGTTCCCGCTGCCCACCCGGTGCGCTAAGCCAAGCTTGGCCCAGACCACCGAAGCTGATGACCGCCGAACAAACGGTGCTTCACGGTTCCGGTTTCGTTGTGATGTCATGACCCAGGGCGCTCCGGCCACTCCTTGCCCGGTGAGCGGAGGCATAAACCCGGCGTCGCGCGGTGGCGCCCCCGGCACTCCGCTACACGAGCGGCCACGGGTAACGCATGCCGGTGTCGTCGACCGGCAGCACTCTCTCACGCAGCAGTCGCTTCACCCGAAGCCGCAGGGCGGCAACCTCCAAGTCGTCGAGGAGTTCGGCTACGTCGGGAGGCACAGCTTGTGCGAGCGGGGCGATGTCATCCAGCAGAGCGTCCGGGATAGGTTCGCCGGCGAAATCCCAAATCACGGTGCGCAGTTTGAAATGTGCCGCGAAGCATAGCCCGTGGTCGATGCCCCATACCCGTCCGTCGTTGCCGCGCAGCACGTGCCCGCTTTTACGATCAGTGTTGTTGGCGATGCAATCGAACAGTGCGATCTGCGCAAGGCAGTCATGGGTTTCCGCTGATTCTGCATAGAGCGTGAAGTAATGCTCACTCTGGTCGTTCTCGACGAACCACTGTAGTGACCCGACGCCCAAGGGAGAGTCCTCGCGGATCACCGTCGGCGGTACTATGCCCCACCCCAGATACTCACTCAGCAGATAAGCCGCACGTTCCCGCCGGTAGAGCCCAGGCTCAAAATCGGACAGCGGCCGTTCCCCGGCCTCCGGCTTGTAAATCGCCCACGCCGAATCCTCCCGGCAGGAGACTTGGACGAGGAACGTCGCGTTGCTGCTGCGCAGGATACGTCCGAGCATCTCGATGCGGCCCTCGGCGAGCAGTGTCAGCTGCTGTCCGGACACAGTATGTTCCTCTTCACGGGGTCCTCAGCCCGCTCAGTGATTCCAGAGTCGAGTTCACCATGAGTACAGCGGGCGCCTGACCCTCCACATAGGAGATGACCGAGACCGAACATGGGCTGATAACGATCCTCTGGAAGAGGTCCAGGTGGGCGCCCAGGGCGTGGGCAACGGCAGCCTTGATCGGGTCAGCGTGGGAGAAGCAAACGACGACGCCGCCGGCGTGGGCGGCGTATAGCCCTTCGAGGGTGCCGACCATCCGTGCCTGCATTTGCGCGAAGCTTTCCCCGTCCGGGAAGCGGAAGGTTGACGGAGTGTGCTGTACGGTCTGCCACTGCGGCAAACGCGCCAGCTCGGTGAGCGCGGCTCCGGTCCACGCGCCGAAGTCACACTCGATCAGTCCCGCGTGCTCGTTCACCTTGAGCCCGGTGCTGGCTGCCGTCGGCTCGGCAGTCTCGCAAGCGCGCTCCAGTGGTGAGGAGTAGATGCCGTCAATCGGAAGAGCGGAGAGCCGCTCCGCGACCTCTTGGGCCTGGACCCGGCCCCCGTCGGACAGGTGCAGTCCGGGGGCAAGCCCGGGCAGCACTGTGCCCGTCGTGGGCGTCTGCCCATGGCGCACCAGAAGGAGCAGGGTACTCGGCGGTTTTGCTGGCGCCGATGGTGTTGTTGCAGTCATCAAAATCCAGCGTATGCGGTTCCAGGGTCTGACGCGCTGGAATCATGAGAAAGTCGGATGCTCGATTCACAGCAGTTCGAGGACTACCTTTGAGGTGTGAGTGATCGTCCCGAAATCTTCACCGTTGGTGAATTACGTGCAGCCGGCCATGTCCACAAGGACCTGCGCCACGAGATCCGCGGCAACCTGCTCGCCGCGCTTGCCGCAGACCGCGATCCGTGGCCCGGCTTGTTCGGTTTCAGCCGCACAGTGCTTCCCCAGCTTGAGCGTGCCTTGATCGCCGGCCACGACGTTGTCCTGCTCGGCGAGCGGGGACAAGGCAAGACGAGGCTCCTGCGCACCTTGGTCGGGCTCCTCGACGAGTGGTCTCCGGTGATCGAGGGATCGGAACTGAACGAACACCCGTACGAACCTATGACCGAGCAGTCCCGCGCCCGTGCCCTCACTGAAGGCGACCGGATGCGTGTGGCCTGGCGGCACCGCTCGGAACGCTACGTCGAGAAGCTCGCCACCCCTGACACCTCAGTCGCCGACCTTATCGGCGACGTCGACCCCATGCGGGTAGCCGAGGGACGCCGGCTTGGGGACCCGGAAACCATCCACTACGGCCTCGTCCCGCGCTCCAACCGCGGCATCATCGGCATCAACGAACTGCCCGACCTTGCCGAGCGCATCCAGGTCGCGATGCTCAATGTCATGGAGGAGCGCGACATCCAGATCCGCGGCTACGTCCTGCGGCTGCCCCTCGATGTGCTCGTCGTCGCGTCAGCGAACCCGGAGGACTACACCAACCGCGGCCGGATCATTACTCCACTGAAGGACCGCTTCGGCGCCGAGATCCGCACCCATTACCCAATCGAGCTGGAAGACGAGGTTGCAGTCATTGCGCAGGAGGGCCGCCTGGTCGCCGACGTTTCGCCCGTCATCCTCGAAATCCTGGCCCGCTACACCCGTGCGCTCCGTCAATCCCCTGCGGTTAACCAAAGCTCCGGTGTTTCGGCGCGGTTCGGCATCGCGGGCGCCGAGACGGTCGCCGCGGCAGCGCTGCGCCGGGCCGCGGTACACGGGGAAGACGAGGCAGTCGCCCGGATCGTCGACCTGGAGAGTGCAATCGATGTCCTCTCAGGCAAGATTGAGTTCGAATCGGGTGAAGAGGGGCGGGAGCGAGCCGTCCTCGATCACCTCGTGCGCACGGCCACAGCCGAAGCTGTGCGGATGCACTACCGCGGCATCGATTTCGGGCCGCTGGTTGCTGCGCTCGACGGCAACACGACCGTAACCACCGGGGAAGAAGTCACCGCGCGGGAGTTCCTCGCAAACCTCCCGGCTCTTGACGGATCCGACCTGTACGACCAGATCGGCGCGCGCCTGGGCGCGAAAAACGAGGGGCAGCGCGCTGCCGCCATCGAACTTGCCTTGGAGGGTCTTTTCCTCGCCCGGCGGATTTCCAAGGAGTCCGACGACGGGGAGACGATCTACGGTTAGGAATCAGGACTAGGAACAGGCACCATCATGAGCGCTCACCACCGGTCCTCCCGGTACGGCCGGTACACGGGCGGACCCGATCCGCTCGCCCCGCCGGTTGATCTTGCCGAGGCGCTTGATGCTGTCGCCGAAGACGTCATGGCAGGCTACTCGCCCCGGCACGCCCTGCAGGAGTTCCTGCGCCGCGGCGGCCGCGACCGGGAAGGGCTGGACGATCTCGCCGGCCGTGTTCAGCAACGCCGACGAGACCTGCTGAGCCGCCACCGGCTGGACGGCACCCTCAGCGAAGTCCGGAAGCTTCTCGACACCGCCGTGCTGGAGGAACGCAAGCAGTTGGCCCGCGACGCCATGATGGACAACACAGGCCGCGCATTCCGGGAGATGCAACTGCAGAATTTGCCCTCTTCCACCGCCGCTGCGGTCAACGAGCTCGCCTCCTACGACTGGCAGTCGAGCACGGCACGGGAGGCCTATGAACGGATCAAGGACCTGCTGGGCCGAGAGGTTCTTGACCAGCGGTTTGCCGGCATGAAACAGGCGCTCGAGAATTCCACCGACGAAGACCGCGAAGCCGTGAACGGCATGCTGTGCGACCTCAACGAGCTGCTCGACAAACACCGGCGCGGCGAGGACACCGACGAAGACTTTCAGAGGTTCATGTCTGAGCACGGCAGCTTCTTTCCGGAGAATCCCCAATCGATCGAGGAGCTGATCGATGCCCTGGCCCAGCGGGCTGCCGCGGCGCAGCGGCTCCTGCAATCCATGTCGCAGGAGCAGCGCGATGAGCTAATGCGTCTGTCGGCCGAAGCGTTCGGCTCGCCGGAATTGATGACGCAGCTCAATCAGCTCGACGCGAGCCTCCGTGCCCTGCGCCCCGGTGAGGACTGGACAGGATCAGAACGCTTCGAGGGGCAGGAAGGGCTCGGGCTGGGCGACGGCACCGGAGTGCTCCAGGACATCGCCGAACTCGACGAGCTCGCCGAACAGCTCTCCCAGTCCTACAACGGATCACGCCTCGATGATCTGGACTTGGACGCCCTCGCACGCCAACTTGGTCAGGATGCGGCCGTGTCGGCCCGCGCCCTCGCGGACATCGAACGGGCGATGCAGGACGGCGGTTATCTGCGGCGCGGTGCCGACGGCGACCTCCGGTTGTCGCCCCAGGCTATGCGGCGGCTGGGGAAGTCGCTCTTGCGGGACACTGCCAAGCAGCTCTCCGGCCGCCAGGGACGCCGGGATACGCGTGTCGCCGGGGCTGCGGGCGATCAGACCGGTGCCACCCGTGAGTGGCAGTTCGGGGACGCCGAACCGTGGGACGTCACTCGCACCATGACGAACGCGATCCGCCGGACGATGGCCGACGGCGGCGATCCGAGCCGTGGCTTGCGCCTTGGAGCAGGCGATATCGAGGTGGCGGAAACGGAGGCCCGTACACAGGCCGCCGTCGTCCTGCTCGTCGATGTGTCGTTCTCGATGGCTGCCGAGGGACGCTGGGTGCCGATGAAACGCACGGCGCTCGCCTTGCACCAACTCGTCTCAACCCGTTTTCGCGGAGACCGGCTGCAGCTGATCACCTTTGGCCGTTACGCGCAGTCCATGGACATAGGCGACCTCACGGCCCTGCCGGCGTTGCGGGAGCAGGGAACAAACCTGCATCACGGCCTGCTGTTGGCCAATCGCTTTTTCCGGCGGCACCCTTCAATGCAGCCCGTCCTCCTAGTGGTGACGGACGGCGAACCGACTGCGCACCTGCTGGCCGAGGGCGAGGCGTGGTTCTCCTGGCCGCCCGACCCGGAGACAATCCGCGTAACCGTCGCCGAACTCGACCGACTTGGACGTGCCGGCACCCAAGCCACGTTCTTCCGGCTCGGCGACGACCCAGGGCTCGCGCGGTTCGTACAAAATATGGTCCGCCGCGTCGATGGCCGGATCGTCGCTCCAGAGCCGGCGGATCTCGGTGCAGCCGTTGTTGAGGAATACCTCCGCGCCCATTTCCATGGCACCTACGACGACACTGATTGGGGTTTATAGACGCCCCGGCCACTCCTTGCCTGCCCACGGGTCGTAATCAGCGATGAGCTCCTCCTGCGCGGGACGTTCCGCTTCGGGGACGTGCTGCAGGTTGACCCGCACCCTGTACCAGAGCGAGCTCGATCCGCGCATTCCGTCGACGAGCACATCTGCCGGGTGCAAGGCCTTGACAAGGTCGGCATGCCGACTCTTCCACTCGTCGAGCGCAGCGAGTGCCTCGGGCTTTGTCTTGGTGCGTGCCACCTCGATGAGCGGCATCATCGACTGCCGGCGGCCGGAGCCGTCGCCGCCGCGTGGCGGCTTCTCGGCGGGGCCGAGCTCGGCTCCCAAGGCGAGAAGGCGGTCAAGTGTGCCGACCACGTCGTCGATACCAGCGTGAGGATCTCCCAGCTCGGTGAACCGCTCGGGCACCGTGCGCACCGTGAATTGTTCGGGCCGGGCGGAGCGGACCTCGTCCCAGGCGAGCGGCGTCGAGACGCGGGCATCGGGCAGGGGGCGGATCGAGTATGCCGACGCCACGGTGCGGTCCTTGGCGTTCTGGTTGAAGTCGACGAACACGCTCTCGCCGCGCTCTTCCTTCCACCACCGCGCGGTGGCGAGGCCGGGAGCGCGGTTCTCGACCTCGCGGGCGAGGGTCTCGGCGGCGAGCCGCACGTCGCGGTACGACCACTTCGGCGCAATGCGCACCAGAATGTGGAGTCCGCGTGACCCGCTCGTCTTCGGCCAACCCACTAGTCCCACGTCGTCGAGCACCTCACGCGCTACATACGCGACGTCGACGATCTGTGACCAGTCGACACCCGGCATCGGATCGAGGTCGACCCGGAGCTCGTCGGGGTGCTCGAGGTCCTCTGCGCGTACAGGGTGCGGGTTTAGGTCCAGGCAACCAAGATTCACCACCCAGGCCAAGCCCGCGGCATCCCGGATGACGGTCTCTTCGGCTGATGTCCCCGACGCATAGTTCAGGGTTGTTGTGTCGATGAAATCGGGGTGGTTTTCTGGCACGCGCTTCTGAAAGAAAGGCTCCGCGTCGATGCCCTTCGGGAAGCGCTTGAGCACCATCGGGCGGCCGCCGGCGCCGCGGAGCGCACCCTCCGCGACGGCGAGGTAGTAACGAACCAGGTCGAGTTTCGTCAGCCCGGGCTCGGGGAAAACCATCTTGTCCGGACTGGAGATACGGACCTCGGAGCCGGCGATGGTGAGGATCTCGGCCGGGGTCTTCGACGGCGTCATTCCCCCACGCTAGCAACGATCGGCTGTCCCAGCCACAGCAGCTGCGGGGCAACCGAAATCGAACCGAAAAATGTGCAGGCCCTGCCTGGTGATGTCGACCGGACGGCGCTACTCGGCGGACGGTCGCTTTCGTTGCTGTTTCGTCGCCCCACGCTGTTGCTTTGCTGCGAGGCGCCGGCGGTTCGATGCCCGGGTGGGTTTGGTTGCCCGGCGGCGAGCAGCTTCGGGAGCAAGACCTTCTGCCACCAGGTCGGCGAGCTTGGCCAACGCAATCTCACGATTGCGCAGCTGGGAGCGCCGCTCCGAGGCGGTCACCGTGATCACTCCGGCGATGAGACGTGTACCGAGACGCGTGACCAGCATCAGCCGTTGCACATCTGAAAGTGCTGCCGAGTTGACGACGTTCCACGACAGCTCGACGCGGCTGTCCGAAGTGTTGACGTGTTGACCCCCTGGCCCGGAGGAACGCGAGAACCGCCAGCTCAGTTCCGACGACGGAATCGTGAGTGCGCGCGATACCTCCAGATCCATGTAACCAGCCTTGCACAAGATTTGAGTTCCCCCGCTGTCGGGGAGTTCCCAGCCGCACCCTGAATGGCTAGGCTGTGCGGGTGGATTGGAGCCAGTCATGACCAAACGCACGTATCCGCCGGGCGTACCGTGCTGGATCGACACGGAGCAGCCCGACGTCCCGGCGGCTATTGATTTCTACGGCAGCATTTTCGGCTGGACGTTTGAAGATGTGATGCCTTCAGGAGCGCCGGACCGCTCTGTGATTGCCAAACTCGACGGACAGGATGTCGGCGCCATCGCCGGTCCCCGTAGCGGCGCCGCTGTGTGGAACACTTACGTGGCCGTTAACAGCGCGGACGCCGCGGCAAAGCGTCTGGTTGCCGCCGGCGCCGTCATCCGATCTGCGCCCGCCGATGCGGGTGAGGGCGGCCGCGGGGTGGCGCTGGTCGATCCGGAGGGCGTCGAGTTCCGTCTTTGGGAAGCCAGGCGGCGGCCGGGCGCTCAGCTGGTCAATCAACCGGGTGCATGGAATTTCAGTGACCTTCATACGGCCAATGTCGACGCCGCCATAGCCTTCTACGGCCCGGCGTTCGGCTGGCAAATAGAGGACATCGGCTTCGGCAGGATGATCCGCCGGCCCGGCTACGGCGACCATCTGGAAGCGACCATCGACCCTGGCATCAGAGCCCGGCAGTCGGAGATAGCCACCCCGGTAGGGTTCGAGGATGCAGTTGGCTGGCTCGCTCCGGTTAGCCCTGGCGAGGTGCCGCATTGGCATGTCACGTTCACCGTGGCCGATCGCGACCAGACCGTGCGTGACGCCGAGCGTCTTGGTGCCCAGGTCCTCGGGCAAGACGACAACGAATGGACCCGCAGCGCATTGATCCGCGATCCGCAGGGCGCGGAGTTCACCGCCAGCCAATTCGCGCCGACGGTAGTCTGAAGGAAATCCGGCATTGCGCCGAGGGGCGAGACGCCGTCGTCGTAATTCCCCGGTCAGTGGGTGGGGAGAGGCTCACCGCCCTGCAGGCCGGCGTGGTGGTCGGCGACGATTATCCGCCGCGCGATGATGGAGCCGATCAGCGAGGTCAGCGCGATGGCGAACAGCAGGATGGCCGGACCCAGCGAGCTTCCGCCCGTCATGGTGAGGATCCAGGCCGCGAGCGCCGGCATGAATCCGGCGATGATGCCGGAGATGTTCGCGGACAAGGCGATGGCGGAATAGCGCAGCCGGATCGGGAAGAGCTGGGTCAGCGTTGTTCCCACGGGTGCATACGGAATGGAGGCGAACCCCAGCCCCAGGATCATGGCCACCGTGATCGCCAAGGAACTGCGCGTGTCCACCAGCCAGAAGATCGGGAAGGCAACGACGACGGCGATCACGTAGCCGATCACCACCATTTTGGCCGGAGTGATCCGGTCTGCCACCTTGCCGGCGATCGTCATCGAAATGATCTGGGCGACGGCGCCCCAGGAGATGGCCGTAAGGATGACCGTGGGATCCAGCTCCAGAACTCTGCTGACATAGCTGATCATGAACGTGGTGAGCAGGAAGAAGCCGGCGTTGCCGAACAGATAGGTGCAGATGCCCACAACCAGACGGCCGGGAATGTGCCGGAAGATCTCCACCACCGGGATGGTCTTGTGCACCGCCGGTGCGGCGTCGGCGGCGGCACGGTAATCGGGCGTTTCGTCCACGGCCAGGCGCAGCCATACACCGACCGCCACAAGCACGATCGAAATCAGATAGGGGATCCGCCAGCCCCACTCGAGGAACTGGTCCCCGGTCCAGGCCACGACGCCGGCCACGATCAGGCTGGACAGCAGTGTGCCGGTGGGCGAGCCGAGCTGGACCACGGCGCCGTAGAAACCGCGCTTCTCCGGCGGCGCAGACTCGACGGCCATCAGGGTGGCCCCGCCCCATTCCCCGCCCGTTGCCAGTCCCTGGACAAAACGCAGCGCGGCCAGCAGGATCGGGGCCACGATGCCCGCCGTCTCGAAGGTCGGCAGCACGCCGATGAGGGCGGACGCCACACCCATGACCACGATCGTTATGACGAGGATGCCCTTGCGGCCCAGCCGGTCGCCGAAATGGCCGAAGACCAGGGCGCCGAGGGGTCGGCCGATAAAGCCTACGCCGAAGGTCAGGAAGGCCTGGATGGTCCGCAGCGCCGGGTCGTCGCCGCCGAAGAACAACGGGGCGAAGACAATTGCGGCGGTGGTACCGAACAGGAAGAAGTCATACCACTCCAGGGAGGTCCCGACGTAAGAGCCCCAGAGTGCTCTGCGCGCTTTTTTGGGGTCCGTCTGGATGGGGGCCAACGGCGCTGCATCATCGGTTTCTCCGGGAATGTGGATGTGCCGATGGTGCAGGTGGCCCGACCGCCCGGGATCGGAGGGAGGCGTTGTATTCAAGGTTCCGTCCTTAATCGTCGTCGTAACGGTCTTCGGCAGCGGTTGTGCCACTCATGATGCTCCTTTGCTCCGGGTAACGGAAGAGCGGGACCCCTGCAACAGGACCAAGGCACAATGGAGGCGTGACTTCTGCGTACTACCCCTCCTCCGGCCCTGCAAACGGCCCCGGCTCCTTCGACCTGGCAGCCATCGGCGCCGGTCTGGTCTTTGCGGAGTCGCTGGGGGAGCTAACCGAGGCGATTAGGGCGGAAGGCCCGGCCGGTTCCGCCGTGGTGCAGGCTCCTCCCGGTACAGGCAAGACCACGTTGGTGCCGCCACTGCTGGCGAACCTGGTTTGGAACAGGGCAGGACACGGAGCCCGGGACAAGGGAAGCCTTCCCCGAGTCGTGGTCACCCAGCCGCGCCGCGTTGCCGCACGCGCGGCTGCCCGTCGTCTCGCCGCACTGGACGGCAGCCGGCTCGGCGACCGCGTCGGGTACACGGTCCGGGGTGAACGCCGCACCGGCCCTGGAACCCTGGTCGAGTTCGTCACCCCGGGCATCCTGCTGCGCCGCCTGCTCGCGGATCCGGGGCTGGAAGGCACGGACGCGGTGATCCTGGACGAGGTCCATGAACGCGGGCTCGAGACAGACCTGCTGCTGGGCATGCTCGCCGAAGTCCGCGAACTGCGCGGCGACCTGACGTTCGTGGCCATGTCCGCCACCCTCGACGCCCCACGGTTCGCCGCTTTGATCGGCAAGTACGACGGCGCGGGGCCGGCTACCGTTGTCGACTGTCCTTCCGCACTCCATCCCTTGGAAACAGTCTGGGCGCCGGCAGCGGTGGCGCGGCTGGACGGACGCGGCGTCACCCGCGCCTTCCTGGACCACGTCGCGGATACGGCGGCGGCGTCGCACCACGAAGCGCTCGCAGCCGATCCGGGGATTGATGCCTTGGTCTTCGTGCCCGGCGCCTGGGAGGTTTCCCATGTCGCCACGCGCATCCGGAACCGGCTGCGCGATCGGGGAGCGGGGACCGAGGTATTGGAGCTGCACGGGCAGGCCGGTCCGGCGGCCCAGGACCGGGCAGTCTCCGGCCGGGAGCCGGGCGGACCGCCACGGATCATCGTGTCCACGGCGCTCGCCGAATCCTCGCTGACGGTTCCGGGCGTCCGGCTGGTGGTCGACGCGGGTCTGTCGCGCGAACCCCGGCGGGATGCCGCCCGTGGCATGTCCGGGCTGGTCACCGTGTCCTGCTCCCGCGCGTCCGCGGAGCAGCGCGCCGGTCGCGCCGCCCGGCAGGGCACCGGAACGGTGGTGCGTTGTTACGACCAGAAGACTTTCGGGGCTGCGCCGGCGCACCGGACGCCCGAGATCATGGCCGCGGACCTGACCGGTGCGGCGCTGGTCCTGGCCTGCTGGGGCGCCCCCGGCGGCCAGGGGCTCGCCCTGCCGGACGATCCTCCCCGGAATGCGATGGATGAGGCCGTCGAAGTGCTGCGCGATCTTGGCGCAGTGGAGCCCTCCGGGCATGCCACGGAGCTGGGCAGGACTCTCGCCCGGATTCCGGCAGATCCGCGGTTGGGGCGCGCCCTGCTGGATGGCTCCGCTGTGCTGGGCCGCTCCGCGGGGAAACGGACTACCGCGGCGGAGATTGTCGCTTTGGTCACCGGCGATCTGCGAGCGCCGGGCGCGGACCTGACCCGGCTGCTGTCCGCGCTGCGTTCGGGACAGGAACCCGCAGCCACGCGCTGGGCAGAGGAGTCGCGGCGGTTGGAGGGAATCGTGCGCGAGGAGAGTTCCGGCGTCGTACTTCCCGGGGAACCCTCGGAGCCGGTGCCGGAGGGCGACGCCGTGGGGTTCGTCGTCGCACTGGCGTTCCCCGACCGCGTGGCCCGCCGCGTTCCGGGCAGCGGACCGGAACAGTATCTGCTGGCCTCCGGTACCCGGGCCGGCCTGCCCGCCGGCAGCCCGCTGGCCGGACACGAATGGCTGGCCGTTGCGGAGGTATCCCGGGCGCAGGGGCGTGCTGCGGCCGGAACCGGCGCCGTGATCCGTTCAGCCGCACCGCTGGCGGCGGAGACCGCAGAGGCGGCAGCCCGGCACTTGCTGGCCGACACAGTGGAAGCCTCCTTCGCAAACGGCAGGGTGACGGCCCGGCGGCAACGCAGGCTAGGCTCCATTGTGCTGTCCTCGACTCCGATCCGGCCCCCGTTGGCCGAGGGGCGTGCGGCTGTCGTGCGGGCACTGGAGCAGGACGGACTGTCGATTATCGGTTGGTCGACGACGGCGGACGCCCTGCGCCGCCGGCTCGCTTTGCTGCACCGCGAACTGGGCGAACTCTGGCCGGACGTTTCCGACGAGGCGCTTATTGCTCGGCTGGATGAGTGGTTGGCGCCGGAGATCGAGGCCCTGGCCGGTGGTACCCCGGCGAATGCGGTCAATCTGACGGACCCGTTGCGGCGGCTGCTGCCCTGGCCGGAGGCGGCACGGCTCGGCGAACTGGCACCCGAGTCGCTGGAAGTACCAAGCGGTTCGCGGGTGCGGATCGCCTACCCCGAGCCAGGGGACGGCGAGGGCCGGCCGGTGGTGGCGGTCAAGCTGCAGGAGTGTTTCGGGTGGGCGCGGACGCCCCGGCTGGTGGGTGAGCGGGTGCCCGTGTTGTTCCACTTGCTCTCGCCCGCAAGACGACCATTGGCGGTAACGGACGACCTTGCCTCATTCTGGTCCGGGCCCTACGCGCAGGTACGGGCGGAAATGCGCGGCCGCTATCCGAAGCACCCCTGGCCGGAGGATCCCTGGACTGCGCCCGCGACGGCACGGGTCACGAGGAAAGCCTGACGCTTTGCACACCGTGTCCTTAGCTGGAAACGTCCCAGCCGAGCGCCTCCGCCCAAAACCGCCCGCCCCTATACCTCGGCAACCCTCGATATAAAGAGGCATATCAGGCCGTCCGTTGCCGGTGCCGCAAGGTGCTGGGACGATAGAGGCATAGAAAATCGGCGCGGCGCAGGCACCCAAGGCGGTGGCAGATAATGGGCGGAATGACCTCCGGCGAGCATGAGCGCAGGCTGGCGCGCGCGGCCGAGCTGCGCGCCGCACGCAACTCCGGTGGCCAGGCCCGCGACGTGGATGAGGACGGGGACGAGGAAGGCCGCCGCCAACGCAACAAGATCAGCAATGCGGCCAAGGCCGACTACCTCATCCGCGACGCGATGGCGCGCGGTGAATTCGACAATCTGGAGTACGCGGGAAAACCGATCCCGGGGCTGGGGGAGCGCTACGACCCGGACTGGTGGATCAAGGGCCTGATCCAGCGCGAAAACATCACCGGGCTGGGACCGGCAGCCATCATGCTGCGCACCGAGGACGCCGAGCTGGACCAGGTGCTGGACAAGCAGTACACAGAGAAACAGGTCCGCGAGATCGTTGAGGACTTCAATACCCGCGTGATCGAAGCCCGGCGCCAGCTGCTCGGGGGACCGCCTGTCATTACCAAGACCAGGGATGTCGACGGCGAAGTAGCCCGTTGGCGCGAACGCAAGGCAGCCCGTGCGGCCGCTGCCCCCGTCACGCCGGAACCGGAAATCAAGCGTCCCTGGTGGCGGCGGATCTGGAGCCGGCCGAGCTAAAGGGCACGGGCGTGGGAGCTACTTCTCGATGATCTTGAGGATGAAGGGCGCGATGACCGTGCGGGGCCCAGCCGATGAAGTGACCGCCGTCGGAGACGATCTGGCGGTTCGCCGGCAGGATGGTGTCCAGGGCGGCCATGGCGCTACGCGGATCGAGCCTGCCGTCTACCGCCCGCCCGGTGCCTTCGTCCCGCTGGAACGTCATCCGCGAGTTCCGGGCATCTTCCGCGGCGACCTGATGTCCGCCGTGGTCCTGGCCAATGTTGTCTGCATTCTTATCGCGGGCATTTACAACGGGCTTGGGAAACGCCTCAAGCAGTTATTCGTGGGGTTCAATGGCCACGGCGAGCTGATGCGCATCAAGGGCACCGCGGGCGATCTCAGGACCCCGAAGAAGCGTGACGCCTCCTCCTTCATCGCTCTGGGCAAGGGGCTGGCCATCGCCTCGGTCCTCTTCGTGCTCGGCGAGCTGCTCGGCGCGCACTTGGAGTTCCTGCACCCGTACGCCTGAACCATCATCACCGCTGCAGCCCTTAAATTTTCGGCCTGCTGACCAAGGACCTGGAGGACTCCACGTCCGACTGGGGCGAGATGATCGCCTCCGTGCTGGTGCCCGCTCTGCTGGTGGGCGTCTCCATCACCTACATCAAGATCGACGAGGTCCTCTCCTCAATGAATAATCCGGTGTTCATCGTGCTGACCATCGCCACGGTCATCGTCGCCACACTCTCCTCCGGCTTCCTCGGCTGGCTGGTGAAATTCCACTTCGTCGAGGCGGCGATCACGCCCGGCCTGGTGATGGCGGACACCGGCGGATCCGGCGACGTGTCCGTGCTCTCCGCGGCCAACCGCATGCACCTCATGCCGTTCGCGGCGCTGACCAACCGGGTCGGCGGGGCGTTGGTCCTGTTCGTGACCGCCCTGCTGGTCCCGTTCATGGGCTGACAAGAGTCCTTTGCTCGCGGCCTAATGGTGAGCGGCCAGGAACGCCGCGGCAGGTTCCGCCAGGGAAGCGCCGATCTGGTCGGCGCTGCGCTTCAAGCCCGCGACCTCGAAGGAATGGCCGCCGCCCTCCAGCCACTGAAGCGCAGCAGTCGCGCCGATGCGGGAAACAACGGTTTCAAGGAGTTCAGGTGTGGCGAACGGATCGCGGGTCCCTTGGAGGAAAAGCATTGGCAGGGTCAGCCCGTAGAGATGCTCGTCGCGGAGCTTCTCCGGCCTACCCGGCGGATGCAGCGGGTAGCCAAGGTAGACCAGTCCTGCTGCAGGCATACCTTCGGCAACGGCCATTGAGGCCATGCGCCCGCCGAAGGATTTGCCGGCGGCCCACACGGGCTCGCCGTGCGATTCCGCGGCGGCAAAGTCCATGGCGGCACGCCAGGCGGCGATTGCGGCCGGCGGGCGGTCCGGAAACTTCCTGCCTGCCTCGCGGTAGGGGAAGTTGAAGCGCAAGGTAGCTACGCCGTCGTCATTCAATGCCCGGGTGAAGCCCAGCAGGAACGGATGTTCCATGCCGGCGCCCGCCCCGTGGGCAACGACCATTGTGGCCAGCGGGTTCTCGGGCCGGGCATAGACGCCCGAGACTGGTGTCTCGCCGACGGGGATGCTGACGGGGGTTTCGGAGGTGGCCATGTATCCATCATGCTGGATGCGCCGCCCAACCCTTGCCGTTTCCGCTGCCGCGGGTGTCGAATCTAATCACAGGCAATGGGGCAGAGGTGTCTGGGGTTAGGTGAGGGCAGGGGAGATGTCATGTCGGTAAAAGGCACAAACGGTCCGGGGAAGGGGCCCGGGCGCGCCGGGACGGCGCTGCGGCGGTCGGACGGGTCCACTGCGATGCACGCCGAGCGGCCGGAGGAGATCCGCAATGTCGCACTGGTGGGGCATTCGGGGGCAGGGAAGACGATGCTCGCCGAGGCATTGCTGGCTGCCACCGGTGCCATCGCCAGGATGGGTTCCATTGCCGACGGGACGACGGTCAGCGACTCGGACCCCGCGGAGATCCACCAGCAGCGGTCGGTGGCTCTGTCCGTGGTTCCGGTGGTTTTCAGCGACGTCAAAGTGAACCTGCTCGACACGCCCGGCTACGCGGACTTCATCGGCGAGCTGCGGGCCGGGCTGCGCGCTGCGGATGCTGTGCTGTTCGTGGTTTCGGCCGTGGACGATATCGATGCTGCCACCATCGCACTGTGGAAAGAGTGCGAAGAAGCCGCTATGCCCCGGGCAGTGGCGATCAGCCGGCTGGATCATCCCCGGGCCGATTACTCCCGGGCGCTCGCAGCTGCCCAGCAGGCATTCGGCGATGCCGTTATGCCGCTCTACCTCCCGGTGGGGGCTGGCGAAACGTTCACGGGATTGCACGGGCTGCTCTCGGGCATGGTGTCGGAATACCCGGCCGGGGAGCTGCAGCCTGTCCAACGTGCCGCGACCGAGGACGAACTTGCCGCGGCGGAATCCGCCCGAGGTGCGCTGATCGAGGGGATCATCGCCGAGAGCGAGGACGAGACGCTGATGGACCGCTATCTCGGTGGTGAGCAGATCGCCGAGGAAACCCTGGTCGCGGATTTGGAGACCGCCGTGGTCCGTGGTTCCTTCTTTCCGGTCATTCCGGCTTCCGCTGAAACGGGCGTGGGCACGGCCGAGCTGCTGCGGGTGCTCGTCCAGGCTTTCCCCTCGCCGGTTGAACGCGAGCTGCCGGCGGTGATGAACCTCTATGGGAAGCCGGCCCGGGCGCTGAACTGCGACCCTGCGGGTCCGCTCGCGGGCGAGGTGGTGCGGACCAGCACTGATCCGTTTCTGGGCCGGGTCTGCCTGGTGCGCTTATTCTCCGGTACTTTACGCGAGGACACTGCTGTCCACGTGAGCGGGCACGGTCTGGCCGAGCGAGGCCACCAGGACCATGACAGCGACGAGCGGGTCACGCATCTGCACGCTCCGGTCGGGTCGGCATTGCAGGCCGTGCCGTTTGCCGTGGCGGGGGATATCTGCGCGCTGACCAAGGTCGGCAATGCCGAAACCAGCGACACGATCTCGGCCAAGGACACGCCGTTGCTGATCGAACCGTGGTCCATGCCGGAACCGCTGCTGCCGGTGGCGGTCGAAGCCGCGTCGCACGCTGATGAAGACGCCCTTGCCCGCAGCCTGGCGAAGGTGGCATCGGGGGATCCGACGCTGCGGGTCGAGCGCAACGCCGAGACCGGCCAACTGGTGCTGTGGTGTATGGGTGAAGCCCACGCGGACGTGGTGTTGTGGAGGCTGGCCGACCAGGGCGTCCAGCTGCAGACGGTCAACGTCATCACGCCGCTGCGGGAGACCTTCGCCGAGCCTGCCAAGGGGCATGGGCGGTACGTCAAGCAGTCCGGCGGCCACGGGCAGTTCGCCATCTGCGACATAGAAGTCGAACCCCTCGGACGCGGAGCAGGGTTCGAATTTGTCGACAGGGTCGTCGGTGGCGCCATTCCCGGGCAGTTCATCGGGTCGGTGGAGAAAGGACTTAGGGCACAGCTGCTCAAGGGCGTTTCCGCGGGGTTTCCGGTTGTGGACATCCGCGTGACGCTGGTGGGCGGCAAGGCGCACAGCGTCGACTCCTCGGATGCCGCCTTCCAGTCCGCCGGGGCGCTGGCCTTGCGGGAGGCTGCTGCGGCGGCACGCATTCAGCTGCTGGAACCGGTGTCCGCTGTGACCGTCATGGTGCCGGACGAATACGTCGGCGCAGTGCTCAGCGACTTGTCTTCCCGCCGCGGCCGGGTGACAGGAACGACGTCGGTGGGCGGCGACCGTACTGAAATCAGCGCCGAAGTGCCGGACGAGGAATTACTGCGGTACGCCATCCAACTGCGCTCGCTGACCGCAGGCACCGGCAGCTTCCGGCGCGACTACCTGCGGCACGAGCCGGTGCCTTCCAATGTGACGCCGGCAGCTGTGGGCGCCTAGGACCCTTACTCGAACCGGGAGGGATCGCCCATGCCGCGACGGACAACCTCGGCACCGCCGCCCGAGAAGTCGATCACGGTGGTCGGCTCGGCACCGCAGTCCCCGGAGTCGACCACACCGTCGACCACGTGTTCCAGGCGTTCCTTGATCTCCCACCCCTGCGTCAGCGGCTCCTCCTGGCCGGGAAGCAGCAACGTGCTGGAGAGCAGCGGTTCGTTGAGCTCGGCCAGGATGGCATGGACCACTTTGTTGTTGGGAATGCGGACTCCCACGGTCTTCTTCTTCGGATGCAGCAGCCGGCGCGGAACTTCCTTTGTCGCCGGCAGGATGAAGGTATAGCTGCCCGGTGTGACCGACTTGATGCTGCGGAAGACGTCATTGTCGATCAGGACGAATTGACCGAGCTGGGAAAAATCCTTGCAGACCAGGGTGAAGTGATGCTTGTCATCAAGTTGGCGGATGGTGCGGATCCGCTCCAGCGCCTGCTTGTTGCCCAATTGCGCGCCCAGCGCATAACAGGAATCCGTGGGGTATGCGATCAGCCCTCCCGACTGCACCAGGTCGACGATCTGCCCAACGGTGCGCGGCTGGGGGTCCTCAGGATGAACATCAAAGTATCTGGCCATGGAACGAGCTTACGGACCAAGGCCGGCAGATGCACTCGCCGGAAGTGGGTGACGGCCGCTGTGGTTGTCGGTATGTTGTTCCCATGGCCAGCGAAGCAACGACGCTCATCGTTAAGGGACCCCACGGCGAGCGGGATATGCGCATTTCCAGTCCCAGCAGAGTGTTATGGCCCGAACTGGGCCTGACGAAGCTGGACCTCGCCCGTTACATCGCCGACGTGGGCGAGGCATTCGTCGCCGCAAACGGGGACCGGCCCGTCTCCCTCCAACGGTATCCGGAGGGGATCGACGGCGAAATGTTCTTTTCCAAGAACCCGCCCAAGGGTGCGCCCGAATTCGTACGGTCCGTGAAGGTGGTCTACCCCAGCGCCAGATCGCACCCCCAGCTGGTCATCGATGAACCAGCCGCCGCCGTCTGGGCCGTGCAGATGAACACGATCGTCTTCCACCCCTGGCCCTCGCGCGCCGGGAACTCGGACAATCCCGACCAGCTGCGCATCGACCTCGACCCGCAACCCGGGACCGACTTTGACGACGCCGTTCCCGCGGCCCTGGAACTTCGATCGGTACTCGCCGAAGCCGGACTGACCGCCTTCATCAAGACGTCAGGCAACCGTGGGCTGCACGTGTTCGCGCCGATCGAACCTACCCGCGAATTCCTGGACGTCCGCCACGCCGTGATAGCGGCCGCCCGCGAGCTAGAACGCCGCATGCCACAGCAGATCACCACCAACTGGTGGAAGGAAGAACGCGGAGAACGGGTCTTTGTGGACTTCAACCAGGCCAACCGGGACCGGACCATGGCCGGTGCCTACAGTCCGCGGGCCTTGGCCCATGCCCCCGTTTCCTGTCCACTTGAGTGGGACGAGCTGGAAACGGCGGACCCGAAGCAATTCACTATCGCCACGGTGCCTGACCGGCTCAGAACCATCGGCGATCCGTGGGCGGACATGCACGCCAGTCCCGGCACCATCGACGTGCTCCTGAAATGGTGGGAACGGGATCTGGCGGCAGGGCTCGGTGAGATGCCGTTCCCGCCCGATTACCCGAAGATGCCGGGTGAGCCGCCGCGGGTACAGCCGAGCCGGGCGAAGAAGACGAGCTAGAGGCGTTCGGGATGGTTGCGAACGAGCTGGCGTTCATTGCAACGAACGATCTGTGCGCGACCACCCGGGGCCGTTCGATGCCCTTGCCGGAACTGGATATGGAAACAGGCTGTGGCTGGGTTCCGGCGAATCTGGGCGTTCATGCCTTCGGGCAAATAGCCCGGGACAGTCCGTTCGATGCCACCGGTGATCTGCGGTTGATGCCAGACGAGCGCTCGCTCACACGGTTCGACGGGATACCGGGCAGACCGCCCATCACTGTGCTTCTTGCTGATATCACCCACCTGGACGGCTCCGAGTGGTCCTGTTGCCCGCGCACCTTCCTGCGACGCGCCATCAGGGACCTCAGGGAGGAAACCGGACTGAGCGTTTTTGGCGCGTTCGAGCACGAATTCATGCTGGTGGCCGACGACGCGCCGGAACCGCCCCTGTCCCTGCAGGCCATGCTCCGGGCCGAACCGTTGGGGACCGAACTGGTGGGAATCCTCGCGGCTGCCGGGCTGCAGCCTGAGAACTGGCTCGCGGAGTACGGCGCCCACCAGTACAAGATCACGGTCAAGGCCAGCGATGCCCTGACCGCCGCCGACCGTGCGGTGCTGCTGCGTGACATCGTTCGGAATCTTTTCCACGCGGTTGGCAAGCATGCCAGCTTTGCGCCGCTGCTGGATCCGGACAGGGTGGGAAATGGGGTCCATGTCCATTTCAGCCTGAGGGACCTGGACGGTAGGCCCGTGATGCATGACATCACCCGGCCAGGCGGTCTATCGGCAGCCGCCGGGGCCTTCGCAGCCGGAATCATCCGCCATGCCCCGGCGATCGTCGCCTTCACCGCCGCCAGTGAAGTCTCCTACCTGCGGCTGGCACCCAACCGTTGGTCTGCCACGCACGCTTTTCTGGGCAACCACAACCGCGAAGCCATGATACGGGTGTGCCCCACCATCCAGACGGGTGGGCGGACGCCGACGTTCCAACTGAACCTCGAGTTCCGGGCCGGAGACGCAACCGGCAACCCCTGGCTTGTCTTGGGGCTGCTGATCCGGGCCGGATTGGAGGGAATCCGGCAAGGACTGGAAGCACCCGCCGTCCTGGACCGCCCGGTGCAAGAGTTCAGCGACAAGCAGCTGACGGCCGCAGGTATCGCACGGCTGCCGGCGTCGCTGCCGGAAGCATTGCAGCATCTCGGCTCGGACCAGGTTGTCCGTAAATGGTTTTCCGAAGACTTCCTGAAGGTATTCCACGCCGTCCGGGAGGATGAACTCCGCCTGCTCGACGGCCTGGACCCGGCAGCAAAGTGCAAGTTATACGCCGATGTCTATTGACCTGGGGGATGAGCCGGACGGCCATGCCCTGATGGACGGCGTACCGCTCATTGACCACCACTGCCATGGCGTTGTCAGCACTGACCTGGACCGGGTGTCCTTCGAAGCCCTGGTGACCGAATCGAACCGGCCCGCACCTCAGGGCACAACTACCTTCGACTCGCAGCTCGGCTTCGCCATCCGACGTTGGAGCGCGCCGGTGCTGGACCCGGAGCAGCTGTTATGAAGGGTTGCTCTGGTCCATCCACCACTCGGTGAAGGCTTGGGCCCTGCCCTCGGCCGTTAGCTTGATCACCCACAGATTGCTGTAGGTCGGCCCGTCCCTGTAAACCGTGGTGCCCTGGATGATCGACACGTCCGGGGTGGAGACCAGTTCGGACCATTCGAAGGCCGTGTTGCCCGGCTCATCCTTCTTCTCCAGCCACCCGGCCACGATCTCCTCGTGTCCCCGCCACGGTTTTACCCACGGATCGGTCCGGTACTCGGCGTCTTCGGTGAACAGTGCGCGGATATCGTCCGGCTTATTCGATTCCCATGCCTGCCTATAGCCCGTGATCCATGCCTCAAGATTGCCGCTCATGGACCAGTTGTACTGCCCGCGGGTTCGCCCCACAAGCCCAAGGATCCGCCGCTTCGCTGACCTACGCCAGCCGGACCGGGGTTTGTCACCGCCCCGGCGGCATCTACAATCGGTAAGCGCCGCACCCGCAACTGAACCAATCACGACCCCCGGGTGAACGGCAGATGAACTTTCCCGCTGACCAGATTGGGCACCAGGTGGATCTCACCTTAATGGTCGTGCTTGTCATAGCACTGGCCTTGTTCTTCGACTTTACGAACGGCTTCCACGACACGGCGAATGCGATGGCAACCCCCATTGCCACCGGTGCCATCAAACCCAAGGCTGCGGTCCTGCTGGCGGCCATCCTGAACCTGGTGGGCGCCTTCCTGTCCACCGAAGTGGCGCAGACCATCTCCGGCGGGCTGATCAGGGAAGGCGATGGCGGAATCCAGATCAGCCCCGTCATGATCTTTGCCGGCCTGATCGGGGCCATTGTGTGGAACATGATCACGTGGCTGTTGGGGCTGCCCTCGAGCTCCTCGCACGCCCTGTTCGGCGGCCTGATCGGGGCCGCCATCGTCGGTGCCGGATTCGCCGCGGTGGACTACGGCGTCGTTGTCTCCAAACTCCTGCTTCCGGCCGTGCTCGCGCCGCTGATCGCCGGCACCGTGGCCTACCTGGGCACCAAGCTGGCGTACGCCATTACCCGGCGGCAGGGAAGTTCTGCTGCGCCCAAACGCGGCGGCTTCCGCTATGGACAGATCTTCTCGTCGTCGCTGGTGGCGCTGGCGCACGGCACCAACGATGCACAGAAAACCATGGGCGTCATTACCCTGGTGCTGATCGCCGGCGGCTTCCAGTCGGCCGGCAGCGGCCCGGTTTTCTGGGTGATTGCCGCCTGCGGCCTGGCCATCGCCTTGGGCACGTACTCCGGTGGCTGGCGGATCATCCGCACCATGGGCTCGGGGCTGACCGAGGTGAAGCCAGCGCAGGGTTTCGCCGCCGAGACCTCCACTGCGTCCGCCATTCTGGCGTCGTCGCACTTGGGTTTTGCGCTCTCCACCACGCAGGTGGCTTCCGGCTCGGTGATAGGTTCCGGGCTGGGACGCAAAGGGGCGAAGGTGCGCTGGAACACCGCGGGCCGGATCGGTATCGGCTGGCTGCTGACCCTTCCTGCCGCCGGCGGCGTCGGTGCACTGGCTGCTTGGGTGGCCCACCTCGGCGTGGCGGGCATCATCATCGACACAGTCGCGGGAATCCTGATCATCCTCGGAATGTACGTCGTTTCCCGACGGTCCAAGGTCGGCCATGACAACGCCATTAGCGACGTGGACCAGGCAGGCGAAGTAGTCAAGATCAAGCGCAAACGCAAGAAAAAGAAGGACCGGCTGGAGGCAGGACAATGAGTATCGACTGGTTTGCTTTTGTTATTGTCGCCGTCGCCACGCTGGTGGCTTCCATGACCGTGGTCGGGTTTTACGGGCTGGGCGTGCGTCTGCTGGCGGTAGCCACGGACGCCGCTCCAACGCGGCAGCCCGCGGTTCGGCTGGGTGCCTACGCCTGTTTTGCGGTGTGCGTTGCCGCCGTGCTGTACGGCATCTATCTGATTGTGCCTGCTTTTCACTAACGAACCGGGCTAGCATGGGCCCATGGCACGCACGCTCTACTACGTTGCAAGCTCGCTGGACGGGTACATCGCCGACGAAAACGACAAGCTGGATTGGTTGTTCCGGTTTAACGACGCCGAAGGCGTAGCAGACACCTACAAGTCCTTCATCGCCGGGATCGGCGCCATTGTCATGGGCTCCCAGACGTACAAGTTCATTCTGGACCAGGGCGGTGGCGATGCCTGGGAATACGGTCAAATGCCTACCTGGGTCTTTACGCACCACGAACTGCCGGGCATCGCCGGCGCGGACATTACCTTTGTCCGCGGAGACATCTCGCTGTTCCACGCGAACATCGTTGCCGACGCCGGAGACAAGGACGTCTGGGTGGTCGGCGGTGGTTCCCTGGCCGCACAATACCTGGATGCCGGGCTGCTGGACGAGTTGATTGTCACATACGTGCCGGTCGCCATCGGCAGGGGAAAGAGCCTGCTGCCCGTGGGGTCGGCGACGGAACCTGCCCAGCTGCTGGGATCGCGGACCCTGGGCGCCGGCATGGTGGAACTAAGCTACCGCTTCACCACTGGCGGACCCCGAACCGAAGCGGATCAGTAGACGCGGATAGTCCCTGCTTTAAGCGTGGTCCCGGATCATGTTGGTGATGCGGGCGGTGGAAAGCCTGCGCCCCTGGTCATCGGTCATAACCACTTCGTGGACCGTCAGCGTCCGGCCCAGATGGATGGCGGTGGCCGTACCGGTCACCAGCCCCGCGGCCGCGGCACGGTGATGGGTAGCACTGACCTCGATGCCCAGCGCGTGCCGGTCAGGTCCGGCGTGGATGGCAGCGGCGAAGGAGCCTAGGGTTTCCGCCATCACCGTATGCGCGCCCCCGTGCAGAATCCCGGCCACCTGCGTATTGCCCTCGACCGGCATGGTGGCCACCATCCGCTCGGCGCTCATGTGCGAAAAAACGATCCCCATTTTCACTACCAAGGCACCAACGCCCATATGCCGCAGCCACGGACGCAGCTCCACTGGCACCCCTGCGGAAACCAGCTCGTCAGTCAAGTCCGGTGCTGCCGCCGGCACCGCTTCCGGTGTGAAATTGTCGCTCATGGGAACTAGGCTGGCACCTGTGAGTGAAACTAACAAACCGGTGTCCCCGGCCGGCGATACGCTGACGGCCACGGCTGCAGCCCTTGAAGAAAATTCCAGCCAGGAACGAAAGCGGCTGCTGGTCATCGACGGCCATTCCATGGCGTTCCGGGCGTTCTACGCCCTGCCGGCGGACAAATTCTCCACCGATACCGGGCAGCACACCAACGCTGTGTACGGTTTCACCTCGATGCTGCTGGTCATGATCCGCGAGCACAAGCCGACGCATGTGGCGGTGGCCTTCGACCTTGACACCCCGACGTTCCGGGACCAGGAGTACAGCGAGTACAAGGGCGGCCGGAGCAAGACTCCGCAGGAATTCCACGGCCAGGTGGACCTGATCATCAAGCTCATGGAGGCCATGCGGATCCCCACCATCTCCATGGACGGCTTCGAGGCCGATGACATCATCGCCACCCTTGCCACCCAGGGCGAAGCGGCCGGCTGGGATGTGCTGGTGGTCTCCGGCGACCGGGATGCGTTCCAGCTCATCACGGACAACGTGACCGTGCTCTATCCGAAGAAGGGCATCAGCGACATCCCGCCCATGGATGCCGCGGCCGTGGAGGCCAAGTACTTCGTTTCCCCGTCCCGCTACTCGGATCTGGCGGCGCTCGTCGGCGAGACCGCGGACAATCTCCCCGGCGTACCGGGCGTGGGTCCAAAGACGGCCGCTAAATGGATCAACCAGTATGGCGGGCTGGACGGCATCCTGGAGAACCTGGATGCCATCGGCGGCAAGGTCGGTGAAGCGCTCCGGGCCAATGTCGAGGAGGTCAAGCGCAACCGCCGGCTCAACCACCTGCTCAGGGACATGGACCTGCCGGTCAACCTGGAAACCATGCTTCTGCAGCAGCCGGACCGGGATGCCATCGAGGAACTCTTCGATGCCCTCCAGTTCAACACACTGCGCAAGCGGCTGATCGACACCTTTGGCGGCGAAGAGCAGGAGGAGGACACCGAGGTCCACGCACCGCAGCACGTGGTTTTGACAAGCGAGAAGGAACTGGATGACTGGCTGGACAGCACCAACCAGCTCCCGGTTGCCGTGCAACTGGTCACCGAGCAAACCACCGCAGGGGACGACGCCGTGGGGCTGGCCTTGGTGAGTCCCTCTGCTGCCGCTTACGTTGCCTTTGAAGGCCTCGACGCCGACGCCGAGCGCCGGCTCGCCGAGTGGCTGGAGGATCTGGATGCGCCCAAGGTGATCCACGATTTCAAGTCGGCCTACAAGCTGCTCTCCGTCCGTGGCCTTGAACTGGCGGGCGTCATTGATGACACGGCGATCTCCGCATACCTGATCCAGCCGGACCGCCGCAATTATGATCTGGCCGACCTGGCGCAGTACCACTTGAAGCTGTCGGTAGCGTCGGCGGCAGCGTCCGGTGGCGGCCAACTGGAGCTGAGCCTTGGCGAAGACGACGTGGCGGCTCCAGCCGTCGCAAAAGCATTCGCCTCGCTGGAACTGAGCGAACACTTTGCCGGCCAGCTCATCGAGCGCGGCGCGAACCAATTGCTGGCCGGGCTGGACCTGCCGCTGTCGTGGGTGCTTGCCCGGATGGAGCTGGACGGTATCGCCGTCGCCGTAGACAAGCTGGACGGCCTGCTGGACGGCTTCAGCTCCACCATCAATGCTGCCAGTTCGGAAGCTTTCCGGATCATCGGCAAGGAGATCAATCTCGGTTCGCCGAAGCAGCTCCAGACCGTCCTGTTTGACGAGCTGGAACTGCCCAAGACGAAGAAGATCAAGACGGGTTATTCCACGGACGCGGACGCGCTGAACGATCTGATCGCCAAAACGCAGCATCCGTTCCTGGTGCAGCTGCTCGCTTACCGGGATGCCAGCAAACTCAAGCAGACGGTCGAAGGGCTGAAAAAGTCCGTGGCGGAGGACGGCCGTATCCACACCACGTACGCGCAGACGGTGGCGGCCACCGGGCGCCTGTCGTCGAACAACCCGAACCTGCAGAACATCCCTGTCCGTTCCGAAGAAGGCCGCCGCATCCGCGAAGTCTTCATCGTGGGCGAGGGCTACGAAACGCTGCTCACGGCGGACTACTCGCAGATCGAAATGCGCATCATGGCGCACCTCTCCGGCGACGAGGGACTGATCCAGGCCTTCCGCCAGGGCGAGGACCTGCACAGGTTCGTCGGCGCCCACATCTTTGGCGTGGCCCCGGAAGAGGTCACCAGCGAGATGCGCGCCAAGGTGAAGGCGATGTCCTACGGCCTCGTGTACGGCCTGAGCTCCTTCGGGCTGTCCAAACAGCTGAAGATTTCGGTTGACGAGGCACGGACGCTGATGAAGGACTACTTCGCGCGGTTCGGCGCCGTCCGGGACTACCTGCGCGGCATCGTCGAGCAGGCACGCAAGGACGGTTTTACCTCCACGATTGAAGGCCGCCGCCGCTACCTGCCGGACCTGAACAGCGACAACCGCCAGTTGCGCGAAATGTCGGAACGCGCCGCCCTGAATGCGCCCATCCAGGGCTCGGCAGCGGACATCATCAAGAAGGCCATGCTCGGTGTCGATGCCGGGCTCAGAGCCCACAAGCTGTCGTCAAGGATGCTGCTGCAGGTGCATGACGAATTGGTGCTCGAGGTCGCCCCGGGGGAGCGCCAGATTGTGGAGAAGCTGGTGCGGGAGCAGATGGCGGCAGCAGCAGAGCTGACTGTTCCGTTGGACGTGTCGGTCGGAGTCGGCAGCAACTGGAACGAAGCCGGCCACTGATCCGGATGGCTGAAGCCGGCCGCTTGGGCCGGCTTCAGCGGTGCTGTCAGCACCGGCCCGACAGGGGCTGCGGCTCTCATATTTGTCTCATTTACTGGCGGTAGGGTTTCGCTGATCGTTGAAGCCGGCCATGCCAGGAGAATTCAATTGCTTTTCGGCCAACAGCCACCTGCCCGCACGGCCGTCCGCTTACTTCTGCTGGCTACAGGCCTGATCATGGCGCTGTTCGCAGCCGTGTTCGCCCTCCACTACGTGGTCCCACTGGAGGAAGCGAAGGAATTCGTGGACATCGGCGCCGAGGCCAACCTGCCTACCTGGTGGAACTCAGCGCTGCTGTTCCTGGTAACCGCGCTGGCGGCAACCTCCGCGCTGGCTGCGGACGGCAGGACACGCTTCTCCTGGACAGTAATTGCGGCGGCGGCCGCCTACCTGAGCCTCGACGAAGCAGCCCGGCTGCACGAGCGGCTCGCCCGGCCGCTCCTCGCCGCAGGGTTGGACACCCCGACCTACCCCTGGCTCGTGCTCGGGGCGGTCGTTGGGATTGCCGGCGCCATTGTGCTGTTCTTCGCCGGGCGGTCGTTGCCGCGGGAAACGGGACGGCGCCTCGCCGTGGGGCTGGGCTGCTACGGTGCGGGCGCACTGGGTGTCGAAGCGTTCAACGGCTGGATCCGTCAGAACGGCCCCGATTACGTCTTCTCCGCGGGGTTGATCCTGGAGGAAGGTCTGGAGATGTTGGGCTGCATCATCGCTGCCGGCGCCATCGCTGATTGCCTCGCGGGGCGGCTGCAACGGTCCCAGGATCTGGTGGAAGCCGAGAATGCCCACTAGGCTCGAAGACCGTGGACACCAACGCGGCTACCGCATCCTCGACTCTGCGGATTGAACAGTTCCCAGCGGATACTGAGGGCGGCATTCCCTCGTCCCGCTTCCAAGGCTGGTTCGACGCCGTCGACGCAGGTTTCCATGAAAGTTCTCCCGATGCGGCGCACCTAGCCGAATATGCGAAGGGCTACGCTGCGGACAACCGCGTGTTGTGGGGAGTTTACGACGACGAGCCCCGCCCCGGCGTGTGGAGTCCCGATATCCCGGTGGCCACGTACGCCACTATGGTCAACAGCATGAATGTCGGCGGCGGCCGCCTGCTCGATGCCCACCAGATCACCGCCGTGACGGTCCGGCCCACCCACCGCCGGCGCGGACTGTTACGCCGCCTGATCACCAGCGATCTCGAACAGGCTGCCCGCTCCGGTCTGGGCATCGCCGCACTCACCGCATCCGAAGCGACGATCTACGGGCGCTTTGGTTTCGGGGCAGCAACTTTTACCCGCGAGGTGGAGGTGGACGTCCAGGAGCGTTTCGGCCTCCGGACGCCGCCGGCCGGAACGGTCGAGATGGCGGACCCGGCCTCCCTGCAGCAGCTCGGGCCCGAGATCTTTGCCCGGTTCCACGCGAGTACTCCAGGTTCGGTGGCCCGGCAGTATGCCTATGCGAAGAGAATCTCGGGCCGATGGGGGCACGACAAACCGGAACCAGACAAATCGATCCGGGCGGCCGTTCACTACGACAGCAGCCGAACTCCCCAGGGGTACGTGAGCTACCGGTTCGCCGGTTGGTCCAAGGAACCGTACACGATGAAGGTCGTGGATCTGGTAGCAGCCACCGGGGAAAGCTACCGGGAACTGTGGCGGTATCTGGGCTCCATCGACCTGGTGCAGCGCATCAGCTGGTCCCTTGCCCCGGTGGAGGATCCGTTGCCGTGGGCGCTGCAGGACGGCCGGGGATACGCGGCCAAATCAGCCGAAGACGTGCTCTGGCTACGTATTCTGGATCCGGTCCATGCGTTCCAAGCGCGTCATTACGACGGTGAGGGCCGCCTCGCGCTGGAGATTGTTGATCCGCTCGGGCTGGCTGCAGGGCGGTTCTTGCTGGAGGCCGCCGGCGGAAAGGCACGGGTGCATCCACTGGCACCGGACGACGCGGTGGATCTGAGCGTTGACGTCGATGTGCTGGGTTCGCTCTACCTCGGCGGCGTCAGGGCCGGAACCCTCGCAGCCGCCGGCAGGCTGCCCGGTGCAACGGAGGACGCCATCGGAAAGCTTGAGCGGATTTTCACCACCAGGGCACAGCCGTACTGCATCACGCACTTCTGAGTAGCGCTTTGACCACAGTTGGCCCAAGCGGCTAGACTTATCGGGCGCGTAATGCGTACGCACTACCCTTTTATTAAAGTCCACCTCCGGACGGTCAAAAACCGCAAGGCTGCAGCTATTTTGTGCTGGTGCCGAACGTGGAGTCAAACCGTCCGGAACTAAGAAATCTATCCACATCGGAGCCCCTACTACATGACCATCACCTCCACCGAGAAGCCCGGTACCCCTCAGGTCGCCATCAACGACATTGGTACCGCCGAAGACTTCCTCGCTGCCGTCGACGCCACCATCAAGTACTTCAATGACGGTGATCTCGTCGAAGGTACCGTCGTCAAGGTTGACCGCGATGAAGTTCTGCTCGACATCGGTTACAAGACCGAAGGTGTCATCCCGTCCCGCGAGCTTTCCATCAAGCACGACGTTGATCCCGGCGAAGTTGTCGCCGTAGGCGATCAGGTTGAAGCCCTTGTCCTGACAAAGGAAGACAAGGAAGGCCGCCTCATTCTCTCCAAGAAGCGTGCTCAGTACGAGCGTGCCTGGGGTGACATCGAGAAGGTCAAGGAAGAGGACGGCGTCGTCACCGGTACCGTCATCGAGGTCGTCAAGGGTGGTCTTATCCTCGACATCGGCCTGCGCGGCTTCCTGCCCGCCTCCCTCGTCGAGATGCGCCGTGTGCGCGACCTGGCTCCGTACATCGGCCAGAAGATCGAAGCCAAAATCATCGAGCTGGACAAGAACCGCAACAACGTGGTGCTCTCCCGCCGTGCATGGCTCGAGCAGACCCAGTCCGAGGTCCGCTCCACCTTCCTCAACAAGCTGGAAAAGGGCCAGATCCGTCCGGGCGTCGTTTCCTCCATCGTCAACTTCGGTGCATTCGTGGACCTGGGCGGCGTCGACGGTCTGGTTCACGTCTCCGAGCTGTCCTGGAAGCACATCGACCACCCCTCCGAGGTTGTCGAAGTTGGCCAGGAAGTCACCGTCGAGGTTCTGGAAGTCGACCTGGACCGCGAGCGTGTCTCCCTGTCGCTGAAGGCCACCCAGGAAGATCCGTGGCAGACCTTCGCCCGCACCCACGCCCTTGGGCAGGTTGTTCCGGGTAAGGTCACCAAGCTGGTTCCGTTCGGTGCGTTCGTCCGCGTTGAAGACGGCATTGAAGGTCTGGTCCACATCTCCGAGCTGGCCGTCCGCCACGTTGAGCTGGCCGAGCAGGTTGTCTCCGTTGGCGACGAGCTGTTCGTCAAGGTCATCGACATCGACCTCGAGCGCCGCCGCATCTCCCTCAGCCTCAAGCAGGCCAACGAGGGCGTTGACCCGGAGGGTACCGAGTTCGACCCGGCCCTGTACGGTATGGCTGCCGAGTACGACGAAGAGGGCAACTACAAGTACCCGGAGGGCTTCGATCCGGAGTCCAACGAGTGGCTTGAGGGTTACGAGACCCAGCGTGCCGCTTGGGAGCAGCAGTACGCTGATGCCCAGTCCCGTTGGGAATCGCACAAGAAGCAGGTTGCCCAGCACCTGCAGGAAGACACCCAGGCTACTTCCGAGACCGGCGAATCCGCTGCAACCAGCTACTCCTCTGAGCCCGCTCAGACGGAGACCGCCAGCACCGGTGGCGGAACGCTCGCTTCGGATGAGGCCCTCGCCGCACTGCGCGAGAAGCTTACCGGCAACTAATTCCGCCTGCCCTAACGGGTAAGCAGACAAAAGAACCCCTGTCCTCGGACAGGGGTTCTTTTGTCTGCCGAACACCTCCTCTAGGGCCGGCGGGTACTGACCGTTACGGTGAACTTCGGGTTGCGGGCGACCTCGCGGGTCGGCCCGACCAGCCGGTTCAGAGCCTGCTTGTATGCGAGATGGCTGTTCCACACCGTCCACAGCTCGCCACCGGGAGCGAGCACCCGGCCGGCGTCGGCGAACAGCTTCAGGGCGATGCCGGCATGCACGGCGTTCCCGATATGGAACGGAGGATTGAGCACAATGAGTTCCTCGGAGGAGTCAGCGAGGGCGGACAGGGCATCGTCCCGCCGGACGGTCACGCGCGCGCTGACACGGTTTGCCTCCGCGGTTGCCCGGGCCGAGGCGACGGCGGACGAGGACTGGTCCGTGGCCAGGACAGCCAGGTCCGGGCGCGTGAGTGCGAGGTACGCGGCTATCGTCCCGTTGCCGCAGCCCAGATCCACGGCCCGCCTGGCAGCTCGGGCACCCGCCAGCGCCGGAAGCAGGAACCGGGTGCCCACATCGAGCTTGGCGCCGCCGAAGGTAGCGCCGAAGGCGACGATCCGCATCGGGGCCGGCAGCCCGACGTCGTAGACTTCCTGGAGCGGGAAACGGGTGCTGACCTCGGCGCGGGGCGCGGCCGCCGTCAGTACCCGGGCCTTCTGCCGGCCATGCCCGGCGCTCACCGACGAGAATGCCGTTCCCAGCACCTGGTTCATGGCGGGCGACATGTGTTTGTCGCGCCCGCCTGCGAGCACGGTCACGTCGGGCGCCGCCCCGACGGCGATGAAAGCTGCCGTTTCTTCAAGGGCGTCCAGTGACCTGGGCAGCTGCATCAGCACCAGCCGGGTGCCCGTAAACAGCTCCCGGCCCATGGCCTGGTGGGTAAAGCCTTCGAGTTCAAGCGCGCGGGCATTGTTCGCCAACGCCTGTTCGGCAGAGAGTGGATCCTGATGGACCCGCAGTCCCGTGAAACCTGCGGCGGCCAGGGACAGAGTCAGCGCCCCGTAATGGTCGTTGACCACGGCGATCTCGTTGCCCTGCAACCCGGCCAACACTGGGGCCGCCGTGTCGAGCAGCAGCCGGTCCGCCGCATCCGCCGCGTAGAGGTTCTCCGCCTCCACGTCGGGCCAGCGGCGCAAGCGAGCCAAGTCCAGTTCAGGCAAGATCCACCCACTCGGTGCCACGCGGCACGGCTGGTTCTCCGCCCGCGGTGAGCGAAGCAAGCTGCTCATGGAAGCGGGCCAGCACCTCGGGTTCGTCCGCACGGGCCACTTTGATATCGACTCCGGCCTCCCCATAGTCGCTGCCGAGCACGGTCACGCCTGCGGCCCGCAGTTCGTTCTCGAGCCGGCCGGCTTGGGCGTGCTCCGCAGCGACTGCATACAGCTGCATGCGCAGCCGCGGCACTAATCGAGTGGAAGCCACGGCCTGCGACACCGACTCCGAGTAGGCGCGCACCAGACCGCCGGCGCCAAGCAGGATACCGCCGAAATAGCGTACGACGACGGCCGCAACGTCGCTCAGGTCTGTCACCCCGGGCGCTGTCTCGCGTTTGGTCAGTGCTTCCAGCATCGGGAGGCCGGCAGTACCGGAGGGCTCGCCGTCGTCATTGGAACGTTGTACATCGCGATCCGGACCAAGGACAAACGCAGAGCAATGGTGCCGGGCATCGTGGAACTCCTTGCGCAGGCCAGCGACAAGGTCCCGGGCGGCTTCCTCGGTCTCAACGCGGCGAAGCACCGTAATGAAGCGGGAACGCTTGATCTCGATTTCGTGCCGGTGCTCGCCAGCAACGGTCGTATAGCTGGTTACTGTGGACTGGGAGGCAGGATGCACTCAACCAGCCTAGCGCGACGGTGTCCGCGCAGACGTGTACAAAGGGTCCTCTCAGCCGGTGCCAACCGTTGCTGCCTGCCTTGGCCGGTGGGAAAATGGCAGCCGGGGCGAGTATCGGGGAGGTTTCCAGCTGTGCTGGAACTGTATCTTCTGGGGGAGCAGCGGCTGGTCATTGACGTCAGCAGCAGTTCCTCGGTGCCTGTCTCCCGTCCGGTCGAGCTGTTGGCCTATCTGGCGTTACATGCCGGAACGCAGGTGCCGAGACAGGTCCTGGCTGGATTGTTCTGGCCGGATTCCACCAGCAGCCAGGCACTGACGAATCTGCGCAGGGAGTTGCACAACCTGAAGGGGATCATCGGAGATGCCGGATGCCTTGGCAGCCGCGGGGGGACACTGAGCTGGCAGGACACGGCAGGCTGCTGGACCGACGTGCAGGTCTTCAAAGCCGAGACCAACGCGGCGCGGCTGGCCTGGCAGGCGGCCAATTACCCGGCGTTCCTGGGCCACGCCCAGCAGGCGCAGGACCAATACCGTGGAACGTTGATGCCGGGCTGTTACGCCGACTGGATTCTGGAGCCGCGGGAGGAGCTGAAGCAACAGTGTGTACTGCTCTACGACCAGTCGGTCGAGGCCTGCAACGAGTTGAAGGAGCCGCGGCGCGCCGCGGTGCTGGCAGAGCAACGGATCCGGCTCGAACCCTTGGAAGAAAGGGGTTACCGGCAATTGATGGAAGTACAGGCACAGCTCGGAGACCGTGCTGCCGCAATGCACACCTTTCACCGCTGCGAGGCACTCCTGGAACAGGAGCTGGGCGTAGGTCCGGACCCGGTGACGCAACGGCTTTTCGACCGAGTGCTTAACAGCCGCGGACTGCTCCGCGCGGCCGGGGTCGGAACTGCGTCATCCCGCCCTGTGCGCAGTCCGCTGGTTGGTCGTCACCGGGAACTGAGGATTCTCGACTCTTCGTGGCAGGGGGCCGCAGCCGGGAAGGTCGGTTTGCTCCTCATCTCGGGAGACCCCGGGGTCGGAAAGACGCGTATGTCGGAGGAACTGGCCGCGCTGGCCCGCACGTCCGGCGGACTTGTGGCCCAGACCAGGTGTTTCAGCACACCCGGGCGGATACCACTGGCGCCAGTGGCCGCCTGGTTGCGCAACGATGCGTTCCGCTCTTCCCTCATGGCTATGCCTGCCTACTGGCGGGCGGAAGTGGCCCGTTTGCTCCCGGACCGGACCATGCCTGCATCGGCTCCGATTAAAGGCGAGGAGCAGGCCGGCAGCCGGGCCATGGTCGATGCCTGGCAGCGGCACCGGTTCTTCGAGGGCTTGGCCCGTGCGGTAACAGGAACCGGCAGGCCCGTGCTCCTGGTGCTGGACGATTTGCAGTGGTCCGATGCCGAGACGTGCTCCTGGCTGTCGTACCTGTTGGGTTCCGCCGGGCAAAGCGGCTTGCTCGTGGCCGCCACGTTGCGCTTCTCAGCGGCCGCCGGCGAACCGCAGGTGCGTGCATTTTTGCAGGGCCTGCGTGCGGCCGGACTGGTCACCGAACTGCCCCTGGAACCGTTGTCTGCCGCTGCGTCAGGCCTGCTCGCAAGCACTTTCAGCGAGCGCCGGCTGCCCGCCGAAGAAGCTGCCCTGGTCCATGCAGCCACCGGTGGCTATCCCCTGTACATTATTGAGGCCGCTCGCATCCTGCCGGAATCGCACCGGACGGAGGGGGAAGGCGCGGCAACGGAGCTCAGTTCCATCTTGTGGCAACGACTGAGCCAGTCGTCGGCGACGGCGCGAGAAATAGCCGGGTTGACCGCTGCCTTCGGCCGGGACATCACCCTGGACCTGCTGGGCGAAGCCTGCGACCAGGACGACGCCACCCTGGTTGATGCTGTCGATGAATTGTGGCGGATGCGTATCCTTGGTCCCCGTGCCGGCGGATACGATTTCACCCACGACTTGCTGCGTGCGGTGGCCTATGAACATGTCACTCCCGCCCGCCGCTGGCTGCTCCACCGCAGACTCGCGCAGGGTCTGGAACTGCTGTACTCGGATCGGCTCGACGTTGTTGCTCCGCAACTAGCTGAGCAGTACAGCCTGGGTTCCCGGCCCGATAAGGCGTTGCAGTTCTTCCGGCGGGCGGCCGACGCCGCCTCCGGCGTCTTCGCTAATGCGGAGGCTCTGAAGTTTTTCCGGCGATGTTTGGACCTGATCTCCAAGCTGCCTGCGGGAAAAGACCGTGACGAACGCGAACTGGATGTTCTGCGGTCCATGTCTCCTCCGGAAACCGCACTGTATGGCTACTCGTCCGGACAGCTGCTGGCCACCCTCGAGCGCACTGCCGAATTGGCCCAGCAATTACACCATCCGCAGGTTCTGCTGGCCGGCCTGATCGGTCTCTTCGCCGCACGATTCGTCCAGGGCGGGACAGCCGAGTCGTATCGCATCGGACACCGAGCGCTGGGGATGGCAGCAGCAGACCCGGACCTGTTGGGCCAGGCCCACTTCGCGGTGGCCGGGGCTGCACTCAGCCTTGGCAGGCCCAGGGAGGCCATGGAGCATTTCGCCCACTGTTACGAAAATGACCCGGGCGGATACTCCTTCATTCTGGGAACCAAACTGGAGGTCCACGCCATGGGATGGGCCTCGCATGCGCATTGGCTTGCCGGGGAAGAGAATGAAGCGGCGGAACTGTGCCGAAAAGCTCTTGCCCGCGCCCGTAGCTTAGAACACCCTTATACGCTTACCGTGGCGTTGTCCTACGTCGCAGTGTTCCACCAATTGCTAGGCGACAAAACCTCGATGGCGCCGCTCGTTGCCGAGTTGCAGGAGATTTGCCACCGGTACGATTTCGCCTACTACGGGCAGTGGGCGCGCATTCTGCAGGGTTGGGTCAGAGGGGGAGCTTCTGGCACGGCACAAATCCGCGCGGGCATCCGCGCGCTGCAGAACCAGGACGCGTTCGCCCGGATGCCGTATTGGCTTTCTCTGCTCGCCGGCAATCTCGCCGACGCAGGCGACGGGCAGACCGCCCGGTCCGTGCTGGATGCGGCACTCGCAGCAGGGCAGCAGCGCGATGACATGTGGTGGCTTCCCGAAGTTCTGAGGCAGCGGGCCAAGCTATCAGGAACGGCCGAGGCAAGAGAAATGCTGCAGCGGGCTCGGGAGCTTGCAACAGCCCAGGGAAGTTCCGCCTTGCTCGGCCGCCTCGACGCATAACGCTATTGCCTGAAGATTTAGGCAGGTGAAAACACGGCGCAGAGCACGAGCGGGTTTGTTGGCTTCCGTGATGATTCCGGGCGAACGCTCAACGAACGCCGGCGTCCCTACTCTGGAGCGTGCAAGGCAGTTCCGGGCTTCCGGGGCGCAGCTCAAGAGGAGAATTTCCGATGAACACGATGACTCAAACGGCCGGTCGAGCCGGCAGCGTCGCTCCGCCCTACGCGGAGTTGGCGACAAAATTGCGGGGCGCTCTCATTACCCCCGATGATGCCGGCTACGATGGTGCCCGCGCCGTTTACAATGCAATGATCGATCGCCGTCCGGCGGCCATAGCCAGAGTCGCCGACGCCGCCGACGTGGTGCAGTGCGTGAATTTTGCGCGAGTGCATGGAGTGGAACTGGCGGTACGCGGTGGCGGGCACAATGCCGGCGGACTGGGCGTCTGGAACCACGCACTGGTGATCGATCTGGGTGCCATGCGAAGCACGACGCCCGATCCCGCAGGGCACAGGGTCCGGGTGGACGGCGGCTGCACCTGGAGCGACGTGGACCATTCCACCGTCGCCTTCGGCATGGCAACGCCGACCGGTTTCATCGCCTCCACCGGTGTGGGCGGACTGGCGCTCGGCGGCGGCATCGGTTATCTGTCGCGCCGCTTCGGGCTTACCGTGGACAACCTGCTCAGTGCGGACGTGGTCCTCGCGGACGGGCGGCTGGTCACTGCGGACGAGCACAATTATGCTGACCTGTTCTGGGCCCTGCGCGGCGGCGGCGGCAACTTCGGCGTCGTTACCTCTTTCACCTTCCGATGCCACGATATCGGCGAGAACGGCACCATCATCGGCGGTCCGGTGCTCTATGACCTGGCAGACACCGCCGCTGTGATGCGGTGGTACCGCGAACTGTTGCCGTCCCTGCCGGAGGAACTCAACGGCTGGCTCGGTCTGATCACCATTCCGCCGGCACCGCCGTTCCCCGAGGAGCTCTGGGGCCGAAAGTCTTGTGCCATCGTCTGGTGCTACACCGGTAGCCATGACAAGGCGAACGACGTCCTGGCACCCGTCCGCGATTTCGGCGCGCCGCTGGTAGTGGGCTTGCAGGAGATGCCGTTCACCGTCCTGCAGTCAGCGTTCGACGGACTCTATCCGCCCGGGCTTCAGTGGTATTGGAAAGCGGACTTCGTTCACGAGATTTCAGACGAAGCGATCGGAATCCACGAAAAGTACGGCGCGTCGCTGCCTACCGGGCATTCGACCATGCATCTGTACCCGATCGACGGCGCCGCGGCACGCATCCCGGAAACTGCCACGGCGTTCGCCTACCGTGGTGGCGGTTGGGCAGGGGTCATTGTCGGTGTCGACCCGGATCCGGCCAACGCACAGCTCATCACCGATTGGGCCAAAGCATATTGGGAGGAGCTGCATCCGACTACTGCCGGCGGCGCCTACATCAATTTCATGATGGGCGAGGGCGAGGAGCGTATCCGTGCGTCCTATCTGGACAACTATGACCGGTTGGCACAGATCAAGGCTAAGTACGATCCGCAGAATCTGTTTCACATCAACCAGAACATTTCACCGGCGGCGGCTGCGTAGCAACAGCCGGAGCTTGCACGCGGTCTGGCTAGACTGATGCTGTGCTTAAGGTCGGTCTGACAGGCGGCATTGCCGCGGGTAAATCCCTAGTGGCGCGGCGGCTGCGTGAACGCGGCGCGCTGCTGATCGATGCCGACGTGCTCGCTCGCGAAGTAGTCGAACCGGGGACGCCCGGCTTGCAGGCCGTGGTGGAGGCGTTCGGGAAAGAGATTCTGACCGACGACGGCGGACTGGACCGTCCGGCGCTCGGCGCTGCTGTTTTCGGTGACCATGCGAAACGCGAACAGCTCAACGCCATCATCCACCCGCTGGTCCGTGCACGTTCGGCGCAGCTGGTTGCAGATGCCGAGCCGGAACGAATCGTCGTTCAGGACATCCCGCTGCTGGTGGAAACCGGGCAGGGGTCGCGGTTCCACTTGGTTCTTGTGGTGGATGCACCCGAGGAAGTCCGGATCCGGCGCATGATCTCTGACCGCGGCATGGCCGAGGCCGACGCCCGGGCACGCATTGCAGCGCAGGCGACGCATGCCAAGCGCCTGGCCGCGGCCGACGTCGTACTGGAAAACGTGGAATCGCAGGAAGCCATTCTTGCGCGGGTGGACCGCCTCTGGGATGAGCGACTCGAACCCTTCGCGGCGAACCTTGCGGCGGCCCGGGTGGCCGCATCCAGCGGCGGGCCCGTCCTGGCCGAACCCCGTTCGGACTGGCCGCAGCAGGCGAAGCGGCTGGCGGACCGCATCAGATCGGCGAATGAACGGATTCTGGCGGTGGACCACATCGGTTCCACCGCTGTTCCGGGGCTGCCTGCGAAGGATGTCATCGATCTGCAGGTCAGCGTGCGTTCGTTGGCTGAAGCCGACGCCGTTGCAGGCAGCTTAGCGTCGGCTGGCTTCCCTCGTCGTCCGGGACTGTGGCGGGACATCCCCAAACCGTCGCACCCGGACCCGGCCGACTGGGAGAAGCGGCTGCATGGCAATGCGGACCCGGGGCGGAGCGCAAACGTCCATGTTCGGGTGACAGGATCCCCTGGCTGGCGGTTCGCGCTCGGCTTCCGTGACTGGCTGCGCGACAACCCGCAGATGGCGCACGAGTATTTGGCGGAAAAGGAACGGCTGGCCAACCTGCATGCAAAGGACAGCTCAACCGGCCGCTACGCGAAAGATAAGGAACGCTGGTTCGCTGAGGTAGCGGAACCAGCGATGCAGGAATGGATGCGCCGTGTCCACTGGCAGCCGGACAGCGCGGCTGGGTAGCGCTGCCCCGCGCGCTACCCAGCCGTGGTCCGTCAGCGGGCCGCTTCTGCGCGGTCCCGTTCGACGCTGGGAATTTCCGTGCCGCGGATGGAGCAACCGGCTGTTTCCGGGATGAACTTCAGCGCAACGGCGCCGACGACGCAGGCCGCCATCATGTAGTAGGCGGGAACCAGCGTGTCGCCGGTAGCTTGAATCAGCAGATCGTTCACCAGCGGCGCTGTGCCGCCGAAGAGCGCCGTTGACACGTTGTAGGTAATGGCGAAACCGGCATACCGGACCTGGGTGGGGAACATGGCCGGGAACGTCGCGGAAATCGTCGCCAGTTGAAGTACGTACAGCAGACCCAGCACGGCAAAGCCGATCAGGGCCGTGCTGAAGTTGATCCGCATGATCAGGTACATCGGAATGGCGGCCACGAAAAGGCCCAGCAGAGAAGCCCACCACATTGGCTTTCGGCCGACCTTGTCGGAAAGCCTGCCGGCAAACGGGATGACAACCATCATGGCCAGCTGGCCCACCAGGAGCAGCGTCAGGGCGTTGTTGGCGGAGAGATTGATCTCCGTCTGCAGATAGGTGGGCATGTAGCTCAGCAGGGTGTAGTTCGTGACATTCAGCGCTACGACCAGTCCGCCCATGGTCAGCAGCGGCTTCCAATATTTCACGACCAGATCGCGAAGCTCGGTCTTCGCGTTCGGCTCTTCCTGATGATGGTCCTCAAGATCGCGGAAGACCGGCGTATCTTCGAGCTTGGTGCGCAGGTACAGACCGATCAGGCCCATGGGACCCGCCACCAGGAACGGTAGGCGCCAGCCCCACTCGGTCATCGCTTGCTCGCCCAGCACGATCTGGAAGAACAGCACTAGCGCGGTGCCGAGGATGAAACCGAACAGGGTGCCGAATTCCAGGAAGCTGCCGAAGAAACCGCGCTTCTTATCCGGCGAGTACTCGGCCATGAAGGTGGCCGCGCCGCCGTATTCGCCGCCGGTGGAAAACCCTTGCACCATGCGGAGGAGGATCAGCAGGATCGGGGCCCAGACGCCGATAGTTTCATAATTAGGCAGCAGGCCGATGGCGAAAGTGGCACCGGCCATCAAGATAATGGTCAGAGCCAGAATGGCCTTGCGGCCAAGCCGGTCGCCGAGCGGACCCCATACCAGCCCGCCCAACGGACGGACAAGGAATGAGATGGCGAAGGTGGCCAGCGCGAGGGCGGTGCCAAGGCCGCCTTCGGTGGGGAAGAAGTTGGCGGTGATGTACGTCACCGCTACGGCATAGATGCCGTAGTCGAACCACTCCGTGGCGTTGCCCATCGCCGACGCACCGATAGCGTTCCGGATGGTTTTCCTGCCTTCAGGAGTATCCGTTGTCGGAGCCGCGTATTTTTTCTCGACGCGCTCAGACGGGGCGTTCTGCTGGGAGTTTGCGTCGTCCTGGCCGGGCCTCTGACCCGGCTCCGGCTCAGGGGATCGTTCATCTGTTGGCACGGTCTCTCCATCCAGATCAGTGATCTTTGCAGATCCTCATCTTCTGTTCGGTTCGATTGGCGTCGCTATTAGCTCACAGTATCCACCGGCAGCACACCGACGCCAACCAGTTTCGCAAATTCTCCTTCCCGGATCAGCGGTAGGCGTTGAACAACCTGGTTCCCGGTTCCTGTTCAGCCGGGAGCAATCGCGGACACGCGCTGGCCGCGATTGGGGCTACCGTTAATGTCATGAGTCTTGCGCAGGACATCAACCGAGTTGTAGCTCCCTTCGAAGTAGTCAGTGATTACAAGCCGGCAGGTGACCAGCCCGGAGCCATTAAGGAACTGACCGAGCGGATCCAGGCAGGGGAGAAGGACATTGTCCTGCTTGGTGCCACGGGCACAGGCAAGAGCGCCACGACGGCGTGGCTGATCGAACAAGTCCAGCGGCCCACGCTCGTCATGGTCCAGAACAAGACGCTGGCAGCCCAGCTGGCGAACGAGTTCCGGGAACTGCTGCCAAACAACGCGGTGGAATACTTCGTCTCCTACTACGACTACTACCAGCCGGAAGCGTACGTGCCGCAGACGGACACGTTCATCGAAAAGGACTCCTCCGTGAACGAGGAGGTCGAACGGCTCAGGCATTCGGCGACCAACGCCTTGCTGACCCGCCGTGACGTCGTCGTCGTTGCTACGGTCTCCTGCATCTACGGTCTGGGAACACCCGAGGAATATGTAGCGGGCATGGTGACCCTTCGCCAGGGCGAGGAAATGAACCGTGATGAGCTGCTGCGCAGATTCGTGGCCATGCAGTACGCGCGCAATGACATGGACTTCCACCGGGGCACCTTCCGGGTGCGCGGGGACACGGTGGAGATCATACCGATGTATGAGGAACAGGCCCTGCGCATCGAGTTTTTCGGGGACGAAATCGAGAAGATTTATACGCTGCATCCCCTGACCGGCGAGGTGATCCGCGAGGAAACCGAGATGTATGTCTTTCCAGCCTCGCACTACGTGGCGGGGCCTGAGCGTATGAGCCGGGCGGTAAAGGACATCGAGGATGAGCTGGCGGCCCGGCTGCAGGTACTGGAGTCCCAGAACAAGCTCGTGGAGGCCCAGCGGCTGCGCATGCGCACCACCTACGACCTCGAAATGATGCAGCAGATGGGCTTCTGCAACGGCATTGAAAACTACTCCCGCCACATCGATGGCCGCGGACCTGGCACCGCTCCTCACTGCCTGCTGGACTACTTCCCCGACGACTTCATGCTGGTGATCGACGAGTCCCACGTGACGGTTCCACAGATCGGCGCCATGTACGAAGGCGATATGTCACGCAAGCGCACGCTGGTGGATCACGGTTTCCGGTTGCCCTCGGCGATGGATAACCGGCCGCTGAAGTGGGATGAATTCCTCCAGCGGATAGGCCAGACCGTGTACCTCTCGGCGACGCCCGGGAAATACGAGCTGGGCAAAGCCGACGGGTACGTCCAGCAGATCATCCGTCCCACCGGCCTGGTCGACCCGGAAGTCGTAGTTAAGCCGACCAAGGGCCAGATCGACGACTTGCTGGGCGAGATCAACACCCGGGTGGAGAAGAACGAACGGGTCCTGGTCACCACCTTGACCAAACGGATGGCCGAGGACCTGACCGAATACCTCATGGACCACGGCGTCAAAGTCCAGTACCTGCACTCGGACGTCGATACCCTGCGCCGGGTGGAGCTCCTGCGCGAGCTGCGGATGGGTATCTTCGACGTACTGGTCGGCATTAACCTGCTGCGTGAAGGACTGGACCTGCCCGAAGTCTCCCTGGTCAGCATCCTCGATGCGGACAAGGAAGGGTTCCTGCGCAGCAGTACGTCGCTGATCCAGACCATCGGCCGCGCGGCCCGTAACGTCTCGGGCGAGGTGCACATGTATGCGGACCGGATCACCGATTCCATGGCGCACGCCATCGAGGAGACCAACCGGCGCCGCGAAATCCAGCAGGCCTACAACAAGGAACACGGGGTGGACCCGCAGCCGCTGCGTAAAAGGATTGCGGACATTACCGACCAGCTGGCCCGCGAGGATGCTAATACTGCGGAGTTGCTGAGTGAGTTTGATTACGGCAAGGGCAAGCGAGGATTTTCGGCCGCTAAGCCGAAGGAAAAGATCCGGCAGGATGGCCTGGCAGCTGCTCCAGCGGAGGACCTGACAACGCTGATTGAACAAATGACGGCACAGATGCACGCGGCGGCAGCCGAGCTGCAGTTCGAGCTTGCCGGCCGGTTGCGCGACGAGGTGGCGGATCTGAAGAAGGACCTCCGGCAGATGCTTGCAGCCGGTCACGCCTGACTCCGGAGCGTCCGATCGGGTACACTCGTTGAGGCGTAGGGGAGTATCCCAAGTGCTGTGAACGTCAACACGCCCGGCGAAGTAGCCGGGCCGGGCACAGCGGCCGGCCTCTGGTTGCCGGCGGAGAGACTTGCGGCAACCACTCGTACCCTCGAAAGGCCTTTTTCGTGCTCGAATTACCCCTTTGGTTTGAAGTCGGCACCTTTGTGGTGCTCGGACTTGTTCTGTTGTTCGACCTTCTCTATGTCGTAAAACGCCCGCATGAGCCCTCCATGAAGGAAGCCGGGCTCTGGGTTGCCTTCTACGTGGCGCTTGCCCTGATCTTCGGCGGCATGATGTTCGCCTTCACCGGGCCTGAATTCGGCGGGCAGTTCCTGGCCGGCTGGGTGACGGAATATAGCCTCAGCATCGACAACCTGTTCGTCTTCATCATCATCATGGCGCGCTTCTCCGTGCCGCGTAAGTACCAGCAGGAAGTGTTGATGGTGGGCATCATCATCGCGCTGGTTCTGCGCGGCATCTTCATTCTGCTGGGCGCAGAGTTGGTGGAGAACTTCAGCTGGATCTTCTACATCTTCGGCGCCTTCCTGCTCTGGACCGGCTACAAGCAGGCCAAGGATGACGGCGAAGACGAAGAAGAGGGCGCGGAGAACCCGCTGATCGCCAAGCTGCGCACTGTGGTGCCGATGAGCGAAAAGTACGACGGCAACAAGGTCCGCACCGTGGTGAACGGGAAAAAGGTCTTCACCCCGATGCTCATCGTGTTCGTGACGATCGGCCTGACCGACCTGCTCTTCGCCGTCGACTCCATCCCGGCAATCTTCGGTCTGACCCAGAGTGCCTTCATTGTTTTCACCGCCAACATCTTTGCGCTGATGGGCCTTCGCCAGCTGTACTTCCTGCTGGGCGGTCTCATGACGCGTCTGATCTACCTCAAGCACGGCCTGGCCTTTATCCTCGTCTTTATTGGCGTCAAGCTGATTTTCCACGCCATGCATGTCAATGAACTGCCCTTCCTCAACGGCGGCCAGCCCATCGAATGGGCGCCGGAGATCCCGACCTTCGTCTCCCTGGCGGTCATCGTTGGCACGATTGTCATCGCCACCGTGGCGAGCCTGCTGAGCCCTGCGGCCAAGGCCGCAAAGCTCGACGCGGAACTTGCTGCGGATCTGGAAGCCAGCCGCCGCGAGGAGCGCGAGGAAGACAAGCTCAACGAACAGTAACCGGCTGAACGACAGGAAGCGCGCGGTGCGCAGCGGCGTTATGCTCGCAGTGTGAGTTTTCCTGTCAACGCGGCGCTGGATGCCCAAGCACGTCTTGGACGCATCCAGCGCCGTACTGTTTTAACCCTTGCCCTCGCCCAATTGTTCAGCGGCGTGGGCAATGGTGCCGCGCTGGCGATCGGTTCGCTTCTTGCCGTGGAGCTTTCCGGAAATGAAGAACTTGCCGGTACATCCACCATGGCCCTGTCCCTGGCCGGTGCACTGGTCGCCCTGCCGCTGGCCAGCCTGGCGGCACGGAGAGGCCGGCGACAGGCGCTGATCTGCGGCCTGCTGCTGGCTTTTCTGGGCGCCGCACTCATGGTGTTGGCGCCGATTCTGCGTTCCTACGTGCTGGTACTGGCTGGATCTGCCTTGC